>NZ_JBFOCQ010000014.1:0-43699 GCF_040907805.1 Aeromonas sp. s3
GCGACCGGCGCACCGACCGTGGTCATCACCGAAGATGCCGACAACGACGGCGTCATCAGCCGCAGCGAACTGAGCGGTCAGGTCAACGTCGAGGTGAGCCTGCCGGCCGAGGCCAAGGCGGGGGACACCCTCAAGGTCAGCGGCCAGGCCGATCGCCTGCTGAGCGAGGCCGACATCACGGCCGGCAAGGTGGGCTACGAGTTTGACCGTCCGGTGGACGGCGCCACCCTGACCGTGACCGCCACGATCATCGACGCGGCGGGCAACGAGTCCCAGCCGGGCAGCGACAGCGCGGTGATGGGCGACACCACCGCGACCGGCGCACCGACCGTGGTCATAGTTGATGATTCCAACAACGACCAGCTGCTGACTAAAGAAGAGATCGGCAATGATCAGATCCAGGTTCGGGTCGAGGTCAGTGATAGTGACTTGATGGCGGGTGGCAAGATAATCTTGACCATCAACAACGGTAGCACCGAAAACTCGGTCGAGCTGAAGCTGGCAAATGGTGTGTTGATGCTGACAAGCGGGCAGCCGGCAAATAGCTTTGTTTACAACAATGGCACCATCAGCTGGACGGAGATGATCCCGGCCAACGGCAAGTCGTTGACGGTGACGGCGACCCAGACCGACAAGGCGGGCAACGTCTCCCTGCCGGGCAGCGACAACGCGCAGATCCTGAATGAAGCGCCGGAGACGGCGAACCAGCAGGCAAACGGTCAGGAAGATGCCACCAGTATCGCCATTCCGACCCTCAGTGGCAGCGACATTGATGGCAACGTGGTGAGTTTCATCATCAAGAGCCTGCCTGCCAATGGCATCCTCTACCTGAACGGTGTGGCGGTGACGGTTGATCAGAGCATTGCTGTGGCTGATGCTGGCAAGCTCACCTTCACTCCGAATGCGAACTGGAACGGCAACACCACCTTCAACTATGCGGCGGTAGACAACGACGGTGCCGTGGATATGAGCCCCGCAACCGTGACCATCAAGGTGGATGCGGTCAACGATCTGCCGACACTGACCATCTCCAACGGGGCTGTCGTCTCCGAAGAGGGGCTGGCAAATGGCATTGCCGATACGGTCGGCAACCCGGATACAACCAACGCCACCAAGGCGTCCGGTACCCTCTCGGTGGGTGACATTGACAGCAGTACGCTCAACATCTCCCTGAACGGGCCGGCAGACCTGACGTCCGGTGGGGTTCAGGTCCAGTGGCGCTGGGACGCGGGCAGCAAGACGCTGGTCGGCTACACGGGGGCGATTGGCGGCGCCGATTACAAGGCTGTGGTCGAGGTCAAGCTGACGGCACCCAATACCAGCGGTAAGGGAGAGTGGACCTATGACGTGTCCCTCAAGGGTCCCCTCGACCACGCGGATACGACCTCGGAAGACAAGTTGTCGTTTCAGCTGGATGTAGAGGTTTCCGATGGCAGCGGCGTCACCAAGAGCACTCTGGATGTTATCGTCGAGGACGACTCACCGGTGGCTGGCGACATGGCGGCCGTCTCTGTCATCAAGACCAACATCCCGGATACTCTGACCGGCCTGTTTGATCTGACCAAGTACAGTGGCAGCAACCAGACGACCCTGAACGTGAGCGGCTTCAGCATCACGGCGCTGGGCTTTACCTCGTCGACCAACTCGGCCATGACGACGGCCAATGTCAACGGTTCCAGCGCCGGCCTGGGGGTTTCCAGCGTCGGTTCACCGAACCACAACCTCGCCAACGAGGTGGACTTCCGCCACTTCGCAGACGGCACTTCGGCATCCGAGCAGCTGATCATCAAGCTGGATGCGGGCAAGGTGGCCTATGGCGCCAACATCAAGTTCAGCCAGATGTTCGGTGGCGAGCTGGAGAGCGGGGTGGTCGAGTTCTACCGCGGCGGCGTGCTGATCGGTACCCAGACCTTCAGTTCCAACGCGGCGGGTGGCGACTATGCCGGTAACTTCCAGGTGCAGCAGGGTGGCTTCGATACCATGGTCATCAAGGCCACCAACAATGGTAACGGCCTCTACGCCGACAACAGCGACTTCACCGTGAAGAGCATCGAGTTCCTCGGGGCGACCACGGCACCGGCCATCGCCTACGGTTCCGGCACGGTTACCCCGCAGTGGGGCGCCGACGGCAAGGGCTACATGCAGCTGGTCGGTTCCACCGAGACCGGGCTGACCACGGCGACCGGCAAACTGATCACTACCTCGATGGAATCGGCCAATACCCTGATCGGCACGGCCAGCGATGGCACCCTGGTGTTCCGTCTGGAATTTACCCCGGCCACCGGCAAGTGGGAGTTCTTCCAGTATCAGAACATGTCCAAGCCGCTGGGCGATGGCGACATCGACTTCCAGGTCAAGGTGGTGGATGGCGACGGCGACTACAGCCTGGGCTCTTTCGCAACCAAACCGCTGTTTACGCCCATCGTGCAGTCGGTCTCCAGCGAGAGCGCGACCGAGGGGGGCAACCTGCTGCACACGGTAACGCTGTCGGATGCGACCCAGGAAGCGACCCAGTATGACTTCAACATCAAGGGCAGCGGCGCCAATCCGGCCTCCAGCCTTGATTGGGGCACCGCCCAGTTCAGCAACGGGGTGACCTACAACAGCACTACCGGCAAGATCACGGTACCGGCCGGGGTGTCGGGCTTTACTGTGACCATCCCGACAGTGGACGATCGTCTGGTCGAGGCGAATGAAACCCTGACCGTGACCGTTGGTGGCCAGAACGGCACCGGTACCATCATCGACAACGATCGTGCGCCGGTGACCACGGGTGGTTACAGTGCCGGCAAGGAAGATACGCCGCTGGTGCTGAAGTGGGCCCAGTTTGGTGCCAGCGATGATCAGGCAGCCTCCGACCTGAGCGTGCAGATCAATACCCTGCCGCTGAACGGCAAGCTGGAGTACCTGAACGCAGCCGGCCAGTGGATTGCGGTGAAGGTGGGGGATCTTGTCTCTTACGCCGATATCGACAACGGTCACCTGCGCTTCGTGCCGGGCCTCAACGAGTCGAGCACCAATGCCAGCAACGGCAATGACGTCGTGACCGGCAACCTGCAGGGCGACTACGCCAGCTTTGGTTACCAGATCAGCGACGGCGCCAACCTGAGCAACAGCGGCAAGCTGGTGATCGATATCGCGTCGGTGGCGGACAAGCCGGTGGTCGACATCAGCCTGACCGGCAACGGTGTACCGCTCTATAGCCAGTACCCGTCGTCCGGCATCTCCACCGGGGCGTTCCAGAGCGGCAACTTCAACAAGGGCAGCTTTGGCATCACCAGCAGCTTTACCGACAGCACCACCACTCAAGACAGCGTGGTGGGTACCAGCGGCAACGACTACATCGTCAGCGTCAAGGGCGGCGGAGATTACTTCGTCGGCGGTGCGGGCAATGATGTGCTGGTTGGTGGCAACTCCACCTCAGGTGACACCCTCGACGGCGGTACCGGCAACGACATTCTGGTAGCCGGGCTGGGTGGCGACACCCTGTATGGCGGCGCCGGTACCGACCTGGCCGTGCTGATGGGCTCGCGTGCCAACTATGTCATCGAGCGCAGAAGTGACGGCGGTTTCAACTTCCTGGTCAAGGAGAACGGCGTCACCATCAGCAAGTCGCTCTACGACATCGAGCTGGTGCAGTTTGATGACGGCATCTACCAGTTCAACCAGACCGACGGCACCCTGACGGCGGTACCGCCCAGCTTGGTGGATTATCCGCTCGAGATCAGCGCCTCCCTGACCGACCGGGATGGCAGCGAACAGTTCGACAGCCTGGTGCTGACCGGCATGCCGACGGGGTCGACTCTGTATCAGGGCTCCACCGTGCTTGGCACAGTGGGGGCCGATGGCAAGCTGACGCTGACCGGTCTGTGGAACCAGAGCGCGCTGGACGTCAAACTGACCGGTCTGACCCTGCGGGTGCCGGGCAGCAGTGCCGGCCAGTTCGACCTCAAGGTCGAAGCCATCGCCAAGGAAGTGGCGACCGATCAGACCAGCAGCGCATCGGATCAGGATTCGATCCGCATGAGCTACTTCCTCTCTACCGAAGGGGAGCCGGGCGATCAGAACCGTACCTATGGCAGTGAACACAATATCGTGGTCGGGGATCTGGATGGCAGCGTGGTGCTGCCGGGCCAGAACTACAACATCGCCTTTATGGTCGACAGCTCGGGCAGTATCGGCACCAGTGCCATGAACACCATCAAGAGCCAGCTGGCGCAGGTGTTTGCAACCCTCAAGACCAGTGCCGGTACTGAGGGGGCGGGCAAGGTCAACATCTTCCTGGTGGACTTCGACAGTCAGGCCAACAAGTCCATCAGCGTAGACTTGAAGGATCCCAATGTCCTGACCAAGTTGCAGGCCGTGCTCGACAGCATGGACGGCAGTTACTGGAATGGTGGGGCGACCAACTACGAGGATGCGCTCAAGACAACCTCCAACTGGTTCAACAGCGACACCGCCAAGAACAACGCCAATGCGAAGAACCTGGCGTACTTCATTACCGATGGGGCACCAAACACCTATTACGACTATGAAGATACCAACCCGATCGTGAATACGAAGACCAACGAGCGTCTCGATTCGTTTGTCAACGTCAACAACTATGTGCCGGGTGAAGCCTTCTACGCCAACATCGGCGGCACCAACCGGGTGCTGATCGATGCGAATGGCAATGTTCAGAAGTGGTCGCAGGGCAATAACAACAAGTGGAGCTCGACCACCATCGGGACCTTGAAGGCACAGGGGGATGGTACCTTCGAGATCTCTACCTCCTATGACAGCAACTACTGGGCATTGCAAAACGCGCTGGCTGTGCTGCCGCTTCTGCTGGCCAATAACGTGACGCTGGAAGCGATCGGCATCGGCAGCAACGTCTCCATCGATACCCTGAAGCTGTTCGACAGTGATCAGATTGTGCAGTCCAACGTGTCAGCCAACGACCTGGCTAACGCCATTCTGGGTACCTCGGTGAACAACTTGCCGGGCAGCGACCGGATCGACGGCGGTGCCGGTGACGACATCCTGTTCGGTGATGCCATCCACTTTGCCGGCATCAACGGTGAAGGCTACGCGGCCATCAAGCAGTATGTGGCCGGCAAGCTGAGCGCAGGCTCGGTGACCGATGCCCAGGTCCATGACTACATCACGGACCATGCCAGCGAGTTTGATCAGTCCTCCAGCAACGACAAGGCAGACGTGCTGATCGGCGGCGATGGCAACGACATCCTGTTCGGTCAGGGTGGCGATGACTTCCTGTTTGGCGGTGCCGGCAACGACATCCTGTTCGGTGGTGCCGGCAACGACACCCTGTATGGCGAGAGCGGCAACGATACCCTGTACGGTGGCAGCGGCAACGACACCCTGTTTGGCGGTAGCGGTGACGATACCCTGAGCGGTGGTCTGGGCAATGACATCCTGGTCGGCGGGCTTGGCAATGACATTCTCAAGGGGGATGGTGGTGCCGATACCTTCACCTGGCTGCAGGGCGACACAGCTGCGGGCAGCGTGGCCAAAGACTACGTGGTCGACTTCTCCAAGGCGGAGGGTGACAAGCTGGATCTGAGCGACCTGCTGGATCACGACGGTTCTCGCAACCAGAACGATCTGAAGAGCCTGCTCTCGGTCTTCCAGGACAGCGAAGGGGTTCACCTGCAGGTCAAAGAGAGCAGCGCCGCCCCCGTGACCCAGGAGATAGTTCTGATGAACCACACGTTCGACAGCCTCACCGGCAGCGCGTCGGCCACCTCGTCCCAGGTGATCGACTACATGCTCAATAACAACATGCTGGATATCGACAAGTAATCCGGTCGACCCCAGGCAAAAAGCGGCAGAGCAATCTGCCGCTTTTTTTATGGATGGAGCTATCGGGCTGGCTCGATGCTTACCCCCAAAGGGAGGTGAATGTGCGCCAGGAGCGGGAATTTAGGTGAATGACTACTGACAGGCTTGAAGAGAGCATGGGCGCGAGCGGGGTCTCGCTTTTTTTAATCAAGTTCAGCCATCATCTGGCCGACATAGGATAAGAATACGGGTCGTGTTGGGATTCTGACCCTTCTATACTATGGCGAGACTCGGGCAACGGACGTAAGGGCTTTATATGGCGAGCATATTGGATTCGGTGGATCAGCGTACCCAGTTGGTAGGGGAGAACCGCCTGGAGCTGTTGATGTTCCGTTTGGGATCCCAGCAGCTGTTTGCGATCAACGTGTTCAAAGTACGGGAAGTGGTCAAGCTGCCTCACCTCAACAAGATGCCCGGTGCACACCACAACATCAGCGGGGTGGCCAACATCCGTGGCACCTCCATTCCGGTGATCAACCTGCGCAGCGCCATCGGCATGCGCCCCATGCCCATCGATGCCGAGTCCAACCTCATCATCACCGAGTACAACCGCACCATTCAGGGCTTTCTGGTCGGCCAGGTGGCCAACATCGTCAACATGACCTGGAAGGACATTCTGCCGCCACCGCGCTCGGCCGGGCGGGCGAACTACCTGACCGCCATCACCCGCATCCCGGAGGATGGTGTTGACCAGATCGTCGAGATCATCGACGTGGAGAAGGTGCTGGCCGAGATCATCACCTACGACATCCGCATCTCGGAAGAGGTGCTGGATCGGGATATCCTGCCGGAAATGCATGGCCGCAAGGTGCTCATCGTCGACGACTCCAGCACGGCTCGCAACCTGGTGCGCGAGACCCTCGGCCAGTTGGGACTGGAGGTGATCGAATGCCAGGATGGGCTGCAGGCGCTCAACCTGCTCAAGGGGTGGTGCGATGCGGGCAAGAAGGTGACCGACGAGATCCTGCTGATGATCACCGATGCTGAGATGCCGGAGATGGACGGCTACCGGCTGACCCACGAAATTCGCAGCGATGCCCGCATGTCCGATCTCTTCATCACCCTCAACACCTCTTTGAGTGGCAACTTCAACGAGGCCATGGTCAAGAAGGTGGGCTGCGATCGCTTCATCTCCAAGTTCCAGCCAGACTTGCTGGTTGGCGTGGCTCAGGAACGGCTGCGCCAGATCCTGGAGCGCTGATTCAGGAGCAATAAAGAATCCCGCCAAGGCGGGATTTTTTATTGGGCCGTTAGACCCGGATGGCGGACGAGGCGCCATGGCAGACTCATTGGGTCAGCAGCGGCTCGATGAAGCTGGCCACCCGGTCGCGGATCTGCGGCTGAGCGGCGGCGGTGGGGTGGATGCCATCGTTCATCATGAGTTCAGGGCGCAGCGCAATATCATCCATGAAGAAGGGCATCAGCGGCAGCTGATTGGCGCTGGCCAGTTCCGGGAAGATCTGCTCGAACTGGCGCAGGTAGCGGGCGCCGTAGTTGCGGGGCAGCTGGATCTGGGTCAACACGGTTTTTACCTGTTGCGCCTTGGTCAGGGCCACCATTTTGGTGAGATTGTCCCGGGTGATGGCCGGTGCGAACCCGCGTAGCCCATCGTTGCCACCCAGTTCGATCAGCACCCAGTCCGGTTGATGTTCCTTGAGCAGGGCGGGTAATCTGGCCAGCGCCCCTTGCGTAGTTTCACCACTGATGCTGGCATTGATAAGCTGATGTTTACCCCCCTGTTGCTGCCATTTCTGATTGAGCAGGGCAGGCCAGCTCTGCTCCGCCGGCATCTGATAACCCGCACTCAGGCTGTCGCCCAGCACCAGCAAGGTCTGGGCCTGCACCGATGACACCAGGCAGCACAAGGCAAACAGGAAACGCGTCATGAATTCAACTCCCATTATCAACGTCAAGGGCCTGGGCAAGACAGTGCGCCTGGGCCAGGAAAGCCTCACCATCCTTGAAGGGATCGACCTGCAAGTCAATAGCGGCGAAACGGTGGCGCTGGTCGGTGCCTCCGGCTCCGGCAAGTCTACCCTGCTGGGGCTGCTGGCCGGGCTCGATCTGCCGAGCCAGGGGGATATCGAGATCCTCGGCCAGTCGCTGTTGAAGCTGGACGAGGAGGGGCGTGCCCGACTGCGGGCCGAGCAGGTGGGGTTCATCTTCCAGTCTTTCCTGCTGCTGCCCACCCTGAGCGCGCTGGAGAACGTCATGCTGCCCGCCGAGCTGCGCGGCGAGACCCGCTGCGAGCCGCGGGCCCGCGAGTTGCTGGCGGCGGTCGGCCTCAGTGAACGGCTGCACCATCTGCCACCGCGTCTCTCCGGCGGCGAGCAGCAGCGGGTCGCCATCGCCCGCGCCTTCATGACGAAGCCCAGCCTGCTGCTGGCCGATGAACCCACCGGCAACCTCGACAGCAAGACCGGGGAGCGGGTGATCGAGCTGCTGTTCGAGCTCAACCGCGAGCACGGCACCACGCTCGTGGTGGTGACCCATGATCACGACCTGGCCCGGCGTTGCCAGCGGCAGCTGGTGATGGCGGCGGGGCGACTGGAGGCGGCTGCGTCAGCATCCGAAGACACAAGAGTCAGGGAGTTGTGATGAGTCAGTGGCGACTGGGATTGCGCCTGTTGCGGCGCGAAGGATTCAACGGCGAGCTGCGCTGGTTCGTGCTGGCGCTGGCGCTGAGTGTGGCCTGTGTACTGAGCGTGGCCTTGGTGGCGGATCGGCTGGATGCCGGGCTCAAAGCCTCGGGGCGAGACTTTATCGGTGCCGACCGGGCGCTGCGCTCGGCCACGCCGGCGCCGGCCGTCTGGCTCGAACAGGCGGCCAAAACGGGTCTGGCGGTGCAGACCACGGTCAGCTTCAACAGCATGCTGTTTCATGGGGATGCTCTGCAGCTGGCCTCCATCCGCGCCGTGCCTGAGGATTTCCCCTTTTACGGCAAGCTGGAGCTGACCCCCCAGCGGGCGCCGGCGCCCGGCGAGATCTGGCTCTCCGCCCGGGTGATGCAGCTGCTGGCGGCCAAGCCGGGGGATGAGCTGGAAGTGGGCAATACGGTGCTCAAGGTGGCGGGAGTGTTGGGTCAGGAGCCGGATCAGGGCTTCAGCCCCTTCCTGCTGGCGCCGAGGGCGTTGATCCACAGCGCCGATGTGGAGGCGACCGGCGCCCTGCTGCCAGGTAGCCGCCAGCAGTGGCGCTACCTGTTCAAGGGCTCCCGCGAGCAGGTGGCCGAGTATGAACGCTGGCTCAAACCCAGGCTCAAGGCGGGGCAGAAGCTGATCAAGCCGGATGACCAGGGCTCTCAGGTGGGCCGCTCGCTGGCCAATGCCGAGCGCTTCTTCCGGCTCGCCTCCCTGGCCGGGGTGCTGCTGGGAGCGCTGGCCATGGGCATCGCGGTCCGTCACTTCGCCGAGCGCCAGACCAACATGGTGGCGCTGCTCAAGACGCTCGGCGCGTCGCGGCGCACGCTCTGGCAACTGATGGGCACCCTGCTGCTGTCGCTGACCCTGGCGGGCGCCCTGCTCGGTCTGGTGGCGGGCAGCGCCATGCAGTGGCTGACCCTGCATCTACTGGGCAACCTGCTGCCGGCCGATCTGCCGCCGCCGTCGTGGCGCCCCTTTGCGCTGGGGCTGGCAGTGGCCTTCTTCATCACCCTGCTGCTGGCCTTCGTGCCCTTCCTGCGTCTGCTCAAGGTGCCGCCGCTGCGGGTGCTGCGCCGCGAGCTGGAGGCGGGGATCCCGCCCTGGCTGGCGTTGCCGGTGGCGCTGCTCGGCCTGTTTGGGCTGGTGTGGGGCTTCACCGCCGATGCGACTCTGGCGTTGGGGCTGATCGGCGGCATGGGTCTGCTGATGGGGCTGTTGGCAGTGATCGCCTCCCTGCTGCTGCGACTGGGGCGGCGGGTACAGGGCCCCCATGCGCTGCGGCTGGCCATCAGCCACCTCTCCCGCGAGCGGGGCAGTGGTCTGTTCCAGCTGGCGGGCTTTGCGCTGGCACTCATGCTGTTCGGTCTGCTTTGGGCGGCACGGGTCGACCTGCTCGGCGAGTTTTCGGCCCGGCTGCCGGCGGATGCCCCCAACCGCTTCCTGGTCAACGTGGCAGACGGGGAGCGGGAGGGGATCCTGGCCGATCTGCGCCAGGCGGGGGCCATGACTTCGGACTTCTACCCCATGGTGCGTGGCCGGCTGGTCAGCATCGCCAGCGAGGCGGTGCGCGACACGGATGAAGATGGCCGCGAGGGGGTCAATCGCGAGCTCAACTTCACCACCACCGCCACCCTGCCGCCGGACAATACCCTGACCGCAGGACGCTGGCTGGACGGCCCCGGCCAGGTATCGGTGGACAAGGATCTGGCCAAGCGGCTCGACATCGCCCTTGGCGACACCCTGGGCTTTACCATCGAGGGGCGCAGTTTCAAGGCGAAGGTGACCAGCCTGCGGGCCATCAAGTGGGACAACATGCGCCCCAATTTCTACATGATCTTCTCGCCCGACGTACTGGCTCCCTTCTCCCAGACCTGGCTCGGCAGCTATCGTCTGCCGGAGCAGGGCCGGGTGGCCGAAGTGGAGCTGATCCGCCGACACCCCACGGTGAGCCTGATCGATGTGGACGATTTGATCGTGCGGTTGACGGCGGTGTCGGATCAGGTGAGCCGGGCGCTGGGGCTGATGCTGGGGCTGGTGACGGTGGCGGCGCTGCTGGTGCTGCTGACCCAGACCCAGGCCAGCATGGCCCATCGGCGCCGGGAGCTGCTGCTGATGCGCACCCTGGGGGCCGGCAGCGAGCTGCTCAGGAAGATGTTGCGCTGGGAGCTGGTTGCCAGCGGCCTGCTGGCGGGGCTGTGCGCCGCCATGGTGGTCGAGCTCTGCTCCCTCGGCCTGCAGTGGTGGTGGTTCGAGGGGCAGTGGCAGTTCCACTGGGCCATCTGGGCCGGTCTGCCGCTGCTGGGGGCCGTGCTGGTGACGCTGGCGGGGCAGGGTATGCAGCGCCAGCTGCTGGCGGGCACCCTGAGCGATCGGCTGCGGGGACTGGGACAGGGCCTGCTCTGATCACCGCATCCTGTACGGATGCCGCAAGGCACAATAATAATCAGCCCGGCCAATGGCCGGGCTGATTATTATCCGGTTGGCTGAAGAGCCCGGTCAGCGGGCAGTGCTCAGCAGATTGGCAAGGGCCTGGGGCAGTTCCGGGTAGGTGAAGTGGAAGCCGGCCTGCTGCAGACGGGTTGGCAGCACCCTCTGGCCGGTGAGCAGCAGATCGGCCGCCTCGCCCATCAGCAGCTGCAACAGGGGGGCTGGCACGAAGAAGAGGTGCGGCCGGTGCAGGGTGCCGGCCAGAGTCTGGCTGAACTCGCGGTTGCTGACCGGCTGGGGCGCCGTGCCGTTGAAGAGGCCGTCGCACTCCTCGTGATCCAGCAGGAACAGGATGGCGCGCACCAGATCCTGAATGTGGATCCAGCTCATGATCTGGTTTCCCGTGCCCATGGGGCCGCCGAGGCCGAGGCGATAGGGAGGCAGCATTCTGGGCAGGGCGCCGCCGTCGGTGCCGAGCACCAGCCCGATGCGCACGATGCAGACCCGGGTATGCTTGCTGCGGGCCTCGCGGGCCAGGGTTTCCCACTGCTGACAGAGCTGATGGGTGAATTCATCGTGAGGGGTCTGGCACTGTTCGTCCAGCGGCGCATCACCTTGGCGGCCATACCAGCCGATGGCGGAGGCGTTGATCAGCACCCTGGGCGGGGTGTCGGAGAGCTTGATGAGATCGACCAGCTGCTCTGTCAGCAGCCAGCGGCTGTCGCAGAGTTGCTGCTTGCGCCGCTCGCTCCAGCGGCCGGCGGCGATGGGTTCTCCCGCCAGGTTGATGACCGCATCCACGTCGTTGAGGTTGTCGAGCTGGTCCAGGGTATCGATCAGCTTGACGTCGTGGCCGAGCAGATCGTAGGCGCGGCTGCCCTGGCGGGTCAGCACCAGCACCTCGTGCGCTACCTTGAGGTGGGCCACCAGGCGGCGACCGATAAAGCCCGTCCCGCCCGTGATCAATATTTTCATATCCAGACTCCCTGACGCTGTTGGCTCTACTCTAGTGGGCCTGCGCAAGATGAACAAGCAACTGTTTTTGCAAAGATTATAATCGTCACTGCAGACGTGGGCGGCGCTCACCCAGGGTGTGAGCCGTCATGCCGCCTGCCCTGACGGGGCGCCTTGCCCTGTTGTCCAATGCATCAGAAGATGCTTGTCAGGAAAGGGGATAGGAGTAGACTCGTCCGCCTTTTCACCGTTGCAGCGAGGGGGAGTATGCCGTTTCGTCGTTTGAGGTTGCGCCAGTTTTATACCCGGCTGGGGGCGGCACTGCTGGCCGGCCTGCTGCCCCTGCTGCTCGGCGTGCTGATCGTCTCCTGGCAGACCTTTGCCGGCATGAAACAGGATGCCGAAGAGCGCCTGCTCCATGCTCGCAACATGCTGGAGCGCACCCTGGATCACGCTCACCAGGCGGCCGCCATGGTAGAGGGCAGCGTCGGGCGCCCCTGCGAGGAGGTGGTGCAGGGGCTGCGGGATCAGGTGGCCACCATACCGGACGTGCGCACCGTCAACCTGGCCAGGGGGGAAGTGGTCTACTGCACCTCGCTCTATGGCTCCTATCATGGCCCCTTCAAGCTGGCCGACTACGCCAACGGCCAGCTGGATCTGATGCGGGGCAACCCGGTGACCCCGGATCGGCCTCTGGTGGTCTATCGCCAGCCGGTGGGGGAGTACAGCGTGCTGGTCGGGGTCGACGGTTACTATCTGCACAACATCCTCGACATGCTCAGCCGCAACTCGCCGCTGACCCTGGTGATCGGGGCACAGAGCATGCTGGCCAACGGCCAGATCCATGACGAGGTGCCGCCCGTGGTGCTGGGGTCGCTGGAGCAGGTCTCCGGCAAGTACCCGTTTCGGGTCGTCACCGAGCTCTCCTATGACGAGTACGGCAGCCACATCTGGACCTACTCCCGCGCCAGCCTCATCATCTATCCCCTGCTGGGGCTGGTGGTGGGCTGTCTGGTCTACTGGCTGACCGGCCGCTCGACCTCTCCCTCCCAGGAGCTGCGGCGAGCGCTGGATCAGCGGGAGTTCATCCCCTACCTGCAGCCGGTAGTGACCGGTGACGACGCTCACTGGAGCGGCTGCGAGGTGCTGATGCGTTGGCAGCATCCGCGCCAGGGCCTCATCTCGCCGGATCGCTTCATCCCGCTGGCCGAAGACAGCGGCCTCATCGTGCCCATGACCCGCCTGCTGATGGAGCAGGTGCGCGAACAGTTCGCAGGCCGAGTGCACAGCCTGCCCAGAGGGTTCCACTTCGGCTTCAACATCAGCGCCAGTCACTGCAAGGATCTGAGCCTGGTGGAGGATTGTCGCCAGTTCATCAACGCGTTTCGGGAGAACCCCGTCAAGCTGGTGCTGGAGCTGACCGAGCGGGAGCTGATCGTGGCGGACGAGACGACCGACCGGCTGTTTGCCGAGCTGCATCAGCTGGGCGTCTTCATCGCCATCGACGACTTCGGCACCGGCCACTCCAGCCTCACTTACCTGCAGCAGTTCCAGGTGGACTTTCTCAAGATCGATCAGAGCTTCGTCGGCATGATCGGCTCGGATGCCCTCTCCAGCCATATCGTCGAGAACGTCATCGATCTGGCGACCCGGCTCGGTCTGCAACTGGTGGCCGAAGGGGTGGAGAACGAGGTGCAGGCCGCCTATCTGCGGGCGCGTCAGGTGACCTTCCTGCAGGGTTATCTCTTTGGCCGGCCGATGCCGATGAAGGAGTTTGCCGCCCTGCTGGCAAAGGCCTGAGCCAGCCCGCCACCCATAAAAAAACCAGCGACCTAGTCGCTGGTTTTTTTTCATCCCGAGGCCTGTCAGAGCATGCGGGCGAGGGCGCGGCACAGACGCTTGACCCCCTCCTCTATGGTGGTTTCATCCACGCAGGAGAAGCTCAGGCGCAGGGTGTTCTGGATCTCGGGGCGCACATAGAAAGGAGCGCCCGGTACGAAGGCCACCTTCTCCTTGATCGCCTCGTCAAACAGCGCCATGGCGCTGACGCTGGCGGGCAGGGTCAGCCAGAGGAACATGCCCCCTTCCGGTCGGGTATAGCTGACGCCAGGCGGGCAGTGACGGGCCAGGGCGGCCTCCATGGCGGCGCGCTGGCGGCCATAGACCTCCTTGATCTTCTCGAGGTGGGCGTCCAGCGAGTTGTCGATCAGGAAGCGGTGCAGCACTTGCTGGCTGAAGGCGTTGCTGTGCAGGTCTGTCGCCTGCTTGGCGATGGTGACCTTCTTGCGCAGCCAGTCCGGCACCAGCATCCAGCCGAGGCGGAAGGCCGGGACGACGGTCTTGGAGAAGGAGCCGAGCAGCACGGTATTGTTCGGCGCCAGCTTGGCGATGGGGGGCAGGTGCTCGCCCTCGAAGCGCAGCTCGCCGTAGGGGTCGTCTTCCACCATCAGCAGCTCGTGGCGTACCAGCCGCTCGGCAAGCGCCTCGCGATTGGCGCGGCTGTAGGAGACGCCGCTCGGGTTCTGGAAGTTGGGCACGCCGTAGAGCAGCTTGGCGTTGGAGCCGCTCGCCAGCAGCGCATCCAGCGCCGCCAGATCCAGCCCCTCTTCACCCAGGGTGATGGGCTTGAAGGCAGGTTGATAGACGGAGAAGGCCTGGATGGCGCCAAGATAGCCCGGCTCCTCGATGATGAGGTCTTGTCCCTCGTCGATCAGCACCTTGCCCAGCAGATCCAGCGCCTGCTGGGAGCCGCTGGTGATGAGGATGTTGTCCGGATTGACCTGCATGCCGTGGCGGGCCAGATAGCGGTCGGCGATGTACTGGCGCAGCGGGGCGAAGCCCTCGGTGGCCGCATACTGCAGGGCCGCGGCGCCCTGCTCGCGCAGCACGTCCTGGCAGGCCTGCTCGATGGCCTTGACCGGGAACAGGTGCGGATTGGGCAGGCCGCCGGCGAAGGAGATGATCTCCGGATTGGCGGCAACTTTGAGGATCTCGCGGATGAAGGAAGGTTCTACCTTCTCGAAGCGCTGGGCAAAAAAGGGCTGCATAGGATTCTCTCTGGCGTGGTGAGCGGTCGCTCCATTCGACCGCCAAGTTATCCGTTTGTATCAGATTTAAAAAATGAGGCAATGGCTGTAACAAAAATCGATAAAAAAGGGCAGGTTTGGCACCTGCCCGAATTTTATCGGCCGGGGAAGGCCGCGAGGCGTAAAAGCCCCGGTTCAGCGGCGAGATGGCAGGGTTACAGCCCCGGCTCCCTGAGGAAGCGGAGCATCAGCTCGGTGTTGGCGCCGAGTTGCTGCTGTACCCGGCCCGGGAACAGCTCGGCCATCTTGTCGAGGCGGTCATACTGGGTATGCCAGATCTTGCCCCACTGGGTTTCGCTGCCCCGATCGCAGGCGCTCTTGGTGGCCTCGTCGTAGCAGTCCCACAGCGCCGGATTGGTGGTCTGGGAGTAGCCGTCATAGCCATCTTCCCCGTTGATGGTGAAGTTGGTGGCCTCCACGTAGGCGACGGGCACCCCTAGGCAGGCGAACGGCGCATGATCGGACCAGCCGCCGGTCTCCCCCTCAGGGTAGCCATCATAGCTGGGATGAATGGCAAACGGGGTGGCGGTCTGTTTGGAGATGGTCAGCAGGCGATCCCGCACCTTGGGATCGAAGCTGTAGCGGCTCGGGTCGGCACACTTGTACTTGGCCACGTTGGAGTGGGCCGAGTGAACGTAGACGAGGTCGCCCCCGGCGATGGTGTCGTAGTTCACCATGGCCAGCAGCTTGGCAACGGCGGCGCTGTCGAGGCTGGCGGCATAGGCCTTGGAGCCGTTGAGGCCGTTCTCCTCGGCGCCAAAGAAGGCGAAGCGTACCGTGTAGGGCAGGGTCTGCCCCTTGAGTGCTTCGGCGACCGCCAAGAGGGCTGCGACCCCGGCACCGTTGTCGGTGGCTCCCTCGGAGCCCTGCTTGTCGCCTGTGCTGTCATAGTGGGCACCGATCAGGATCACCTTGTCGCTCTTGCCCTTGAGCTCGGCGACGAGGTTCTGGGAGGCCTTGCTGGTTCCGCTCTGGGTGTAGGTGAAGGGCTGGCGTTGCACCTCGTAGCCCCAGCCGGCCAGATGGTCCTGGATCCAGGCGGCGGCACGGGTCTCGGCCTCGCTGCCGGTGGGTCTGGCGCCGATCCCCTCGGCGGTGGAGCTCAGCTGCACCAGGTATTCATAGGCCTGCTCGGCGGCGGAGGGGGCCTGTGAATCGTTGCTGGAGGTGTTGCACCCGGCCAGCAGGGCTGTGATGGCAAACGCCAATGCTGTGTGTTTCATACTGCAATCCTTTGTTGTGTATGGTTTTATTTGCGCAGGTCAGGATGCGCCCGAGCCCCGGCAGATTCTGTGAACGGGGTGGCATTTGTCAATCGCGGTGGCGGAATTGGTCTGTGTCGGGGGATTTGTTGCGTGAAACACTTGCGCCTTGGGCCTATCTTGGGATAATTCGCTACCCTGTTTCGCCAAGCGATGAAATGACGAGCAATTTCGCGTTCATCGGCGAGGTGGAGCGATGAAACAACGAGCAATTCATCTCGGTCGTCTGTGACCAGCACGACGAGATAGCTAGCAATCCATTTATGTCGTCTGTGACCCAGACCGATGCAATAAACGAGCAATTTGATTATGCCTGTGACCCAAGATGTATTTAACGAAGACGGCAAGTTCATGCGCAAGATCCGCAGCTTTGTCCGTCGCGAAGGCCGCCTGACCAAAGGGCAGGAGAAGGCTCTGGAGGAGCTGTGGCCGGTCATGGGCATCGATTTCGCACCGGAGCCGCTCGATCTGGTTGCCCTGTTTGGCCGCGAGGCCCCGGTGGTGCTGGAGATCGGCTTTGGCATGGGCGCCTCCCTGGTGGAGATGGCCAAGAATGCCCCCGAGAAGAACTTCATCGGTATTGAAGTGCACTCACCGGGTGTCGGTGCCTGCCTTGGCACAGCCCAGGAAGCGGGGGTCACCAATCTGCGTGTCATCTGTCACGACGCGGTCGAGGTGCTGGAGCACATGATCCCGAACGGCTCGCTCGCCTGCCTGCAGTTGTTCTTCCCGGACCCCTGGCACAAGAGCCGTCACCACAAGCGCCGCATCGTCCAGCCGGCCTTTGCCCAGGACATTCGCCAGAAGCTGGCCATCGGTGGCGTGTTCCACATGGCCACCGACTGGGAAAACTACGCCGAGCACATGCTGGAAGTGATGAGCGCCGCCGAGGGGTACGAGAACACCTCCGCCACCGGTAACTGGGTGGCGCGTCCGGACTGGCGTCCGCTGACCAAATTCGAACAACGTGGCCACCGTCTCGGTCACGGGGTGTGGGATCTGATTTTCAAACGTGTCAACTAACTGAAGGAGCTATCATGGCCAATCGTAGCCGCCGCCTGCGCAAGAAACTGCGCGTCGATGAATTCCAGGAAATGGGCTTCGACATCAGTTTCAACTTCCCGGTCGGCACTGCCGAAGAGACCATCGATGCCGTAGTCGATGCGATGATCGATGAAGTGATCGAACCCCGCAAACTGGCCTTCGCCGGTTCCGGCCATCTGGCCTGGGAAGGGATGATCTGCACCCAGCAGCTGGGCAAATGCAGCGAAGAAGACCGCGCCGCCGTCAAAACCTGGCTGGAAGGCAAGGGGATGGAAGCCGTGGTGGTTTCCGAGCTGTTCGACCTCTGGTACGGCGAACCCGCCTGATATCAGGCCGGCTGTGGCAGGCGCCCCGGTTCGACAGCCTGCGACAGCAGATAGACAAGTCCCGCCGCTGGCGGGATTTTTGTCGGTGGTGATGGGATCTCCACGTTAGTTATGGAATCGCTTATGGTGTTGTCATCCGAATTACTGGCCAGCATCCTGGATGAGGTGCGCCCGCTGCTCGGACAGGGCAAGGTGGCCGACTATATTCCCGCACTGGCCCAGGTGCCGGCCGATCGGCTCGGGATCGCCGTCTGTACCGTGGAAGGGGAGCTGTTCACCGCAGGTGACGCCTTCGAGCCCTTCTCCATCCAGAGTATCTCCAAGGCCCTGAGCCTGACCCTGGCACTCACTCTCTATCAGGAAGAGGAGATCTGGGCCCGGGTCGGCAAGGAGCCTTCAGGTCAGCCCTTCAACTCCCTGGTGCAGCTCGAGTTCGAGCAGGGCATTCCCCGCAACCCCTTCATCAACGCCGGTGCCCTGGTGGTGAGCGATCTGCTGGAAACCCGCCTCACCGCCCCGCGTCAGCGCACTCTGGAGCTGGTCCGCCGCCTCTCGGGCAACCCGGCCATCATGGCGGATCAGGTAGTGGCCCGCTCCGAATATCAGCACTCCGCCCGCAACGCGGCCATCGCCTATCTGATGAAGGCCTATGGCAACTTCGAGAACGAAGTGGACAAGGTGCTGCAGAGCTACTTCAATGCCTGTGCCATCCGCATGAGTTGCGTCGATCTGGCGCGGGCCTTCATCTATCTGGCCAACCGTGGCGTGCCGCTTGGAGAAAGCTCCCCGCTGCTGCCGGCCCGCACCACCAAGCAGGTCAACGCCCTGCTCGCCACCTGCGGCCTCTATGACGAGGCGGGGGATTTCGCCTATCGGGTCGGTATGCCGGGCAAGTCGGGGGTCGGTGGCGGCATCATCGCCCTCATCCCGGGGGAATTGTGCGTCTGTGTCTGGTCGCCCGAGCTCAACAAGGCGGGCAACTCGCTGGCGGGCACGGCCGCGCTGGAACTGCTGGCCGAGCGTCTGGGCCGCTCCATTTTTTAACCTTGTCACTCTGAATCGAGAGATCACCATGAAACGAATAATGAGCTTGTTACGGGCCACCCTGGCGACCTTGTTGCTCTGGCATGCCCTGCCGACCCTGGCAGCCGAGCTGCCACCGCTCTCGCTGGCTGACGCCAAGGCCAAGGCGGCGGTCATTCTGGATACCCGGCCGAGCCAGTTCTACCAGGGCTGGCCCATGGAGGGCGAGCAGCAGGGCGGCCACGTGGCCGGTGCCGAGAACCTCTCCGCCGAGTGGAAGTACAGTGATGAAGAGTGGCCGACGGCGCTGGCAACCAAGGGGCTGCAGGCCGAGCGGCCGGTGGCACTCTACGGTGCTCCGCGCGAGGTGGCCGAAGTGGCCCGCCTGCTGCGCCAGCAGGGTATCAAGCAGCTGTTCGAGCTGCAGGGCTGGAAAAGTGCGCCGCGCGAGCATCTGGCTCGCTGGCAGCAGCTGGTCCATCCGCGCTGGTTGGCCGACCTGCAGGAGGGCAAGCCGGTGGTGGCTGCGCCCAAGGGCGACTGGAAGCTGTTCGAGGTGGCGTGGGGTTCACCCAAGGCCTATCTGCTGAGCCATATCCCGGGGGCCGGCTACATCGACACCAACCGGCTGGAAGAGGAGCCGCTGTGGAACAAGGTCTCTGACGAGGCGCTCAAAAAGCTGCTGCTGGAGAACGGCATCCGCCACGACACCACCGTCATCCTCTACGGTCGCAACACCATGGCGGCGGCCCGCGCGGCCCACCTGATGATGTATGCGGGCGTCGAGGACGTGCGGCTGCTGGACGGCGGCCTGGATGCCTGGTTCGTGCAGCACCTGCGTACCGAGACCGGGCTGGCCAACACCTTCAAGCCAGCCAAGGAGTTCGGCGTCGCCATCCCGGCCCATCCCGAGTACTACACCACCCTGAGTCAGGCCAAGGAGCTGCTCAAGCAGCCCGACGGCGCCCTGGTCAGCGTGCGCACCTGGGACGAGTTCGTCGGCAACACCTCCGGCTACAGCTACATCAAGCCGAAGGGCGACATTCCCGGCGCCAAGTGGGGTCGTGGTGGGGTGGATGCCAACAGCATGAGCGACTTCCACAACCCGGACGGCACCATGAAGCCGGCCCGCGAGATCCTCGCCATGTGGGATGAGTGGAACATAGAGCCGACCCAGCAGGCCGCCTTCTACTGCGGTACCGGCTGGCGCGCCTCCGAGGCCTTCTTCTACGCCTGGCTGATGGACTGGAAGCGGATCAGCGTCTACGACGGCGGCTGGTACGAGTGGAGTGCCGATCCCAAGAACCCCACGGTTACCGGCGAGCGCAAGCCAGCCAAGTAATTGATAATCCAGAGCAGGCCGGACCCATGTCCGGCCTTTTTGTTGCCGCATTCGTAGCACGGGCGAGGGGACACTACACTTTTTGCGAAGGGATATCAGATCGACGTGAGGAGTGACTGATGAAACGGATATGGATAGGCCTGCTGGTCGCGGGCGTGCTGGGACAGGGGGCGATGGCCGCCGAGCGGGCGCGTTATCTGGTGCAGCTCAAGCCGGGGGCGGAGGCGGCCGTACTGGCCCAGAGCCGGGGGATGGGCGGTGAGCTGGCCCTGGCGCTGAAGGAGCAAAATGCTCTGGCACTCTGGTTGCCGTCGGCCGCCGCCACGGCGCTGGCGCACAATCCCAACGTGCTCTGGGTGGAGCCGGATGCCAAGCGCTATGTCAGCGCCGAGACCCTGCCCTACGGCATTCCTATGGTGCAGGCGCCGCAACTGAGCGATGCCGCCGCCGGCGAAGTGCTGGTGTGCATCATCGACTCGGGTTACAGCATCAACCACCCCGATCTGCCGCACGACACCAATCTGGTACAGGGCTATGACGATGCCGGTACCGGCAACTGGGACAGCGACGAGAACAGCCATGGCACCCATGTGGCGGGCACCATAGCCGCCGTAGGGGGTAACGATCAGGGCGTGCTCGGGGTGTTGCCGAATCAGAGCGTGCCGCTGCAGATCGTCAAGGTGTTCGGGGCCAACGGCTGGGCCTACTCCTCCAACCTGGTGGGGGCGCTCAATGCCTGCAAGCAGGGGATGAGCAGCCGCGGCTTCACCCGCATGGTCATCAATATGAGTCTGGGGGGCAGCGTACCCAGCAAGACCGAAGAGAGAGCCTTCAACCAGGCCTACAGCCAGAACGTGCTGAGCGTGGCGGCGGCGGGCAATGCGGGCAACACCAGCAAGTCCTATCCCGCTTCCTACAGCAGCGTGGTGAGCGTGGCCGCCATCGATGCCAACAAGCAGCTGGCCTATTTCTCCCAGCGCAACGATCAGGTGGAGCTGGCCGCCCCCGGCGTCTCTGTGCTCTCCACAGTGCCGACCGGGTACGCCTACTACAGCGGCACCTCGATGGCGACGCCACACGTGGTCGGGGTGGCCGCCTTGGTCTGGTCGCAGCGACTGGAGTGCAGCAACGATCAGCTGCGCCAGACCCTGCGCAGCAGCGCCCAGGATCTGGGGGCGCTGGGGCGCGACAACAGCTTCGGCTACGGTCTGGTGCAGGCGAAGGCGGCCGCTGACAAGCTGGCGCTTGGCTGTGGGTCCGGGACCGGAGGTGGTGGCAGTAGCAAACCGGGTGGGCGCAAGTAACTGATTCTTGATGTTGATCCCGTTGCGGCAAGGGCGGCAAACGGGCTCATCTGGTTGAGCTAGGCTTCAGTCACCACCCTCGTGGTGAGGGTGAAGCGGGAGGCGAAACAGGCGATGAAGCAACTGATGATGATCCTGGTGTGTGCCCTGGCGTTGGCGGGGTGCAGCTCGCAATACATCATGAGCACCAAGGATGGCAAGATGATCACCACCGACAGCAAACCCAAGCTGGATGAGAGTACCGGCATGTACCGTTACTACGACACCGAGGGGCGGGAGGTGATGATCAAGAAGGATGACGTCACCCAGATCATGGAGCGTTGAGGCTCTGCTCAAGCAACAAGGGCTGCCCGCGGGCAGCCCTTGTCATTTTTGGTGCTCAGGCCGTTTGGGACACCTGGCGGTTCACCTGACCCACGAACAGCTGGTGGAAACGGGAGTGGGAGTTGGCCAGCAGACTCACCGGCGAGCCCTGCTCCACTACTGTGCCGGCCTCCATCACCACCACCTTGTCCACTGACAGCAGCGGCTCCAGATGGTGAGCGATCACCAGGTAGCTGGCCTCCGGCCGGTAGCGATAGAGCAGCTCCGCCATCTTGCGCATGCCGCCGTGGTCGAGATCCGAGGTGGCCTCGTCCAGCACGATGAGCGGGCGGCGCGACAGCAGGATGCGGGCGATCACCAGCAACTGGGTCTCGCCGGCGGAGAGCTGCAGCTTGTCGAGCTCCTCGTCCAGCCGGCCGGCGCAGCGCTCGTCCAGCCCCACCCGGGTCAGCGCCTGCTCCAGTGCCGCGTCGTCATGTTCGGTCAGGGGCGCCAGGTTGGCCCGCAGGGTACCGAAGAAGGTGAGCGGGATCTGGGAGACGGTGTCGTAGAGATCGCGCACCGCCTCCGGGGCCAGCCGGGAGAGCGGCTGCTCGCCGTAGTAGATCTCCCCCTGGGTGGCGGGATACATGGCCTGCAGCACCCCCAGCAGCGAGCTCTTGCCGGCGCCGGTACGGCCGCACACGCCCACCTTCTCGCCGGGGGCCAGCTCGAAGTTGACCTTGTGCAGCGCCCACTGGCTGGCCTGGGGGTAGCGCAGCCCCAGGTTGTCGAAGCGCACCTTGGGGTGAGGGGTGGCGAGGGCCTCCCCCTCCTGGCGCTCGCTCTCTATTTCGCTGTATTCGCGCACCCGCTCCACCGCGTTCATCACCTGCTCCACCTCGGCGAAGGTGCGGATGAGGGAGTTGAGCATGGCCGAGGCGGTAAAGGCGTAGGTGATGGCCACGGCCCCCAGCAGCGAGCTGTTGCCAAAGGCCACCATCAGCGCCACGGCGCCCACCAGAGCGGCGGAGAGCAGGGTCTGGTGCATGCCGAGCCAGCGGTTGATGGAGGTGGTGGTGTACCAGCTGCGCAGGTTGTTGTCATAGTGCAGCAGAACCTGATCCAGCGCGAAGCGCTCGGCCCCGGCCAGGCGCAGGGCGGGGGCGCCACGGATGGTCTCGCTGATGCTGATGTAGAGCGGCGAGCGCAGCACCGATGCCTGCCGCCGCAGCTTGAGCTGCACCGCCCGGTAGCGGCGCTGCAGCACGTAGAGGGCCCAGCCCACCAGGGGGGCGATGAGCAACAACAGCGGCATGTTGATGCCGATCACCACCACCTGCAGCGCCACCGACACCAGCATGCCGAACAGCCCCATCAGCATCGACAGCAGGATCTCCTGGGCTTCCCCCAGATCCCGGTCGAAGCGGTTGAGGATGCGCCCCTGCGGCACCTTGTCGAAGAAGGCCATGGGGGCGCGGCTGATGCGCCCCAGCATGCCGTCAAACAGGGTCCAGGCCAGCTTGAGGCCGAGTTTGTAGTTGATAACCCGCACCACCATGATGCAGGTGAGGGAGCCCGCCCCCAGCAGCACATAGATGCCGAGCAGCTCGCTCACCTCGGTCACCCCGGCCTTGCCGCCGAGCCAGAGATCCGAGGCGATGCGCAGCCCCTCCTGACCCAGGGTGAGCAGCAGGGCGAGCAGGATGGCGCCGGGCGCGGCCAGGCGCTGCCACATGAAACCGAACAGCCCCCAGTCCACCTTGCCCTCCACCACCTTCTCCTCGCTGAACTGCTCCGCCTCCTGGGGCGGCACCGGCGGGGTGGGCTGGGGATGCTGGATAAGATCCGCCAGCTGGTGGGCATCGAGCTCCACCAGTTCACCCTGCTCGATGCGGATCACCCGATCGCAGTGAGCCAGCACGTCCGGGTCGTGGCTGACCAGGAGCCGGGTCGGCCCCGGCTTGAAGGCGAGCCCCCGCTCCAGCACCTGGGCCGAGACGATGGGGTCGAGCGCCGAGAGGGGGTTGTCCAGCAGCAGGATGTCGGCCCGGGCGTAGAGGGCGCGGGCCAGGGCGACTCGCTGCTGCTGGCCGCCGGAGAGGCGGGTGCCGAGCTCGCCCACCAGGGTCTGATCGCCGTGGCTGAGCAGTTCGAGGTCGGCGCCCAGCGCACAGGCCCCCAGCACCCAGCGATAGCGCTCGGCGTGCCAGGGCTGGCCAAACAGGATGTTGTTGCGGATGGTGTCGTTCATCAGCCAGGGCTTGTGGCCCAGATGGGCGACCCGGCCGTGGCGGCGGATGCTGCCCTCGAAGCTGTCGTCAAAGCCGGCGACCAGGTGCAGCAGGCAGCTCTTGCCCGCCCCGGTGGCGCCGGTGATCCCCACCAGTTCCCCCGGCTGGATAAACAGGCTGGCTCCCTGCAGCACGGTTTTTTGCTGGTGCAAGGCGGTGACGTTGTCGAGCTGCAGGGCCCCCACCGGCAAGCTTGAGTCGGTGAGATCCCGATGCTGCTCGGGGCTGTTGAGGAACTCGCACAGCCGGTTGAAGCCGGTGTTGAAGTTGATCAAGGTGCGGATGAGATAGGGCAGCCGCATCATGGGGATGCGCAGCACGGTGAACAGGGCGATGGTGGTGAACACCTGGGGCAGGGTGAGCTCCCTGCCCGACACCAGATAGGTGGTGAAGGTGGCCAGGGTCACCAGCAGCGGGGTGCTCAGCATCAGGCTCTCGTTGATGGCATCGAGCCGGAGCACTCGTCCCAGCACCCCCAGCTCCTGCTGGCGCTTGTGGCCGGCGGCCCCGGTGAAGAAGGCGCTGAGCCCGTTCTGGCGTACCAGCCGCAGCTTCTTGATGTACTCTGCCAGGATGCCGTTGCGCTCGTCCTGCTGGCGCTTGAGCTGCTGTTCCTGCTGGTTCATACGCCGCACCACCCGGGTGGAGATGAGCAACAGCAGGGTGAGCACTGCAAAGCCCACCAGGCCGGCGCTGCCCACCTGCCACACCAGCAGGGCGATGGTGCCGAGCAGTTGCAGCAGCATGGTGAGCGGCATGGCGGGGTCTGCCAGAATCCAGGTAATGTCCCACACGTCCCGGTTGATGAGGTTCTGCACTCGGCCACCGGCCCGGTCATCGAAGCTCTTGCCGCCCAGCTTCATCACCTTGGCGAGCAGGGACTCGGCCAGCAGGCGGCGGATGGGCACGTGCATCTTGAGCGCCAGCTGCAGCGAGTGCTCCGCCAGCATGCCGGAGGCGAGCACGGAGGCGAACAGGGCCAGGGCCAGCAACAGCTTGTGGCCGGTGTCAGCGCCGGTGCCAAGCTGGGTCATGCTGTGGTTGAGCAGCCAGGGGCTGGCCAGGGTGGCCAGCATGCCAAGCAGCTGCAGCAGGGTAAGCAGGCCGATGCGGCCGCGATACTGGCGCCAGATAAAGGCGGTGATGGGCCAGGGGCGCACCGGCTGGGCGGCGGTGAGCGCGAGGAAGGCGTCGGCACGGCCATCGCGCCTGTCTTCCGGCAACAGGGGATAGAGATCGTCGAGGTTGACCTGGGGCTCGGTCAGCCCCTTGCGTTGCAACGGGCCGGTCCAGTGATAGAAGAGGCGGCTCAGCCAGCCGGCCGATATTTCCGGATGATCCAATGGGTGTCCTTATTATTTTGTGCTGCTTCCAGGGGGCGGGGCGGCTCATGGGCCGCCCTCGATATTGTCGTCTTGCTGTGGGCGCGAGCCCGGCGGGATCAGCGATCCCGATTCATGCGGATGAGTCGGTCCAGGATCTGCTCACCATCGACCCGTAGACCGTTGTGCTCGTACTCGTTGGTGATCCAGGCGCGGCTGTTGCCAAGCCCCTTGAGGGTGTCGCGGCTGTAGTCGAACTCCACGTACATGTCCTCGGCATAGACGGCGCAAGCCACCGGCACTTGGTTGCGGGCCAGCTGCACCGGGTCGTAGAGGGGGCCCCAGTCCGCCTTCTTGGCCAGCAGGTGAGCGGCTTCCTTCAGCGGGATGAGCTCGCGGAACTGCTCGAACATCCAGGGGAAGATCATCTCGCCGGTGAAGGCGAAATCCTTGCCCGGCGCCCAGGCCAGGGCCGGGAACTCGCCCCTGACCCGCTCGGCCGCCCAGTTGCTGGCGCTCCCTTCGCAATAGATGGACTCGTGCAGGATGGCGAACACCGGGTTGGTGTTGAACGGCTGCATCGCCTGCAGCTGATAGAGGAAGGCGGGGTTGAGTCGCTCGCCGATGAAGGCGTCCTCCAGCAGGTAGTAGAGCTCCTCGAAGGCGCCGCTGGCACCCAGATCCAGCCCCTGCTGCTGCAACTGCTCCACCGTCAGGCGCTGGCCGTTGGGCAGGCGCACCTCGTGACTGTGCAGGTGGTTGGCCAGCCGGTTGGCGATGGCCTGGGCATGGGGGAAGCGGGCGAAGAAGGCGCGGTTCTTGTCTGCCACCCGCTGGTAGGTGGCGCGGTAGACCTCGTCTGCGCTGCGACCGATGGGGGCCACCCCGCCGGTGAGGTAGACCTCGTGCAGGCTGCCTGGGAACAGGGAGAGGTAGGTGAGGCTGCAAAAGCCGCCGAAGCTCTGGCCGAGCAGGCTCCAGGGGCGCCCCGGGCTCAGCACTTCGCGAACGTACTCGGCGTCGCGCACTATGCTGTCGGCGCGAAAATGGCCGAGGTACTCCGCCTGCTGACGACCAGTGAGCTGGGCCAGCGCATCGGCACTGATGGGGCTGGAGTGACCGGTGCCACGCTGATCGAGCAGCAGCACCCGAAACTCCTGCAGGGCCCGCTTGATCCAGCCGCTGGCGGCGGTCGGGCGCGGGGCGCCAAAGCCGGGCCCGCCCTGCAGGAACAGCAGCCAAGGCAGATCGTCGTGCAGCCTGTCCTGGCGACAGAGGGTGCGGCCGAACAGGGTGAGGGTCTCCTCGTTATCCGGTCGCTGGTGGTCGAGGGGCACGGTGAAGAAGCGGGGCTCGCAATGGATGCCGTCCAGCACGTAACGCAACGGGCTGCTCATCTGGGGTCTCCCTGAGGGTAGGAAAATCGTCGGCCTCATCATAGCCCTGGCGCAGGAGCGGGTCACGCCGGTTTTCCAAATTGTTAACATTGTCGTCAAGTGAAAACGGGGGGCCGCAGGGTGATGAATTTATTGTCGGCAAGAGAGTTGACGGTGGCGGGCCGGCTGCACAAAGATGGCTCGCCTGCCGACGGGGCAGGGGTTGCAACAGGATGAGGTGGGCGCGATGAAGCCTGGGTGGAGACGATTGCGCAAAAAAGAGAAACGGGTGAACCCGGAGGGGGTGCTGCAGACCGGCTTGTTGCTGTTCAGTGCCACCTGCGGCGCGACCCTGCTGCTGGCAACCTGCAACGGCAGCTGACCGGAATGAAAAAAGCCCGCTCGATGAGCGGGCTTTTCAAATTTGGCTCCTCCTACTGGACTTGAACCAGTGACATACGGATTAACAGTCCGCCGTTCTACCGACTGAACTAAGGAGGAATTGTGGTGCCCAGAGACGGAATCGAACCGCCGACACGGGGATTTTCAATCCCCTGCTCTACCGACTGAGCTATCTGGGCAACGGCGCGCATTAAACCCTTTCTGCACTGGGGTGTCAACCTTGTAGACCCAGTTTCTGGCATGTTTTTGCATAGGGTGAACTAAGTGGCGAGATAGTGTGCAAGGAGCTCCTGACCCAACACCGGGATCCGGTTGTCGGCAGGTTCTGCTATCGAGGTTTTTTCCCTTTATAGAATTACCTTTTCGCTCTCTCACCCATCCCGAGCCTCCAACAAGTGAGCCCATTTTTGGTCAAAAAACGGATGAGCTAACGTGCATGTTTTTTGTGCGCTGAAAAGTTACCAGAAATTGACCAGACAGGGTTTGCTGTGTCGCTGCCTCTGTACCTCCGGTCGTCAGCTCCTCAGCGTCCCTGTGAAGAAGAGAAGTGATGGTGTTTCGGCGGGGGAACTTAAATTTATTGTGATAAACATCACAAAAATGAATTTTGGTTACACCTCGCAAAAGGACTCAATCGACAGGTGTTTTTATGTAGGCAAATCACGATCATCCCAGCAAATCAGGAGCGTTTGTCACGAGATTCAGAAAGTCGGTCTCCAAAGCGGGATCTGAAATTTGCCTCTGAATCGCCCTCTCTAGGCGGCATCCAGAATCTTCAAACATAAAAAATTCATTAAATATCAATGCATTGATTATTTTTTGAGCGATTGTTCTTTGGCTATGAAAATGCAAAATGCCTCCCATAACCGTCAATCCCGGCGGTTATGGTTAGAGAGGTAGTTGTGAGCAGCGAAGTGTCAACGCCAACTGCTAAAAGTAGGCAGGAGTCGTGTGGAGAACACGTCTCCAAACAAAAAGAGGTAAAAGACGAGTACGTACCTAGGCTCATATGGATTACTTATAAATCTGGTACCAAGGTCGGCTACTTCGATACGCACAGAAAAAAGCATCGTCGGAAAAGGATTGCGAGCACCAGTGAGGCTAGCCTCAAAGTGATACGCGATAAAGCACGTAAACTGTTGGCGGAGTTCATCATTGATCCAGATGGATTCGAGCAAACCTATTACGCTAGTTTATCGGTAGAGCGCTTCATTTATGATGATTACCTACCCGCAGTGCAGGAAACTCATCTTTCTATCAGGACTATTAAGTCCCGTATAAAGCCAATCGTGGCAGCTTTTGGGCACAAGCCACTGAACCGCGTCACCCGTGATGACATCGAGCGCTTTCAAGCGGAGCAAGCTAAAACCAAATCGGTTGCTACGGTGAATCGCTACGTCGCTCAGATCAAAGCCATAGCGACCTTCGCAGTGGAGCGCGGCATACTCAAATCGTCGCCTGCAGCAGGCATTCGCGCTAAATACGAGCCTGTCCTGCCTCCCAAAGGCTTACCCGATGAGGCAGTCAATAAGCTGGTCGCTCGCTTGATGGAAGACATTGACGAGGAAAAGGCTCGTCTGTTGCTGTTCCTGTTCGCAACGGGCTCCCGGATGGGAGAAGCCAGAGCTCTAAAGCTGCAAGATTGCGATCTCAATCGACAAATAGCGTACCTACCTACCAGTAAGTCTGGTCGGGAAAGGCTAATACCGCTTAATCAATTCGCGCTGGAGTTAATTCGACTTCAACTCCAGCGCCATGGCACGACTGGTCTGCTGTTTCGAGGCCAGGACGGTGTCTCTCAAATTTCAGAACCACGTCGGTATTGGTACCGAGTCTGCAATGATTGTGGGCTAACAGAGGTACGCATCCACGATGCCCGTCATACCGTCGCGACTTCACTGCTGAACAAGGGCTGTTCGCTCGATGTCTTGCAGAAAGTCTTGGGCCACAGCTCTCCTCGGATGACTGAAAGGTACGCCAGGTACCACGATAAGACGTTGGTCAAGGCCGTCGATGCACTTCACACCGTCTGGGACCTCCCTAACCTCACCTGCTAACCAACTTTAGGAGATGGGGGAGGGAGACTCCCCCATTAAGAATTATGCGTAGACCAAGATCTAGTAGTGATAACCCCCCGAGTCGTTTTGCCCGTCGTCCAGGGACTCAAGCATCCATTGATTGGATGGCAAGTCAGGGTGTACCGCCGACAGACTCGGTACCGGACTCGGATCAGGAGGCATCAGCGCCAGAATCGCACCCTGCAGTCGCTCCCGACTCGCTGCCGTTACTGGTGGAGGAAACGAACCTTGATGCACACCATGGTGATGCTCATCGAGCGAATATTGCCCCCGATGCTGTGAGCCCAATGTCCGAACAGCACGAATGTTGTCAGCCATACCCCGACAGTGAGACTCAATATGAGCTTTTCGTTCGTCGTGAACTTCTTATGCTGGATCAGTGTTCAGCAGAATACAGGTTGTACAACGAGGGGCGTTGCTCGATTGCCTCTGATGGGACTGTGTGTGACCCAGATGGCTTGGTGCTTTCCAGACCTGAGCCGGAGATGAAAAAACCGGTTCATTCGATAGCTATTCCTGATGGGTTTGCGATGTCCCCGTGGGGGAAATTGGCTAGCGATCATGGCAAGCCAAAAACGATACTCGGTAAGCCATTGCTGCCGGTATCGATACTCCAAGCTGACAGTACAGACATCAGTGGTGTTCGTTTCATGTATCTGGATGAGAGGAAGCAATGCCAGCGCATCGACCTATTATTCGATAGGGTGATTCAGGACTACAAAACAGTGAGGGCTGCGCTATACCGCGCGGGGATTGAATGCCCAGGTGCACGGGAGGAGGGGCTACTGTCATACATGTCCGCCAGCATCAGTATCCAAGATATCAGCGTGGTCCATCAGCATCTGCAAGCGGGGTTTGTTAGCGAACATCCCTGCTATGTCTGGGTAGGTCGGTCAATTTACAAAACGGGCTATAGTGGTCCTCAGCACGAGCTGCTGTCCGCGCCTGGTGAGCATGACGCTATCCACTCGAATGGAACGTTGCTGGAGTGGAAAGAGAACGTCGCGCTTCCTGTCAAAGAGTCACCAACTATGCTCTTTGCAATCATGGCAAATCTATCCAATGTATTCATGAAGTTATCAAATACAGGGACCATGATTTTTCACTTCTATGGTGCAAGCTCTTGTGGCAAAACGACGCTTCTACAAGTGGGGCAGAGTGTGTCAGGCGTGGCATCTGACCCAAGTGCGGGCCCCGCAACGGCGATTGTGAAGTGGGACGGAACATCTGCTGGGTTCAAAGGCATGTTTCAACAACGAACTGGCATTGGCATTTGTTTGGATGAACTGGGCTCATTGTCTAGTAACGATCCGCTTCAGTTTGCCTATTCGGTGACGGGTGGACAGTCGAGAGTACTTGGCAATTTGAAGGGCACAGGTAATAGGAGCCCATTGGCATCGAATGTTTGTGCTCCCTCTTCGGGGGAGGAATCCTTCAAGGAACTGCTAGAGCGGAGCAAGGCGGGCACTAAAGGGGGGATATTCGTCAGACTGCTGGATATTGAGATGATGGCGGAGGATGTCGCGCTGGCGGGTGAAAGCCTTGAGCTGACTCGTTGCCGGGTGAATGGCCTTAAAGCTGCAACCTCTCAGTACTACGGTACGGCGATGCCTGCATATATTCAGGCGCTGTTGAATATGCCAGACATCGATACCCCTGCTGATTTAGCGGTTATCTTTGCTGCTAAGCGTGAGGAGTGCCAAGAGTGGCTGATGAGTCGCTCGGGATTAGAAAACCCTCCGCCTCTTGCTGCTCGTGGTGCTGGTTGCTTCGCAAACGTCATGGCAGCGGGGCGATTGGCCGTTGAGCTAGGTATTCTGCCGTTTGATGTGGCGTATGCAGATAATGCAGTTTTGGTATGCTTCCGACGGTGGCTCATGTCGATGGACGGCATCATGGATGATGTCACCAGAGAGGCTTATCGGTTATTGGATACGCTCTCCGAGCAACGAAGAAAGATCCACATCGGCAAGCCATCCATGGAAGTGCGGGAGCTATTAGGATTCACGGAAGACGGAAAGCTTTATGTCGAAATGACCCAGCTTCAGAAACTGTTGACAAGCAAGCCGAAGCTGGTCATGAAGTGGCTTCGTGAAAACGGGTACATAGTGCACTATGCTGACGGACGATATGTCAAAGAGATCGTAATAGACAGCCTTCCTGGCAATTATTACGTATTCTCGGTGAACAAGGTATTTCAATTTAGAAGCCCGCTATTTGATGAACGGACTGAGAGCCTCGTCCAACCTTGCAGTACTGGTTCATCAACGGCCCCTGGCTCCCCCGCTCCGAGTTTCACCCGCCGCGCGACGAGCGAGACGGGGTGCGTGATGGTTGAGTCCTCACCAGACATGCCAGAGATATCGGTGGAAGTCGAAAAATTCTAAAAAATGAAAGGGGGCCAGTGCGAACTGGCCCCTTTGCTTTTATGGGATCCGGTGGCAAAAGCAGGCAGCAAGGGGAGGAACGTTTTAGCAGGCCGAGAAGGCCAGGATGATCTTGTTGCGGAGGTTTGGAGGGCGGCGCAGCCAAAACGGCTCATTGGGTCGCTAAACCGCGATACAGGTGCCTAGCCGGGGGGCCTCAGAATGAACTCAACAACGCAGCCCCAAAATCCCCTGGCTTGATGCTGGTCAGATATTTTATGGCTTGTGCTTGCCCAAATGATGACGTGCGTTATTCTGCCGTGCAGATTCTGCAAAAAGGATAACGAAATGAACGGCATACATCAGAAGGCAGCAGCACTTCTTGAGAACGTTGTTCGCTGGACAGAGGTAACTCGTCGAGCGAAATCACGATATCAGGCTGAGCTAGCACCGGACTTTAGCTTGATGGACTGGTTGAAGAATGACGAGCTAGCACTGTCCCGTTATCTGCGTTTTTTGCTATCCCCCAATGAAAGCCACGGACAGTCAATTTTATTTCTAAAAGGATTCCTCTCCCTTATTGAAAATTTAGGGCATAACAGTCCTATCGCCACGGAAGACTGTTTTCATAAAGCCAGAGTAGATTATGAAGTCATAATTGAAAACGGGAGAAAAATAGACCTCCTATTGACGACACCTAAAGGCATTATTGCTATAGAAAACAAGCCATGGGCAGAGGATCAAGATAACCAGTTAAGAGATTACGCACAATGGCTTAACAAGCTTGGAAAGCCATGGAAGTTAATTTATTTGTGTAATCATGAACCTAGCGAGTCTAGTCTTCCCAGAGACACACCAGACGTACTGAAGCAACACATCCTAACAGTATCTTGGTATAAAGTTGTAGAGTGGCTAAGTGATTGTTTACTGTACGTCCGAGCTGGAACGGTCAGAGTATTCATTGAATCCCTAATCAAGTATGTAAACCAATCAATTAATGGCGAATATATCATGGATAACAGCGACGAACTATCTGAAATTATTAAGAAAGATAGTCACACAATAGAATCTGCATTTGTCATTTATAATCAAATTGAAGTTGTGCGCAAACAATTGTATGGAAATCTAATCAAAGATTTAAATGGGAAGCTAACAAACCATAACTTAAAGATTAAAATTTCTGATACTGATATATCAAGTCGCTGGGCTGGCTTTTACATATCATTAGATTCAAGCGACACGCATCATCTTAGCTGGCAATTTGATCGAGCAAATTTTAATGGTTTGTATTTTGGCATATCAGGGATAAGCGAAAAGGCAGGTCGAACTGAAAAAATATCAGCTGCCATGTCAGCACTTTTCCCGCACATGCAAGGTAAATCAAATAAATACTGGTCATGGTGGAGCTGGGACCTCGACCCACAGGGGAAAAACCGAATCCCTCATAATTGGGGCAATGACGGCTCTGTGTGGGCAAAGCTCAGTGAGCGTGATGAAGACAGTGTTTTTGCTGCACTATATGAAGTCATCATTACCGTTCACGATAAAATGGATATGAAGCTATTTAGTTAATAAAATTAAGCCATAACTAAACTTAACCTAGTGAGTGCGGAAGGGAATAGCAAAAGACCGCCACTATCCTCCTAACCGAAAGGCATCTAGAAAACAGCAAAGATTTTGTTTTAACTCAGCCAGATTGATATCCAATCTGGCTGAGTGCTTATCGATTTTAGAAGTCTTTTACTTTCAGGGGATGGCTTTTAACTGTTGGAAAATCATTGCAGATATCATTTCTTCACTAAGAGCCAGAGGGCTTTATACATAGTGGCATGACTTACTATATCTGAAGTTTAGTTACAGCTCTGGAGTTGTCATGTTGACTTCCCTAAAAAGCTATTTATGGCCATAATGCCCAGTTCCATTTTTCTTCTTGCGGAGACATTTGCCGAATGAATATGAATTTTGGGAGGAATGAAGTAATTTGTCATTACTTCATTTTCTATCCAGAGAATAACATCGTATCCGGTTCCTCTACCATCATCACCGAGGTCATGATCAAGACTAATTTCAGTCACCATCTCTGTTTTTAGCCATGCAATCGCCTCATCAGGCCAGAATACGCGAATCCACCCTGCCGGGGTTTCTCTTTCATCGTCCAAATATAATTTCATGCCATTTTCTCCATGGTTAGTTCCAATACGTGAGCAATACCGCGATTGGCCCCATCAACAATCAGCTCACCGGGAAACGGTAATCTGGATGACAAACCAAGATCGGGATCGATGTAGTAGACACATGCGCCAGGGTTGATGTTTTGTAACAAAGAACTCGCAGGCTCAACAAGCAAACTGGTGCCGACAACTACTACGATATCAGCCTCGCAGAGCCAGCGACGAGCTTGTTGATACTCATAAACATTTTCGCCAAACAGCACGATATCTGGACGCAATTGTGAGCCAGTGGATGGGCAGCGCTCACCGATCGCCACATCCTCATGCCAAGGCTGCCGATATTTTTTGCTACGAAAACCTATGGGGACCAAAAACTGGATTGAACCATGCAGATGAAGGACTTCACGGCTACCTGCTCTCTCATGTAAGTCATCAATATTTTGGGTGATGATCCTAACAGTACATTTATGCTGTAGCTGTGCCATCAGATAATGCGCCTGTGAGGGGGCGGCTTCCAACATGGTTTGACGCCGTTGGTTGTGAAAGGCCAAGAAGCCAGCCAGATCCGTACTCATGCTATTAGCGTGGGAATAGCACCAGTTCTCATGATTACGCCAAATGCCCTCACTTCTAAACGTGGGCACACCGCTTTCCGCTGACAAGCCCGCCCCCGTAAAGAAGAGGATTGTGGGATGGTAGTGCTGGCCCGTTATCGCGGCTTGTGCTCGTTTTTCTCTATGACGGCGCTGATGTCTTCGAGCACGGGAGGCTATTGGTTGCATACGACCACCTTTTGTTAAGGTGTGACCGGCCCACCCGATTGATTTGTTACTGAACTAGGGGTTGGGATCACACCTCATGACTATGTTCCTACTCACCTCGTTGAGGTAAGAATGAGGGGGAGCGGCAGTTACCAGCTGAGATCAAACAAGCTGCGACTAATGGATGTTATTGCACTAGCAGACCCAGCACTTTTTTTACAGATTGGCTCGCTATGCATGAAAAACCAGAAACGGTACTCCTGAGCAAAATGATCACATGCGCGTAAGATCGGTTCCCGGTAATCGCGTCGTATGCGATCCGTTATGACCTGCTGTTCATCCAAATACAGATTTTTGAGGCCAAAGCCATGTTGTCGGACACACCAGTCGACAGCACACAATGCGGTTAACTGGTTGTATCGCCTAAACGGTCGGATTGAACTAATCAGATAAAACAGTTCAGCCCCTCTGGCAAAGATACAGGGATAGGCCTCCTCCCTGATTTGGTTTTGCTGCACTCGCATGATGGTCCAGTCCAGGATTTGCACCATACCCTGGGTGGTCATAGAGGGTGTTTGATCAATGGCACGACTGACGAAACGATGGATTTGCAGGACTTTTCTTGTGGAAATCATGGTTGCTTACTCACACATTATTTAGCGCAAGTACACTCGGGTAAGGAAGGTTTAGAAGCCTTGAAGGGCGGAGGTAATGTCGATGCCGTAGGCAGAAGATGGAGCATCATTTCAGTAGGCTGAGAAGGTCAGGATGATCTTTTTGCGGAGGTTTGGAGGGAGGTGCAGCCAAAACGGCTCACTGGGTCGCTAAACCGCGATACAGGTGCCTCGCCATGCGGGATTACCCCGGTATTGCTCACTGGCGTGATCAAGCCGGTGCTGTCGAACGGTCCAAAAAAAGAGGCCAGTAGAACTGGCCGCTTTGTCGTTACGAGCGTTTCGTGGCAGATATCGCTCACAGGAGTCAACTAATGATCAACTAACGTGTATGTGTTGACGTTATCGATACACTTCATATCCGGCAGGAACGCGGTCTTCATTATCGACTTCCTCTCGGGATTCACCGATCACCCGGTTCACCCGATCCCAGAAAGCCTGGCCATCCGTTTCGGTCAGGCCGTATTCCTGCTTCACCTCGCGCTTTGCGGTGGACTCTTTCATCTGGATCATTTTACTCATGTATTACTCCTTGGATTGCTACTGCTTGATGGTTGACGACAATGCTGAACAGCGGCGACAGGTGGTGTCGCGGCATGTCAGGCGCTGTCGCCAGATGTATAAACTGGGATCTTTGTCACACAGTGGGTCAGGGCGGAGCCTGGCTCATCAGGGTCAATAGATGGCGTAAATCACGGACGATCTGCTCATGGATAAATCCGGGCGAGATCACGGTGAGCCCCGGCATCCAGGATTTGATGACGGGCAGAATTTGATTGGCATCGAGCACGCGACTGCTCAATAACAGCGCACCGTCATCCAGGGTTTTGACAATCTCCTGCTCGGGCAACAACGGGCGATGCTGAAAGTTGATGGCGATGGCGGCACTGGCCTTGAGGAGCACCTCGATCATGCCGGAGCGCCAGAGCGTCGGGTCGGTTTCGATCTGTCGCGCAATGAGCGGATCGCGGGTAAAGGTCTGTTGCGATAGCTCAACCAGCGCGATGGAGCTCAGCGGATAGGCTTGCAACCGCCCCTCGCTGACGCCGACCAAGTGCCAGGTGCCCTTGTAGTTGACAAGCTGATAGGGGCTAAACAGTTGCTTGCGCTGGTCTTTGGTGATGAGCCAGCATTGCAGATGCTGGGTCAGTGCCTGCTCTAATACCGGTAGCTGGTGACTCAGTGAGTCGGTGGACTGGGCATCGAACCCCTTGATGGCGAAGAGGCTTGGGGTGTCTCTGTCCAGCAGCTGACCCAGACGATGTTCACTGGCGCGGGGGAACAGGTCGGTGATGCCCAACTGCTCGGCCAGCTTTCGCACCTTTCCGTCGTTCTTGTGATTGAGGAACCCAGGATCCAGCCAGTATTGCTGGCTGCGGTGCTCTATCGGTAGATAACTGAGGCGTTGATTGAAATCCCGCTGCAGGGTGCGCACGGTGACGTTGTACTCGGTGGCCAGATCACTCAGGTGTAGCTTCTCACCGCTGTACAGGCGGGTGAGGAGCATACCGAGGCGCTGAGCAATCTTGTCGTGTTCGTGCATACCATCACAGAAGGGGAATAACCGTGTCGCGGATTATCCAAACAGGCCGCGACACGGCGTGACGAATTGGCTGGCAGGCAGTTTTTCGCAAAACCCATCATCGGCGATGGGCTTTTGTCATCAGTAGAGGAATTTTGTTATCAACCGGCGAGAAGCGGTTGAACGGGCCAGAAAGACCCGCCCGGTGAGGTTGTGGCAGTTGGTGGAGGGAATTAGCGAAAACTAGTTCTCAGGTGACTCAATAACGATAAGGGGTTCAATTCACACCGCACTAGCTCCCTACTGGTCTCAAAAAACTGGGAAAAACACGCTAATCGCTCATCAAGCATCTAAGCGAACAGGCCAATTTTTTTGTGAAGTTACGCCTGATAGCGTCAAAGTAGCTGGGTACTGCGTGCCTTATCTATAAGGATTCATCACTATCGACACTTGAAGGCTGAATGAATGGATGTGAGCAGCCAGAAAAATGAGCCTGACCTCGATAAGTCGAAGTTATTGATCGATAGTACTACCTCAACACATGCAAAAGCATGTCACTCGGTAAGCGTCAGTCTCCAGTGATAGCTTTGAGACGCAGAGCGGACCTGCAAGGAAGATTCAGTCCAATGACTGCTTTTGGGAGCTGCCGTTCATTTCAAGTGTCTGGCTGATATTTGATCCTTCCCATTGCACAGCGCTTAGGGTGGGCTGCCGTTCGCCAGTGTCACGTGATGTCAAGACTTTGGCGTCCTGGGTCATTTCTGCGATCTCCGATGTACGGCACAGTTGATCGTTGACTGATCTCCAAGGAACGTACCGATGAATACCTCATCCAACCGCTTCATCCCTGCCGCTATGGTCGGCAGCCTTTCGTTTGCGGCCCATGCTGCAGAAACGTGCCTCCCTGAAGCGAACACCCGATTTCTGCCTGTAGGTGAAGGCCATGTTGCCTACGATGACACAGGAGGCAGTGGCCCACTGGTTCTAGCCATTCCAGGGATGGGCGATCTACGCTCGGAATACCGGTCGCTGCGACCGTTGCTCCAGCAGGCCGGATATCGCGTCGTCACCATGGATGTTCGCGGACATGGGGACACGACAGCGCGTTGGCGTGACTATTCCGCGCATGCCGTTGGCCGTGATGCTTTGGCAATGATTGACCATTTGAACGCAGGCCCCGCGGTGATCCTGGGCAATTCATTTGCGGCGGGATCTGCGCTATGGGCCGCGCACGATGCGCCAACACAAGTACGTGCCGTCGTGCTGTTGGGGCCAGTGGTACGTGACGGACAGCCATCATGGTTCGCCAAGACTGCCGTTGCCGTAGGTTTTGCCGGCCCCTGGCGTGTGGCTTTCTGGTTGGCATTTTGGAACAGCCTATTTCCGTCTATAAAGCCAGAGGACCACGCCGAAGCGAAAGCTGCGCTCGAAGCCAATCTCAGAGAGCCTGGTCGCATGGAGGCATTGCGCACGATGATCGGCCTATCCAAGGACGATACAGCCGCTATCGTCAAGCAAAGCCGTGTGCCCGCGCTGGTGGTGATGGGCACGAAGGATCCCGATTTTCCCGACCCCGAGGCTGAAGCACGCTGGGTGGCCAGAGCTTTAGGCACCGAGCCTCTGATCATTGAGGGTGCAGGTCATTACCCGCACCTAGAGATGCCTGAGCGTGTGGCCCCAACGCTGCTGGACTTTCTTGCGCGCATAGGCGCGGAGTGAGGCCTATGTCTACTCACTGCAATCGCCTGGATGAGTTTTTGGGGTCAGTGCCGAGAACGCCGAGCTGCCGCGGGCGTCATCCCGGTCCAGCGTTTGAAGGCCCGGTAGAAAGAGCTCGGTTCAGCAAAGCCCAGCAGGTAGGCCACCTCGCCCAGCGCAAGGTGCTCATCGGCGATGTAGCGCATGGCCAACTCACGTCGTACCTCGTCCATCAAGTCGGCAAAGCGTGTGCCTTGATCGTCGAGTCGACGCTGCAGGCTGCGTTCGCTCAAGTTCAGGCACCGAGCCACTGCCTGCAGCGATGTCCGTCCGTGTGCCATGCCTTCGGCCAGTTGTCGTCGCACCAACGTGACAATATTGTCTGGTGGACACTGGCTGGCTGCGAGCAGTTGCTCGGCATGGGCCATGACAATGCGCGACAAAACTGGATCGGCAGCAGGTACCGGGCGGTCCAACACTTCGCTGGGCAGCACCAGACAAGACACAGGACACTTGACACGGGGTGTAACTCCAAAGACCTCTCGGTACGCCACGAACTTGTCCAGTGCTGCATGCGCGAACTCGACGCTCAGTGCCTGCACTGGTTCACCGCAGAGCTGAGACGCAACCACCACCAGCGAGGCCAACGTGAACTCTGCGGCATGCGGACATGGCCGCACGCCTACCACGTCGAATCTGTGCTCGATCCGTGTGGTTTCACCCATCGGGATGATATCGAAAGTCGCGAGGTCGTGCAGAAGGCGGTTGTAGCGTGCCAGTCGCTGCAGGGCTGTGCGCAAGTCGGGCGCGGTACGCACGGCGTAATCCAGCACATCGAACTCTCCCGGGCGGATCAGACCTGCGGCAAACAAGCCAAACGATGGTTTGTGGGTCAAGTCCGCTGCGCGCGCCCACAGGTGCTCCTCCACCGCAAGCGGCATGCGTGCCTCAGGATCGCTCAGCCATTCGGCGTTAAATCCTGTGCTGGACATCAAGTGTGCAGGCTGTACGCCCAAGACGCTGGCACGATGAATGATCAGAGCTCCAATTCGGGAGGAAACTTTTGGGCTAGAGGCGCGCGTCGTCATCGTCGGTGTATGTACATCTAAAGGAGTCAATACCCGAAGCACATTCTCTCTCGTGTTTGGGCAGGGCTTCATCACCATGCAAGCCACTGTCTCACTGATCGCAGATGCCGTGTCCAAAGTCAAGCCTCGCCATCAGGCGTCTCTCTAACTGAGCCTTTTGCGTCGCGCACGGTGATGGTCACTTGTGCTTCTTCGCCTCTACGACCTACAGCACCACGCAACAACTGTGACGTCGCTCATCAGATTCACACGTCAGTGCACATTCACTGCCGGCCGCGCCAAGGGCATGACCAGACACGCAACGGAGTTTGGATCCTGCGCTATTTATGTTTAGAAAGCCACGCTGTTGTTATCAGGCAATGAGTTTGACCCTGACGCAGCGTCAGACTTGAGGATTATCTTAATGCAAACAATCGACTCTGAAATCACATCAAACGACAATTTTCGATACGCCGGCGATTTCCAGTCTTGGCTTCAAGATACGCTGAACGCTTTCTCAACTGGACAAGGAGCCTCAGTGCCGTGCGGCGACTGTAAGGCTTGCTGTCGGGCCGGGTATTTCATTCCGGTTCACCGGCAGGAGTGGTCCACCCGTGCGGCTATTCCCGCGCGCTTGCTCGTCACACCTCCCGCCCACTCCGACGATGGCAACTACCAACTGATCAGCACGACCCGGCGCGGTCACTGTGCGTTGCTCAAAGAAGGTGCCTGTTCCATCTACCGCGAGCGGCCACAAACATGCCGCGACTACGACTGTCGGCTTTTTGCAGCATCAGGGGTTCTGTCTGGCCATGGCGAAATTGATCATCAAATTGCCCGCTGGCGCTTTCACTACGGCGACGAGGAAAGCAGACGCACGCATGCAGCCATCCGGGCAACGGCACGCTTTGTCATCGACCAAGCACGGGCGTTCCCAGAAGGGCGCGTTCCCCAGCGTTCTCTGGACATCACCGTGGTGGCTCTAAAGTCTTATCGTGTTTTTCTTGACCAAAAGGCACAAAGTGGTGATCAAGAAGCACTCGCCAAGGCCATCGTACAGGCCTGCCGCACATTTGATGCAACAGGTCGTCTGGCATTCAGCACAACACACTCCTCATGAGGTCAGCTTTGAAATCCTTGAAATTGACAGTTGGTGCAGTAGCTAGGCGCACAGGCCTGACTGTGCGAACGCTACATCACTACGACACGATTGGTCTGGTTCAACCCAGTGGCAGAACTGAGGCTGGCTATCGGCTTTACAACGCGCGTGACATCGAGCGCCTGCACGCGGTCACGTCCCTCAAACAACTCGGTTTGAGCCTGGATGCCATTGGTGTGGCGTTGGCCGGGAGCGGCATCGCCCCACTTGAGTTGGTTGGCCGTCAGATCATGGAAGCGGAGCGCGCGATCGAGCAGGCACGGGCGCTGAAAGAAAACTTGCAGCTGCTGCACGATACCTTGCTCACCAACAACGGCGGGGAGAACAACACGGAGGCCTTGCTGGCAGGCGTGCACTTGCTGACGAGCTACCAACGCTTTCTTCCGGGGCATGGCATCCGCAAACTACTGGGTAAATGGCGCCAAGAGCGGCCACGCTGGGAGCCTCTCGCCGCAGCCCTCAGCCGCTGTCAAAGCTCTGATGCGCCCGTTGACATGCCAGAAGTGCAACGCCTGGCGCAGCAGTGGATGAACGTGGCCATGGCCGTCTTCGGCGGTCAACTGCGCACCGTCTTGCAATGGGCACAGATGCACCGCCAAGCCCCGGAGACGGCTGCCCATGCCGGGCTGGATCCGGCAATGCTCACGTACTTGGAGCGGGCGATTGGCGCGCGCATGGCTGCGCTGGAGCGACACCTGAGTGCCGAAGACCTGGCACGACTGGATGGCTCCTTAGGCCCGGAGTGGGAGAAGTTCGCCGCCGACGGACACGCTTTGCTGCAGGCAGGCACCTTGCCGAACACGCCAGAGGCGGGCGCGCTGCAGGCGCGCTATCTGGATCTGCTTGCCAGAACCGTGCGCCACGACGCAGCGCTGGCCGAGAAGATGCGCCAAGCCTATGTTGCCGAGCCCATCTTGGCCCATGGGCATTTCGTTTCGCCTGAGCTTCGCGCTTATCTCGCTCAAATCACCCCTTGACTCTCACGCTACGTGAGGTTCGAAAGTGCGGTTTTTACTCACTGGAGATCCTGACGATGCACAACCTACCCACGCTTTCCGCCCCCTGTCCGAGCCCATCGGCATTGCGCGTTGCCACCGCGCGTGCCTTGCACCAGTTGCTGGAGCAGCAGCGCGTGTTGGAAGACCCGTTCGCACTGGGCTGTCTCGGGCCACAAACCGCCGCTGCCCTGATGCTGGACCCGGATGCCCACAACGACGTGACGGCCCGATCACTGCGCGCCGGGATTGTGGTGCGCTCAAGGTTTGCTGAAGATCGCCTGCTCAAAGCCATCGCCTTGGGGAGCCGCCAGTACGCCGTCATCGGTGCGGGGCTGGACACCTGGGCCCTGCGAGCCGCGCTGGCACTGCCTGCCATCGACGTGTTTGAGCTTGACCAGCCAGCCATGCAGGCGTGGAAGCAGGGCGTGTACGCCGAAAACGGTTGGGCAACGCCTGCTCGACTCCACTGGGTGTCGGCCGACTTGCGCGAAGTCACGGTAGATGATGCGCTCACCCAGGGGGGCGTCGACATGTCTGCCCCCACGGTCGTGTCGATACTTGGCGTGCTGGTGTACCTCCACCCAGCGGCTGTCGAGCGCACGATCCATGCGCTGCGCACGTTGCCCATCGGCTCGACACTCATCATGGATTACCGTCTGGACGAGCAGTGCCTGCCTCCCATCGAGCGAACGATGATGCAGTTCACTGCGCATGTCATGGCGGCCGGGGGGGAGCCCTGGCAGTCATCGGGCACGCCCGAACAGATGAAGACTTTGCTGGCGATAGCTGGATTCGATGTCGAAGAGGATCTAGGCCCTGCAGAACTCAATCACCGCTACCTTGCACGACGTCGTGATGGGCTGCAGATCGCCGGTGGCGGCTTCCGCTACCTCAGTGCCATCAAGGCCCGCTGATGGTGCGCCGCTACGACCTCGTCATGTTTGATCTGGATGGCACCCTGGCCGACTCGTTGGGCTTCTTCATACGTACGCACAATCTGCTGTCAGCCAAGTACCACTTCCAGCCCATCCAACCGCATGAGGTCGAGCTGCTGCGGCAGCGTTCGCCGCGCGAAATCATGGATCACCTCGGACTGCCAAGGTGGAAGCTGCCATTTGTTGCTCAGGATTTCGTGCGTTTGATGCGTCTGCACGGCCAGCAAGTGTGCATGTTCGCCGGGGTGGAGCGGGTTCTGCGCGACCTCCATGCACATGGACTCCAGCTGGCAGTTGTCAGTTCCAACTCGGTAGAGAACTGCCGACGCATCCTCGGCGAAGACCTGTGTCGCTTGATGTCATGCATCGACGGTGGCGCTTCGCTTTTCGGCAAACGCACGAGAATTCTTCGCGTGATGAAGAAACTTAGCATTCAACCGGGCCAGGCGATCTACGTGGGCGACCAGTTGACCGATGCTGATGCGGCCCGGGCGGCGAGCGTGGCTTTCGGTGCGGTGTGTTGGGGGTATGGTGCACCGCAGGCTTTAGCTCAAACTTCGCCCGAGGTGACATTTGAGACTGTTGATGCACTACGGTTGTTGGCCTGCAATACGCAGCCAATCGCACTGAGTCAATCTCCGGTGGCCGCTTGGAGGTGGAAAGCAGAAGTAGACATCTGAAAGCTGGCTTCAAGGGATAGTGGACTGACCCAGTAGACGATCCCGCCCTAGAGTCGGGCTAACACCGTCAGACAGAACTCGATACTAACTACACCGTATAACCAAACGAGGGGCCTACGGGCCCCTCATACTTTGATCTAAAAGTGATGCTCAATGTAGTGGTCAACTAAATCCGGACACTTGGTTAGGCCGATCTTCGGCTTTTGCTGGCGGTATCCCGTCATTGTGTTGATGTGGACGCCGCCAGTTGTAGTAATCCATCAGGTAATAACTGATATCCCGTTTCGCTTCCCGCAGGCTCATGTATCCCGTCACAGGGAGCCACTCTGACTTCAGGCTCCTGAACAACCGCTCCATCGGGGCGTTATCCCAGCAGTTACCACGACGACTCATGCTCTGGGTCATGCGATAGCGCCACAGCCGTTGCCGAAATGCCCGGCTGCCATATTGGCTGCCCTGGTCGGAGTGAAACAGCACGCCTGATGGGCAACCTCGTTGCTGATAGGCCATCTCGAGCGCTTTTACTGCCAGCTCTGCATCGGGCTTGTCAGACATCGCCCAGCCCACGACCCGGCGGGCATGGAGGTCAAGCACAGCTGCCAGGTAATGCCAACGGCCACCGGTCCAGACGTAGGTGATATC
>NZ_JBFOCQ010000015.1:0-96983 GCF_040907805.1 Aeromonas sp. s3
CGACGATGCCGATGCCTGGCAGGCGATCTGCAAGGACGGCACCCGGGTGCGGGCCGTGGTGGAGGAGGGGATCTGCGCGGATCATCGCGGTGTTGCCATGTGGACGAATAAGCCAAGGGCCGCACGGATGGCAGAGGAAGCCGCCAAATAGTGTGATCCAGACGCCATAAAATGACACGACCGGCCGATTGGCCGGTTTTTTTCGCGATCCCGTCGGCACTTTGCCACCTTGTTCATGGTGCGCTCAGTTTTCTCTTCCCATACTGGCCCTACAGTTCCAAAAGAGGAGAGACGAGATGCAATCATCGTTGGTTGGGCTCTCCATTCTGTGGGGGCTGGCCAGTTTTGGTGTTCAGGGGGATTTCATCGAGAGCCGTGATTCCGTTGCGCCATCCTGGCAAGCCGAGTCCAGAGTGGAGATGGAAGGTTATCTGATTGAGTCGCTGGGTGAGGATCGCTGGCTGTTCGACAACGGCAGCGAGAGCCTGCTGGTCTCCCTGCCCCAGGGGCAGTGGGTGCCAACCGGCGAGCGGCTGCGGGTCAGCGGCGAGCCCCAGCAGGAGCAGGCCGGCTGGCTCCTGCAGGTGCAGGATGTGAGCCAGGTGGCGGTCTGAGTACCCTGCCAGCACCAGCAGTTTGAACATGTAAAAAGAGGAGGCCCTTGGGCCTCCTCTTTTTTATCTCGCGCTGATCTGGGCGGCCGACGCTCAACCCAGGTGGTTGAGCGGCAACGCCGTCTTGTGCTTGATCCGGCGCAGCACGAAGCTGGATCGCACCCCGGTCACCCCCGGAATGTGAGTCAGCTTGTCCAGCAGGAAGTGCTGATAGTGCTCCATGTCCCGCACCACCACCTTGAGCTGGTAGTCGGCGTCGTTGCCGGTGATGAGGTCGCACTCCAGCACCTCCGGCAGTTCGCTGATGGCCCGATCGAAATTCTCGAACCGCTCCGGGGTGTGGCGGTCCATGGAGATATGAATGTAGGCGGTGAGGGTCAGCCCCAGCTGGCGAGCGTTGAGCAGGGTGACGTGGGTGTCGATGAGGCCAGCATCTTCCAGCGCCTTGACCCGGCGGGAGCAGGGGGAGGGGGAGAGCCCGACCAGCTCGGCCAGCTCCAGGTTGCTGATGCGGCCATTCTCCTGCATCAACTCCAGAATATGCCTGTCAATGCGATCAAGTTTCAGCATTCTCCGTTCCTCGTTGCAATTACTAATTCACTTTTCCTAGATTAAGGGTGAACTATTGCAAAAACAACTGAAAATACATGCTACTTCGCAACCACTCACCGTGCCGGCAGGGGTACCATGGTTACATCTTCCGGTGGCAAGACAGAAACCCAACCCGGTCTCTGTGGTGAAGGACCTTACCGGGTCAAGAGCCCCATCAGCCGTCCCACCTTATCGGGCTACGACGGGCTGGAACGAGGACATCCCCTCCCCGAAGGCAACAAAGCAGGCATCCCGGCGCCTGCTTTGTTGTTTTTGTGCGTGGCGTTCAGCCCTGCTGCGGCCGGATGCGGTAGAGGCAGCGGTGATCCCCCTCCAGCAGATACTGTTCCCGCTCCACCTCGGCCGGCGCCAGCAAGCGGCGAAACAGCGCCTGCTCGCTGCGACAAAAGCCCCGGCAGGCGCTCGCCGCCGCGCAGATGGGGCAGTGACTCTCCCACAGCAGCCAGCTGCCATCCTCCTCCTGACGCAAGTCAGCCATATAGCCTTCCCGGCAGCGCAGCTCCTTGAGCCTGGCCAGCCGGTCGGCCAGCGCCGGCTGGTTCAGCTCGGCCTGATAGCGGGCCAGCTGCTGCTGTTCCCGCTGGTCGATCAGCCGCTCCATGCCTACCGCGCCAAACAGCTGCTGGATGTTGTCGATAAGCTGCAGGGTCAGCTCGCTGTGGCTGTCGGGGAAACGCTGCCAGGCCTGCTCGGTGAGGTGCCACAGCCGCACCGGTCGACCGCGCCCGCGGGCCTCGTCGTTGAAACTCACCCAGCCGTCGGCCTCCATCGTCATCAGGTGCTGGCGGGCGCCCATGGAGGTCATCTGCAGCTGCTCTCCAAGCTCGGCGGCACTCTGGGGGCCTTTGGTCTTCAACAGGTGGAGTATCTTGTCGGTGCTGGCATTCATGGGGCGGCTCTCGTGATCGGCTGGCACGCCAGAGGGGTGGCGCTCAGGTACCCATTATGGGGAGAGGGATTTCTTTAATCAACAATTCGCTTTACTTAATCCCGTTCACTGGCCAACATAAATAAACCAATAACTTTATTTAATGAGGCGAAGATGGAGAGGAGCAAGGGACAGGCCAGCTTGTGGGTATTGGTGATGACGGTGACGCTGGCGGTGGCGGGCTTCAGCCTGCCATCCCCGGTGCTGGCGCCGCTGTTGCTGGATCCGGCCCAGGGCATGCTGACGCCGGAAGCGTCGGACTGGAGTCGCAAGGTGTGGTTGGGGATCATCATGGGGCTCTATCCGTTGTTCCAGCTGGTGGGTTCCCCCTGGCTGGGCAAGCTCTCCGATCGCCATGGCCGCAAGCCGGTGCTGACCCTCTGTCTGGTGGGGGTGCTGGTGGGCTATGCCCTGATGGCGCTGGGGATCGCCTGGCGTTCCTTGCCACTGTTGTTGCTGAGCCGGGTGGTGGAGGGCTTCTTTAACGGTGACATCGCCATCGTGCAGGCCATGGCGGCCGACATGAGCACCGCCAAGACCAAGGCGCGCAGCTTCGCCTGGATCAACATCGGCATGAACCTGGGCTGGGTGGTGGGCCCCATGATCGGCGGCTATGCGGCCGTGGTATCCGGTGATTACAGCCTGGCGGCCTGGCTGGCGGTGGCCATGACCCTGGTCAACCTGCTGCTGGTGCTCTGGCTGCTGCCCAATCGGCCGGCGGTGGCCCGCAGTGAGCAGCCGGCACCGGCCCTCTCTTCCCGTCAACTGTTGCTGCAGCCGGTGCTGCTACCCTACTTCGTGCTGACCCTGCTCAGCTACGGGGCGGTGCAGCTCTATTTCACCTACTTCAACGTCTGGCTGGTGGAGCGGTTGGCCTGGGATCCGGTGCAGCTGGCGCAGGCCGCCGTGCTGGTGAGCGTGCCCATGATCGCGGGATCCTGGCTGGGCTCCCGTCTGGCTCGCCATTGGCGCGGCAGCTCCCTCGGGATCGTCGGTCATCTGGTGATGGCGGCTGGCATGTTGCTCTTCATCCTGCCCAGCCACTGGTGGGGGCTGGCGCTCACCTTTATCCCGGTCGGCATCGGCATGAGCCTGGGGGAGCTGGCCACTTCGGTGGCCGTCTCCAACCGCAGCCACGCCGAGCAGCAGGGGCAGGCGATGGGGCTCTATCGCGGACTGGCGGTGGGCAGCGAGATCCTGGCGGTGGCGGTCGGCAGCCTGGTGCTGCTGGCGGGCACCGAGTGGCCCTTCTATCTGGCGGCGCTGTGTGGTCTGCTCTGCGCAGCCGGCTTCTATGGCCTGCGCCGGGCGGCGGATCGGCGGCAGCGGTTCGACGCCCAGGTCGAAGCCGGCTGACGGGATCACAGAACGAGACGGAGGGGGCTGCCGGCGCTTGCATCGTGGCGCCGACTCTGGGACGGTATGGCTCTTTGCTTCGCTTGCCCGATCGCCCGGTGCTCCCTTGCTTCATCTGTACCTTGCGATGCTCAGCCCTTGGCGGTGGCATGAATCGTTATCAGGCCTTGGCGTTGGAAGCGGGTAGATATGGCGCCGCATTCGTTTCGACACGCCTGGCGGTGATATGAGTTGTTATCAGGCCCTGGCGTTGGAAGCGGGTAGGTATGGCACCGCATTCGTTTCGACATTTTGGAGGTGATATGAGTCGTTTTCAGGCCATTGCACTGGATATGGATGGCACTCTGCTGACCCGGGATCACAAGATCTCGTCCGCCACCCGGGCCGCACTGGCCCAGGCCCGCGCCCACGGCATCAAGGTGCTGCTGGTGACGGGGCGCCACTTCATGACAGCCCGTCCCTTCCATCACGAGCTGGCCCTCGACACCCCCATCATCTGCAGCAACGGCGCCTACCTCTATGATCCGGTGCAGGAGAAGATCCTGAGCGGGGATCCGCTGGCGGTGTCCCCTCTCGGCCGGCTGCTGGCCGAGGTGCAGGCACATCAGATGGGGGCCCTGTTCCACCTCGATGAGGGGATCGGCTACCTCGGCTGTGAGGAGCATGTGACCCGGATGCGCCACTGGTCGGCGGCCCAGCCGGATCATCTCAAGATCTCCCTGCTGCCGGCGGAGGATCTGGCGAGCTGGCTCAGCCGGCCGGTCTGGAAGCTGGAGCTGTTCAACCAGGATCCCGCCCTGCTTCATCACTTCATGGCAGAGGTGGTCGCGCAGCTGCCCCTCACCTGCGACTGGGCGGCGCCCTATGCGGTGGAGCTGGTGCAGCCCGGCTGCAGCAAGGGCAACCGGCTGGCTCAGTGGGCTGCGAGTGAAGGGATCGCGATGGAGAACGTGGTGGCGTTTGGTGACAACAACAACGACATCAGCATGTTCGAGCAGGTGGGGCTGGCGGTGGCCATGGGCAACGCAGCGTCACAGATCCAGGCGCTGGCGGATCGGGTTACCGCCGATCACAACGAAGACGGCATCGCGCTGGCGCTGCAGCGCTGGGTTCTGCCCGCCTGAGGGGCAGAAACAGAGAGGGACAGAAACAGAAAGGGGCCCTGTCGGCCCCTTTTGGTTTGTCAGTTCCCGAAGGTGAACTGGATCACCCGATCCGGGAAGCGGATCCTGTTGTAGTCGCGGCGCAGCCCCTCGTAGTGACGGATGGCGCGCTCGCGCTGGGCGCGGTAGTAGTCGCGCTGCTTGCTGTCGTTCTCGTTGCGGATCTGGCGCTCCAGCGTCTCGATGTCGCGCTCGGTCCGCTCCATCTCGCTCTTGAGATCGCTCAGCTGCTTCTCCACCAGGTACTCCTTGCGGCCGCGATCGTACTGGGTCAGGAAGCTGGCATCGTTGGGGCAGACCCCCAGGTACTCGGCGCCGGACTTGCCCTTGCTGTAGGCGAGCTCGGGAATGCAGTAGAGCTCCAGCCCCTTGGCATAGCCCCGTTTCCACTCCGCCTCATCGACCTTGAGACCGTATTCACCGCAGGTCGAGACGTAGTCGCGGGTGGCGCTCGGGGTCTTGCCCTGCTCACCATCCTGATAACCCAGGTTGTACCAGCTCATGGTGCGGCACTCTTCTTCCGACAGCGAGCTGCAACCGGCGAGCAGGAAGGGCAGGGTCAGCAACAGGATCTTGGGGGACATGGACGACGGGCTCCGAGAGAGATGATGGGGGGCATTCTAGAGAGGATGCCGGGGCAGGACAAGGGATGAAAAGCGGCGTCGGCCGGCGCCGTTTTTTGAGCGGTTTGTCACTATTTGCGCAGGCTGGCGACGTGGCGGCCCGCGCCCTTTCCTTGTCGCCGGTCACGGGGTAAACTGCGCCATCTTTTAACTGGCGCGTAACAAAAACAATGAAAGTCCTGACCGTCGATTACCGCTCGCCCGACGCGGCGCAGCGCTTCACCGAATCCCTGCGGACCACCGGCTTCGGGGTGCTGACCAATCACCCCATCCCGAAAGAGCTGGTGCAGTCCATCTATGACAACTGGTATCGCTTCTTCATGAGCGAGCAGAAGCAGGATTTCCTGTTCAATCGCGAGACTCAGGACGGTTACTTCCCGCCGTCGGTGTCCGAAGTGGCCAAGGGCCACAGCCAGAAGGACATCAAGGAGTACTTCCACATCTACCCCTGGGGCCAGATGCCTGCCGAGCTGAAAGAGCAGGCGATGGAGTACTACCGCCTCGCCAACGACCTGGCGGCCGAGCTGCTGGGCTGGGTCGAGCAGTACACCCCGAGCGACATCGCCGCCCACTACAGCTGCCCGCTCTCCTCCATGATTGAAGAGAGCCAGAAAACCCTGCTGCGGGTGCTGCACTACCCGCCGTTCGACGGCACCGAAGAGCCGGGCGCCATCCGCGCCGCCGCCCACGAAGACATCAACCTGCTGACTATATTGCCCGCCGCCAACGAACCTGGCCTGCAGGTGAAGGGGTCCGACGGCGAGTGGATGGACGTGCCGTGCGATTTCGGCACTCTCATCATCAACATCGGCGACATGCTGCAGGAGGCCTCCCGCGGCTACTACCCCTCCACCACCCACCGCGTCATCAACCCGACCGGCGGCAGCGCCGCCAAGTCACGCATCTCCCTGCCGCTGTTCCTCCATCCGCGGCCGGACGTGGTGCTCTCCGAGCGTCATACCGCCCACAGCTACCTGATGGAGCGGCTGCGGGAGCTGGGGGTGATCTAGTCCCCGAACCGGGCTCACCACAGTGCCAAACCGGAGCAAAATTGCTCCGGTTTTTATTTGTTGGCAGGATTGTGCGCTAAATGGAATTTAATTAGTCAGTGCTGCCAATAACGTGCGTTTTATCCAGATAAGCGGCGTTGTGATTGCGCAGCCCCCCCCGTACTCTGAGCGTCATTTTGGGCCCCTTGTGGCGGGCCCCACGGTTGGAGTTCTTATGAAGCAGTCCCAATGGTCATCCCGGCTCGGTTATATCCTGGCCGCCGCCGGTTCCGCAGTCGGTCTCGGCGCTATCTGGAAGTTCCCCTATGTGACGGCCGCTAACGGCGGCGGCGCCTTCCTGCTGGTGTTTCTGCTGTTCAGTTTCACCCTGGGAGTGGCGGTGCTGATGGGAGAGACGCTGCTCGGCAGCCTGAGCCGGCGCGGGGTGGTGGGAGCCTTCGGTGAGCTGATGGGCAAGCGCTGGCGCTGGGTCGGCGCCATGGGGCTGCTCAGCAGCCTGCTCATCTACAGCTTCTACAGCGTGGTGGGCGGCTGGACCCTGGGCTACACCGGCATGGCGCTGGCGGGCAGCCTGCAGCACGGTGATGGCGCGGCCCTGACCGCCCGCTTCAACGACTATGTGGGGGATCCGCTCTGGCCGGTGCTTACCCACCTGCTGTTTGCCGGGCTCACCTGGTGGTTCGTGCAGGGGGGCGTGCAGAAGGGGGTGGAGCGCACCCTGCGCTGGATGATGCCGGCCCTCTTCATCATGATCCTGATGCTGGTGGCCTTTGGCCTCACCCTGCCCAATGCCATGGCCGGGGTACGCCACTTCCTGATGCCGGACTTCAGCAAGCTCGGCATGTCCGGCGTGCTCGATGCCATGGGGCTGGCGTTTTTCTCCCTCTCCATTGGTCTGGGCATCCACACCACCTATGGCGCCTATCTGCCCTCCAGCGAGGGGGTCGGCCGCTCCAGCCTCTGGGTGGTATTGCTGGCAAGCCTCATCGCCGTGCTGGCGGGCTTGATGATCTTCCCTGTGCTGGCGGCCACCGGCATCGATCCCGCCTCCGGCCCGGGTCTCACCTTCATGACCATGCCGGCGGTGTTCCAGCAGTTGCCGTTCGGCCAGGGGCTGGCGGTGGTGTTCTTCGCCCTGCTGGTGGTGGCGGCACTCTCGTCCGCCATCTCGCTGCTGGAGCACCTGCAGTGCTTCGTCAGCGAGAGTCTGGGCTGGTCACGACGGGCCGCCTGCAGCCTGATCACTGTGCTGGTGATGGCCAACGGCATTCCGGTCAGCCTGTCGTTCGGCCCCTGGGCGGACGTGACCCTGTTTGGCAAGAACATCTTCGAGCTGCTCGACTTCGTCACCTCCAACCTGATGATGCCGATGTTCGGGCTGGCGCTCACCCTGCTGCTGGGCTGGCGGCTCGGTCGCCAGGCGCTGCCCGCCGGCCTGGCCCTGCATTGGCACACCCTGCTGATGGGCTGCTGGCGCTGGCTGGCACCGCTGCTCATCGGCGGCATCCTGGTACGCGGGCTGGTATAACCGGTTCAGGGATGAAGGGGGGCCGGCGTCGCCTGCGGGTGGCGGGCCCGCACCTTGTCGACGGCGGCCTGCCAGCGGGCGATCACGGCGTCATCCTCGCTCTTCGAGAAGACGATGTAGAGCCAGTTCTCCTGCAGCAGCAACCCGGAGTTCACCACGCTGCGGGGGGAGAACTTCATCTTGGCCAGGATGGCCGGCATGATCTGATCCCCCATGGGGAAGGCGTCTATCTTGCCGAGCACCAGGAGCTCGATGGCATCTTCGATGGTCTGGCAGCGCACCAGGTTGGTGTAACCCTCTCGGGTGAGCAGTTCGTCATCGGCGTTGCCGAGCAGCACGCCGACCCGCGGCAGCTTGCGCAGCTGGGCCAGATCGGTCAGCGGCTTGCTGCCTCTGGTCTGGTAGATCACCACCCGGTTCGGAAACAGCGGCCCCACCCACTTGAACTGGGACTCCCGATGGGGCGTGCGCAGGATGACGAACAGGGCGAAGCCGGGTTCGACCCGGGTCAGGGCGAGCGCCCGCTTGAGGGGGTAGATCTTGATGGGGTAGTGAACCCCCATCTCCTGCTGGACTTCCTGCACCAGCTGCACCGCCAGCCCGCCGAGCTTGCCGTTACTGGTGTGGGTAAAGGGGGGCAGCTCGTGGCTGATGAGGGTCAGCGGGGGTTGCGGCGTGGCCAGCGCCAGGGCGGGCAGCAGTAGCCAGGGCAGCAGCCAGTTCATCCAGTATCCGGTCAGGTGCGTCACGTCGGTGCATCCATGTTGCGCAAGGGGGTCGCCACGGGCGGTCGCTGACCGGCCTGCCGAGGCTAACTCTATTATTGCTCAAGGGATTGGGCTGCCTGATGATCTTTGCCGGCCGCGGCAGAGAATCCCTTTTTGAAGGGGGGGATGAAAAAAAGTTGATCGCGTTGTGTCAATTTTTCTTTCCATGGTTTAGGCTGTGATCCCGTTTGGCATTCAGGCCCGCTTATTCATGTCACCCCACTGCGCACTGTTCGGTCGATTTTTTGGCTCGCAAGAGAGGTGACCTTGCACGCACAGCTTGTCTGAATGTTCATTGCAAAGGTCGCCACCAGGCGGCCTTTTTTGTTGCCCGCACCGTGCGGTTATCCATGGAGTATCGATGTGATGTTGTCTTGCCCGGAGGTTGTATGAGCCAGGTTCAGTGGTCTTCCCGTCTCGGTCATGTGCTGGCAGCCGCCGGTTCGGCGATCGGTCTTGGTGCCATCTGGAAGTTTCCCTATGTGACCGCCACCAACGGCGGCGGCGCCTTCCTGCTGGTGTTTCTGCTGTTCAGCTTCACCCTGGGGGTGGCGGTGCAGGTGGGGGAGACCCTGCTCGGCAGCCACAGCCAGCGCGGGGTGCTCGGTGCCTTCCGCAAGCTGGTGGGGCCGAACTGGCGCTGGATGGGTTACATGGGGATCCTGTGCGGCTTCTTCATCTACAGCTTCTACAGCGTGGTGGGGGGTTGGACCGTGGGATACGCGGCCCTGGCCATCGGTGGCGAGCTCAACCTGAGTGAGGCGAGCGCCCTCACCGCCCTCTTCACCGGTTACGTGAGCGATCCTCTCTGGCCGGCCATCACTCACCTCATCTTTGCCGGGCTCACCTGGTGGTTCGTGCAGGGGGGCCTGCAGAAGGGGGTGGAGCGGGCGCTGCGCTGGATGATGCCGGCCCTGTTCGTGATGATGCTGCTGCTGGTGGTGACCGGCCTCTCCATGCCCGGCGCCATGACCGGGGTACGCCAGTTCCTGCTGCCCGACTTCAGCCAGCTTACCGGCCAGGGAGTGCTGGATGCCCTGGGGCTCGCCTTCTTCTCCCTCTCCATTGGCCTGGGGGTACACACCACCTACGGCGCCTACCTGCCCAGCAGTGACGGCGTGCTGCGCTCCGGCGTCTGGGTGGTGACGCTGGCAAGCCTCATTTCGGTGCTGGCAGGGCTGATGATCTTCCCGGTGCTCGCCTCCACCGGCATCGATCCGACCGCCGGCCCCGGCCTCACCTTCATGACCATGCCGGCGGTGTTCAACCACCTGCCGTTCGGCCAGGGGCTGGCAGTGGTCTTCTTCCTGCTGCTCTTGGTGGCGGCGCTCTCCTCCTCCATCTCCATGCTGGAGCACCTGGTGCGCTTCACCACCGAGGAGTGGGGCTGGTCGCGCCGTGGCGCCTGCCGGGTGCTGACCCTGCTGATCATGGCCTGCGGCATTCCGGTGAGCCTGTCGTTCGGCCCCTGGGCCGAGTACACCCTGTTCGGCAAGACCATCTTCGATCTGCTGGACTACCTCACCTCCAACCTGATGATGCCGCTGTTCGGCCTGGTGCTGACCCTGCTGCTGGGCTGGCGACTGGGGGATCGCATGGTGCCGGCGGATCTCTCGCCAGTGTTGCGGTTCTGCCTGCTCTGGTGCTGGCGGCTGGTGGCCCCGCTGCTGATCGGCGGGATCCTGGTGCGGGGCTTGCTGTAAGAGCGGCCCGGTGCTGGCCGGGCCTGAGGGCCTAGTTGGGGGGCGTGGTGGGCAGGCGGGTATTGAGGTGTGAGCGGATCTGCAGCAGCGTCTTCTGGTACTCCTTGGCATGATGCTCCATGAAGGAGGCGCTGTGGTTGAGACGCCGCTCCAGCCGGTCTACCAGCAGCGCCACCCTGGGAGCTGCCATGCCGGCCGGCCAGCACAGTTGCAGCAGCTCCAGCAACTGCCAGGCATCGCCAGGCAGGGCCGGGAACTCCTCCTGCAGGGTCAGCGCATACTGCACAGCTAGCTGATGCTGGCCCGCCGCGCTGGCCCGCTGCCGCTCCTGGCGCAGATAGGTCAGCCGCAGCTCGCGCCGCTCCAGTTGTTTCGTCAAGTCGATGACGACCTGCTTGAACAACTGTTGCAGCAGCGGGGCCGGGGCGACCCTGGCCTGATACTGGCCGAGCTGGGTCAGGTAGCGTTTGGCGTGGTGGGGCAGGCCGCAGAACTGGCTGACGGCGAAGCCGAGCAGCTGGTTGAGGTGGTTGTCCCGCGCGCTCTCCGGCGGGTGCTTGGCCAGCAGCAGCAGGGCCTCGTCGAAGCGGTAGTCCAGACTCAGCATCAGCGCCTTGAGCAGGGCGTCCTCATGAGCTCGCAGGGTGACGGCCTGGTTGAGGTAGCGATACTCCTGCTGCAGTGAGCTGATCCTGGCGGCGCTCGGGTAGTGCCAGAGTACCGCCAGGCTGGCATTGAGGATGAAGTTCTCGATGGATACCCGCAGCTTGTGATCGGCAAAGAAGCGCAGGCTGAGGGCGTTGGCCTGCTCCAGCGCCTTGCCCTCATCCTTGATCAGCAGTGCCAGCAGAATGGCCGCCTGGCGCCACTCCGGTTGCCAGGCATTTTTTTGCAGCAGATGGCCGATCACGTCCCAGGCCGCCTCCCACTGCCCCTCGTGCAGCAGACAGGCCAGCGCCAGCTCCAGCTGCAGGGCCGGCGGCAGCCGTTCCCGGTTGCGGGCCAGATCCTTGCGCGCGCTCTCCAGCCTGCCGAGTCCCAGCAGGGCGTAGATCAATCCCTTGCGCGGCCACCAGGCGTCATATTCCGTGGTACAGACTGCGTAGTGCTGGGAGGCATGGAAGTGATCCTGCCATTGCAGCAGCATGTAGCCCTTGCTCCGGTCCAGCTGTTGTCCCAGCTCCCGATACTTCTGCTGTTCATAGAGCAGGTCCTCGCACAGGGCACAGCTCAGTTGCCACTCCCTGAGCCGCATCGGGGCCGGCAGGGCCCGGGTCAGCCCGGTCAGCTGTACCAGCTCGCGCAGGCGGGTGGTCAGTTGCTCCTGGGTAAAGGGGATGGTCAGCTGCAGGGAAAAGTAGAGATCCGAGGGGGGATAGTGGAGTAGCTCCGGGTCTGCATTGAGCAACAACAGCACGCAGCCCGGCTCCAGTAGCCCCAGATAGTGAGCCTCCTGCAGCATGCGTACTCCCTCCAGGTCCTGGTGATGGCTCTGGTGGCAGATGATGGCGTCGAACGACTGCTGGCGCAGCAGGGTTGGCAGGGTTGCCAGCTCCTTGCAGTGGGTCAGCTGGGTTGATGCTATGCCCTGCTGGCTCAGCCCCTGGGAGAGCGCCGTGCTGAGCATGGTGTCGTCTTCGATCAGGAGGATCTGCATCCTTGGCACTCCTTGGCCGGTTCAGGATCGGAACAAGTATGGCATGTGATGGAGTCAAAAAGAGCTATTACTCTGTTACAGAGGCGCCGTGCCGGTCAACCCCTCACCCGGGCTCACCAGATGGGGAGGGCGAGAGGGCGCCGGATTGACAAGAAACACCACCACGCCGCCATAGGCCGCCGAGTCGGCCAGCCTGCTTTCCCACGTTTGATCCCACTCGCCTCCCTGCACCAGCCCCACCTTGAAGGGGAGGGTCAGCCGCGTCAGCGCTTGCAGGTAGCGCGCGTAGCCGGGCTCGGTGCGGCGGCCGCGATAGGTCTGTACCACCAGCTCGTCGACCACGCCGGCAAGGGCGTTTAGTGTGGCGACGTCGCCGGTGCGGGTCCAGTCCAGCAGGCCGGTGATGCTGATGGCGCAGCCGGCGGGCAGCTGGCTGCGCAGTTTGCGCAGGAAGTCGCCATAGTCCGCCAGCCGGTGGGTGCGGGCATCAAAATCGATCTGGACGCCGCGCACCTCATTGCCTTTGCGCTGCCAGGCCGCCAGCTGGTTGGTCAGGCTCTTGAGCAGGGCCTCATCCCAGTCGAGCCGCTCCACCCGATAGGCGAGCCAGAGCTCCTTTACCGGCAGTTTGCTCGGCGCTATGCCCTGCCCCTGAAAACGCACGGGCTGGCGCGCATCGAGCGGGCCTATCTCCCCCTGATGCAGATAGAGCCGCTCGGCCTGCTGCAGCACCGGCTGGGGCCTGACCCCGGCCCACAGCCAGAACTGGCGGTAGTGGCTCGCCTCGACGGCGGCGCTGGCCTCGGCGCCCAGCAGCGCCAGCATCACCAGTAATATTTGAGCTGCTTGGCCCACTGGCTCGTTCCGTACTGGCGTTTGAGGGTGTTGAACCAGCCCTTGCGCTGGCTGAGGGGGATCTCTTGGCTGCCGCAGCTGTTGTTGCCGCTCGGGGCGTAACAGTTGATGGCGCGGTAGAGGGCGTAGGCCTTCTCCTCCTTGGCGGCCTTGGGGTTGGCGATTACCTGTTGATACCAGTCGAGCCGGCTGCGCTGCTGGCCGGCAAACAGATCCCGGCTGCCCGCCAGGGTGTCGGCTCCCGGCCGCTGCAGGAGCGGATCCCAGTCCAGCCCCTTGTTCAGGAAGAACTCGCCGAGGCAGTTGAGCGCCTTGGGGGATTTGGGGTTGTCCGCCAGGGTGGTGACCACCGCGGTGAGCGCCGGGCACTGATACTCCTGGCTCCCTTGCCAGTCGAACGGGGCGGCCAGCGGAGCAAGCGCCAGATCCTGCAGGAAGCCCCGGTAGTCGCCGTGGGTCAGCTGCTTGTAGCGCAGGGTGTGGCCGGCCCGCTGGCGCAGGGTGTCGGAAGCCTGCTCATCCTGCACCATGCGGCGCAGCAGCGGGGCCGGCGCCACGTACTCCAGCAGCGGAATGCGGTAGTGATCGCTCTGGATGGGGCTCTCCTTGGCAAACACCTGCTCCAGCCGGCCGGCCCGTTCCAGGGTCATGGCCAGCGCCAGTTGCAGCAGCTGATCCTGCAAGGGAGTGGGCTGGCTGGCGAGCAGGGCGCGCCACTGCTGCTCCGCCTCGGGCAACGCCTGGCTGGCCGCCAGCGCCATGCCCTTGAGCACCTGCTGGCTGAATGCCAGGTTGTCGAGTGGCCCCTTGCCAAGGGCGGGAGCGGCGGCGATGACGGCGGCATAATCCTTGGCCAGATAGTAGCGCTCGGCCTGTTGCAAATAGGCGAGCCAGGCCGGGTTGCTGGCAAACTGGGCGCTCTGCTGGGCGAGCTCGCCGCTTTGCAGCGGCAGCCACTCGTCCCAGCTCTCGTGCAGCCGCAGCCGGCGCAGATCCTGCACCAGGGTCAGCTGCGGCATGGCGGCTGAGCCGGTGAAACCGGGCTGCATCAACAGCTTGAGGTCTATTTCGGTGAGCAGCTCCGGGTTGCCCGGCTGGCGGCTCGCCTGCTGGAACAGGCCGGCCAGCGTCGCTTCGTCCCCCTTGAACCAGGCGAGCCGGCGCAGCAGCCCGTTGGCGGAGCCGAGATAGCGCCCCTCTGGGTAGCGGCTGCGATAGTCGGCGATGAACTGCTCGGCGCGCTGCACGGCAGCCTGGTCAATCTGGTTGCGATCCAGGGTGCCCCAGTCATCGAAGGCGCTTTGCTGGGACTGGTTGAGGGCGACCCGGATCCGCATGTAGTCCGCCGTCTCTTTCAGCCAGGGCTGATCCTGCCCGGCGAGGGCGGCAAATTGTGCATCGGCCTGCGCGAACTCCCCCTGATAGAAGAGTCGGCTGGCGGCCAGGTAGTCGGCAAAGCCCTGGCCGGCGGCCGACAGCGGTGCGGCCTTGTCCTCCGGCGCCGTGGCCGTTTCGGCCTGCTGGGCGCACTGGCCCAGCATGGCCAGCCGCTGGCGGGCCAGCTGGCTGCGCTCATCGGCGCCAAGGGCCGGGGTGTCGACCAGCGCCTGCAGGAAGGCTTCGGCCGCGACCGGGTTGTTGCTGATGCAGCGCCCCTCGCTCCAGCCGGCGGCCCGCTCCAGGGCGGCCTGGGTGGTGCTCTGTTCGATGCCAAGACCGGCGGCCAGCGCCAGCAGGGGATCCGGCCCGGCGGGGGCCGGCTCGGCCTGGGTCGGGTTGAGCCGGGCCGGGTTGAGCAGATCCTCGATGGCGAAGGGCAGCGGCAGCGGCGCCTTGGGCAGCGAGAAGGCCTGCTCATCGGCCAGCAGCAGCGCCAGGTTGGTGCGGGTGTCGTTGTCGGGGGAGAGGAACGGCAGCCCGTTCAGGTGGCACTGGGCGGCGGTCAGTTGCAGGGTGAGCGGCGTCTCGCAGCCATCCGGGCCGCAGGCCAGGACGGGCAGGCTGCACAGGGCCAGCCACAGGGGAGTCAGTTTCATGGGCGCTTCCAGCAGGAGTCGGGATGCTGGCACGCTACAAGATGCCTTCGCCCCTTTCAACTGACCATAGGGGCAGGTCGGCCGGCGGCGGGCCTACTGCAGGCCGGGCCCTTTGGCCGAAAAGGGGCAGTCGCGCTGCTGGATCAACTGCTCTCCCGAGCCCGCCGCCCCCTGCCAGTGCAGGGCGAGCTGGCCGAGGCGGCCCAGGTGGCGCAGCTCGAATTCGTAGCGCAGGCAGGGGTCGGTGAGGGGCAGGCTGGCCATGCCGGCCGGCAGCTGGTAGTCGTAGCGCAGCAGGGGACCGTCTGTCAGCGTGCTGCGGCTGGGCAGCAGCCCTTGTGCCGTGGGGACGGGAGCACTCAGCCTGCGGCGCAGGCTGAGGGGGGCATCGATCGCCTTCTGATAGTGCAGGCCGTTCATGGCCGCCAGCTCCTCTTCCAGCCGCTGCAACTCCCCCTCCAGCCCGCTCAGCGCCGCCCCCAGCTGTTGATGAGCGGGGGAGGCGCAGCCCCCCAGCAGCAGGGTGAGAAGCAAAAGCGGGGCGCGGGTCGGGTGCATGGGCTCTCCTTTGAGCCCACGGATGGGCTGGGCCGGGGCTGACTATAGCAGGGTATTGGTGGGCGGCGCGGTGCGCAGCAGGCCGGCAAGCCGCTCCAGCGCCTCGGCGACGCGGGCGTCGGTGGCCGGCTGGCTCAGGCTCAGCCGCACCCCTTGCGGCGCGGCGAACTGGCCGGCGGCGAAGTGTTCCCCGCTCGCCACCCCGACGTCAAGGGCGTTGGCGGCCTCGGCAAACTCCTGGCTGCGCCAGGGTTCCGGCAGCGGCAGCCAGGCGTGCATGGAGCCCGCCTGCCAGCAGGCCTCCGGCAACAGGTGACGCAGCAGCTCGCCGCGACGTGCCAGGATCTGCCGCTGCTGCTCTACAAGAGGCATGATCTGGCGCTGGCTCACCAGCTTGCAGGCCAGCTCGATGAGCAGCGGGCTCACCATCCAGCTCGACAGTCGCATCGCCTGGGCGAAGGCGCCGCGCAAGTGGGGCGGGGTCAGCACGAAGCCGACCCGCAGGCCACCGCAGGCGATCTTGGCCAGGCTGCCCAGATAGATGACCCGCTCCGGCGCCAGGTTGACCAGCGGCGTCACCGGTTGCTGGGGCAGCAGGCCGTTGACGTCATCCTCGATGATCAGCAGATCGTGACGGCGGGCGATGGCGATGATGGCCTCGCGCCGCGCCAGGCTCATGGTGGCGGTGGTGGGATTCTGCAGGGTGGGGGTGAGGTAGAGCAGCTTGGCGCGGCGGGTGCGGCAGGCCGCCTCCAGCGCGTCGGGCAGCAGCCCCTCCTCGTCCATCGCCAGCCCCACCACCTGATTCTTCAGCTGGCGGGCGTTGCCCAGCATGCCGGGGTAGCTGAGCCCTTCGCACAGCAGGGTCTCCCCCACGCAGCCGGTGGCCAGCAGGGAGAGCATGATGCCGTGCTGGGCGCCGTGGCTGAACAGCAGATGCTCCTCGCTGCCCACTACCCCTTGCTCGGTCAGCCAGTCGATAAAGAGCTGGCGCTGGCCGGGCTGGCCCGCCTCCTTGTCGTAACCGAGCAGGGCGTTGAGATCCCCGTCTGCCACTTCCGCCAGCATGGGCCGGATGATGGCGGCTCGATCCAGCTGCACTGGCAGGTTCTGCCACAACTCGATGCGGTGCCCCTCCTCCTTGCGGATCACCCAGGCGTTGGCCGGATCCTCATGCTCCCCCTTGACCCAGGTGCCATGGCCGACCCGGGCGGCCAGCAGCCCGCGCCGCTCCGCCTCGCCATAGGCGCGGGTGACGGTGCCGACGGTGACCCCCAGCCTGTCCGCCAGCGCCCTGTGGGTGGGCAGCCGGGTCTGGGGCGGCAGGGAGCCGTCCTGAATGGCCTGCTCGATGGCCTTCACCAGCTTGAGGTAGAGGGGGCCGGCGAAGGGGGTGAGGTCTGGGGTCCAGATTGTCATGGTGACAATAAATCCATTGATCGAAATGTATCGGCAATATAGCGTGATTTTGAACCCAATGACAATCAAAAACAGCACATTGTATCGATACAATGTGCGCAGTTCAGGAGTACAAAGATGACGATCGAATGGTATGCCACCCTGTTTGGCTTTGCGGTGCTCACCTGTGGCACGCCGGGCCCCAACAACCTCATGCTGACCGCCTCCGGCGCCAACTTCGGGGTGCGCCGCACCCTGCCCCATCTGATCGGGGTGGCGGTGGGCCAGCCGGTGCTGCAGATGGTGCTGGCGCTGGGGCTCTACCCCCTGTTCGAGCGCTGGCCGCTGCTGCGCCTTGGCTTACAGATCTTCGGCAGCCTTTATCTGCTGTGGCTGGCATGGCGCATCGCGGTGGCCGGCGCTCCCGGTGATCCGGCCCGGCGCGCCCGTCCGCTTACTCTGCTGGAGGGGCTGGGCTTTCAGTTCCTCAACCCCAAGGCCTGGATGATGGGGATCTCCGCCATCAGTCTGTTCAGCCTGCCCGGCGCCAGCTACTGGCCGAGCCAGTTCGCGGTGATGGCCATGTTCGTGCTGGTGGCGCTGCCGGTCTGCTTCGTCTGGGTGCTGTTCGGTCATCAGCTCAGCAACTGGATCTGCACGGATCGGGGCTGGCGCCGCCTCAACGGCAGCCTGGGGGCGCTGACTGCGCTCTGCGTGGTGATGCTCTGGTACTGAGCCTTGCCAGAGGCCGCATAAAGATGCGAAGAAAGTGCATTTGCGGCCTTGTCTGACGGGCACCGGCTCTGCATATTAGAAGGCTTGTCGCCGAGTCGGCGCCCTGCATCATCAAGAGGTTGAGATGGATCTGAACTGGTTGCTTCCCCTGGCGGGCTTTGCCCTCATCACTTGCGGCACGCCGGGCCCCAACAACATGCTGCTCACCAGCGCCGGTGCGGCCCAGGGCTTTCGCCGCAGTGTGCCCCTGCTGGTGGGGGTGGTGGGGGGGATCAACCTGATGATCCTGGCCACGGCGCTGGGGCTGGGGGTGATGTTCGAGCAGGTGCCGTTGCTGCACGACGGGCTCAAGCTCATCGGCTCGGCCTACCTGCTCTGGCTGGCCTGGAAGGTGGCGACCGCCAGCGGCCCGGCCGAGGGCAATCGGCCGCTGATCCCGGCCCATCAGGGGGCCATGCTGCAGCTGCTCAACCCCAAGGCGTGGATGATGGCGCTCTCCGCCATCAGCGGTTTCACCCTGGCGGGGGAGGCCTACTGGCCCTCCGCCATCTGGGTGCTCGCCATCTTCTTTATTACCGGCCTCTATACCGGGGCCTTCTGGGTGCTGTTCGGTGCCCAGGTGCGCCGCCTCATTCGCACCGCCAGAGGCTGGCGTCGTTTCAACCTCGGCATGGGGATCGCCACGGCGGCCTGCGTGCTGATGATCTGGATTTAGTTCGGGCCTGCGCCCGGGCCTTTACCGGCTGTCTTGTTGGCCCTGCGGGGCCTTTTTTATTCCTGGGCGGTGCGATGACGCGCGCCGCCCTCTGTCTGGTTTGCACGATCGGTTTACACGATCGGCTTACACGATCGGTTCACAGAAGGAGGTCCCATGAAATGTATCGGTCTGCTGGGTGGCATGAGCTGGGAGTCCACCGTCAGCTACTATCAGGCGCTCAACCGGGGCGTGCGAGCACGGCTCGGCGGCCTGCACTCGGCGCGGGTGCTGCTGAGCAGCGTCGACTTTGCCGAGATAGAGCGGCTGCAGCACGCCGGCGACTGGCCCGCTACCGCCCGCCTGCTGGCGGCCGAGGCGCGGGCCATCCAGGCCGGTGGCGCCGATTTTCTGCTGATCGGCACCAACACCATGCACAAGGTAGCGCCCGAGATTGAGGCCGCCATCGACATCCCGCTGCTCCATATCGCCGATGCCACCGCGCGTCAGCTGCAAGCGGACGGGATCCAGAGGGTCGGCCTGCTCGGCACCCGCTTCACCATGGAGCAGGACTTCTACAAGGGGCGCTTGCAGGAGAAGTTCGGGCTGGAGGTGCTGGTGCCGGGCGAGGCGCAGCGGGAGCGGGTGCACCGCATCATCTATGACGAGCTGTGCCTCGGCGACATTCGCGACGCCTCGCGGGCCGAGTACCTGGCCATCATCAGCGCGCTGGCCGACGCGGGCGCCCAGGCGGTGATCCTGGGCTGCACCGAGATAGCCCTGCTGGTGGGGGACGCCGAGGCAGCGGTGCCGCTCTACGACACCACTTCGATTCACGCCGAGGCGGCAGTCACTCTGGCGCTGGCTTGACGACCATGGCTCTGCTGGCAAGCGGATAAGCCAGAAACTGTCCGGCCGCCGGCTCGGCAGGGCTTGACCTTGCCGCAGGGTTGCTGCTTAGGCTGAAGGTCCGCTTTGGCCAACGAGGAGTGACTTATGCAGCGTCGCGATTTTCTCAAACTCTCCACCGCCGTCGGTGTCGCCGGTGCCCTGCCCTGGTGGGGGCGGGCGCTTGCCGCCGAGCGGCCAGCCCTGCCGATTCCTGCGCTGCTGGAGGCGGACGCCAGCGGTGTGTTTCAGCTCAGGGCCCAGCCGGGCCAGATGCAGTGGCGACGCCAGCCGACCCGCAGCTGGGGCTACAACGGCAACCTGCTTGGCCCCACATTGCGTGCCCGCCAGGGGCAGGCGGTGCGAGTCCGGGTCGCCAACCAGCTGGCGGAGACCACCACGGTGCACTGGCACGGGCTGGAGGTGCCGGGCACTGCCGATGGCGGCCCGCAGGCCAGCATCCCTTCCGGCAAAGAGTGGCAGGCGGCGTTTCGCATCGAGCAGCCGGCGGCCACCTGCTGGTATCACCCCCACACCCACGGACAGACCGGCCATCAGGTGGCCATGGGACTGGCCGGGCTCTTCATCCTCGACGACGAGGAGAGCCTGCGGCTGCCGCTGCCCCAGCGCTGGGGGGTGGACGACATCCCGCTGGTGCTGCAGGACAAGCGGCTCGATGGGCGGGATCAGGTGGACTACCAGCTGGATGTGATGAGCGCAGCGGTCGGCTGGTTTGGCGATCTGATGCTGACCAACGGCGCCGTCTATCCGACCCACGACGCCCCCCGCGGCTGGCTGCGGTTGCGGTTGCTCAACGGCTGCAATGCTCGCTCCCTCAGGCTGGCGACCAGCGATGGCCGCCCCTTGTATGTGATCGGCAGCGATGGCGGCCTGCTGGCGGAGCCGGTGGCGTTGAGCGAGCTGGCGCTGCTGCCGGGGGAGCGCTTCGAGGTGATGGTGGATGCCCGCAATGGCCAGGCGTTCGACCTGCTTACCCTGCCGGTGCGCCAGATGGGGATGACCCTGGCGCCGTTCGATGCGGCCCTGCCGCTGCTGCGGATCCGGCCCTCCCTGATCGAGGGCAAGGGACGCCTGCCGGACAGCCTGGCCCGGCTGCCTGCGCTGCCCGCAACTCAAGAGTTGCCGAGCCGCACCCTGACCCTGTCGATGGATCCCGAGCTGGACCGGCAGGGGATGCAGGCGCTGATGAGCCGCTACGGCCACGGCGCCATGGCGGGCATGAGCATGGAGCACGGCGATACGGGCAGCATGGCCGGGATGAAGATGGACGGTCAAGGCGACGGGATGGCCGGGATGTCGATGGCGGGGATGGATCACGGCGACATGGCCGACATGAAGCAAGCGGGCGGCGCGCTGGACTTGCACGGCGGCAACCGCATCAACGGCCAGGCCTTCGCCATGAACGACCCGCAGTTTGCGGTCAAGCGCGGCCGCACCGAGCGCTGGATCATCTCGGGGGAGGGGGACATGATGCTGCACCCCTTCCACATTCACGGCACCCGTTTCCGGATCCTGAGCGAGAACGGTCAGCCGGTGGCCCCCCATCGCGCCGGCTGGAAGGATATCGTCAAGGTGGAGGGCGGGCGCAGCGAGGTGCTGGTGCGCTTCGATCACACGGCGCCGAAGGAGCGGGCCTACATGGCTCACTGCCATCTGCTGGAGCATGAAGACACCGGCATGATGCTCTCGTTCACGGTGGAAGAGTGAAATGATGGCCCGTTCGGGGCCATTGTTTTTTACTGGTCAGATCTCACTATCTGGCTGCGCCGCATACCCCTCGGCATAAAAGCGTGTAAAATTGCGCCCTGAATTTTCCGGCCGGCGCACGCCGGCCGCGACTCCTTACACGCAAGGCTGACATTGTGACAGAAGTAGATAGATTCGCGGACATTCGCCCCTACCGCGATGAGGAAGTACCGGCAGCCATCGAGCGGCTGATCCGGGATGATGAATTCATCGGCGCCATCGCCAAGTATCGCTTCGGCTCCCTGATGAGCTGGCTGGGCTGGGCCATTCGCCCGCTGATCCGCCAGTTCCTGCGCTACAAGTGGTCCAAGGTGACCACCATCCATCAGGTGCAGATGGGGGTGACCCGCTACATGAGCCGGATGATCGCCACCTCCACCCAGGGGGTGACCTTCTCCGGGCTTGAGCATCTTAAAAAAGAGCAGGGCTACCTGTTCGTCTCCAACCACAGGGACATCGCCATGGATCCGGCGTTCGTCAACTGGGGTCTGCACACCCACGGTTTCGATACCGTGCGCATTGCCATCGGCGACAACCTGCTGCGCAAGCCTTGCGCCACCGAGCTGATGAAGCTCAACAAGAGCTTCATCGTCAAGCGCTCCGCCAAGGGGCCGCGGGAGATGATGAAGGCGCTCGGCGAGCTGTCGGCCTACATCGGCCAGTCGGTGCACGAAGGGCACTCCATCTGGATTGCCCAGAAGGAAGGGCGCGCCAAGAACGGCGATGACAAGACGGACCCGGCCATCCTCAAGATGTTCTACGTGGACGGCAAGAAGCAGAAGATCGAGTTCGTCGACTACATGCGCAGCCTCAATATCGTGCCGGTCAGCATCAGCTACGAGCTGGATCCCACCGACAAGGCCAAGGCGCGCGAGCTGTACGAGAAGTCGGTCAACGGCAGCTACGAGAAGGGCGAGTTCGAGGACATCGAGAGCATAGTCGCCGGCATCGTCGGCCAGAAGGGGCGGGTACACGTCTCCTTCGGCGCCCCCATCACCGAAGGCTTCAGCGATCCGGACGAACTGGCGGCGCTCATCGACAAGGCGATCTGGGGCAACTACCGCCTCTTCCCGGGCAACTACCTGGCTGCGGATGTGGCAGGCCACGCCAATACCATCGAGCAGGCCGCCTTCCTGAGCCGTCAGTCGGAGGTGCCGGAAGAGCACAAGGCCATCTGGCGTGCCATGTACGCCAAACCGGTGGAGAACGCCGCCAAGGCTTGAATGACACCGGTTTTGACCAGGTGATGCGAAAAAAACGGGAGCTGATGCTCCCGTTTTTGCGTCTGGTCAAAGTCGCCGGCAATGGAGTAGTGAATAATATTGTTTCAGCTGGTACGATCACCCGGCGAACGCGCTTGCCCCGCTTGGCAAGCCGAGGATGAGTGTGTAACAGTGCACTCACCACGCCGGAGAGAGCCATGGCTCCATCCCGGTCTGCACGGATAGCAGACGGTGTGACACAAGGACCTTCAACGGGTCCTTTTTCATTTTGCGGCTAAGATGTCGCCTGAATACACCTAAGGAAGCGCCATGATCACCGGCAGTCTGAATACCTTGCAGCGTATGCCGCTGCCCGCCCCGCTCGACCGCATCCTGGTCGAGGTGGTGCAAAGCGTCGACCGGTGGCGGCATGCCCCGCTCGGCAAGCAGGAGGTCGACGGCCTCAAGCTGTTCTGCCTGGTGAGCGAAGAGCTGACCGAGCCGGCGGCGGATCGCCGTGGCGAGTTCCATCAGCAGTACCTGGACATCCAGCTGCTGCTCGCCGGCGAGGAGTGGATCGGGGTCGGCCCGCACACCTACGCGAGCGAAGGGGCGGATCACCCCCATCCCGATCTCTGGTTCGTCGACGACGAACAGACCAGTTATCTGGCGTTGCAGCCCGGCGACTTCGCCATCTTCTGGCCGGGAGAACTGCATCGCCCCCTCTGCACCCCCAACCCGCCGGCCAAGGTGAAGAAGCTGGTGGTCAAGGTGCATCGGGAGCTGCTGGCCGGCCTGTAACCGCTGGCGCAGCCTGACTGAGACGAGTGGCCGGAATCATCCGGATTTGCACTTAACATATTGAAAAATTGGGCGCACTTTCCTGCGACCATAAGCCCCCGGCAGGGGAATCCCATCCATGTTGGATGACACGACACTGTCGGCATAAAGCCGAAGCACAGGAAGATGTAGAACATGAGCAAGTTGGTATTGATCCTTAACTGCGGTAGCTCTTCCCTGAAATTTGCCGTAATGGACGCCGAAACAGGTGAGGACATGCTGTCCGGCCTGGCCGAATGCTTCAATCTGGATGATGCACGTATCAAATGGAAACTCCACGGCGTCAAGGGCGAGGCCATGCTGGGCGCGGGTGCCGCGCACCAGGAAGCACTCGACCACATCGTGGGTCACATCCTGCCGCAGGATCCGACCCTGGCCGAGCAGCTGGTGGCCATCGGCCATCGCATCGTGCACGGCGGCGAGCAGTTCTCCCGTTCCGTTCGCATCGATGATGGCGTGATCGCCGGCATCGAGGCCGCCATTCCGTTCGCTCCCCTGCACAACCCGGCGCACCTCATCGGCATCCGTGCCGCCCTCAAGGTCTTCCCGGCGCTGGCAGAGAAGAACGTGGCCGTGTTCGACACCGCCTTCCACCAGACCCTGCCAGAGGAAGCCTACCTCTACGCGCTGCCCTACAAGCTCTACAAAGAGAACGGCATCCGTCGTTACGGCGCCCACGGCACCTCCCACCGCTTCATTGCAGAAGAGACCGCTAAGGCGCTGGGCAAGCCGCTCGAAGAGCTCAACATCATCAACTGCCACCTGGGTAACGGCGCCTCCGTCTGCGCCATCCGTGGCGGCGAATCCGTCGACACCTCCATGGGCCTGACCCCGCTGGAAGGGCTGGCGATGGGCACCCGCTCCGGCGACATCGACCCCGCTGTAGTCTTCTTCATGCACGACCAGCTCGGTTACAGCGTGGAGCAGATCAACCACACCCTGACCCGCGAGTCCGGTCTGCTGGGCATGACAGAGGCGAGCAGCGACTGCCGCTACGTCACTTCCAACTACGCCACCGACGCCGGTGCCAAGCGTGCGCTGGACGTGTTCACCTACCGGGTGGCCAAGTATGTCGGTGCCTATGCCGCCGCCATGGACGGTCGTCTGGACGCCCTGGTATTCACCGGCGGTATCGGTGAAAACGCCGCCATGGTGCGCGAGATGGTGCTGGATCGTCTGGCCCTGTTCGGCTTCAAGGTCGACAAGGAGGCCAACAACGCCGCCGTGCTGGGCGGCGAGGGCCCCATCACCGCCGAAGGCAGCCGCCTGGCGCTGGTGATGCCCACCAACGAAGAGCTGGTCATCGCCCGCGATGCCCTGAGCCTGGTCGGCTAACGCCCCTCGCTCCCAGACAACGCCCGGCCCCTGCCGGGCGTTGTCGTTTGTGGGCCGGTGCCCATTTGACATGGGGTGGCAGATACGTACCCTGACCGCAGTTTCACGCACAGGAGGATGGGATGAAGGAGACGATTTTTCGCTGGCTGGCCGGGCTAGGACTGGAGGTGACCGGCATGACGGGGCTGGTGATCGCCCTCGGCTTCATCGTGCTCACCTCGCTGGTGCTGCACATGCTGCTGCACCGGGTGTTGCTGGTGCGGCTGGTGGGCGTGCTCGGCAAGACCATGCAGGTGTGGTTGCCGCCCCAACTGCAGCAGCGGCTGTTCTACCGGCTCGCCTTCGTGCTGCAGGGGGCCGTGCTGCTGGGGCAGGCCGAGATCTGGCTGCCGCGCGACTCCGAAAGCCTGCAGCTCATCGAGACGGTGGCCCAGCTCTGGATCCTGCTGTTCCTGCTGCTGGCGCTGTTTGCCCTGCTCGACTGCCTGCTGTCGGTGAGCCGCTACACCCGGCTCGGGCGGGATCTGCCCCTGCGCGGCATCTTCCAGGGGGTGAAGCTGGTGGGCAGCACCCTGGTGGGCATCCTGATGATCGCCCTGCTGCTCGGCAAGTCGCCGCTGTTCCTGTTCAGCGGCCTGGGGGCCATGACCGCGGTGCTGATGCTGGTGTTCAAGGACCCCATCCTCGGCCTGGTGGCCGGCATCCAGCTCTCCGCCAACCGGATGCTGAGCGTCGGTGACTGGCTGCAGATGGACAAGTACGGCGCGGATGGCGAGGTGACCGACATCGGCCTCACCACGGTCAAGGTGTCGAACTGGGACAAGACCATCACCACCATCCCCACCTATGCCCTCATCTCCGACTCCTTCAAGAACTGGCAGGGGATGACAGAGTCGGGCGGGCGGCGCATCAAGCGCAGCGTCAACATCGACATGACCAGCGTGCGCTTCCTGACGGCGGACGAGCAGCTGCAGCTCAAGCAGGCCCAACTGCTGGCGCCCTATCTGAGCCGCAAGGAGCAGGAGCTGAGCGCCTACAACCAGCAGCTGAGCGACGCCATCAGCTGCCCCATCAACGGCCGCCACCTCACCAACCTCGGCACCCTGCGCGCCTATCTGGACGCCTACCTGCGCGCCCACCCCGGCATTCGCAAGGACATGACCCTGATGGTGCGCCAGCTGGCACCGACCACGGACGGCCTGCCGCTGGAGATCTACTGCTTCACGGCGACCACCGCCTGGGCCGATTACGAAGGGATCCAGGCCGACATTTTCGACCACATTTTTGCCATCATCGAGCAATTTCATCTGCGGTTGCACCAATCTCCCACAGGTTACGATATGCGCGCCTGGCAAAAGGGGTGAACGGCCATCAGACAAGGGCTGGCGGCGGATAAAAAAAGCGATATTAATCGCTGACCCGCCGCCACTTGTCAGTTGAAATTTGCCCGGCAGAGGAGAAAAATGGCGGCCTTCTCTTCGCCCCCCGGATCGCCCGCCGCTCCCGGGTCAGCCCAGAGTCTTGAACCACGTCATCCATTACAGGAAAGTTATGAAGCTCCTCCACACTACTGCGGCCGCGCTGTGCTGCAGCCTCCTCTTGGGCGCCGCGCCTGCGCTCGCTGTTGAATACGCCCTGCCTGCGGCCAACAGCCGCCTGGTGGGTGAAAATCTGGAATACGTGGTCCCGGCCGAAGAAAACGGCCAGCCGCTGGAGGCCGCCGCCGCCAAATTCCAGCTGGGGCTGACCAACATGCTGGAGGCCAACCCCAAGGCGGATCCCCTGCTGCTGCAGACCGGCGAGAAGCTGATCGTGCCGCACCAGCTGATCCTGCCGGATGCACCCCGTGAAGGGATCGTGCTGAACGTGGCCGAGATGCGCCTCTACTACTACCCGAAAGGCAAGAAGGTTGTGGAAGTGCTGCCCATCGGGATCGGTCAGCTTGGCACCGACACCCCGGAAAACTGGGTGACCAGCGTGCAGCGCAAGAAGGCGGGCCCGACCTGGACCCCGACCGCCAAGATGCATGCCGAATATGCCGCCCGTGGCGAGACCCTGCCGGCAGTATGGCCGGCCGGCCCGGACAACCCCATGGGGCTGTTCGCGCTCTACATCGGCAAGATGTACGCCATCCACGGCACCAACGCCCAGTTCGGCATCGGCCTGCGGGTGAGCCACGGTTGCGTGCGCCTGCGCAACGACGACATCGAGTACCTGTTCAAGAAGGTGCCGGTCGGTACCCGCGTGCAGTTCGTCAACCAGCCCATCAAGGCCAGTGTCGAGCCGGATGGCCGCCGCTACCTGGAAGTGCATCAGCCGCTCTCCCGCAATCAGGAGGAGTTCAACTCCAGCCTGCCTGCGCCGCTGCCGATGACCCCGGCGGTGACCCGCTTCATCGCCCACGCCGACAGCGACTCCCAGCTGGTCAAGCAGGCGCTGGAGCAGCGCAGCGGCATGCCGATCGCGATCAATCGCTGATTGGCACCTGCCGAGATGGCCCCGACTTCTGGTCGGGGCTTTTTTTTGCCGCCGTGGCGGGATAGAACCCCTGAACATGCCCGGTGGATAAGCAGTTGCTGCGTCAGGATAAAATCTGGTGGAACGGGGCAAAGCTGGTCTGTTGGTTAAAGATGAAACGTTTATATTGTGTTTTCTGTTTGTTAAAAAAGGTTGAGGTCATGGGATCTGCTGATTAAGCTAGGGCGGTTTTTTTAAGGAAGAGTCCGTCGTCAGAACGGGCACACACGTCACATAACGGAGTTTTGAATGACAGCCAGCACACCCATGCTTATCACCTTTCTGGTGTATATCCTCGGGATGGTCCTGATCGGCTTTATCGCCTATCGCGCCACCCGCAACTTTGACGACTACATTCTCGGCGGCCGCCGGATGGGGAGCTGGGTGACCGCCCTCTCCGCCGGTGCCTCCGACATGAGCGGCTGGCTCCTGATGGGCCTGCCGGGCGCCGTCTTTATCGGCGGCATCTCCGAGAGCTGGATCGCCATCGGTCTGACCCTGGGCGCCTACCTCAACTGGCGCTGGGTCGCCGGCCGGCTGCGGGTGCATACCGAGAAGAACCGCAACGCCCTGACCCTGCCGGACTACTTCACCTACCGCTTCGAAGACAAGAGCCGGGTGCTGCGCATCCTCTCCGCCCTAGTGATCCTGCTGTTCTTCACCATCTACTGCGCCTCCGGCGTGGTGGCCGGAGCCCGCCTGTTCGAGAGCACCTTCGGCATGAGCTATGACACCGCCCTCTGGGTCGGTGCCGCGGCCACCATCACCTACACCTTCTTCGGCGGCTTCCTCGCGGTGAGCTGGACCGATACCGTGCAGGCCACCCTGATGATCTTCGCCCTGATCCTTACCCCGGTGTTCGTCATCATCGCGGTGGGCGGCATCGACACCGCCATGGTGCAGGTGGCGGCGCAGAACGCCGGCAACCTCGACATGTTCAAGAACCTGGACTTCATCGCCATCATCTCGCTGATGGCCTGGGGCCTGGGCTACTTCGGCCAGCCCCACATCCTGGCGCGCTTCATGGCGGCGGACTCCCACCACTCCATGACCAATGCCCGTCGCATCAGCATGACCTGGATGGTGCTGTGCCTGGGCGGCGCCGTGGCCATCGGCTTCTTCGGCCTCTCCTACTTCTCCACCTTCACCGAGCAGGCTGGCGGCGTGACTGCCAACCCGGAGCGGGTCTTTATCGAGCTCTCCAAGATCCTGTTCAACCCCTGGATCGCCGGCGTGCTGCTCTCCGCCATCCTGGCGGCGGTGATGAGTACCCTCAGTTGCCAGCTGCTGGTCTGCTCCAGCGCCATCACCGAGGATCTCTACAAGCCGTTCCTGCGCAAGAACGCCTCCCAGCAGGAGCTGGTGTGGGTCGGCCGCGCCATGGTGCTGGTGATCGCACTCATCGCCATCGCCGTCGCCATGAATCCGGAAAACCGGGTGCTGGGGCTGGTGAGCTACGCCTGGGCCGGCTTTGGTGCCGCTTTCGGCCCCGTGGTGCTGCTCTCCGTGCTCTGGTCACGGATGACCCGCAACGGCGCCCTGGCGGGCATGCTGGTGGGCGCCCTGACCGTCATCGTCTGGAAGCAGTTTGGCTGGCTGGGGCTCTATGAAATCATCCCGGGCTTCCTCTTCTCCGGACTCGCCATCCTGGTGTTCAGCCTGCTGGACAAGGCCCCCTCCAAGGCCATGCTGGAGCGCTTCGACGACGCCGAGCGCGAGTTCCAGACCCCGCCGGATGCGCTGGGTCAGCCGGTTACGGTCAACTGAGTCGGCCACTGCCGATAACAAAAAGCCCCGCATCGCGGGGCTTTTTTATGGCAGCCTGGCTGGTTCGGCCTGCACCCAGCGCGGCTGGAGTGCAGATGATCCTGATTGGGCGTGAACGTATCCCTGCTTATCTCTGCGTGGTGAGCCAGCGTTGCAGATGCTGCACAAACAGCGCGGGCTGCTCGATGGCCTGTGTGTGGCACCAGCAGGCGTGTGCTAGCGGGAATAGTGTTGCCAACCGCCTCGCAGACCAGCGCAAACCGTGCTCTGGTATCTGTGCCCTATATGTGCCTTGAAACCCAGCTTTTCAAACAGGACGATAGAGCGGAGGTTATCTGCATCTATATCTGCGGTGAGGCAGGTTACTCCCAGCGTGCCGGCGTGGGCGAACAGCTATCGTAGCGCTTCTGACATAAACCCCTTGCGCCAATAACCCGCATAGAGTAGGCAACCCCCTCGCAGCAGTGGCCCGCCTCACTGAAACTGTGCAGGCCGCAGGAGCATATCAGCTTGCTGCTCTCCCGCTCGACAATCGCCCACTAAAGGGACTCACCCGTATGCTTCGGCCTCAACACGCTTGCCATCATCTGCGCCACTATAGCAGGGGAGGTAAAGCAGGGATCAGAGGCAAACCCCATAGTCAGTGGATTGCCATAAATCTCGAACAGATCGGCAGCATCCTGCGGGCAAATAATGCGCAGCACAATCCGTCTGCTGGTTAAATCAGGTTTAATAAATCTCCTTTGGGAGTGCTATGTCAAATTGCGCTCAGAAATGACACCAGAGAAAATATTAGTGAAGTAAGATGTTTATATTAGAATTATGCCAGTTTTAAAATATAATCATACATGTTGATATCTCTTGTTTCATCTATATGGTTGATTCTTAGCATTAATTAATAATTTCTTGTTATATCTCTAAAGATAATAGGATTTGATTCCCTGATGGTGGTCTATCTTGTGGGGTTTCATTATGTTCTGATGATGCTCTCCATACGGGGAGTTTTGGTGATAATTCATAGCCAATAATGACTGAAATGGCAGATAATATTTTGGGGCCCAATGGGATCAATAATGGCCTAGAATAATCACTAAGGGATAATACCATATGTTTTAAATCTAGATATGTCGTATAAGGTGATTCAACACTATAATAAAAAACTCTATTATTTCCAATGGATTCAATTAAAAACTGATTATTTTTGTACACATACTCTTCAAATCGTATTTCTGAGCTTTTTGGAGAAAACAAAAAAGTATGTTGTACATCTAAATAATTGCATAAACCAAGAGCTTTATCTTTTTCATAACCTAGTCCAAGTATGAGTGATGTTGGTAATGATAGGTCGCCAAGATAACTACCTAAATAATGAGATATATCATCAATGATTTTAATGGGGGATGTTTGTTCTGATGGTGGTATGAACTCTGACGGTGAATAAGAGATGGTTATTTTTGACTTGTTTGGCAATTCTTTAATTAGCATTAAAATAATTGTGGCAAGTCTATGGCGGCTCATTACCGTGATATCCACAAAGACATTTATGGGAGAATTTCCCACGAGAGAGATAACTTTATTCTTGCAGAAGTTGAAAACATCAATATCATCACCTTCACAAATATTTAAGGCATCATGCTCATATAAAGCTTTGTTCTGATTGTAATAAAAGACATCGGTGTGCTTGTTATAGCCAATGACAATAATGTCTTTAAATAATTCTTTTTGCTTTATATATGCCTGAGTGGCTCTGCTTTCATACCCTAACCCTATAATTGCAAGGTCAAAGTTTAATATATATGGTTCTTTACTTACGATCATAATATAAGTTCCATCTGATGTGTGTAAGAGGTAAAAGGCTCTATGACACTAATCTCGTCAGTAGAGTTTAATATGCTCATTAAGTCCTTTTCTTTTTGCTTTATCATCAACAGGCCAAAGTGGTGTGCAAACAAAAATGATAGTCGACATTTTGTCTTCTCGATGTTTATAACATCATGGAATGCGCCTATATCATTTTTCTCTGCGATTAGTGCACCAGCATTGAGGGCATATCCAATTGCCTCTTTATACGATAATATATGAGTGCCTTTCTTAAAATTAATTGATCCACATGGATTTGGTTTGAAATTTGGTCCATAAATTTCATTATGAAACGCTTTGGCAATAACCTCAATCAAATCATAAATAGTATTGTATGCACTATTGTTTGATTTTATAGCAATAGTGCTGAGTAGTGATTGAAATGACTGATAATAATTGTTGAGATATGATAGTTGAGTTGATATAGATATAATTCCTTCTGACTTTGCGATTGGTATGAAGGTATTCATGATTCCAATCAGCATTCTTGGATTATATTCCATAGCCTTACATATATTAATGAAGCCAGCGTAATAATCTGCTGGTCGCCTACGACTCTTTCTATGTCCTTTATATTTTAATGAATAATTTCTAAGCTGTACAATAAACTGGATTTTTCTTATTTGGGCTTTAGTTGTATCGTCATGTGCACTTAAGTTTTTAATGTTAATAGATTTTTTGTCTATGAAGTTTTTAAACGATTCATCTTTATCGTAAAGCTCTTTGAAATCAAGTTCTACATTAGTTTTTTGAGGGTTTTCGAAGTAGCTATCTATATTATTTTTAAGTCCATTCCTTACAAATAAATTACTGCATAGCTCTATAGCAAAGTTTTCAGATTCTTTTTTATTTACTCCGGTTAGATTAATAAATGTTAAATCTTGATCTTTCATTGTACTAGTTGGTGCGTCTGTTATAGATACACCTTTGTGATAAGGTGATAATGCTAGTTTAAAAATAATATTGTCTGGTCCCCCTCTCATCGCGTCAATTAAGGGTTGTATTAATTTGTCTGGGGCTAATTCTAACTCATCAAAAAGAAAGGCCCATTTATCATCACGACAGTTTAAATAAATATTTATGGTTTTTATTGATGTATCTAAAATTCTTATTAAATCACTGTCGATGTATCGAGGAAGGGGAGGTAGTGAAAGTTCTTTTGCTGTTGCTTTAGATATATAATCTGACAGCTCTTGTTTCTTTTCAATAATAGAAATTGTTAAGCCTCTTAGTGATTTTATGCGAACATCAGTTTGCCATAAAGATGATAGGTCCTCTACCATTGCAGACTCTGTATTCTTATCTATCTCGATATGTTTGAAATGGTTCTTACGCTTAACGCTTTTGCTTGCTCTATATGTAATGGTTGAGGCAAGTTTTTCTAAAATATGATATATAAAAATGGATTCAAGAATTTTTTGTAAAGCATTGTTATCTTCAACCATTGTTAATAATTTATCATATTGTGTTTTCCAAAAACGATCTGTAGGAATGAAAACACCAGAGAAATCTATTTTTCTTCTAAATTCATTAGAGATTTCTTTATCCCATAAGTCAAGGGCCTCTACCTCAAGCATTCTTAATAACGTTGTTTTACCACTGCCTCTTGGACCTATCATAATAACATTGTTAGGTGAGCATAGTCGTTCAAAATAGATATTGCTGATAAATGTGTTACAAAGCTCTTGAGTATTGGTTGTCCTCGCATTAAAGGATTCACCAATACTAAGCATATTCTCATATGTAATGATCATTTCCCAATCTCCATAAGTATGTTATCTTCAAAATGAACCGTAAACCCTTGGTTTTGAAGCTTTTTAATTATTGATTTAAAATCAATTGGAGGTAAATGATTTATGGATTTTTGAATTGTGGACAGATCATTGCTATCGAGAAACTTACCTTTTTGGCTGTCAAATAACTCTATGATTTTTTTCGCTATCATAGCTGGAGTATCTTGGCATCCAAATCCTCCTTTTGCAGGAAGATGCTCTGATTTTGATGGTTTCCATCCTGAATCCATAGTCCATTCAAAAGTATTTATAGTGCCAATTAATCTACCATTATTTCTTGTTTCGACAGAGTCAATATCAATAATATAGAACTGATTAGAGGTTCTATGTTCTATTTCTGGATAGAGTCTTGCGGATAGGCTGCCTGCAGATAGAATAACTGGGTGGCAAGTTCCTTTGGATGATGCGTAACTGAGACTTGCAAAGTGTTTATGGCCATGAATTATTAACCAAGGTCCTTTATCTATTTCCTGGAGGCGGTCTATTAATAATTTTCCTCCCTCCATCTCTTCATGATCATAAGAGTTATCAACAAATTCCATTTTTTCTGGATGATGGTGACACAACAATAAATTGAAGTCCTTTTCAATTACTGTGTTGCTGGATAAATGATCTTTAATCTGACTTGCGACTTCAATTGCAACCCTTCCATGGTTATGTTCATCACCAAAACCGTGATATGCGCTAGTGTTTAGTAGGATGGCATGAAAGCTATCTTGTTCAATATGACACCAATTCCACGCCCAGAAATGAGTGTTTTTATCATGGCACTCGAATGGAAAAATTGGGTTTTGAAACTGTAAATTATGCTTTGGTGAGTATTGGGTCTTTAATCTAGAATCGTGATCATGATTTCCTGGAACTGTCAGTAATGTAGGGATTTTTAAGTCATTTCTTATCTTGTTGATGTAATTCCATCCGACATTAAAAGAGTCCTTGCATGCTTTATTTGAGATGTCTCCTGCACATACTAAAACATCAGGCTGTATATCAAGAGACTTCATGTAGCTAATTGCTGCCTCACCATATTCTGACTTGTTTTTATTAAACTCTAGTCTGGAATCATGGCTAAAAGCACTATCTATCACAGCGTGTAAATCAGATATGATAAGTAATCTTAAATTTGACATATTTAATTTTCTTGAAGAGGAATTATCAAAACACCGACCAGCATTATTTAGATAGGCTACCGCCCCTGAATTACAGCCTTCAGTCTGCTGCTCTTAACCTTCGAGTGGGGATGGCATGGCTCATGGGTGACTCCAATGAGATATAGGTTGCCAATTAGGTATGTTAACTACTATGGCCTTAAGAGGAAGGGCTGTATGAGAAATTCCTGAGCAAGATCAACAAATTAATTTTTAAGACTGTTTGATCGCCAGTTGGTGGGATGCGAGAGCACTTGCGTGCGCAGGTGAAGAGGTGGTGGGAATCGGTGTAGAGGGCGCGGCTTGTGTTGCCCGCCGCTGGTTGGCTTTCTGATTTCGAAGATACGGAGCGGCCGTGCCGCTCCGTATCAGACTCAACCCTTGGTCGGATTTTCCATGCAGGAGAGAGTTGGCTGGCCGACACGCTCCAGCCTGGCTTCGCCCCCCTTGGTAAAGAGGGTGAGGTTTTGCCCTTCATAACGGGTACCGCTGGCGCTGGGGGTTTCATAGGCGAGCACCTGCAGCGGGTCAGTACCCTCACCCTCGTCCAGGTTGATCACCGCGGCGGGCCGCTTGGCCTCGTTGTAGAAGTAGGTGGAGAGGGTGATATTATTGTCACACTGGTAGTCCACCGGGCTTGGCACCATCAGCTGGCCGCCCTTGATCTGCAGTTCGGTGATCCGCAGCTGGTAGCTATCTTCCACGCACTGGCGCAGATCGCTCGCCTTCCAGCACTCGTTGCGCCCCTTGATCCAGCCGCGCTGGATGGCGCGCTCGGTTTTCTGCTGCTCGGGTGAGAACGCGGCAATTGCCTTGGGGTAGAGGGCCACCAGCTCGTTGTCCAGCGCCGCCAGCGCGGCATCCTTGCAGAGCAGGGTTTCGGCGGCGCCTTTCGCCTTGGCGCAATCGAAGGAGGGGGTGGCAGCGGTGGCCAATAAAGGGGCAAACAGCAGAGTGGCAAGCAAGGTCTTGTTCATTGAGGGGCTCCAGCAAGGGGGACCCGGCTACTAAAGCACAATGGCGCTGGGCCGCCGAGCATTTTTTGCGCCGGGCGGCCCCAGACAAGGGGAGGGAGATCAGGCCAGCGCCAGGGACTGGCGGGCGCGCCACAGCCGCTCGTGGAAGAAGAACACGACGGTGTTGATGGCAGGCTCGATCATCGCCATCACGCCGCCGGTGAGCAGCTCGCCGCTCAGCAGGTAGGCGACGCCGAAGGCTACCGAGAAGTGCACCAGGGCGAAGCTGCTGGTCTTGGCCTGCAGGCTGTGGTGGGGCTTGAGCTTGTGCCAGCCGAGATCGTGGAAGTAGAAGGCGACCGTGTTGACGGCGGGTTCGATCAGGGCGATCAGGCTGGCGGTGAACAGTTCACCGGTCAGCAGGTAAGCCACGGTGAAGGCCACAGTGAAGTGCAAAACGGCAAAGCTGATGGTCTTTTTCATGATGGCGGCTCCCTCTGGTGATGAGCAGAGTATCCCCCGAAATTGCATTAAATGAAAACCATTCTCATCTAATGATTGGATAGGGAGGGCCTATCAAGTGAGAGCACCCTCACCGGATTGGGAGTTGCCTGGGGCCACAGCGGCGCTAGAGTGAGCCTTTGCCATGAAAAAGGAGCTTTCATGCATATGAATATTAACGCCACCCTGATGGGGCAGTTCATCTTGTTGCTGATGATCATCGTGGGCGTCGTGGCCTGGCGACTGGCCCGCCGCAAGAGCAAGCATCCGGCGCTGATCACAGTGCTGTGCATGCTGCTCAGCCTGGCCCCGCCTTTCGCCCTGCTGGCGCTGCTTATTCTGGCGCTCTGGCGGGATCTCCCCGCAGAGGTTGGCACCCGGCAATAGCAGTCCCTTTAGCCACAACTGCCGCAGTAATAGAAAAGCCCCTCGCGGGGCTTTGTCGTTTTTGTGGCGGATGAACGGTCAGGCCTCGGCCTTGTTCAGCCACTCCACCTTGTACTGGGCGCCGGCGCCTTGGGCCAGCTTGGCGCACAGGGGTTTCAAGAAGGCTTCGATCTGCTCGTCCAGCATCCAGGGAGGGCTCACTATCAGCATGCCTGAGCCGTTCATACCCCAGTCGGCAGTCTGACCAGCCACTTCCAGCTCGGCCACCAGCACGTTGCCGAAGTTTTCCCGCTTGATGGCGCGCAGCATGTCGCGGGACTTGTCCGCCTCTTGCCCGAGGATCGGATACCAGAGGGCGTAGATGCCGGTGGCCCAGCGTTTTTGCGCTTTTTTAAGGGTATCGACTACCGCGAAGTAGTCTTCTTTGAGCTCATAGGGCGGGTCGATCAGTACCAGGCCGCGGCGCGGAGTGGGTGGCAGCAGGGCCACCAGCCCCTCGAAGCCGTCCCTATGGTGCACGGCGACGCGGGGGTCGTATCCCATGTTGGCGCGCAGGTCCTCCACCTCGTTGTTGTGCAGCTCCATCAGTGCCAGCTTGTCCTGCTCGCGGGCGAGGCGGCGGGACAGCTCCGGCGAGCCGGGGTAGTAGCGCAACTGACCATCGCTGTTCATCTCCTCGATGACGCCCAGATAGGGGGCCATGGCAGACCACTGGGCCCGCTCATCCCACAGCCGGCCAATGCCGTCGGCATATTCCGCCTTCTTCTGCGACCAGTCGCCGCGCAGGTCGTAGAGACCGCCGCCGGCATGGGTGTCCAGCACGATGAAGGGTTTCTCCTTCTTCTTGAGGGACTCGATGATCAGGGCCTGAACGGCGTGTTTCAGCACGTCGGCGTGGTTGCCGGCGTGAAAGGCGTGGCGATAACTCAGCATATTAGGTCTCTGAGGGGGCCCTGCTGGGCCCCCAGTAACGATAGATAGTTCAACAGGTTGCGGCTGTCGCCGCGCACTAGGGTGAGGCTGCGCAGGGTCTGCAGCAGCACCCCTTGTTGCAGGCGCTCCAGCTCCAGCTCGTGGGCCAGCATGGCCTGATACTCCTGCTCGCCGAGCCGCGCCTTGGCGCTCGCTCGCAGGGTGCGCCAGGGGCCGAGCACCGCCTCGGTCTGCACCAGCGCCGGTTGCAGGTCGGTGAGATCCACCGGGATGCTGCTCTGATCCAGCCGGTGCAGCAACAGGGCCAGGTTGACGTTGCCCCCCAGCGCCTGCACGCTGAGCCAGTCCTGGCTGCGCGCGCCGTAAACCTCGCCGCTCCAGTGCCAGAAGTCGAGCGGGCCCGGCAGTTCGTGGGCGTCGATCCGCTCGCTCGTTATCAGCTGTTCGTCACGCAAGGAAGGCCTGCTCCATGGTTTCCAGCTCCTCAGAGAGGCTCATCCACTCCAGCTCCACCCCTTCCAGCTCCTCCTTGATGGGGCCCTGGGACTTGAGCAGTTCGGAGAGCTTCTGCTTGGCGCTCTCTTCATAGATGGCGGGGTCGGCCAGCTGCTCTTCCACCGCGGCCAGCTTGGCCTGCAGCTTCTCCATGCTGGTTTCGAGCTTCTCCAGCTTCTGGCGTAGCGGCCGGGTCGCTTGCCGGAACTCCGCCTCGCGCCGCTTCTGATCCTTGCGCGCCACCGCCGAGTTGGCGGAGACGACGCCGTCGTCCTGTTTGGCGTTGGCCTCTTTCTCCTGCTCGCCGAGCCACTTGTGGTAGTCGTCCAGATCGCCGTCGAAGGCCTCGACCCGGCCACCGTGCACCAGATAGAAGTCATCTGTGGTGGTACGCAGCAGGTGGCGGTCGTGAGAGACCACCACCATGGCGCCCTCGAACCCTTGCAGCGCCATGGTCAGGGCGTGGCGCATCTCCAGATCCAGGTGGTTGGTCGGTTCATCCAGCAGCAAGAGGTTGGGTTTTTGCCAGGTGATGAGGGCCAGCACCAGCCGCGCCTTCTCGCCACCGGAGAAGGGGGCCACCTTGTCCAGCGCCTTGTCACCGTGAAAACCAAAGCTGCCCAGATAGTTGCGCAGCTCCTGCTCGGTCTTGTCCGGCGCGAGGCGTACCAGATGATCGAGGGGGGAGTCGTCCAGGCGCAGGGTCTCCAGCTGATGCTGGGCGAAGTAGCCGATGCTCACCCCGGCGCTCACTTCCAGCTTGCCGGAGAGCGGCGGGTTGGAGCCGGCCAGCATCTTGATGAAGGTGGATTTGCCGGCGCCGTTGCGACCGAGCAGGCCGATGCGCGAACCCGGTACCAGGTTGAGTTTGATCTTCTCCAGGATCACCTTGTCGCCGTAACCGGCGCTGAGGTTCTCCATGGCAATCAGCGGGGTCGGCAGGGCCGACGGCTCGCGAAACTCGAAGCTGAACTCGGAGTCGGCGTGGGCGGGCAGGATCTTCTCCATCCGCTCCATGGCCTTCAATCGGCTCTGGGCCTGACGGGCCTTGGAGGCCTTGTAGCGGAAGCGGTCCACATAGGATTGCATGTGGGCCATCTCCCGCTGCTGCTTCTCGTACATGGACTGCTGCTGGGCCAGGTGTTCGGCGCGCTGCAGTTCGAAGTCGGAGTAGCCGCCGCTGTATTCGTTGAGCTTGCCGTTCTCGATATGGATGATGCGAGTCACCACAGAGTCGAGGAAGTCGCGGTCGTGAGAAATCAAGACGAGCGTGCCCTGATAGCCCTTGAGCCACTTCTCCAGCCAGATGACGGCGTCGAGATCCAGGTGGTTGGTCGGTTCATCGAGTAGCAGCAGATCGGAGCGGCAGAGCAGCGCCTGGGCCAGGTTCAGGCGCATGCGCCAGCCACCAGAGAAGCTGCGCACCGGCGAGCCAAGCTGCTCGTCGCCAAAGCCGAGGCCGTGCAACAGCTCGGCGGCGCGGGCGCGGATGCTGTAGGCACCTATGGTGTCGAGCTTGCCGTGCAGCTCGGCCACCAGCAGACCGTTGTCATCCCGCTCGGCCTGGGCCAGCTCGGCCTCCAGCGCGCGGAACTCCTTGTCGCCGTCGATCACGTAGTCGAGGGCGGAGCAGTCCAGCGCCGGGGTCTCCTGTGCCACCCCGGCAATCTGCCAGCCGGCGGGCAGGCTGAAGCTGCCGCTGTCGATGGCCAGCTCGCCCCGTACCAGTGCAAAAAAGGTGGACTTGCCACAGCCGTTCTTGCCCACCAGACCCACTTTGTGGCCGGGGTGAATGGTGGCGGATGCGTTGTCCAGCAGCTTGCGGCCGCCGCGGATCAGTTCGATTTGACTGGCAACTATCATGGATTGGTCTGCTTGGCTCAAATGAAGGAGAAAAACTGGCGCGGATCTTACGTGAAATGGCGCCGGTTTGCACTTTAGGTACGGGCCTGCTACTGGCTGGCACCACAAAAACATGTCATAACAGAACTATCAAACAGTATGACGGTGGAGGCTAGCATGCTGCATATCAGGGACATCATGACGACCCGGGTCGCCACCGTATCCATGGACGACAGGTTGAGCGTCATCAAGGAGATCTTCGAGCAGGCCCACTTTCGCCATCTGCTGGTGCTGGAAGAGGAGGAGCTGGTAGGGGTCATCTCCGATCGCGACCTGTTTCGCGCCATCAGCCCCTATCTCGACTCCGAGGCCGAGATGAGCCGCGACACCGAGACCCTCAACCGGCGCGCTCACCAGATCATGAGCCGCCACCCCATCACCATCGCTCCCCAGCTTACGGTGCGGGAAGGGGTCAAGCTGATGCTGGAGAAGAACGTCTCCTGCCTGCCGGTGCTGGAAAATGGCGCCCTGGTCGGCATCATCAGCTGGAAGGATCTGCTGCGCGCCGCCCTCGACAGCGACGCCTTCTAATCCGCCGGCACGGATTGCAAGAGAATGAAAAAGGGCTCCGCGGAGCCCTTTGTTGTTGGTCACAGGCGCCAGCCCTCGTGTCAGGGCAGCGGCTCCACCAGCAGGATATGGGAGTCATGCCCCGTTACCCGCACCTTGCTGCCGGCGAGCAGTGGCTGGCTGCAGCGCACCGTCCAGGCGGTGTCGTCCAGGTGTACCCGGCTCATCCCCTGAGTCACGTCATCCAGCAGCACCAGCTCGCGCCCCAGATACCCCTGCATCCGCTCGTTGATGGGGGCGGCGGCATCTTGATCGGAGCGATCCCGGCGGTGCTGCCAGCGCCACCAGGCCCAGGTGGTGAGCAGGGATTGGAGGGCGAACAGCAGCAGCTGGGCCTGCCAGCCGAAGGGCCAGACCAGCAGCAGCAGGCCCACCTCCAGCGCGGCGATGCCGGTCCAGAGCAGAAAGCCCACCGAGCCCAGCACCTCGATGGCCAGCAGCACGAAGCCGAGCCCCAGCCAGTGCCAGTGGGTCAGTCCCTCGAACAGGGCTGTCATGACTTGCCGCCCTTGCCATCCTTGAACAGCTCGGCCATGCCGGCCACGGCGCCGATCAGGCTGCCCGCCTCCAGCGGCATCATCACCACCTTGCTGTTGGGGCCTTCACCGATGCGGGCCAGCGCCTCTGTGTATTTCTGGGCCACGAAGTAGTTGATGGCCTGCAGATCCCCTTCGGCGATGGCTTTTGACACCATGTGGGTCGCCTTGGCTTCCGCTTCGGCGGCCCGCTCCCGCGCCTCGGCGGCGAGGAAGGCGGCCTGACGCTCACCCTCGGCTTTGAGGATCTGGGACTGCTTCTCCCCCTCCGCTTTCAGGATCTTGGACTGGCGCACCCCTTCGGCTTCCAGCACCTCGGCCCGTTTCTGACGCTCGGCCTTCATCTGGGCGTTCATGGCTTCGACCAGGGCCAGCGGCGGACGTACATCCTTGATCTCGATCCGGGTTACCTTGATGCCCCAGGGGGCGGTGGCCGCATCCATGGTGCGCAGCAGTTTCTCGTTGATGGTGTCGCGCTGGGAGAGCATCTCGTCCAGCTCCATGGCGCCCAGCACGGTCCGCATATTGGTCATGGTCAGGTTGCGGATGGCGCTGGTGAGATCGTTGACCTCGTAGCCTGCCTTGCGGGCATCCACCACCTGCACGAAGCTGATGGCGTCTATGGTGACGTTGGCGTTGTCGCGGGAGATCACCTCTTGCGCCGGGATGTCCAGCACCTGTTCCATCATGATGATCTTGTGGCCGATGCGATCTATGTAGGGGATCAGCAGGTTGAGGCCGGGGGAGAGGGTGCGGGTGTAGCGGCCGAAGCGCTCCACGGTCCAGTTGTAACCCTGCGGCACTATCTTGATGCCGGCGCTCAGGGTGAGAAGTACCAGAAACACAAAGATCCCCAGCACAATCAATGACTCATTCATCATTTAGCTCCTTATGAAACACTTTCACTAGCCTATGGCCTTGCGTGCGGCACCACAAGCGCCTTTGTCATCATACGGCTTTGTTAATTACTAAAATGCATTAAAAAGCATTTTTTATTATTTTGAGGGATAAGCAGCCCTGCCTATAGTCGCCCCATATTAGTCGTGTTCCGAGGGATGGGCCGAAATGGATTATTTGCCGATGTTTGCCAAGTTGGACGGTCGCCCGGTGCTGTTGGTGGGTGGGGGCGAAGTGGCCCTGCGCAAGGCGCGCCTGCTGCTGGCGGCCGGTGCCAGGCTGACCCTGGTCTCCCCCGAGCTGGAACCCGACTTCCATGAATTTGCCGGTCGCTTCACCCATCTGGCGGAACGCTTCACCCCGGCCCATCTGGCGGGCCAGATCCTGGTGGTGGCCGCTACCGACGACCTCGAGGTGAACGCTCTGGTCTATCAGAGCGCCAACCAGCTCGGCCTGTTCGTCAACGTGGTGGACGACCCCAAGCGCTCCAGCTTTATCTTCCCCTCCATCATCGATCGCAGCCCCATCATGGTGGCGGTCTCCAGCGGCGGCAAGGCGCCTGTGCTGGTGCGCCTGTTGCGCGAGCGGCTGGAGAGCCTGCTGCCCCGCCACCTCGGCGGCCTGGCCGAGCTCTCGGGTCGGGTACGCGACCGGGCCAAGCGGGTGCTCTCTTCCATTTCCGACCGTCGCCGCTTCTGGGAGCGCGCCTTTGCCTCCAACACCCTGGCTGGTCTGATTGAGAAAGCCGATTGGCAAGGGGCCGAGCAGTGGCTGAACGAGGGGCTGGACAAGGCCAAGACCGAGGTGGGCGAGGTAGTGTTGGTTGGAGCGGGCCCCGGCGATCCGGGCCTGCTGACCCTCAAGGCGCTGCAACAAATTCAACAGGCCGAGGTGGTGCTCTATGACCAGCTGGTCTCCGCCGAGATCCTCGATCTGGTGCGCCGCGATGCCACCCTGGTGTCGGTCGGCAAGAAGGCCGGCGCCCACAGCGTACCGCAGGAGGAGACCAATCGCCTGCTGGTGGAATACGCCAGGGCGGGCAACCGGGTGGTGCGGCTCAAGGGGGGCGATCCCTTCATGTTCGGCCGTGGTGGCGAGGAGCTGGAAGTGCTGGCAGAGGAAGGCATTCCCTTCTCCGTGGTGCCCGGCATCACGGCCGCCGCCGGTGCCACCGCCTATGCGGGCATTCCGCTCACTCACCGCGACCATGCCCAGAGCGCCGTCTTTATCACGGGCCACTGCCAGAAGGAGGGCAAGGAGCCCGACTGGCAGCAGCTCGCCGCTACCAGCCAGACCCTGGTCATCTACATGGGGCTGATGCGCTCCGAGCACATCCAGCTGCAGCTTGTGGATCACGGCCGCAGTACTTCAACCCCCATCGCCATCATAGAGCGCGGCACCACGGCGCGGCAGCGAGTGCTGACCGGCACCTTGGCTGAGCTGGCCGAACTGGCCGCCCAGGCGGTGAGCCCCTCCCTTATCGTCATCGGTGAAGTGGTTGCCCTGCGCAAACAACTCGCCTGGTTTGGCGAGACGGCGCAGGGGCAGGGGGCCAACAGCGGCCACGAGCTCAAACTGGTGAGCCTGGCCTGAGGCCGAGACCCGAATCGATTTGACGGTGCGGCCATGGCGGCACCGACCTGAACCAACACCGTGCCCTGACCAGGCGCGTTAGCAATGAACCGAGGACCCAGACATGGACCGTGAAAGACTGACCCACTTGCAGCAGCTGGAAGCCGAGAGCATCCACATCATCCGCGAGGTGGCTGCCGAATTTGAAAACCCGGTGATGATGTACTCCATCGGCAAGGACTCCTCCGTCATGTTGCACCTGGCCCGCAAGGCCTTCTATCCGGGCAAGATCCCCTTCCCCTTGCTGCACGTCGACACCGACTGGAAGTTCAAGGAGATGATCAAGTTCCGTGACGAGACCGCCAAAAAGTACGGGCTGGATCTGATCGTTCACAAGAACCCGGACGGCCTCGCCATGGGCATCAACCCCTTCGTGCACGGCAGCGGCAAGCACACCGACATCATGAAGACCGAGGGGCTCAAGCAGGCGCTCAACAAATACGGCTTCGACGCCGCCTTCGGTGGGGCCCGCCGCGACGAGGAGAAGTCTCGTGCCAAGGAGCGGGTCTACTCCTTCCGTGACAAGTCCCACCGCTGGGATCCGAAGAACCAGCGCCCGGAGCTGTGGCGCGTCTACAACAGTCAGGTCAACAAGGGTGAGAGCATCCGGGTCTTCCCGCTCTCCAACTGGACCGAGCTGGATATCTGGCAATACATCTATCTCGAGAACATCGACATAGTCCCGCTCTACTTCGCCGCTCATCGCCCTGTGGTGGAGCGTAATGGCATCAAGATCATGGTGGATGACGAGCGCATGCCCATCGGCCCGGAAGATGAAGTGAAGCAGGAGCTGGTGCGCTTTCGTACCCTCGGCTGCTACCCGCTGACCGGGGCCATCGAATCCAATGCCACCACCTTGCCGGAGATCATCGAAGAGATGCTGATCACCACCTCGAGCGAGCGGCAAGGGCGGCTCATCGACCACGATCAGGCCGGCTCCATGGAGCAGAAGAAGCGTCAGGGCTATTTCTAAAAAAATGTTCTAAGGAATCGCAACATGAACAACCACATTCAGACCGCCATCAGCGAACAGGGCATTGAAGCCTACCTGCACGCCCAGCAACACAAGAGCCTGCTGCGCTTTCTCACCTGCGGCAGCGTGGACGACGGCAAGAGCACCCTCATCGGCCGCCTGCTGCACGACTCCCAGCAGATCTATGAAGATCAGCTCAAAGCGCTGGAGTCCGACAGCCAGAAGCTTGGCACCACCGGCGAGAAGCTGGATCTGGCGCTGTTGGTGGACGGCCTGCAGGCGGAGCGCGAGCAGGGCATCACCATCGACGTGGCCTACCGCTATTTCTCCACCGCCAAGCGCAAATTTATCATCTCGGATACCCCGGGCCATGAGCAGTACACCCGCAACATGGCCACCGGCGCCTCCACCTGCGATCTGGCCATCATATTGATCGACGCCCGCAAGGGAGTGCTGGATCAGACCCGTCGCCACAGCTTTATCGCCAGTTTGCTGGGGATAAAACAGTTTGTGGTGGCGGTCAACAAGATGGACCTGGTGGAGTTCAGTCAGGAGGTGTTCGAGCGCATCAGCTTGGAGTACCGCGAGTTCGCCAAGAAGCTCAGCGTCGACACCATCCATATCGTGCCGGTCTCGGCGCTGGACGGTGACAACGTGGTCAACCCAAGCGACAAACTGGCCTGGTACGAAGGCGAGACCCTGCTCTCCCTACTGGAGAGCGCGGAAGTGGAGCGCGAGCTGGAGCGTCACCCGGTGCGCCTGCCGGTGCAGTACGTCAACCGCCCGAACCTCGATTTTCGCGGCTTCGCAGGCACTTTGGCCTCCGGCATCCTGCGGGTGGGCGACCGGCTTGCTGTGCTGCCGTCCGGCAAAGAGAGCACTGTGACCCGCATCGTCACCTTCGACGGGGATCTGGAGTACGCCCTGCCGGGTCAGGCCATCACGGTCACCTTCGCGGACGAGATCGACATCAGCCGCGGCGACCTGCTGGTGGACGCGGCGAAAAAGCCCCAGGTGACCCAGAACGTGCTGGCCCACATCGTCTGGATGGGGGAAGAGTCCCTGCAACCGGGCCGGGTCTATGACGTCAAGCTGGCCACCAAGAAGAGCCGCGGCCAGGTGGAGGCCATCCGCCACCGCATCGAGATCAACAAGCTCGACGAGCTGCCCGCCTCCGAGCTCAAGCTCAACGAGATCGGCCTGTGCGAATTCAGCCTGACCGACCCGGTGGCGTTCGACCCCTACCAGGAGATCCGCGACACCGGCAGCTTCATCCTGATCGACCGGCTGACCAACGTCACCGTCGGTGCCGGCATGATAGTGGAAGGGCTGGCGGCCAAGGTTGTGGCAGGGCAATACAGCGAGTTCGAAGTGGAGCTCAACGCCCTGGTGCGCAAGCACTTCCCCCACTGGCAGGCGCTGACCATCAGCAACGATTCCGGCAAGGAGTAAGCCCATGACCTGGCAACAATCCCTGGTGCTGGGTCTGCTGGCTGCCCTCGTCGCCCTGCTGATCCAGGGCAAACTCCGGCCGGCGCTGCTCTTCTCGGGCGCCGTGCTCATCACCTACCTGAGCGGCCTGGCGGACATCAACGCCGTGGTGGCGGGCTACACCAACAGCGCCCTGCTGACCCTGGTGCTGCTGCTGCTGGTCTCCCTGGCGGTGGAAAAGACCCGGGTCATGAGCTGGTTCGCCAACCTGGTGGGCACAGGCTCGTTCAACAAGGTGCTGGTGAAGGTGTGGTTCTCCACCGCCTTCCTGTCGGCGTTCGTCAACAACACCGCCGTGGTGGCCTCCATGCTGGGGGCGGTCAAACGCAACCCCAACCATGCGCCCTCCCGGTTGCTGTTGCCCATGTGCTTCGCGGCGACTTTTGGCGGCGTGCTGACCCTGATCGGCACCTCCACCAACCTCATCGTCAACAGCTTCCTCATCAAGATGGGGGCCAAGCCGCTCGGCATGTTCGACTTCTTCATGGTGGGGGCGGGGACCCTGCTGACTGGCCTCATCGCCGTGTTGCTGTTTGCCCGCCACCTGCCGGAGCAGGACACCGAGATGAGCCGGGAATCCGGCTACTTTCTCGAAGCCAAGGTGGGCCCCGGTTCCCCCATGGCCGGGCGCAGCGTCAAGGAGAACGGCCTGCGCAGCCTGAAAAGCCTCTATCTTGCCGAGATCATCCGGGGCAACCAGGTGATCTGCCCGGTGCAGCCGGAGCACGAGTTGCACGAGGGGGACATGCTGCTGTTTTGCGGCGACGTGGAGAGCGTCGGCGTGTTGCAGGAGCTAAAGGGGCTGGATCTCTACGGCCAGCACCGCCTCAACGGTCAGCACCTGGTGGAGGTGATCGTCAGCCACAGCTCGCGGCTGGTGGGGCAGACCATCAAGGACGCCGAGTTTCGCACCCACTTCGATGCGGTGGTGCTGGCGGTGCGCCGGGGTGAAACCCAGCTCACCGGCGGCCTCGGCCAGATTGAACTGCACGCAGGGGACACCTTGCTGCTGGCCCCCGGCCCCAAGTTTGCGGGCAACAAGTCCCTCTCCCGCGAGTTCGTGGTGGTGAGCGGGCTGGAGGCCTCCACCCGGCTCGATGCCAAACGCAGCGCCGCCGTGGTGGCGGGGTTCCTTGGGGTGCTGACCCTGTCGGTGCTCGATCTGGTGCCGCTGTTCAAGGGGCTGCTGGTGATGCTGGTGGTGCTGCTGTTCTCCCGCATCCTGACGCTGGATGAGATCCGCCGCCGCTTTCCGTTGGATATCTGGCTGGTGGTGGGCGGGGCGCTCGCCATCGCCGATCAGCTGGAGAAGAGCGGGCTGGCCAAGCTCATCGCCGACTGGCTGATGGGGGAGTTCAACGGCGCCAGCCCCATCATCGCCTTTATCGGCATCTACCTGTTTACCTTGGTGTTGACCGAGCTGATGAGCAACAACGCCGCGGCTGCGCTGGCCTTCCCCATGGGTTACCAGCTGGCGCTCAGCATGGATGTCTCCACCATGCCGTTCATTCTGGCGGTGCTGTTCGGGGCGAGCTCCAGCTTTATCCTGCCCTACGGCTACCAGACCAACCTGATGGTCTATGCGGCGGGCAACTACAAGATGCCGGATTATCTCAAGCTGGCCCTGCCGGTCTCCCTGGCCTACAGCATCGGGGTGATCGTCATGGTGCCCCTGCTGTTTCCGTTTTAAGGCGGCGCAACTGGGGGCCTGGTGTCTTGCAGGGAATATACATACACGACGACCATGGCCCCGTCAGTGGCGAGTGGCCGGAGGCTGAGCTCAAGGAGCCAGACCGTTTCAGCATTGAGGCGCGAGCGCCAAGCAAGGAGTTTTGGATGAGCAATATCGTGTGGCATGCCCATGCCGTGGGCAAAGAGTGTAGGGCCGAGCAGAAGGGACAGAAGCCGCTGGTGATCTGGTTTACCGGGCTCTCCGGGGCGGGCAAGTCCACCCTGGCGGGAGCCTTGGAGCAGGCGTTGGCGGCCGAGGGCAAGCACACCTATCTGCTGGATGGGGACAATGTGCGCCACGGCCTCTGTGGCGATCTCGGCTTCGATGATGCCGCCCGTCAGGAGAATATCCGCCGGGTCGGCGAGGTGGCAAAACTCATGGTGGATGCAGGGCTGATCGTACTCACCGCCTTTATCTCGCCATTCCGTGCCGAGCGGGAGCTGGTGCGCCATCTCGTGGGTGAAGGGGAGTTTGTCGAAGTGTTTGTCGATGCGCCCCTTAGCGTGTGTGAAGAGCGAGACCCCAAGGGGCTCTATAAAAAGGCGCGAGCAGGGGAGATCACGAATTTCACCGGTATCGACTCCGCCTACGAGGCACCAGAAAATCCGGAGATCCATCTGCTCAACGCCGGCAAGCCGGTGGAAGCGCTGGTGGATGAACTGCTGACCGCCCTGCGGCAGGGGAACTACCTGTAGTTGGATCGGAAGAACCTATAACAAGCGCCCGGCAGCCGGCCAGTTGGCCATCACAGGCGCTGATGGGCTGGCGGCAGCCACTATAAGAAAAAGTTGGGTCATTATCGGAAAACCCATAAATCCAGCTTATAGTGGCACCGGCGAGCCTTGAGCCGCCCCAAAGTGGTCGATAGCAGCCCCGCAAAAGGCTCTTCCGATCCTTGCTTATATCGCGGCGGGGAGGCTACAAAGAGAGCTGCACCTGATTTTTAATCGCCTTGTTAGCCATTTTTATACACAGATGATCTTAAGGCTTTGGACAATGATGAAGATAACTTTTTATGCCCAAAACTATGTTTAGTAAAGGGTACATAAGAGAACCTATTTATAAAAACTGGAAAGCCATTTTCCTTTCTGAAGAAGGGTACTTTATAATGAAATATTATTCCTATGCAAGCAGGCGTTTCATCTTCGTATAAAGATCGTAGATTATAACTGAAGTCATTAGCAAATATAGCCATGTTTTTTTGGATTTTTTCTATATCCCCGTAACACTCTTGTCCCAGATCTTTTTGGATTTTCCATATCAGCTTTGAAATTGAAATGGCAATTAACCCAAAAGTATTGTTTTCAACAGAACATCTTTTTTTAATCTGTTCAAAAGCCTTTGAAATGAGATTTTCCATATTGCTTTCGCTATTTATTCTTTTGCATTCAACTAATATGCCAGCATCTTCAAATATAAAGTTAATATCTGCATCAGTTACAAATTCAGCTGCAATCCCCGCCCTGATAAATCTAGCAGCTGTATAGAGTTCGAAGGTGAAATTTCGTCCATGAATGGTACCCCCATCATTCTTTTCATCAGAAAGAAGGTAAGGGCCAGAATTCACGTGTTTAAGAGCAGACTTGATTTGATTTTTATCCGCGCTCTCTAAGAATTGATATATTTCCAAAATGTCATGCAATTCAGCCAATGCCCAAAGGACATCTATATCAGTGAGCCCTCTAAATTTATCGCTTAAATACTTGTTAGCTATTATTTTTTTGTATTTTTGGAACCGAGCAGAGGTCACGTTAAGGCCAAATGACTCAAGCCATGATTTAGCTTCTTCAAATTTTTGAAGCATGCGTTGTATATCTTGTATAACCACACCATGTGAGTCAATATTATGCATAAGTTTACACTCCACATTACTAATGTGAGCAGTGCAATAAAAACCTGCATACCACATTAATAACTTAAAGAACGCATGGTAAAAAATAACATGCGTTGCGAATCCATCTTGAATAGTTTCTTAGATATTATCTTGCAACTCTTTGATTGGCTTTAATCTCTGGGCATGATACTTAATTTTTTCAGAAACCCGTCTGACAGCTTCAGGGGTTGTCAGCCAATTAGCACCGCAAGTTCGACCTGACTGATTCATCAGATTTTCAAAGTTAGTAAGCTCAACGCTGTTTGGTGTATGGCCAAAATACATTGTTGCAAGTTCAATTTTGGAACCGCTGTAGCCACCCCACGCGATCAAGGAACTTAATGGAAGCATGTCGACATTAATAACAACCTCTTTCTGTTCATCACCATATCTTCCTAGCCCATGATGATATGAATCGATGCTGTTTTTATGCTTGTCTAAGTATTCACAAAACCCAGCATCATTGAATAAAGCACTAATATTGACAATGACCTCATAATTATTGTTATCTTTTAGTTCTAAAATTATCCCTTGATACTCTGAATCTTTTGGGGGGACTCCACCTTTAAATGACTTTGCAACCTCAAGAGATGTTGTCCACGACGATATACTTTCATTAAGTTGATATTCTGTACCAATAGTCCAAACTGCTCCATGGTTAAGAGCAATTTGTCTATAGCAATTTCCTTTAAAAACTTTGAACACGTCTGGTAAGTTCTGACAAGCTTTTTTTAAAGCATTCGCCCGTTTTAATTTTTGCTCAGGGCTGCCACCTCTTTGCCAATCTGATATAGCTTGTAACAATTCAATACTGTACATATTTACCTCTAATACCTTACATCTATCTCCGCTTCGCCCTGATACAGAGTATGAGAAATGATATTTAAAACCTATGACTTACATGCCGATATTTGATGCTGTTTGCTCTCGTTTGGCTCCCTGTTTTGTGCAACAATTTCCACTATTTAGAAAGAATCTGAAGGCATTGGCCATGGTGAGCGCTATCTCGTATGTTGGGCTAAAAATAGTAGGTTGGTGCTGAACGAAGTAAAGCCCAACGTTTACCGCGAAACGTATCTGCAAATTTGTTTTACCGAACGACCCAATCCATGTTTATCCCGCTCTGGTTTATTTGATCATGCTCGTCCGTTGGACTTCGCTCTGCGCTAACCTACAACAACCACGTGACAGTCCCTGAGTTTCAGTCTCCAGCCTGCTTATCCCCACTTCAATCAATTGACACAGGGTTTATTGGTTTGGGTTATCTAGCTTGGACTTTAACCAAATATTTATATCGCTGACGACCTCATTGCGCAGGTTTTCCCCATCACTGTTTTTCAATCCATGGTCAAGCGCTTCGTAACGCCGATACTCAATATTACTTTTCCCGAGGTCCTTAAGGCGCTGCAACAATTCATCTGTTTTCTGAGGTGATACCGAAGTATCCATTCCCCCCTGCATGATCAGCAAAGGAGACTTTACTTTTTTAAGGGTATCAAGTTGATCGATGGAGAGCATCTGCTGCCACCAATGATAGCCATGTCCGCTCACCTCAAGATCAAATGGTTTGCTGTTAAGAACATGCTGGGCAAACCCTTTAAAACCGTCGATCTCTTTTCTCGCCTCTTCGGGGTTGTTATGTTTTACAGCGATACTGTGTGAGACGTCATCGATAAACCAGCGGCCACCGCCATTAAAGGCGACGGTGGCATCGATATAGTCAACTGCTGCGGTCACCAGGTTGGCGATAACGGCCCCTTCACTGCCGCCCAAGAGAATTAATGTCTTGTATTGCCCATTTTTTCGAACAGTATCGAGCACAGCCTTGATATCCGCGACCCGCTGTGCAGGGCTGTCCTTTTCAAGGTACTGAGCAGGGCAATCCTTGCGTGCCGGATCGGTACTGTATTTTAATTTGCTATCAATGCCATATTTTTCGATTAACAACAGGTCAGCTTCTGGCCAAACATCTTTATAGTCGGAAAGTATCGAATTTATATTAAGCACACTGTTGCAATCAGAGCCTTGCAGAATCAACAGCAAGGTATCTGTATCATGGGTATGTTGGACCAAGTAATAGGGGATGGGCGAGCCATCATCCCTGCTGGCAGTGCGAGTCATGACCTCTTGGGCGCTTGTCGAGCATGTCAAAAAGAGCAAAAGTAAATATATTGTTCGCACTCTCATTTTACCCTTGGCGATCAGAACAAGGCGCAACCATGCAGAGCGCAGAAATCCTGCCGAGTCCATAAAATGCAAGTGGGTCAGGTTGCCATGGTATTATGGTAATGATACTAGCCCCAGCTGTTATTGGTTTTTGCATAACGAACGACCTGATATATCGCTATGTTTTCAGTTGCCAGCAGCCGGATTATTTCTGGTATGCATTGAATGGGGAGCTCCATTTCATAGCCATGGGCCAAGGTTACTATTTTTTCAGCCCGTGCGGGGCCCAGAAAACCAGAGATGATTTCCTTGGCCATACCATCATGATCACGAATCTCGAAATAGACGTGGTACATGTCAGATGTGTAATCCAGTGGTGTGCCTATTTCCTTAGTCTCATATGGCGGTACTGCGTCTGTGTTGTTCATGTTGCCTCTGAACTATTTCATTTGTTAAATGCGCCAAGGAGATATTACACATTGGCGTATCATGTCTGAAGGGAAATGCTGCCTTTTATGGCGAAGCGTTTCCAGTGAAATTAGTAGCCTGGCTGGGTGTGGCGTTTTTTAGTGCTATCACCTGGGCAGTGAAATAATGGTGCCAACAAAATCAGGGCTGTCATCCTTGTTAATAACGCGCAGCCGGTCGCCACCCGCGTGGCTATTCCTCAAGCAAGGCTACCGCCCCTGAATTCCAGCCTCCAGTCTGCTGCGCTTTCCCTGCGATGTGGCTCTGGTCTGGTACATGGCTGCTTCGACGAGAGGTGATCCTGATGGCCATGTTACCGAACGGAGCTGGTTAGGGAAGGGGGAGTGAGTGATTTCTCGGGCAAGATCAATAAATTGAGCTGCCATGGGGGGGGCGGGCGATAGGGGTATCTCAACGCCCTTGCTTGCTCAATGCTCGCTGCGTATTTGGGCGGGGGGAATGAACTGCGGGATGCCACTTTGTGGAATGAGTTGCAGAGCAGATGCCAAGGTAATGACATCAAGGCCGGGCCAGTGATGGCATGGGCATCCCGGCCCAGTCAGATCTGCGTTTCCCACCAGAGATAAATGGGCCCGCTGTCGGTGACGACAGGGGCCTTTTTTGTTGTTAGCGCACGGTCTCGGGATCAGCGGGCCAGCACCACCTGGCCGGCAGGGCTGGGATTGGCGAGTTGTGGAGAGGCGGGTTGTTGCTGGAACTGGCGAACCAGTCGATCCAGGTCGCTCAGTTGCCGCACCAGCTGGTTGATGCCGTGGACGGCATGCTGGCTGCCGACGCTGGAGTCATCGGCCAGGGTCTTGATGCTGAGCACGTTGCGATCGATGTCGGCAGTGACCTGGGACTGCTCCTGCACGGCATGGGCTATCTGGCTGCTGCCGGAGGCGACCTGCTGCAACATGCTGTTGATCTGCTGCAGTATGGTGCCGGTGGCGGAGGCCTTCTGCTGGCAACTGGCGGAGAGATCCCCCCCCTTTTCCATCGCCTGCTCGGCGTTGGCCGCGCTGGTTTGCAGCAGGTTGATCATCTTCTGGATCTCGCCGGTGGAGGCCTGGGTCTTGATGGCCAGGGATCTGATCTCGTCCGCCACCACCGAGAAACCGCGGCCCGCCTCGCCGGCCCGGGCCGCCTCGATGGCCGCATTGAGGGCCAGCAGGTTGGTCTGGTTGGCGATGCTGTTGATGACATCGAGGATGCCGTCGATATCCCGGCATTGGGTCGCCAGGGCGTGGATCACCGTCTTGGAGGTGGCGATCTCGCCGTGCATCCCCTCGACCGCCCCTATGGTCTCCTGCACGCTGCGGTTGCCTTCCCGGAACAGGTCGGCGGTTTCATCCAGCAGGTCGGATGCGGCGGTGGAGCTGTGGGACACCTCGCGGATCGACTCGGCCATCTGGGTGATGGCGGTGGCGACCTGATTGGTCTCGGCCTGTTGTTGCTGCAGGTTGCTGGTGATGGATTCGGCATTGCGCAGATCGCCTTCGGCCGAGTGCAGGATCCGGCTGCAGGTCTGCTGGGTGCGCGCCAGCACGGCGTTGAACTCGGCCTGGTTCATCAGCATGGCGAGCTCGATGGCGGCGATGTTGTCGACCTTGTTGGTGTAGAGCAGCTGCATCAGCGGGTTGTCGAAGCGGCTGCGGGCCAGCTTGTCGAGCTTGCCGAGGCGACGGTTCAGGGCCTGGGTGATCATGGCCGCCAGCAGCAAAGGCAGCACGGCCAGGGCCAGCAGCCAGCCGGAGGCCTGCTCATAGCCCAGCGCCATCATGGCCACCAGGCTCGGCAGCAGGCAGAGGGTGATTGCCAGCGTGTGGGAGAAGGCCGGCAGCCTGAGCGCCAGCGGCGCCTTGTCGGCGCGCAGCCCGGCATAGATGCGCTCGGCCCGCTGCTTGATCTCCTCGCTGGGGGCGGTACGCACCGATTGATACTCCACCACCTTGCCGCTGGCATCCTTGATCGGCGTGACGAAGGCGCTGACCCAGTAGTGATCGCCGTTCTTGCAGCGATTCTTCACCGGCCCCATCCAGCTCTTGCCGGCCCGGATATGGTGCCAGAGGTCGGCGAAGGCCTGCTTGGGCATGTCCGGGTGGCGCACCAGGTTGTGGTGCTCCCCCTGCAGCTCCTCCAGCGTGAAGCCGGCAATCTGGCAGAACTCCTCGTTGGCATAGGTGATGCGGCTCTCCAGATCCGTGGTGGAGATGAGGTGCTGGTGTTCGGGATAGCGACGCTCATGCTGGGTGACAGGCTGATTGACTCTCATGGTGTGCTCCGAAACCGGGTTGTGGGGAAGGCGTCATCACCAATGCAAGGGCTGCACCAGAGGGGGCGAAAATCGTCGATCATGCGGCACTCATGCGGTACGGCGGGGGGCGATGGCCGGTGGCGAGCGGATCTGCGGGCGTGGGGCTGGCGCGTCAGAGAGGGCGGATTTGCATTTCAGGAACCGTTTTGGCAACGGCGGCGCCATTTCGCGAGCGGCGGCGGGAGGCGCAAAACAGCGGAGCCCTGACGGGCTCCGGAGGATCAGGGGGTCGGTTCGGCCGGGGCCGGCTCAGGCCCGGCGGGCGGGGTCAGCATCATGGTCTCGATCTGCAGCCCCTGCACCAGCACGGTTTTCAGATCCTGCAGGTACTCCTCCAGCGGCGGCTCCTGCAGCAGCTGGGCGAGCTCGTTGCCGACCGGGGTCAACCGGTAGTAGAGCAGAGTGATGTTGGTCTGCTTGCGCTGCAGGCGCCAGCGCTGATCGCCGAACTCCAGCTCCACCCCGTCGGCGGGCAGCGGGCCGGACTCCAGCTCTCCCCGGTGCAGCAGGCCGAGTTCGAACAGCTGCAGCAGGGCGTTGTAGGGGATGCGGTACTTGCCAAGGCCGAGCCGAGTCACCCGGGCGCGACTGAGCAGGCTGGCCCCCTTGTGCAACCCCAGCAGCAGCCGTTGCTCGTCGCTGCCCACGTAGTGGCAGGAGAGGGAGCAGATGCGCTGGAACAGCTGGGCCTCGCGCTGGGTCATCTCCTTGAGGGTGGTGAGGGCGCGGATGGAGAAGCGGCCCGGGGTGGCGATCTCGATGGCGAAGATGCGGCCCCACAACTGCTGCATGGGCACCATGCTGATGTCTTCCGCCAGTTGCAGGAAGTGGGTCAGCCAGTCGCTGTCCATCTCGCCGCCGGCGGCGGTCTCCTCGCAGTGGCGGGAGGCCATCACCATGATGGATTCCAGGTTGCGCTGGCGGGCGGCCTGATCCGCCAGCTGGCGAAAGGCGGCGCGCTGCTCGAAGGTGCTGTCGCTGTTGCGGGTGAGCATGCCGTCGATGCCGCGGCTGCGGGCCAGGCGCAGGGTCTGCTCCTGGCTGCTCAGGATGGAACTCTCTTTCTTGGGCGGGGGCAGGTCAGCCATGCTGGCTCCGTGATCGCAAGGTCTAGCCTTGAATGTTACTCCAACCGGGATGGCGGGCAATCCCTCAGGCAGGGGCTGGTCGGGTTCTTGCCATAGCGGATAACAAAACGGCCTCCCGCGGGAGGCCGTGTGCCTGGTTACTGCTCTTCGTAGACGCTGACCTCGACCGCTTCCAGCGAATAGGAGGCGGTGGCCATCTCGTGACTGGAGCTGACCGTACGCATCTTGCCCTTCACCCAGATGGCGTCCCACAGGTCGTCCACCGGCGCTCCCTTGGGGTAGCTCACATAGACCACCTGGTTGGTGGGCGGGGGCGGCACATGGATGCAGGCGCCGAAGTAGGGCACCAGCAGGAAGGCGGTGATCTTCTTGGCATCCCCCTCCAGCGGTACCACGAAGCCCGGGATGCGCACCTCTTGGTTGTCCAGCTTCTTGTTGACCCCGCCCACCGGCTGCGGCACTGAGGCAAGATTGCCATCGTGGCTCACCTGGGGTGGGGGCAGCAGCTTTTCACCTTCCGGAATGAGCACATCCCAGTCGATGGTCTTGTAGTCGGCGGCCATGGCCGGCAGCGTCAGCAGGGCGGCCAGCAGCGCCACGATTTTCCACTTCATCATCTGTCCTTCTCGTTTTTTATGGGCGCCAGGCTAGACGCGAATGCTCATGCCATCGCTCAGGCTGTAGCGATAGGCGCGGGCGGCGGGCAACAGGCCTATCACCATGCCGGCCAGCCAGACCAGCCCCAGCAGTTGCCACTCGTGGGCGCTTGGCAGCCCCAGGCTCAATTGCAGGCCATAGTGACCGAGCAGCCAGGGGGTGGCAAGGGCTTGGCCCAGGTAGAGCGCGGCCACCCCGAGCGCAATGCCGGCGGTGGTGAGGGCCATCGCCTCCAGCGCCAGCAGCAGGAACAGGTGGGAGGGGCCGGCGCCGAGGGAGCGCAAGATGGCGAGCTCCCGGCGCCGCTCGTTGAGGCCGGCCAGCAGGGTGGTCAGCATGCCGATGAGGCCTGCCACCACCACGAAGCCGGCGATCACCGACAGCGCCGTCTCCGCCACGCTCATCAGGCTCCATAGCTCCTGCAGAGCGGCCCCCGGCAGGATCGCCATCAGCGGCTCGCCCCGGTAGGTGTTGACGCTGCGCTGCAGCTGGAACGCCAGGATCCGGTTGCTGAGCCCCACCATGAAGGCGGTGATGGTCTTGGGGGTGAGATCCTGTGCCAGTGCCTGCTCGGCGGTCACGTTCTTGCTGTGACGGCCGGTGTCCCAGCCCAGGTGGATCGCTTCGATACCGGCCAGCGGCACATGGATGGTGCGATCGATGGGGGTGCCGGTCGGTGCCAGGATCCCCACCACCTTGAACGGCAGGTTGTCGTGCTGGCTGAACGAGGTGTTGCCGGCGCCGTGGGCGATGACGATGGACTGCCCCAGGTGATAGCCGAGCTTCTCGGCCACCTGGGCGCCGAGCACCGCCTCAAACGGCGTGTCGAATGCTCGCCCTTCACGCATGACCAGTGCCTGCTGCTGGCCATATTTGAGGTGGGTGAAGTAGTCGCCATTGGTGCCGAGCACTCGAAACCCCTTGTGGGAGTCACCAAGGGAAAGCGGGATGGTCCAGGCGATGCCGGGTTGTTGCTTGATGGCCTGATAGGCATCCCAGCCCACGTTGTTGGTGGGATTGCCGATGCGAAACACCGAGTAGAGCAACAGGTTCACCTGGCCGGAGCGGGCGCCGACGATGAGGTCCGTACCCGACACCGTATTGGCGAAGCTCTCGCGCGCCTGGTTGCGCACTCGCTCCACCCCGAGCAGCAGGGTGACACTGATGGCGACCGCCAGCAGGGTGAGCCCGGCGGTGAGACGGCGGGCCCAGAGGCTTTGCAGGGCGAGTTTCAGCATGTTGCCCTCCTGTTCAGTTGTTGCAGGTTTTCCACCCGCGGAAAGAGCGGTTCGAGGTAGGGGTCGTGGCTGACGAAGATCAGGGTCGAGCCCTGCTTGTCGCACTCCTCGAACAGCAGCTTGATGAAGGCGGCCCGGTTGTCGGTATCGAGCGCCGAGGTGGGCTCGTCGGCGATCACCAGCGGCGGTGAGCCGATCAGCGCGCGGGCGGCGGCCACCCGCTGCTGCTGGCCGATGCTGAGGGCATGGACGGGTCTGTGCAGCGCCTCCTCGGGCAGTTGCAATTCCCGCAGCAGACGGCGCGCCTCCTCGGCCGGGCTGCCCTGCAGCCGGGCCCGCTTCTCGGGGGAGAAGGTGAGGGCGCTGGTGACGTTGTCCTGCACGGATAAAAACGGCAGCAGGTTGAACTGCTGGAAGATGTAACCCAGATTGGCCGCCCGGAAGTGGTCACGGGCACGGCCGGATAGCCGGGCCAGCGGTTGGTCCAGCACCTCCAGGGTGCCGTGGTTGGCGGTCTGGATCCCGGCCAGCAGGCCGAGCAGGGTCGACTTGCCCGAACCGGACGGTCCCTTGATGAACACCCGCTCCCCCTCGCCGATGGTGAGGGCGGGCAGATCGAGTACAACCTCGTGACCCGGCCAGGCAAAGGCCAGATCGCGGATCTCAACCACGGCGTTTTTCATGGCGTTACCAGCTCAGTTTGTTGGCGGAGGGGGTCAGCTCGGCCGCGGTCTGGCCGCTGGGCAGGATGCCCTGCACGCTCAGCTTCTCCAGGCTCGGATAGACGCTGAACAGGGTGGCTTCCAGCCCGGTCAGTTTGGCTGGCTCCGCGCAGGTGTAGGTGTACATGGCACCCATGTCGGCGTGACCGGCATCGTCGTGCTGGTGTTCGTCGTGCTTGCCGTCAGACTTCTGGTGGTCATGGTCATGGTCATGGTCATGGTCATGGTCGTGGTCATGGTCGTGATCTTCCTTGGCGGCCTGCAACGCCTGCTGGGTCAGCGTGCAGCCGGCGGCCGGGTCGAAGCGCAGCAGGGCATCGGGTTGCTTGAGCTGGGCCACGGCCTTGGCGTATTGCGCTTTCTCGTCATCGCTCTTGGCGGCGTGCTCGAAGCCCACCAGATCGGCGGCGGGGGCCTGCAGCTCGATCATCAGCTGGTTGCCGTCGAGCACCAGGTTGAGGTGGCCGTGGCCGTGTTCGTGGGCACCGTGGCCGTGACTGTCGTGTTCATCGTGGTTTGCCTGCACGCCAAATGCGGCGGCCGCCAATAACAGGGTGACTGCTTTCATCGTTAATCCTTTGAAAAGTTTATTGAAAAATGGATTTAGCCGGATAAGCGATGAAGTGGTGGCGGTGCGCGAATGCGGCACTGGCCTGAGGGGGTGGCATGAGGTTTGGGCAAGGCGGCATCAAGGAGCTTGCCGATGACGACCTGTGAAGAGGGGATGACCGGGGTCGGGGTGAGTGCCAGCTTGCCATCCAGATGCAGGGCGCAGAGGACGCAGGCGTGGTTGTGGCCGGGCAGGTCGGCTTCCAGCGGATGTTGTGCCAGCACGGGTTGCAACCACAACCAGCCCAGCAGCAGCAACCAGATTTTCAGCTTGGTACGACCCATAGACCCCTATCAAAGGGGCGCCATCAGCGCCCCTTTTCTCTGGCTTAGAGATGGGACTGGATGAGCCCCATCACGGTAGCGATATTGTTGGCATCGAGCTGTCCGTCCTTGACGAACAGCACCTTGCCCTCTTTGTCCAGCAGGATGATGGCCGAGCTTTCCGGCGCCAGATCCCAGGCGTTGCGGGCCATGCCCTTGGCATCCAGCACCATGGCGGACCAGGGGAATTCCTTCTTGCTGTCTTCGGCACTGCTCTTCACGAAGCCGGAGGTGCCCCAGATGGCGTCATTGCTGTTGATGATGGTGACGGTCTGGTACTTGTCGTGGGGCAGCTTGGCCACCTTGATCGCTTCGATCATGGGGGCGTTGAGCTCCTTGGCGCTGGAGCGACCGGCGATGTGCTGGATCAGAAAGACTTTGCCGGTCAGTACCTTGCTTTGCCAGGGCTGATAGCCGATCTCTTTCTCTTTTAGTACCAGCTCACCCTTGTCGCCGATGTTGACCAGCGGCACCTGGGCCGACTCCTTGATGTTGTGAGCCAGGGCCAGGGTTGGCAGCAGCGCCAGAGTAAGTACGAGATGTTTCATCCTGATGACACTCCTTTTGTTATGTTATAACGATTTTTGCATTGAGGGAATGGGGCCGAACTCATCCTAAACTGATCGGATCTGTTTAAAAAGTGTTAAATAAAAGCCGGCGTTGAGGCGTTTGACTGCCGCCAGCACGGGGGCTGGTGGACAAAGGCGGCTAGGATGGCATGCAGTCGATAAAAATCAATTGCTTATCAACTGGTTTGAGGAGTCTGGCCGCGCTCTGCAGCCAGACTTGAGGAAGGGGATAGGCCTCAGTAGAGCGGTTCGCTCACCAGCGGGATCTTGGCCATGGTCATCTGCTGGGCCAGCAGGGGAGAGCCGGTCAGCAGTATGTGGCGCTGGTTGCCGATCACCACTGTATCCCCTTTCAAACCGCTGTCGGCGGTGATGGCCAGCCAGGCTGGCGAGACGCTGCCAATGCTGATGTTCGGATAGATGATGCTGAGCATGTACTGGGGGGCTAGCTCGGCCAAGAGGCTTGCCATCAGCAGCGCCTTCTCGTCGCTGTCCGCCTTGTTGTTCTGCAAGGCCTGCAGCGGCGGAGCGAAGTGGTCCATCTGTTCGGGCGGAGTGGGAATGCCGCTCAGCCACTCCTGCAGCAGGCCGACGCTGGTGGTGAGATCCTTGGCCAGGAACTGTTTCGCCAGGGGCCTCAGGTCGCCCTTGAACTGGTAGAACAGCTGGGAATAGTTGGGGCGCACGCAGGGTAGCTTGCGGTTGGCGGGGTGAACGCAGGGCACCACCCGCATCTGATAGAAGGCGTCGTCCTGATATTGCTGATAGGCCTGCCAGAACAGGGTCGACTCCATGCTGTCGTCGTGCAGGGTGAAGGCCTGCTCCAGATTGCGAAACTTGGTGGCGGTCTCAGGGCTGGTCTGGTTGATGAGGTTGATGCTGTTGTAGAGCCGCGGGCTGATGTAGGAGTAGAGGGTCTCCAGCGGATAGTTGAGGGAGGCATCGAGCAGGGTCATCTCGTGGCGGCTGGCGGCGATGACCCGTTCGTCCGCGTTCAGCTGCAGGTGCTTCTGCTGACCGTCGCTCGATTGCCATTGCCAGCTCAGGGTGACCTCGTTGGCCCCGGCCATGGACGCGAACACTAGACTCAACAACAGACCTTGTGCCAGTTTCATGATGTGCATCCTGCTCGGGGTGATAATAAACAACTAGGTGAGCTGGCCGATTTTGGATGAGTCTGGCATTTGTGATTTTGATAACAGATTGATCGGGCTTTTAATTTAATTCTGGAAATAAGTCATGCAGGAAACCGTCATGAAGCGAATCACACCCTTGTTGCTGCTGTTGGCCACGCTGCCGGCCGCGGCGGGGCCGGTCATCGTCAACCAGGGAATGTCCAGCGCGGATACCTTTGCCCTGCGCGACAAGCTGGCGAAGGAACATGAGTGGCAGGAGTGGCTGCGCTTTCAGCAGGCCATCAAGTGGCTGGAGGTGCTGCCGGTGAACTGCGAGCTGATGAGCGATGCTGGCGGCAGTTATCGCTGCGGAGGGAATTACTACCGGCCCTATCAGCAGGATGGACGCGACATCTATATACAGGGGGATCCCAGCGGTGTGACGCCGGGTCAGCCCCAGCAACAGCCCACGAAAAAGGCGCCCTGAGGCGCCTTTTTCACGAAGGTTACGCTTACTTGGCAGCGTAACGCTCGGCAGAGTTCTTGATCTCTGCTTCGGCAGCGGCCTTGTCGCCCCAGCCTTCAACCTTGACCCACTTGCCAGCTTCCAGCTCTTTGTAGCGCTCGAAGAAGTGCTGGATCTGGGCGCGCAGCAGCTCAGGCAGATCGTTCACATCCTGGATGTGGTCGTACTGCTTGGTCAGCTTGGAGTGCGGAACGGCCACGATCTTGGCGTCTTCGCCAGATTCGTCGGTCATCTTCAGCACGCCAACCGGGCGGCAGCGAATGACGGAGCCGGCCAGCAGCGGGTAGGGAGTCGGAACCAGCACGTCAACCGGATCACCATCCAGAGACAGGGTGGCGTTCACGTAGCCGTAGTTGCACGGATAGAACATCGGGGTAGACATGAAGCGATCAACGAAGATGGCACCGCTGTCCTTGTCGACTTCGTATTTGATCGGGTCGGCGTTCTGCGGGATTTCGATGATGACGTAGATGTCGTCGGGCAGGCTCTTGCCAGCCGGTACCAGATTCAGGCTCATGACGTTTCCTTTGAGTGTTGGAGTCAAGTTTGCAGGCCGATATTATAGCGATGTCGCGTCAAATGACCATATTTCAGGGCCACTGCGACAGAGTTGGTGGATACCGTGCAGCTTGGGTCTGCCAAATTGCCGTCACCTTGTTAGAATGCGCACTTCCCTTTACTGCGAAAGGAAGCGGTATGCATATTCACATTCTCGGGATCTGCGGCACCTTCATGGGTGGTCTGGCGGTGTTGGCAAAACAGCTTGGTTATCGGGTCACCGGCTCTGACGCCAACGTCTATCCCCCCATGAGTACCCAGCTCGAGCAACAGGGCATCGAACTGACCGAAGGCTACGATCCTTCCCAGCTCGATCCGGCGCCGGATCTGGTGGTGGTCGGCAACGCCATGAGCCGCGGCAACCCCTGTGTGGAGTATGTGCTGGATCGCAATCTGCCCTACATCTCCGGCCCCCAGTGGCTGCTGGAACACGTGCTGCAGGATCGCTGGGTGCTGGCCGTCGCCGGCACCCACGGCAAGACCACCACCGCCAGCATGCTGGCCTGGGTACTGGAATACGCCAAGCTGGAGCCCGGTTTCCTCATCGGCGGCGTGCCCGGCAACTTCCCGGTCTCCGCCCGTCTGGGCTCGGCTCCCTTCTTTGTCATCGAGGCGGACGAGTATGACTGCGCCTTCTTCGACAAGCGCTCCAAGTTCGTTCACTACCACCCGCGTACCCTGGTGATGAACAACCTGGAGTTCGACCACGCGGATATCTTCCCGGATCTCGCCGCCATCCAGCGTCAGTTCCACCACCTGATGCGCACCGTGCCGAGCAACGGTCGAGTGCTCTTCCCCAAGGGGGACGAGAACCTGGCCGCCGTGCGCAAGATGGGCTGCTGGAGCGAGGTGGAGCTGGTGGGTCAGGACGATGCCAAGTGGAAGGCGGTCAAGCTGGCCGACGATGGCTCTGCCTTCGAGGTATGGCTGGACGGTGTGAAACAGGGCGAGGTGCACTGGGAGTGCATCGGCGAGCACAACGTCAACAACGGCCTGATGGCCATCGCCGCCGCCCGCCATGCCGGTGTCATGGTGGGGCACGGCATTGCGGCCCTCTGCCAGTTCAAGTCTCCCAAGCGGCGGATGGAGCTCAAGGGGGAAGTGGCCGGCATCAGCATCTATGACGACTTCGCCCACCACCCCACCGCCATCGAGACCACCCTCGGCGGCCTGCGCGCCAAGGTGGGCAAGGCCCGTATCCTGGCGGTGCTGGAGCCCCGCTCCAACACCATGAAGCTGGGAGTGCACAAGGAAGAGCTGGCAGGCTGCTTCGACGGCGCCGACGAGGTGTTCTTCTTCCAGCCGCCCAACATCGGCTGGGATCTCGGCGAGGTGACCGCCCACATGACCCGACCGGCCAAGGTGTTCAACGATCTGGAGACCCTGATCAACCGGCTGGTGGCCGAGTGCCGCGATGGCGATCATATTCTGATCATGAGCAATGGCGGCTTCGGCGGCATTCATGACAAGCTGATCGCCCGCCTCAAGGACTATCACGGCCAGCTATGAACAAAGCGATCACCCTGGCGCTGACCGGTGCCTCCGGCGCCCCCTATGCCCTGCGCCTGCTGGAATGCCTGGTGCAGGTGGACTATCGGGTTTATCTGCTCGCCTCCTCGGCGGCTCGTGTGGTGCTCAAGACTGAGCAGCAGCAGGAGTGGCCGGGCTCGCCAAAAGAGCTCTCTGCCTACCTCTGTCGCCAATATGGCGCCAAGGAGGGGCAGATCGTCGCCTGTGGCAAGGAGGAGTGGTTCTCGCCGGTGGCTTCGGGCTCGGCAGCGCCCAAGCAGATGGTGGTCTGCCCCTGCTCCATGGGCACCGTCTCGGCCATTGCCAACGGCACCTCCGACAACCTGCTGGAGCGGGCGGCGGACGTGGTGATCAAGGAGCGCGGCCAGCTGATCCTGGTGCCCCGCGAGAGCCCTTTCTCGGCGATCCACCTGGAGAACATGCTGAAACTGGCCCGCCTTGGGGTGACCATCATGCCGGCGGCGCCGGGCTTTTATCATGAGCCGAAAAGCATCGCGGATCTGGTGGACTTCATGGTGGCGCGGATCCTCGATCATCTGGGGATCGAGCACGCACTGACCCGCCGCTGGGGCTACGACAAAGGGTGAGATGAGCGGATAGCGGACAAACAAAAGCGGCGCCGACCTGAACAGTTCGGCGCCGCTTTTTTGCTGGAGCGGATTAGGCTGCCTGGATGGGGGCGGTTACGTACTTGAACAGAAAATCGGTCACCTCTTCCCGGCTCGGGCGTTGTGGCTGATTGATCATCTGCATCATGACGTAGCCGAAGCCGGTCAGGGAGCGGGCCAGATCCTGCGCCGACAGCACACTCTGGATCTCGCCGGCATCCATGGCGCGTTGCAGGTGAGGTGCAATGCGTTCCAGAGCCTTGTCCAGCAGCTTGGCGTAACGGGGCCAGACCTCTTCCCGCACCGATGAGCTCCACTCCAGCCAGATGCTGGCGTGGTCAGGCTGATCGTAGGCGGCGTCAACAAACAGCTTCACGTGGCGGCGAATGCTGTCGCTGACCGGGCCCTGGCCGGAGTAGGCCTGTTCCAGCATTTGATGCACGAAACGTTCGATCTCGGCCAACACTTCATCCACCAGCTCTTCACGGGTGTTGAAATAGTTGAACACGGTAGCAACTGAGACCTTGGCCTGTTCTGCGATTTCGGCGTGACCCGCACGGCCGATGCCGCGACGGGAGAACACCTCGATGGCACATTCCATCAATTGATTGCGTCGGGCCTCCGGCGAAAGCCGGGTTCGACGTCTAATTTCTGCGCGTGGTTCCATAGTTTTTTCATCTAATAGTTATTGATTATGGTGTTTATAGTATTGTCACCGATAATGCCCGAGGGCCTGCTAACTCTATCAATTAAAATAAGCCGATAAAAGCATCACGTATGCCTGACGCCCTTCGGCTTGAATGGTAGAATCATCGGTTTTGACGTTAATGAACGGCCAAATTTGCTTTGGCCATTATGGAGTAAGTGATGAAACACACTGTCGAGGTGATGATCTCCGAGGCTGAAGTCGCCGCCCGGATCGCCAAATTGGGTGAAGAGATCACCGCCCGTTACCAGGGCTCTGATGAAGTGGTCATGATCGGCCTGCTGCGCGGCTCCTGCGTCTTCCTGGCCGACCTGTGCCGCCAGACCCAGCTGCCCATCACCCTGGATTTTATGACCGCCTCCAGCTATGGCTCCGGCATGCACAGCACCCGTGATGTGCGCATCCTGAAAGACCTGGATGACGACATCAAAGGGAAGGACGTGGTGATCGTCGAAGACATCATCGACACCGGCTACACCCTCAACAAGGTGCGCGAGATCCTCTCTCTGCGCGAGCCGAAATCCCTGGCCATCTGCACCCTGCTGGACAAGCCGTCCCGCCGTGAAGTACAGGTGCCGGTGGACTGGATCGGTTTCTCCATTCCCGATGAATTCGTGGTGGGCTGCGGCATCGATTATGCCCAGAAGTACCGCAATCTGCCGTTCATCGGCAAGGTAATACCGCAAGAGTAAGCAAGGTTCAGGAATATGACGGGCAAGGTGGCAGAGCGCCATTTTCTGTCTGCAGGCGGCCTTGGCCGCCTTTTCTGTCTCGAGATGGGATGAGCCATCACAGGGGTTGCAATGAACGCACTGGAAATCAGCGGCCTGAAGAAGACCTATCAGGGGGGCGTCGAAGCCCTTAAAGGCATTGATCTCACTGTCAAACAGGGGGATTTCTTCGCCCTGCTCGGCCCCAACGGGGCGGGCAAGTCCACCACCATCGGCATCATCAGCTCGCTGGTGAACAAGAGTGCCGGCAAGGTGAAGGTGTTCGGCTATGACATCGACACCCACCTGGAAGAGGCCAAGGCCCAGCTCGGGCTGGTGCCGCAGGAGTTCAACTTCAGCCAGTTCGAGAAGGTGATCCAGATCGTCACCCATCAGGCCGGCTTCTATGGCGTGCCGCGAGCCGAGGCCAAGATCCGTGCCGAGAAGTACCTGCGCCAGCTCGACCTGTGGGACAAGCGCGACATGCCGGCTCGCACCCTCTCCGGCGGCATGAAGCGCCGGCTGATGATCGCCCGCGCCCTGATGCATGAGCCCAAGCTGCTGATCCTGGACGAGCCGACCGCCGGGGTGGATATCGAGATCCGTCGCTCCATGTGGAATTTCCTCAAGGATCTCAATGAGCAGGGTGTCACCATCATACTCACCACCCACTATCTGGAAGAGGCGGAGATGCTGTGTCGCAACATCGGCATCATCGACAAGGGCCGCCTCATCGAGAACACCAGCATGAAGAAGCTGCTGGGCAAGCTGGGCCGCGAGACCTTCATGCTGGATCTGGCGCCGGGCTCCGCCGTGCCGAACCTGCCCGAGTTCAACGGCCGCATGCAGGACGAGCGCACCCTGGAGGTGGATCTGGACAAGAGCCAGTCCCTCAACAGCCTGTTCGATCAGCTGTCGAGCCAGCAGGTGCAGGTACTGAGCATGCGCAACAAGGCCAACCGGCTGGAAGAGCTGTTCGTCAGCCTGGTCGAGGAGGGGAGAAAAGCATGAACCTGACCACTTACTACATCGCCTTCAAGAGCATTCTGGCCAAGGAGATCAGCCGCTTCACCCGGATCTGGATCCAGACCCTGGTGCCGCCCGCCATCACCATGAGCCTCTACTTCGTCATCTTCGGCAACCTCATCGGCGGCCGCATCGGTGACATGGGGGGCTTCAGCTACATGGAGTTCATCGTGCCCGGCCTCATCATGATGTCGGTCATCACCAACTCCTACTCCAACGTCGCCTCCTCCTTCTTCAGCGCCAAGTTCCAGCGCAACGTGGAGGAGCTGCTGGTGGCGCCTGTGCCCAACTACGTCATCATCGCCGGTTACGTCGGCGGTGGCGTGGCGCGCGGCCTCTGTGTCGGCCTCATCGTCACCCTGGTGTCGCTGTTCTTTGTGCCGCTGCAGATCCACCACCTGTTCAGCGTCTGCTTCACCGTGCTGCTGACCGCCATCCTCTTCTCGCTGGGCGGCCTCATCAATGCGGTGTTTGCCAAGACCTTCGACGACATCAGCATCATCCCCACCTTCGTGCTGACGCCGCTCACCTACCTGGGCGGGGTCTTCTACTCCATCAGCCTGCTGCCACCCTTCTGGCAGGGGGTCTCCCAGGTGAACCCGATCATCTACATGGTGAACGCATTCCGTTACGGCTTTCTCGGGATTTCCGACGTGCCGCTCGGCACCGCCTACCTCATCATCATCGGCTTCATTGTGGCTCTCTACGGTCTGGCCTGGTGGCTCATCTCACGCGGCACCGGGCTGCGCCACTGATGCAATGCAACGGGCACCTTTCGGTGCCCGTTTCTTTGTTGCCTCTTTTACCTCTCCTGCGCTGGCCCCATCTCGAACAGGGCCAATAACCACCCTCATATCAAGGTTTTATCCGGCACCTTGTGATCCACCGCAATTTTCAGATTACCCCCAAAGGTATAATTCCCGCGGTTGGAAGGTCTGCAAAATGGGCCCTCCGTCTCTTCTTTTTCTCACCAGGGCAGGATCGCCTATGTCACTGATCACCGAGTTGCCAGCCATTTTCGACAGTTTTTCAGATGCCCGCCGGCAGGGCTTTCTGGCCGTGATGGCACTCAAGGAGCGACAGATCCCCCTGGTCGGCACCTACTGCACCTTCATGCCGCAAGAGGTGGCGATGGCCGCCGGTGCCGTGGTGGTCTCGCTCTGCTCCACCAGCGACGAGACCATCGAGGAGGCCGAGAAAGATCTGCCCCGCAACCTCTGCCCGCTGATCAAGAGCAGCTACGGGTTCGGCAAGACCGACAAGTGCCCCTACTTCTACTTCTCCGATCTGGTGGTGGGGGAAACCACCTGCGACGGCAAGAAGAAGATGTACGAGTACATGGCCGAGTTCAAACCGGTGCACGTGATGCAGCTGCCCAACCGCGCCGATGACGAGGCCTCCCGCACCCTGTGGCGCAGCGAAATCGTCCGCTTCAAGGCGTTGCTGGAGCAGCAGTTTGGCCAGCCCATCGGCGAGCAGGCGCTGCGAGAGGCCATCGTGCTGAAGAACCGCGAGCGCCGCGCGCTGGCCGACTTCTACCGGCTGGGTCAGCTCAATCCGCCGGCGCTGAGCGGCACCGACATCCTCAAGGTGGTCTATGGCGCCACCTTCCGCTTCGACAAGGAGCAGCTCATCAGCGAGCTGCAGGAGATGACTCGCCGCATCAAGGCCGAGTACGCCGACGGCAAACGGCTCGATGCCCGCCCGCGCATCCTCATCACCGGCTGCCCCATCGGCGGCGCCGCCGACAAGGTGGTGCGCCTCATCGAGGAGCACGGCGGCTGGGTGGTGGGTTACGAGAACTGCACCGGCGCCAAGGCGACCGAGCAGTGCGTCAGCGAGGAGGGCGATCCGTTCGATGCGCTGACCGACAAGTATCTGGCCATCGGCTGCTCCTGCATCTCCCCGAACCACCAGCGCATGAATCTGCTGAGCCAGATGGTGGAGGAGTATCAGGCGGACGGGGTGATCGACGTCATCCTGCAGGCCTGTCACACCTATGCGGTGGAGTCGCTCGCCATCAAGCGCCACGTGCGTGATCGCCACGGCATCCCCTACATGGCGGTGGAGACCGACTACTCCGGCGCCGACAAGGGACAGCTGGCCACCCGGCTGGCGGCCTTTATCGAGATGCTGTGAGGAGGCGCCGTGTCACTCACCATCGGGATTGACTCCGGCTCCACCGCGACCAAGGGGATCCTGTTCGACCACAAGGATGGCGGGCGCATCGTCCGCCGCTTTCTGGTGCCGACCCCCTTTCGTCCGCTGGCCGCCATCGAGCAAGGCTGGGAGACGCTCTCGGCCGGGCTGCCAGAGCGCCCCCATCTGACCCTGACCGGTTATGGCCGCGACCTGGCGTCGTTCGCCGATCGGCGGGTCACCGAGATCTCCTGCCACGGGCTGGGGGCGCGCCTGCTCTGCCCGTCGGTACACACCGTCATCGACATCGGCGGCCAGGACAGCAAGGTGATCCAGCTCGATGGCGAGGGCAACCTCACCGACTTTCTGATGAACGACAAGTGCGCCGCCGGTACCGGCCGCTTTCTCGAGGTGATCACCCGCACCCTGGGGACGCGGGTCGAACAGCTCGACGAGCTGCTGCAAGGGGCCGAGCCCCACGACATCAGCAGCATGTGCACCGTGTTTGCCGAGTCGGAGGCGATCAGCCTGCGTTCGGCGGGCATTCCCGCCGAGTCGATCCTGGCCGGCATCGTCCGCGCCATGGCCCGGCGCAGTGCCAACTTCATCGGCCGCCTTGGTGCCAGACCCACAGTGCTCTTCACTGGCGGCGTCAGCCACTGCGCCACCTTCCGCCACTATCTGGCGCAAGGATTGGGCTGCGACGTGGCCACCCACCCGGACGCCCAGTTTGCCGGTGCGCTGGGGGCGGCCCTGTTCGGTGCGCGTGCCCGCACGGGAGGCAAGTCATGAACGCAGAGTTCCTCTACCTGTTCCACTCCACCCTCGGCACGGTCAGGCTGCGCAAGCGGCTGGAGCAGCAGCCCCACGCCTTTCGGGTCTGCGACGTACCGCGTCGGCTCAGCGCCGGCTGCGGCCTCGCCATCCGCCTGCACTGCCCGCCCGAGGAGTGGCAGCAGTGGTGCCAGAGTGGTGAAACCGCCGCCGTTTTTCGCTGTGACGAAGACGGTGAGTATTGCGAACTGGCCCGCTATCCCATCACCTGAAGAGCAGAGGGGCTCCCGTGCGGTAACCCCTCTTGTTCATTGTCATTAGCGGACCGTTATACCTTGATGGCATGCTCCTTGAGCAACCGGGCGGTGAGCTCAAGTTTCTCATTGCGCTCAATTGCCCGCTCCGGCACGGTGACGATCCCATGCTCATCGACCAGCTCAAGCCCGAAGGTGTCATCGATGGCCTGGGCCATGGCGCTGCGGCCTGCGGCGATATCGGGATCGATAAGGCTCTCCTGCATCCTGATCCGGTTTGCACTGGTTGCCAGTTGCAACTCGTCAAGCTGTGACGTGAGTGTATCGATCCGGCTTTCGACTCGCTGAGCCAGCTCGAAGAGGCGGTGGTCGTTGCCGGAAGCCATCGCCAGCCCCTCAAGCATCTCCCCTTTGCGCTGATCAAAGGCATTCACCGCGCGGGCCGCCAGCTCCAGTGCATAGGCTTTGGTCGCCATGGCGTTGACGCTGCCTTCCCAGCCCACATCAGATCCTATCCCCAGCGTCACGCCGAGGGAGGTATGGAGTTTAGCCCCCTGAGGTCCGATTGCCGCGGTAGCTCCGGCCGATGCCCCGACGCCAACATTGGCTGATGCTCGCACCTTGGCCGAGAGACTATAGGCATCAGCATACTGGCTCTTGAGCAGATTGAGCTGGGCACTGCCTTCCGCCTTGAGGCCGGCAAAAGCCGAAGCATTGGCTGTGGCGCTCAGGATCGGGCCCGCCGGCGTCATAATTGCCGCCGCTCCCGCCTCCAGCTTGGCATTGATCCCAGCCTCGGCAGTACCTGCCAACTTGAGGTTGAGCAGATTGCCCACTGTCCAGCTGGCTTCGGCCGAGAGACCCAGCTTGCTTACCAGCTCGGCACTGGCGCCGATGCGTAGCAGGTTCACATCATGAGGGCCAGGCTTGTAGCGATCACCGTCGGTTTCACTCAGGATGCGGGTGGCTGGGTTGAATGCCAACGAACCTTCCGCCTTGCCCACCACCAGCTCGGCCTTAGCACTCGCCTTGTTCTCCTGGGTCAGTGCTACCTTGCCGCTAAATTCGCCCACAGGGGTATCACGGCTACCTTCCCACTTGCCGATCTCGATTTTGGCGAAGGCTTCGACCAGTGCACTGGCGCTTACCAGACCAAGCCCGCTGAAGGCTTTCTGGCTTATTGGCTCGCCCGGTTTAAGCTCCTTGCCAGCAGTCTCTAGCGGGCTCTTGATCTCGGCTCGCCCACCGGTCTGGTAGTGCTTTTCTGACTTACCCTCTCTCTGCCAGAGTGCTTTATCCTGAGCCTCGCGTTCAAGCCAGGGCTCATCCAGGCCATCGACCAATGCCGTCAGCAGCTCGGTTCGAAGCAGGCCTATCTCTCCCTGTTGACTCACTTTCTGCTCCATACTGAGGGCCAACACCTCCTTGAGGTGGGTCAGCTCCAGCAACTGGCTGTGAGTCAGCAGGATATCGCGACCATTTTCCTCGGCGGTGGCCTGCGGCTTGAGCGTCAGCTCGTCAGGGAAGCGCTCCCGCAAGAGGCCGCAGAAGCACTTCCACTCATGGCTGTCGACGACCTCTTCCCGAGTGGGAGCCCGCTCCAGCCGCCGTGCCGTCATGGTCTCGCTCACTCCGTACATCAGGTCGAGCCCCCTTTGCAGCTCGTGATGGAACAGATCGTGTGCCCCCTCCTTTTGCAGGCCGGCGAGTTCACTGCACCACTGGCGGATCTTCTGGTTGCTTTCAATGGGTTGATTGACCAATCCCTGTGCGTTACAGAGCCAGGACAGTTGGAACGCAGGGGCGTTTCCTGTTTGTCCCAACGCCTGCCGACGGGCGGCAATGTCGGCCACCAGTTGTTTCAGCACGGGATCCTGCTGGCGGGAGCGGTTTTTGCCTGAATCGATCCAGAACTGTAGCGCCTGCTCGATCTTGGTCAGCCCGGCCAACGAAGGTGTCTTTCCATTCTGGTACTGGCGTACGGCTTGTTTGACCGCTTTGAGTTCATTGCTCTGCATGTGGCCGATCCCGCGACGGATACCACGTTCGAACTCACGGTTGCCGGCATCCAGCAGTCGCAATCGTACGTTGCCAAGGTGTGCCGTTGCCGGCTGGGCTGGTTCGTCCCCGTTGGGCAGAGTGCGAGCAGCATTCAAATCCTGTGGTGCAATTCTCATCTCGGGCATGGCAGTGATCCTGACTTGGAAAGGGGGATATCTTCAGCCTACGCCTGCCCGACATTCTCCCCTGTCACTCTCGGCCCCCCTTTTTTAGGATTCGGACAGCCCCTTTAAAGATGCCTGCCAGCTCACAATTCCGGCATATCTTGCCCCTCAGCCGACACTAACCTAAAAAAAGCTGGCCTTAGGTGATAAGCAGCAACTGGCCGACCACATAGGGTGTCCTTCTCTCCCCTAATCTGAGATTCATTCATGTATCACGCTCTCATCTCCGCCCTCTTTACCGAACTGGGTTTGCCCTTGCCTGCCAGCGGCCAGTCCGTCACCACCCTCGCCATCAACGAAGAGTTGGTATTGACGCTGGCAGAGGATGAGGGACACTTGGTGATCTATCTGTTGTTGCCGGGCCACGCCATGCCCAATGCTCCCCTGCTCAATCATCTTGGTGACGAACCGGCTTTTCTACTGGACCAGACCAAACAGGGTGAAACCCTTATATGGACCCGCGAGTGGCTCGATCACCTGACTTTGGAGCGCCTGCTGATATTGCTGGAGCGTGCCGTTGAGCTTGCTGCCGAGCTGCTGGCCCACCAGTACGATCGGGGGCAGTCTCAGGAGGATGAACCAGCAGCCAGGCAAGCTGGCAGCATACGGGTGTAACCACTGCCTTACCGGTTCGAAGTCAGCAACAATCGGATTTGTCGTAGTTCCTGAGCCAGGTCATTGCGACCCCATCTGTGGTTGATAGAATATGCGCCTATCCATAAAGAGGTGGTCTGTGGCCGTTTGTCTGTGGGGGCTGGCCAGGTTGGCGCTGGGGGGATTCTTCGTCGTCTCCGCCGGGTTCAAGCTGGCGGCACCGGACCTGTTCACCGCGCAGATCGGTGCCTTCGGCCTGCTCTGGTCGCCGTTCATTCCCCTTGCCGTCTGGGGGCTTATCGGGCTGGAGCTCTGCGCAGGCGTGGCGGTCATCGCCAACCGGCGCTGGGGACTGTGGCTGGTGATCGGGCTGCTCGCCCTGTTTATTCCGGTGTTGGGCTATGGCATCGCCATCGGGCTCGACATCTCTTGCGGCTGTCTTGGCAGGGCTGATCTCGGCTCGCTGCCACAGGCCCTCTTGCGGGATCTGCTGCTGTTGACGCTTGCGGGCGCCTTGCTGCGTCACTCCCGCCCCGTTTTTACCGTTTCAAAGGAGCAGTGACATGATGAGATTGCAATCCCGCACCCTGATGGCCTCGCTGATTGCGGCCAGCTTTGCCCTCGGTGGCTGTGGCGACAACCAGTTCGAGCAGGAGACCAAGCTGGAGCAGGCGGCGGTACAGCTCTCCCAGGAGACCCAACAGGGTGGCTATCAGCTGCTGACAGTGGCCGAGCTGAAAACCCGGATGGATAAAGGCGAGGCGCTGGTGATCATCGACACCATGCCGTTCGAGGACTCCTACAAGAAGGAGCACATTCCGGGGGCCAGGAATTTTGCCTTCGTGAAGGAGGCCAAATCAGGTGATGACTGGAGCCAGATCGTCGAGGGGAGCGGTACGCCCGAGCCGCTGCTGGCCCTGCTGGGAGACGACAAGACCCGGCCCGTGGTGTTCTACTGCGGCTTCGTCAAGTGTGGCCGCAGCCACAACGGGGCAGCCTGGGCGGTCACCCAGGGCTATCAGCAGGTCTATCGGGTGCCGGGCGGCATCTTCGCCTGGAAAGGGGCGGGTTACCCGGTCAGCGCCGAGTAGGCCGGAAACGCCCAGATACAACAAAGCCCGCGCATGCGGGCTTTGTTGTCAGTGGTGCAGCTGCTCAGGGGCGGGCCAGCGTCACCACCCGGTTGTCGATGAGGCGGGCCTTGCCGAGATACGCCGCCATCAGGATCACCAGCTGCTCGCTCTCGTCGGTGGCCGCTTCCAGGGTGGCGGCATCGATGATGTCGATGGCGTCGGTCCGAAAACCGGCCTTGTCGAGGCGCTGGCTGGCCTGGGCCACCAGGGAGGGCAGGTGATGGTCACCCGCTTCAATCTGCTCGGCGATCCAGTTCATGGTGCGCGCCAGCTCAGGGGCCAGGGCCCGTTCGGCGGCGGTCAGGTAGCCGTTGCGCGAGGAGAGTGCCAGCCCGTCTTCGGCCCGCACCGTGGGCACGCCGACGATCTCGATGGGCATTGCCATGTCGGCCACCATCTTGCGAATGAGCGCCAGCTGCTGGTAATCCTTCTGGCCGAAGCAGGCCACGTCAGGCTGCACCAGATTGAACAGCTTGGTGACCACGGTGCTGACGCCGCGGAAGTGACCCGGACGCAGCGCCCCTTCCAGCAGCGTGGAGAGGCCCGGTACCTCGACGAAGGTCTGGCTGGCCAGCCCCTGCGGATACATGATCTCCGGGGTCGGCGTGAACACCATATCGACACCGGCCGCCTCCAGCGCAGCGCAATCCTGCTCCAGGGTGCGCGGGTAGTTGGCGAGATCCTCGGCCTTGTCGAACTGCATCGGGTTGACGAAGATGCTGACCACCACCTTCTCGGCGTGGCTGTGCGCCTCCTTCACCAGGGTAAGGTGGCCCTGGTGCAGGTTGCCCATGGTGGGCACGAATGCGATGGCGCGCCCTTCACGGCGCCATTGGCCGATCTGTTCACGCAGAGCGGCGGGATTGTTAACGACCAACATCAACTGTTCACCTTCGAAAAGATCAAAGAGAGGCGGGCAGGAGCCCGTGCGGATAAGCGCGAAGTGTCAACGCGCGGCATCATCATCGGCGGTTACCTTGGGATGAATCATCAAAAGAGGGGGCTCACTCTGCCCCGGAGGGAGAAACGGGGGCGCAGGCCCCCGCTCTCGTCACGGCATCACATCAGTTGAAGCAGTGCTCCGGGCCCGGGAAGGTCCCTTCGCTCACCTGTTTCACATAGAGCCGGATGGCGGCGCGCATGTCGCCGGTCTCGGCCAGGAAGTTCTTGGTGAACTTGGGCACATAGCCGGAGGTGATGCCGAAGGCGTCGTGCATCACCAGGATCTGGCCGTCGGTGGCCGGGCCGGCACCTATGCCGATCACCGGAATGCGCAGCGCCTTGCTGATGCGCTCGGCCAGCGAAGTGGGCACGCACTCGAGCACCAGCAGCTGGATGCCGGCGGCCTGCAGCTCGAGGGCCTGACGGTAGATCTCCTGGGCCTGGAACTCGTCGCGCCCCTGCACCTTGAAGCCGCCAAACACGTGGACGGATTGCGGGGTGAGGCCGAGGTGGCCGCACACCGGCACGCCGTTGCGGGTCAGATGGCGGATGGAGTCGCACAGCCAGTCGCCCCCTTCCATCTTCACCATGCGGGCGCCGGCTGCCATCAGCCGGGCGGCGTTCTGATAGGTCTGCTCGGGGGTGGCATAGCTCATGAACGGCATATCGCTCACCACCAGGGCATTGGTCGTGCCGCGCACCACGCAACGGGTGTGATAGACCATCTCGTCCATATTGACCGCCAGGGTGTCCTGGCCACCCTGCAGCACCATGCCCAGCGAATCGCCGATGAGCAGCACGTGGGCGCCCTCGTCGTCGAACAGCTTGGCAAAGGTGGCATCATAGGCGGTGATGGCGGTGATTCGTTGGCCTTCCTGCTTCATCTTCAGCAGGTTGGTAGTGGTGATCTTGCTCATAGAGGCTCCTGTTCGTCTGCACTCGGCGCAATGATGGCAAGACCATTGCGCGGGCAGCGGGCAACCAGTTGTGCGAGCGGCGTGCCGCAGGGCAGCACCAGAGCGGGCGCGATTTCGGCCAGGGGCAGCAGCACGAACTCCCGCTCCTGCATGCCGTAATGGGGAACGATGAGGCGCTCAGTGTTGATCACCTGATCGCCATAGAGCAGCAGATCGAGATCCAGGGTTCTCGGCCCCCACCGCTCATCCTTGCGCACACGTCCTTGTTCCAGCTCGATTTTTTGCAGTTGATCCAGCAGCGCCAGCGGCGCCAGCCGGGTGTTGAGCCGGGCCACGGCATTGACGTAGTCCGGTTGATCAGCAGGCCCCATGGGGCGGCTGCTGTAAAGCGACGAGGCCTGCACCAGCACGGAATCCGGCAAGGTCGCCAGCGCGGCGATGGCGCGGCGAGCCTGGCCGACGGGGTCGGCCAGGTTGGAGCCGATGGCGACGAAGACCTCGGTCATCACGTCTGTTATCACTCTGCCGCTTTCGGTTTGCGACGACGGGGGCGACGACGGTTGCGGCTGTTGCTGCTGCGTTTCTCGCCATCGTTGCTGCGGGCCGCACCGCGCTCACCGCTGGCCGGGCGGCGAGTCGCCTCCCGTTGCAATTGCGGGCGCACGTCCGGGTTGGACTCCACGTAGCGTTCCCACCAGCTGGCCAGCTCGCCGAGGCCGCGTTCGACCCGGTTGCGCAGCAGCAGGAAGTCGAACGCCGCGCGGAACTTGGGGTGCTCCATGGCACGCTCGGGGTGGCGGCCCTGACGGCGGGTCAGCCGCTGCTGCAGGGCCCAGATGTCGCGCACATCTGTGGTGAAACGGCGCGGGACGGCGATGATCCGCACCTGGTTGTCCAGCACCTCGTTGATCGCCAGCATGAAGGCGTCGTACCAGGGCAGGCCGCTCTCGTTCTCCAGCACCCGGCCACGGGCCTCGACGCAGCCCCACAACAGGGTGGCGTAGAGGAAGGCGGGGGTGACGCGCTTCTCTTCACGAACGCGAGTGTCGGTATCGATCAGCGCCTGCTCGATGAACTGCTCGTAGGGCGAGTTGCCGTGCGGAGTGAACAGCGCGGCTACCTGCGGGAACAGCTGCTGGAACAGACCGTACTCGCGCAGCAGCTTGTAAGTGGTCAGGGCATCGCCGGCCAGGAACAGCTTGAGGGTCTCCTCAAACAGGCGGGCCGCCGGAATATCCTGCAGCAGCGGTGCCAGCTCCTTGATGGGGGCGGCGGTGCGCGGGCTGATGGTCATGTCCAGCTTGGCGGCGAAGCGCACGGCGCGCAGCATCCGCACCGGATCTTCCCGGTAGCGGGTCTCGGGGTCGCCGATGAGTTCCAGCTTGCGCTCGGCCAGGTCTTCCAGCCCGCCCTCGAAATCGTGCAGGGTGAAATCCTTGGCGCTGTAGTAGAGGGCGTTGACGGTAAAGTCGCGGCGCTCGGCATCCTCTTCGATGGTGCCGTAGACGTTGTCGCGCAGCAGCATCCCTTCATCGGACTGGGCCGACACATGTTTGCTGGTATTGACCTGATGGTGGTGACCGCGGAAGGTGGCCACTTCGATCACGTCACGACCAAAGACGATGTGGGCCAGCCGGAAACGGCGGCCGATCAGGCGGCAGTTGCTGAACAGTGACTTGATCTGCTCCGGCGTCGCATCGGTGGCGATGTCGAAATCCTTGGGCGTCTTCCCGAGCAGCAGATCCCGTACCCCGCCGCCGACCAGGTAGGCTTCGTAGCCACCCTTGTTCAGGCGATAGAGCACCTTGAGTGCATTCTCGCTGATCTCTTTGCGCGAAATCGGGTGCTGGTCACGGCTTAAGGTACGACGTTGCCCGGCGACACGGGCCGGAATGGGGGACTCCACCGACTGCTCGCCGTCTTCCTTGCCGAGCACCTTGCGGCAAAAGTTTGCGATCTGGGAAAAAATGGTACACCTCGTTATGACTTCAAATTGACGGGAGGCCAAAAAAATAGCGGCCTATCATAGCTCACGCCTCACCAAATGAAAAACCGTGCTGGCAATTGATCTCGTTTGAATCAGTGTTGCCGCAAAAAATAGCGGTCTATTCAATAGCTCACGCCTAACCAAATGAAAAACCGTGCTGGCAATTGATCCCGTTTGAATCAGGATTGCCGCAAAAAATAGCGGTCTATTCAATAGCTCACGTCTAACCAAATGAAAAACCGTGCTGGCAATTGATCCCGTTTGAAACTGATTGTCCCGGTAAAATCACGACCAACCTCGGGCGATTCACGTCCAATCAGACAAACACGGCCGGTTCGGCTCAGCCGTCAGCCAGCGGGATCTTCTCGCTGGCGGGCACCTTGGCCAGTTGCCAGTGGCTTATGCCCCAGTCGATGATCTCGTCCACCCGGCTCGCCATCAGCTCGGGGGGCGGGCACTGGCCGAGAAAGTGCAGCGCCTGCCACAGGGCTGGGCGCACCTCGTCCTGTGCCAGCGCGGGTGCGTGATTTTGCTTGGAGAGCTTGTTGCCGTCGGCCTGCACCGCCAGCGGCAGATGCACCCAGGCGGGCACCGGTGCTCCCAGGGTCTGGTAGAGGGCAATCTGGCGCACAGTCGGCTCCAGCAGGTCGGCGCCGCGCACTATCTCGGTGATGCCGCAGTCCATATCGTCCACCACCACCGCCAGGTTGTAGGCATAGAGGCCATCGCGCCGGCGCACGATGAAATCCTCCTCGGCCAGCGCCGCCGGCACCGCGATATGACCCTGCAGGCTATCCTCGAAATCGTAGACCGGGTGATGCTGGCGCAGGCGGGCGGCGCAGCCCTCTGCGCTCAGTCCGAGGGTGCGGCAGTGGCCGTTGTAAAAGCCGCCGCTCGCCATGATTTCGCGCCGGGTACAGCGGCACCAGTAGAGATCGCCGGCCCGGTAGAGCTGCTCGATGATCTCGTCGTAGCGGGCGTGACGCCGGCTCTGGTACATCACCTCGCCATCCCACTGTAGGCCATGGGCCTCAAGGGTCTTGAGGATAAGGTCGGCGGCCCCTGCCATCTCCCGCGGCGGATCGATATCTTCGATGCGCACCAGCCAGCGCCCCTGTTGTGCCCTGGCCTGCAAAAAGCTGCCGAGCGCCGCAATCAGGGAGCCGAAGTGGAGCGGACCCGAAGGGGAGGGGGCAAAGCGGCCTATATAAGGGAGGGGGGGGGATGACGGGGTGGCATTCACGGACATGGTCATTCGGATAAAAAAGGCATTGAGGCAGCATTCTGGGACGACCCGGCCAAAAGCTCAATAAAAAAGGGAGCCCGCGAGCTCCCTTTTTTGTGTCATGCCAGAGGTCGGTATCAACCGGCCATCTGTTTTTCCTTGATCTCGGCCAGTGTCTTGCAGTCAACGCAGAGGTCGGCGGTCGGACGGGCTTCCAGACGGCGGATGCCGATCTCGATGCCGCAGTGTTCGCAGTAACCGAAGTCGTCGTCTTCGAGCAGCAGCAAGGTCTTCTCGATCTTCTTGATCAGCTTGCGCTCGCGGTCGCGGGTACGCAGTTCCAGCGCGAACTCTTCTTCCTGCGCGGCGCGATCCACTGGATCCGGAAAGTTGGCAGCCTCATCCTTCATGTGGTCAACGGTGCGGTCAACTTCCTGCATCAGTTGGTTGCGCCAGGCTCCCAGGATCTTGCGAAAATGTGCCTTTTGTTGGTCATTCATGTACTCCTCACCCGGTTTTTCCTGGTAAGGCGCCACACCCGCAATGGCCAGGGGGCCCAGAGATTTCCTGTTTTCGCCTGTTGGCATGCCCTGTCTCCTAATTCAGCACGCTACCCGTGCCATCCATAAATTGAGGGCGACATCTATAGCAGAAGGGTAACTTGGAGGCAAACAAGCCGTACCAATAATGTTACCCACTCCAACATTTATTCGTTGCCCTCGGGTAGCAGGTGACAAGATTCAAACGGGATAAAATCTTGCGCCACCATGCTCTGCACCCCAACATGGGGTCGATAGCATAAAATTTCAACCCCTGCCGCAATTGCTTGCTCAATAAGCAGACTATAGTGCGGATCTATATGCGCTGCCGGGCGCATTCTCACGATTCCGGAGTGCAAAACCATAAATAACAGCACGGCTCTGTGCCCTGCCGCCTTCATGGCCATTAATTCACGCAAGTGCTTGGCGCCACGGGTGGTCACCGCATCGGGGAAGTAGCCCATGCCGGCTTGCTTCCGCTCGTCGAGTAGGGTCACCGATTTCACCTCGATATAACAGGCAGGTAGGTGATCATCTTCCAGCAGCAGATCGATGCGACTGTTCTCTTCGCCGTATTTCACCTCGGTGCGCAGCCGGGCATAGCCGCGCAGCGGGGCGAGGGCATCCTGTTCGATCAGCTCCCGGGCCAGCTGGTTGGCGCGCGCCGTGTTGACGCAGATGAAGTGACCGGCCGGGCTCTCGGCGATCTCCCAGCTGTGGGACAGCTTGCGCTTGGGGTTGCTTGATGTGGAGTACCAGACCCGGGTACCCGGCTCGGCGCAGCCGGTCATGGCGCCGGTATTGGCGCAGTGGATGGTGATCACCTCGCCGTTGTCGAGCCGCACGTCGGTCAGGAAGCGCTTGTAGCGGGCGACCAGCTGCCCGGATTGCAGGGGGGGATCGAAGATCATGGTATGGCTCTCTTAATCGATGAGTCTGGGCATGGCAGCCGGTCAGGATGCCATCTTCTCTCTGGCCCGCAGTGGCCAGCAGGCGAGGGGCTCGTAGCGCACCCCGTCCAGGGTCGAGAGGGATTGATAGAGGCAGAAGCGGTCGGCCCGCAGCACAAAGTCGGGGGCGGGCAGCAGCGCCGGCGGTTTGCTCGCCTTGCGTGACAGGGTGACGTGGGGGCGATAGCCCTGCTCGCCGTTGCCAAGCCCCAGCTTCTCGCCGTGGCGACGCAGCGCCCTGGCCAGCACGGTGAGCTCGTTGGGCCACTCTCTCGGGCCAATCCAGGCGGCCTTGGCACGGCCGAACCAGCCGGTTTCATTGAGCGCTATGGTGAGCGGCGGACAGTGTTGACGCTCGACAGCAGCCATCAGCTGAGCGGTGGTGGCCTCGTCCGCTTCGCCGAGGAAGGCCAGTGTCAGGTGGAGGTTGGCGGCGGGGACCGGCTGGCCCGGCCAGGGCAGTTGATCGCGCCAGGCGACGATATCGGCGGCCAGCGCCTCGGCGGGCAGGGCAAAGAAGAGTTTGGCCATTCGGGTGAGGGTGCCTCTTTGATGCGGACGGGTGGCCCATTCTATGGCAGCCGTCCGCTCCTGTCTCGCCGGCCGACATCCACTCACGGTGGCCGGGCAGGCTGTGGCAGAATAGGCGCCGTTTTACGGCTTGCAACAAGAAGGTGCTGATCCCTTTGTCTTCTCTCCCCATAGTGTCGGTGCTGCCCGCACTCTTTGCCGCCATCGACAACCATGCCAGCGTGATCCTGCAGGCGCCCCCCGGCGCGGGCAAATCGACCCTGCTGCCGCTGGAGCTGGTGCGCCAGAACCGGCTGCCCGGTCGCATCATCATGCTGGAACCCAGACGTCTGGCGGCGCGCAATATCGCGGGCTTTCTGGCGCGCCAGCTCGGGGAGAGGGTGGGCGAACGCATTGGCCTGCGGGTACGCGGCGAGAGCCGCACCAGCAGCCAGACCCGGCTCGAGATCGTTACCGAGGGGGTGCTGACCCGGATGTTGCAGCAGGATCCCGAGCTCACCGGCGTCTCCCTGGTCATCTTCGATGAGTTCCACGAGCGCAGCCTGCACGCCGATACCGCGCTGGCCTTCGCCATCGAGAGCCAGCAGGGGCTGCGCGATGACCTCAAGCTCTTGGTGATGTCTGCCACCCTGGACGGTATGGCGCTCGAGGCGCTGCTGCCGGAGGCCCCGGTGGTGCGCTCCGAGGGGCGCGGCTTTCCCATCGACTACCACTACCGCCCCGCCAATCGCCAGCAGTGGCTGGAGCCCCAGGTCGGCGCCGTGGTGCTGGAGGCTCTGGCCGCCCACCCCGGCAGCCTGCTGGTGTTCCTGCCGGGCCAGGGAGAGATCGAGCGGCTGGCGCAGTGGCTGGAAGGACGGCTGCCGGACGAGGTGACCCTCGCCCCCCTCTACGGCCGCCTCGACATGGCGGCCCAGCAGGCGGCCATCGAGCCGGCGCCTGCTGGGCGTCGTAAGCTGGTGCTCACCACCAATGTGGCGGAGACCTCCCTCACCATCGAGGGGATCTCGGTGGTGGTCGACAGCGGGCTGGAGCGGCGCGCCTCCTTCGACATCAAGAGCGGCGTCACCCGGCTGGAGACCCGCCCCATCGCCAAAGCCTCCGCCACCCAGCGGGCGGGTCGTGCCGGGCGTCTCGGCCCCGGTGTCTGCTACCGGCTCTGGAGCAGCGAGGTGCAGGAGCGCCTCGCCGAGCAGAGCCCGCCCGACATCCTCACCCAGGAGCTGACCGGCCTGCTGCTGGACGCCGCCCAGTGGGGGGCCAAGGTCGAAGATCTGCCGCTGCTGGACATGCCGCCGGCCGCCGCCGTGGCCAGCGCCCAGCGACTGCTGGTGAGCCTCGGCGCCATGAAGCCGGAGGGTGAGCAACAACTTACCCCGGCCGGCCGCGCCATGGCGGCCTTCGGTACCCATCCCCGGCTTGCCCGCATGCTGCTGCGTGCCCGCGAGCTGGAGGCCGAGGGTCTGACAGGGATTGTCGCCGATGCGGCTTTCCTGGTGGCGCTGCTGGAAGAAGATCTGCGAGGATCGGAGCGCCTCTCTGTGCTGTTCCACCGCCGCCAGGGGGCCCTGCGCCAGAGTGCGGCCCGCTGGTTCGAGCGGCTCGGCACTCGCCCCGCCAGTGCCCAGGGGCAATGGCTGGGGCTGTTGTGTGCCCTCGCTTGGCCCGATCGCATCGGCAAGCTGCGCAGCGGCAGCCGCTATCAGCTCAGTGGCGGGGTGAGCTGCGATCTGGTAGAAGGTCACCCCTGTCAGGGGCAGGGGGCGCTCATTGCCATCGAAATGGGCCAGAACGAGCGCGGCAGCCGCATCTTCATCGCCGAGCCGGTGGAGCTGGATGAGCTGGTGCGCCAGCTGCCCGAGCTGGTCGGCGAGCGCCAGTGGTTCGACTGGGACGAGCGCGAGGAGCGGGTGCGGGCCGAACGCCAGCAGGTGCTCGGCGAGCTGGTGCTGAGCCAGCGGCCGCTGACGGATCTCTCCGATGAACAGAAGGGGCGCTGCCTGCTGCAGGGGATCCGGCGCAAGGGGCTGCATGTGCTGCCTTGGGATGACGCCAGCGAGGGGCTGCTGGCCCGATTGCGCTGCGCCCGCGACTGGTTGCCCGACGAAGGGTGGCCAGCCATGGACGAGGCGAGCCTGCTTGCCACGCTCGAACAGTGGCTGCTGCCGGCGGTGAGTGGCATGACCCGGCTGGAGCAGTTGAAAAAGCTCGACCTAGCCGACATCCTGCGCCAGTCTCTGCCCTGGCCATTGCCAAGACGGCTGGACGAGGCGCTGCCCGGCCACTTCACCGCGCCGACCGGCAGCCGGGTGCGGATCCGCTATCAGCCGGGTCAGGCGCCGGTGATCCCGGTGCGCATCCAGGAGATGTTCGGCCAAGCTGCGACCCCGTGCGTGGCTGACGGCCGGGTGGCGCTGGTGGTGGAGCTGCTCTCTCCGGCCCAGCGGCCGCTGCAGATCACCGCCGATCTGGCCGCCTTCTGGGCTGGCTCCTACGAGCTGGTGAAAAAAGAGATGAAGGGACGCTATCCCCGCCACTACTGGCCGGACAACCCGCTGGAGGCGATGCCGACCAGAGTCACCAAGAAGAAGATGGGGTTGTAGATTGCGGCCGGGCATGGCGAAGCCCAACGCCAGCAGATGCCCCTCACCCTGACTCGCTCCCAGAGAGAGGGAACCGATCGAGCTGGGTGTTTGCGCCCTTTTCCTCTGCTTTTTTCAACGAGATGGGAGAAGGGTTGGGAATGCGGGGGCAGCCATTGGTCTGGCGAGTGTCTGGCGAAATGAAACTCAGGATCCCGGTTCGATTGGTCAGGCCCGATCGGACGTTCGCGAATGCGACAACATAAGTAGAAAGAGAAGCAAAGAGGATTTATGGCAACGCAACGACGCAAGCGCACTCCCAAGAAGGCGGCGCCCAAACGCACCATCTGGCGCACGCTGTTCTGGCTGGGCTTCAAGCTCTCCCTGGTGGGAGCGGCCTTCATGGTGGTGTTTGGCATCTACCTGGATACCAAGGTGCGTGAACGTTTCGACGGCGAGAAGTGGCAGTTGCCAGTGATGGTCTACAGCCGGCCGCTGGAGCTCTATCCCAGCCAGCGTCTCTCCCAGACCCAGATGCTGCGCGAGCTCAACATGCTGAGCTACAAGCAGGTGCGCCAGCCCCACTCCCCGGGCGAGTATGCGGTGAGCGGCAACCGCATCGAGCTTGTTCGCCGGCCGTTTGCCTTCCATGACGGGGCCGATGCCGCCCGCGGCCTGCGCCTCACCTTCAACGGTGCGCGGCTGGAGGGGATCCAGTCGCTGGAGAACCAGCGTCAGCTCGGTTACGCCCAGATGGACCCGGTGCTGCTCGATCGCCTCAACACCGAGGATCGGGAGGATCGCCTGCTGGTGCGCCTCGCCGAGGTGCCGGACAGCCTGCTGGTGACCTTGCTCACCACCGAGGATCGGGACTTCTACCAGCACGGCGGCGTCTCGCCGGTGGCCATCATGCGCGCCATGGCGGCCAACCTGCTGGCGGGGCGCACCGTGCAGGGCGGCAGTACCCTGACCCAGCAGCTGGCCAAGAACTTCTTCCTGACCCGGGAACGCAGCCTGTGGCGCAAGGCGCAGGAAGCCTACATGGCGGTGCTCATCGACTATCGCTACAGCAAGGACGAGATCCTGGAAGCCTACCTCAACGAGGTCTATCTGGGGCAGAACTTCTCCCAGGGGGTCTATGGCTTCGGGCTTGCCTCCTACTTCTACTTCGGTATTCCGGTCAACGAGCTGGACATCGATCAGGTGGCCCTGCTGGTAGGCATGGTGAAGGGCCCCTCCTATTACGATCCCTGGCGCTTCCCGGAGCGGGCCAAGGCGCGCCGTGATCTGGTGCTCAAGCTGCTGATGGATCACGGTAGTCTGACCCAGGCTGAATACACCCTGGCCAGCAAGCAGCCGCTCGGCATCATTACCCGCGGCCAGATGAGTTATGGCCGTACCCCGGCCTTCATGGGGCTGCTCAAGCGGGAGATCCAGAGCCGCTTCGGCCCTGATCTGCTCAAACAGTCCGGCCTCAAGATCTTCACCAGTCTGGATCCCATCGCCCAGCACGCCGCCGAGCAGGCAGTTGAGTCGGGTCTGGCCACCATCGAGAAGCAGCGTGGCAAGAAGAAGCTGGAGGCGGCCATGGTGGTCTCCGACTGGCACAAGGGCGAGGTGGTGGCCATGGTGGGTGGCCGGGATCCGCGCTACGCCGGTTTCAACCGGGCGCTGGATGCCCGCCGCCAGATAGGCTCCCTGGTCAAGCCGGCGGTCTACCTGACCGGCCTCTCCAACGGCCTGACTCTGGGCACGCCGCTTAAAGATCAGCCGATCCGCATTCGCGGCAAGGATGGCCAGATCTGGACCCCGCAAAACTACGACCGCAAGTTCCGTCAGAGCGTGCCGCTGATGGATGCACTGGCCAGCTCCCTCAATGTGCCGACCGTCAACCTGGGGCTGCAGGTGGGGCTGGACAAGGTGGTGGACACCCTGCACAAGCTGGGGGTGGAGCAGGAGATCCAGCCCTATCCGTCCCTGGTGCTGGGGGCGGTGGCCCTCTCGCCGATGGAGGTGAACCAGATGTACCTGCCCATCGCCAACCAGGGGTTGACCCAGCCGCTGTCGGCGATCCGGGCTGTGGTCAACAGCGACGGCAGCAAGCTCTATCAGCATGACGAAGCGGCCAAGCGGGTGACCGACGAGCAGGCCAGCTGGCTGACCCTGTTCGCCATGACCAAGACGGTAAGCCAGGGCACGGCGCGGGCGCTCGGTGCCAAGTTCCCTGGCGCCACCATGGCGGCCAAGACGGGCACTACCAACGAGCTGCGCGACTCCTGGTTTACCGGGCTCGACAACAACGAGCTGGTCAGCATCTGGGTCGGTCGCGACGACAACACCCCGGCCGGCCTGACAGGCGCCAGCGGTGCCCTGCAGCTGTTCAGTGGCTACATGAGCCAGCGCGGGGTCAACAGCCTGGCCATGAACATGCCGCAGGGGGTGAGCTGGGCCAGCTTCTCTCGCACCAGCGGCGCCCGGGTTGCCAGCGACTGCCCCGGCAGTCTGCAGGTGCCGGCCAAGCTGGCCGGGCTGGCCGAGCCCATGAGCTGTGCCACTCCGGTGTCCAGCCCGGTCAATGCGCTGGACAACTGGTTCAACGGTTTCTTCAACTGACCGCGGCGGGCAGCCCTGGCTGCCCGTCTGCCCGGAGTGCTCATGAGCCTTCCCCTGTTCGATGCCATCCACCACGTGGCCATCATCGCCAGCGACTATGCGCGCTCGCGCCACTTCTACCACCAGGTGCTGGGGCTGCCCATCATCGCCGAGACGCTGCGGGCCGAGCGCCAGTCGTGGAAGCTGGATCTGGCACTGCCGGACGGCAGCCAGCTGGAGCTGTTCAGCTTCCCGGCGCCGCCCCCGCGCCCCTCCCGGCCGGAGGCGTGCGGTTTGCGCCACCTGGCCTTTCGGGTCTCGGATCTCGACCGGGTCATCGCCCATCTGCAGGGTCATGGCGTCGAGGTGGAGCCGGTGCGGGTGGACGAGCTGACCGGCCGCCGTTTTACCTTCTTCGCCGACCCCGACGGCCTGCCGCTGGAGCTGTACGAAGCCTGGTGACGAGGCGCTCGCCGTCATGAAATCATGCCCAACAACAAGCAGCCGCCCGGTGTACCTGGCGGCTGCTTTTCATGGATGCATTCTCGGGATCAGGCGGTGGTGAGCAGGGTGACCGCGACGGCCATCACCAGCATGCCGATCCAGCCGATGGGCTTGAGTCGCTCGCCAAACAGCAGCAGGCCGCCGAGGGCGGTGCCCAGGATGCCGATGGCGCCCCAGGTGGCGTAGGCCACGGCCAGATCGATCTTGCCGGTGCTGACCGCTTCCGACAGCAGGGTGAAGGCACACAGCACCAGCAGGATGCCGAGGAATCCCCACCCCTTGTGACGAAAACCGACCGAACGGTTGATCGCCATGTTGGCGCCGATATCCAGCAAGGCCGCGCCCAGCACTATCATCAGCGGGTGCATACGGCCTCCTCGTTGGCACGGGGTGTGCGAGCGGCCGGTTCATCGTGGCGCTCGCCCATCGTCACCAGAACAATCCCCACTATGGCCAGCGCCAGTCCGATCAACTCCTGAGCATTCAGCTGGTAGTCGAGGAACAGCACGGAGACGACGGTGATCAGCGCGATCCCCAGCCCCTCCCAGAGCGCGAAGGCAATGCCAATGGAGATTGTTTTGGCGGCTTTGGCCAACAACAGGTAGGAGAAGGAGATGAGCAGCCACATGGGCAGGTAGTTGAGCCAGCCGGCTTCGTTCTCCGGGATCATGGCCATGCTGGAGGTGCCGGCGACCTCGGTCAGGATGGCGCCCGTCAGGAAGATGCGGGCCAGGAGCATGCGATTGAATAACATAAAATGTCCTTTTGTTGCTGCGACGGGGGCCATGATAGCCGCCACCCAGCAGGAGGCTGGAATCGCTGAGCGTCGACAATTCAGACGCTGACAGTTTGCCTTGGCAGAAGCGGGCGAGGTAAGGTGAATATCGGATACCCAGCTCTCGACCCGGATCATGAAGCTCTACCAGATACAACTCTTTGTGGAATCAGCCAGTAGCGGCTCCATCGCCAACACGGCGCGCCGGCTTGGCAAGAGTCGCAGCGCGGTCAGTACGGCGATAGCGGCACTGGAGGTGGAGCTTGGCGTCGAACTTTTTGAACGAGGGGCCAACCAGAGTCGGTTGACCGAGATCGGCGAGCAGGTGCTGGACGACTGCAAGCGGCTGCTGCAGGCGGCCAACAGTCTCAAGCTCAAGTGCGAACATTACGCCTCCGGCGCCGAGGTGGCGCTGCGGGTGGCGCGGGATGACGCCATTCCCGAGGCGGTGTGGCGGGAGATGCTGGGCCAGCTGCGCCACCGGTTTCCCGGCACCAGCATCTCGCTGGTGCTGGCCTCGCCGCCCGAGCTGCCCGCCCTGGTGGAGGAGGGGTTTGTCGACGCCGCTTTCGGCCTCATCACCGAGGAGCAGGAGCGCAGCGGCCTCAACATCGAGGTGCTCAACCCGATCCGCACCCTGATGGTGGTGGCGCCGAGTCATCCGCTGGCCAGCCTGAAGCGGGTACTGCAGCAGGATCTGACCGGCCACACCCAGGTCACCCTCTCCTACGTGGATGAATTCTCGGTCAAGAGCCTGCTGCCCATCGGCGGCCACCACATCGGGCTGTCGAGTTTCGAGCTGATGCGCGATGCGGTGCTCGACGGCCTCGGCTGGGCCGTGCTGCCGTCGCCGCTGATCCAGAGTCAGCTGCGCCAAGGCTCCCTGCTCACGCTCAAGCACAAGTTCAGCCTGCAGTGGCGGGACTACGGCGTCTATCTGTCGGAAAATGCCTATCACGGCAGGGTGCTGGCCTGGCTGCGCAAGGCGATCCAGGCCTATCTCGAACCGTTCGAGTGAGTCATCTGTTCATGGATGGTGGCAGGCGGATCGCGCGGGGCTTGTGATCCATCGCGGCCTGATGGTACATACTGTCTGTACCCTCATGCAGCGCCTGGAGGCGTGAACGATATGAGCAGTGCCCAAGACAAGGACGAGATCTGGCTGGATGACGACATCATCGAGCTGGATGACGATGAGGCCGTGGTGACCAGGATGGCCAATCCCTGGCAGGTGCTGATCGTCGATGACGAACCGGACATTCATCATGCCACCCGGCTGGCACTCTCCAACATTCAGTACAAATCCCGCCCGCTAGCCCTGCTCAACGCCTACAGCGGTGCCGAGGCTGCCCGCATGCTGCAGGCCAACCCGCGCATCGCCCTGATCCTGCTCGACGTGGTGATGGAGACCGAGGACGCCGGCCTGCGGTTGGTGCACCAGATCCGCAACGAGATGAAGAACGGCCTGGTCCGCATCGTGCTGCGCACCGGCCAGCCCGGGCAGGCCCCCGAGCAGCGGGTGATCCTCGACTACGACATCAACGACTACAAGACCAAGACCGAGCTGACGGTGCAGAAGCTTTACACCACCGTCATCGCCTCCCTGCGCTCCTACGAGACTCTCTGCGCCATCGACAAGAGCCGGCAGGGGCTCGGCAAGATACTGGAGGGGGCGGGGGATCTCTATCACCTGCATTCGCTGCGGGAATTTGCCTCCGGGGTGCTCAAGCAGATCAGCGCCATTCTCGATGTGGGCACCGAGGGGGCCATCTGCGCCGAGCGCCGGCCCGGCTCGCAGGAGCTGGAGATCCTGGCCGCTACCGGCGACTATGAATCCCTGCTGAGCGACGTGCCGCTAACCACCTTCCCGGCCCTGCATGACTCTGTGATGAGTGCGCTGGCCAATCGCTGCAACCGCTTCGAGCATCCCCAGGATGCGCTCTACATCGCGGCCCAGAACGGGCGCGAGTTCGTGCTCAACTTCACCCCCACCCAGCCGCTCGACCCGCTCGAGTGCGATCTGCTGGACGTGTTCTGTCAGCGCATCTCGGCGGCATACGACAACCTCTATCTCTACAACCAGCTGCTGCGCGCCCAGGAGGCAACCGTGGTGGCGCTGGCGGCGCTGGCGGAGTTTCGCGATTCGGATACCGGCGATCACGTGCTGCGGGTGCAGAAGCTCTCCGATGCCATCGTGGCCGAGCTGCAACAGGCGGGGGCCTATCCCGACGAGCTGACCCCCGGCTTCGTCGACATGATCGGCATGGCCAGCATACTGCATGACGTGGGCAAGGTGGGCACGCCGGACCACATCCTGCACAAGCCGGGGCGGTTCGAGCCGGACGAGCGGGCCATCATGGAGCAGCATGCGGACATCGGCGCCAGCATATTGCACAAGGCGGGGGAGATGGTGGAGGGGACCAGTTATCTGTCGCTGGGGGCCGAGATCGCCCGTGGCCACCATGAGCACTTCGATGGCAAGGGTTACCCGGAGCAGCTGGCCGGCGAGCAGATCCCGCTGTCGGCCCGTATCGTGGCGGTGGTCGACGTGTTCGACGCCCTGCTCAGCAAGCGCCCCTACAAGGAGCCCTGGTCGCTGGCCCAGACCATGGAGTACATCATGTCGCGCTCAGGCAGCCAGTTCGATCCCGAGGTGGTGAAGGCGCTCAACCGGCTGGTCAGCGAATCGCGCTTGCCCTACGAGCTGTAGGGGAGAGCAAGAGACGACAAGGGGGCCGCGGGCCCCCTTGTTGTTGGCGGGGACTGGCTGAGGGATCAGCGCTGGCCGTAGCGTACCCTGGGCTGGTGCTGGCGAAACGGCAGCAGCAGAAGGCCGAGCAGCAGATCGCCGACAAGGGCCGCGAGTAAGCCCGCCGCCATGCCGCAGACGATGGCGGCCTGCTTGAGCGGTACCACATAGCTGTAGTTTTGCAGGGTATCTTGCCAGAGCTGGGGCTCGGCACGCAGCAGCAGGTGGGAGAGCTGCCGGTACCAGGGGGCGTTCTTGTAGATGCTCTCCTGCTGCAGGGTCTGACGCTGGCTGACCAGCAGTTGCAGGCTGGCCGCATCCTTGGCGAAGACCGGATCCGGGTTGGTGCGGTAGTGGTTGACCAGGGCTGTCAGATCGCCGTCGAAGTGCTGATCCGCCGTCTCCTGAAAGGGGGCAAGGCTGAGGCTGGCCTGTTGCAGACGGGCGTCCAGCCGCTGGTAGTAGAGGTCGATCAGACCCGGGATCTGCACGCCGGCCAGCAGGCCAAGGGCAAACAGCATCATCCTGAGGTAGCTGCGCATATTGCTGTTCATCTCGCGAAAGGGAAGAGCTCCATACTAGCCGCAAGGTCAGGGACGGCCAAGTCCGCCATCAGGATCGGAGCATTCCAAGAAGGGCTTAAACGGAACCTGTTTTGCCGCACTGTTTTCCCCATGAACTTTGCTTCCCCCCTCATTTGTGTGATTCACGTCACGCTTCTTATGTTCTAAAATACGACCCCATTTTTCGGGGAGGAGAGTCCGTATGCGCAAATTTATACCCTGTTATCTGTTGGGTGGTCTCATCGCTGTCAGCTGGGCCGCTCTGCCCGATCACGGCCCCTGGGATCGGTGGGATCTCGTCGTCTTCCATCTGGTCAATGGCTGGCTGGGCCAGGCCCAATGGTGGGCCGATCTGGTGGCGGTGACCAACAACCGGTTGTTCGATCTGGCGGTGCTCTCCTGCATGGGGCTTATCCTCTCCCGCTGCTTCTGGCGTGCGGACGAGCAGGGGCGTCGCCGGCTGGTGGCCATGGGGTGTGTCATGCTGCTGGGGGCCCTGGTGATCAACCAGTTTGGCCATCTGCTGCCGGTCAGCCGGCCCAGCCCGACCCTGATGGTGGCGGATGCACTGCGGGTCACCCAGCTCAGCGGGATCCCGACCAAGGATTCGTCCAGCGACAGCTTCCCCGGCGATCACGCCCTGTTCCTGATGATCTTCGCCGGTTTTGCCCTGCGCTATCTGCCACGCTGGGCCGGGGTGACGGCGCTGCTGATGGTGCCGCTGTTCTCGGCGCCCCGCATCCTCTCTGGTGCCCACTGGCTGACGGATGTCTATGTCGGCGCCCTCTCCTTGACCCTGCTCTGTCTGCCTCTGTTGCTGTCGACCGGTCTGTCGGATGCGCTGATCGGCTGGATCGCCCAGCGGCTGCCACGCCTGCCGGGCTGGCAGTGGCTGGCGGGCAAAACATCGGCGAGTCAGCAATAAAAAAGAAGGTCGGTGCATACCGGCCTTCTTTTTGTCTACTTCCCGCCGGTGACTGTGGTCGTCGCGAAATGACCATGACTACCACCGGCGGCCCCAGGCCTGCTGGCCCTCATAGAGAAGTATTAGCAGATTCGTTCGGGCGTGCCTAACAAGAGTTTCTCCAAGGAATCGTTTGCAAGGGATGAATGCTTGATCAGGGCCAAGATTTTTTATTTTTGCTGCCTTAGAATCGCCGCCCGTTGCTGGAGAACTCTGTATGTTAATTAATCTTTTGCGCCTGATATTCATCATCTGTGCGCTGGCGTTCATCTTCATGCTGGTACGGGCCTGGTGGCACAAGCGGCAACAGGGTGCGCTGGAGTCGACCCCCTTCTGGCCGGTGGCGGCCATCGGTTTTGTCGCCAATTTTCTCGATACCCTGGGGGTTGGCAGCTTCGCGGTGAAGACCGCCTGCTACAAGCAGTTCAAGCTGATCGACGACCGGCTGCTGCCGGGCACCCTCAACGGCCAGTGCGTGTTGCCGACGGTCACCCAGTCCCTGATTTTTATCGGCGCCGTGCAGGTGGAGCCGCTCACCCTCATTGGCATGATGGTGGCCGCTGCTGCCGGCGCGGCCTGGGGGGCGCGCCACGTCGCCTCGTTCGATCGCCAGACCATCCGGCTGGTGATGGCGGTCTCCCTGCTGGTGGTGGCTGGCCTCATCTTCGCGGGCCTGCTGGGGTTGTTCCCCCTCGGTGGCGATGCCATGGGGCTGACCGGTTACAAGCTCGGGATAGCGCTCGCCGGCAACTTCCTCTTTGGCGTGCTGATGAACGTGGGCATAGGCCTGTTCGCCCCCTGCATGACCCTAGTCTATCTGCTCGGCATGAACCCGCTGGCTGCCTTCCCCATCATGATGGGCTCCACCGCCGTGCTCAGCGTCTTCTCGGCGGGCACCTTCATCCGCAAGGGGGCCTTCGACGCCAAGGCGGTGCTGGCGGTGGCCATCTTCGGCCCTGTCGGCGTGGTGCTGGCGGCCATGCTGGTCAAATCCATGGACATGGCGATGCTCAAATGGCTGGTGGCCTTCATCGTCATCTATACCTCCTGGACCATGTACGCCTCCTGGCGGGCGGCGCGGCGGGCGCCACAACCCCGGCTGGCAGGCGTCACTGGTTAGCCAGTGCGGCGCGTGCCGGTGCTGGCCGCGGAGTATTGAAGTGGTTGCAGGCCTTTGGCGTTATCTATACCTCCTGGGCCAAGTACGCTTTTTGGCTGGCGCCACAACCCCGGCTGGCAGAGGTCGCAGGCTGGCCTGCACCAGCGCCGCTTCGGCCCTGGCTCCCAGAAACACATAGAGCCCGAGGGCCAGCAGCAGTCCCACGGCGCACCCCATCACCCCCACCGCCGGCCAGAGCAGTTCGACCTGGCCGAGAGAGCCCTTGAACAGCAGCAACAGCCCCTCGATGGAGACCGCGATCAGAATGGCGGCGATGAAACGGGTAATGGTGCGGCGAATGGCGCTGTGGCGAAAGATGTCTTTATGTAGCAGCACCTCCTCTTCCAGAATGGTCTTGCCCAAGTCGAATACCGCTAGCGCCAGGGTCAGAAAGATGATGGCGCTGAAGGCCCCCAGCCGGTTCTGCTGCGCTCCGCACAGCAGCAGATAGAGCTGCTCCAGCCCGTGCCAGATGAGCGTCGCGACGATCAGAAACAGCGCCAGACTCAGCACCACATAAACCCCCTTGAACCAGGGCATGGCCCGGCGCCGCTCCCTGTCCCCCATCAGCCAGGCGATAAGCTGGTTCAGGCAGAGGGTCAGTTCACGGCCATGACCTCTCACTATCAGATGCAAACGGGCTTGCGGCGCAGGCACTGGCGGCAGGATCCCGAGCGGTTCCCGGCTGAGGGCCTGATGCAGGATAAAGGGGTAATCCTTGAGTGAATCGGGTGGCGCCGTCAGCAGCCCCAGCAGCAGGGGGGCCAGTTCGGCTTCGTACTCCTGATAGCGTCGCAGCACATCGATGGGGCTCATTTCCGCCATACCTACCTCGCTCACAAAGGATGGGTCTTGCTGACGGCTGCAAATTGTGGGCCTGCTTTATGACAACGACTGTGGTGGGGGTTGCACCGTTTGGTGACAAATCACGGTTGCCGACGGGCGGATTGCACCGGCAGCGGGCATGGCGAGGGGAGAATGAAAAAGGGCCCGTGAAGGGCCCTTGTGTGGCAGATGGCGACGGCTTAGCCGGCCAGCTTGGCGAAGCTGCGCTCGGCGGCGGCCAGGGTGTGTTCGATCTCCTTGTCGCCGTGGGCCAGCGACAGGAAACCCGCCTCGTAGGCGCTCGGCGCCAGATAGACGCCCTCTTCCAGCATCAGGTGATAGAAGCGCTTGAAGCGCTCCATGTCGCAACGGGTCACCTGCTCATAGCGGGTGATCTCGGTCTCGTCGGTAAAGAAGAAGCCGAACATGCCGCCCACGTAGTTGATGGCGAGCGGGATACCGTGTTTGGCGGCGGCGGCTTTGAGCCCTTCGGCAACTCGGGCGGTCTTGTCGCTCAGCTGTTCATAGAGGCCCGGCTCCAGCAGCAGATCCAGCATGGTGAGGCCGGCAGCCATGGCCACCGGGTTGCCGGAGAGAGTGCCTGCCTGATAGACGGGGCCGGTCGGAGCGATGTGCTGCATCACCTTCTTCTTGCCGCCGAAGGCGCCGACCGGCATGCCGGCACCGATGATCTTGCCGAGGGTGGTGAGATCCGGGTCGATGTTGTAGTGGCCCTGGGCGCCGCGCAGGGAGACGCGAAAGCCTGTCATCACCTCGTCCAGGATCAGCAGGGCGCCGAACTCGTCACAGATGGTGCGCAGCCCTTCCAGGAAACCGGGCACCGGCGGGATGCAGTTCATGTTGCCGGCCACCGGCTCGACGATGATGCAGGCGATCTCGCTGCCGTACTGGCTGAAGGCCTCGCGCACCGAGTCCAGATCGTTGAACACGCAGGTGAGGGTGTGCTTGGCAAAGTCGGCAGGCACGCCCGGACTGTTGGGCTGACCCAGGGTCAGCGCGCCGGAGCCGGCCTTGACCAGCAGGGAGTCGGCGTGGCCGTGGTAGCAGCCTTCGAATTTGACGATCTTGTCGCGACCGGTGTAGCCGCGGGCCAGCCGTATGGCGCTCATGGTGGCCTCGGTGCCGGAGTTGACCATCCGCACCTGCTCCATGGAGGGGACGATCTGGCGTACCTTCTCGGCCATCAGCACTTCGATCTCGGTGGGGGCGCCGTAGCTCAGCCCTTTCTCGACGGCCTTGATGACGGCGGCCTTGATGGCCGGGTGGTTGTGACCCAGCAGCATGGGGCCCCAGGAACCGATGTAATCCACGTAGGCCTGGCCGTCCACGTCATAGAGGTAGGCGCCATCGGCGTGATCGATGAAGCGGGGTGTGCCGCCGACCCCATTGAAGGCGCGGACCGGTGAGTTGACGCCGCCCGGAATGGTCTGGCGGGCCTGTTCAAACAGCTGATCTGATTTTGACATGGATCATCCTTAATGGGATTTTGGTCGTCACACAGGTGCAGGTGGCCGATTGCGGCTCGGCAGTCGGGGGGAGCTGGAGTATGCTTGCGCTCTTGACTCCCTGGCCAAGGACTGCCCCGTGTTAAATGAAACGGGCCGACTATAGCAGAAAGGCCCGGTGCTGGGCAGCCGGGCAGCAGGCTGGATGTCGTCACCTCCGTCAGCAAACGAATGTGGTTTTTTTCATGTCGCAACAAGCTTTCTCTTCTGCTGAACCGCTCTCGCCTCCCCGTGGCCCCGTCCTGCGGCGGATCATTCATCAAGACAAGATGCCCCTGCTGGTGCTGCTGTTGGCGGCACTGGTCGGTACCCTGGCCGGGCTGGTCTGTGGACTGTTCGAGTCCGGCGTTCACTGGCTGGCGCAGCAGCGCATTGATCTGCTGGCCGATCGCCCCTGGTGGCAGCTCGGTCTGCTTGGCTTCGGTTTCAGCGCCCTGCTGGGGATGATCGGCTATTTCCTGACCCACACCTTTGCGGCGGAGGCCGGGGGCTCCGGCATTCCCGAGATCGAGGGGGCCATGGACGAACTGCGGCCGGTGCGCTGGTGGCGGGTGTTGCCGGTCAAGTTCTTCGGCGGTATCTGCACCCTGAGCTCCGGCATGGTGCTGGGGCGGGAGGGGCCCTCGGTGCAGATCGGCGGCAACCTCGGCAAGATGGTGGCGGATATCTTCCGGCTGCCGAAGGAGCACGGCCATGCCCTGTTGGCGGCCGGTGCGGCCGGCGGTCTGGCCGCCGCCTTCAATGCGCCGCTGGCGGGGATCCTGTTCGTGATGGAGGAGATGCGACCGCAGTTTCGCTACTCCTTTCTGGCCATCAAGGCGGTGGGCATCTCCGCCATCATGGCGACCTTGATGCTGCAGAACATGAAGGGGCAGGGGGCCGTGATCAGCTTGCCTCACTACGATGCACCGGCTCTCAAGGCGCTCTGGTTGTTCCTCTTCATGGGGGCCGCTTTCGGGGTGCTGGGGTTCGTCTTCAACAAGCTGGTGCTGGCCTGTCAGGATGGTTATCTGGCACTGCATCAAAACAAGCGCCATCGCTTCGTGGCCATCGGCATGCTGGTGGCGGGCACCTTCGGCGTGCTGTCGCTGTTCGCCCCGGCGGTGACCGGTGGCGGCACCGAGCTTATCCCTCACCTGATGGGCGGGGAGTATGCAATGGCCACCCTGTTCCTCATCTTCTCCATCCGGTTGGTGGCCACTCTGGTCTGTTTCTGCTCCGGTGCGCCGGGCGGGGTGTTTGCGCCGACGCTGGCCCTTGGCACCCTGTTCGGGGTGGTGTTTGGTCACCTGTTCCACTCGGCCTTCCCCGAACTTGGCATCGAACCGGGCGCCTTTGCCATCGCCGGTATGGGGGCGCTGTTTGCTGCCACCGTGCGTGCGCCCATCACCGGCATAGTGCTGGTGACCGAGATGACCGACAACTATCAGCTGATCCTGCCCATGATGATCACCACGGTCGGTGCGACCCTGGTGGCCCAGTGGTTGGGGGGCCGCCCCATCTATTCCCAGATCCTGGAGCGAACTTTACGGCTCGCGGCGCGTCAAAAGCGGGGAGAAAGCGGCGCCAGTGCCGGTTAACTTTTTGTCTGCCGGCCTGAATCTGCTTGTGTCGCGTATAGTGAAGGGAGCGTGGCCGCAGTATGCGCAGTAACAAAAGAGGCCTTATGTCCCAGATAATGAAGTGGTTGGCAGTGCTGATGGTGGGGGCGCTCATCGGCTATTTTGTCGGTAATCGCCAGGAGCTGGCTCAGAGCAGCCTGTTGACGGTTCAGCAGGAGACGCTGGAACGCCAGGCCAAGGCCATTGGCCAGCTCAAGGGCGAGCTCGGCATCAAGGAGACCCTGCTGGCTACCCAAAAGGCAGCATTCGAGCAGTTGCAACAGGCGCTCAAGGATCAGGAAGCCCAGGTGCAGGAGCAGAAGCGCCAGCTGGCTTTCTTCGAGCGGATCATGCGTCCCACCGGCGAGCAGGTGGGGGTGGTGATCGACAACCTCACCCTGCAGGAGACCAGTATCCCTGGCCGTTATCACTATCGGCTGGCGCTGACCCAGCCCGCCAAGAAGCGCGAGCTGTTCCGCGGTCAGGTACAGATAAAGGTGGAAGGAAGCCAGGGTGACAAGCCCAGAACCCTCGGCAGCCGTGAGCTGGGCATGAAGGTAGGAGAGGGGCGCTATGCACTGCGTTACTTCCAGCTGCTGGAAGGCAACTGGCAGTTGCCGGAAGGCTTTGTACCGGACCGGGTGCGGGTCACCATCAGCAAGGATGGTCGGCAACCGGCCCAGGAGCTACTGGCTGAATGGGGCGAGGTGATCAAGCCGCTGGTGGCCGCTCCACCGGCACCTGTGCCGGCCGCACAGTAAGAAGCTTGGTGAATACTTGAACTGAATGGTCGGGTATTGGATAATTTCGCGGTTTCCATGTTTGTGGATTTAACGGTTGTGAGGTCAGTAATGAGTGCAGTAGCAGAAGCCCCGTTGCCCATCCAGATGACGGATGCGGCAGCCAACAAGGTGAAGACCCTGATCACCGAAGAAGAAAATCCCGAGCTCAAGCTGCGGGTGTACATCACGGGCGGTGGCTGCTCCGGTTTCCAGTATGGTTTCACCTTCGATGAGAAGATCAACGAAGGGGATACCGTGGTCGAGAAGAGCGGGGTCACCATGGTGATCGATCCCATGAGCCTGCAGTATCTGGTTGGCGGCAGTGTGGATTACACCGAAGGTCTGGAAGGCTCCCGCTTCACCGTGACCAACCCCAATGCCACTACCACCTGTGGCTGTGGTTCCAGCTTCTCTATCTGATATATAGAGATACCGCGTGATATCGAAGGGCCCCAAGGGGCCCTTTTCGTTTTGGCACCCATTCTTATAGTCGGACGCTCTGGACCAGCAACTAATGCTCAAGAGACCTTGATGGGCTTCCTTTGGGTTGCTGTTGGGGCGCTTTTTATCCTGATTGGTGGTTAGTTAAACACTTTAACGTCTTTTTCAAAAAAACACGGAGTTTTCGCTTGTCAGCGAGAATCATATCCCTATAATGCGCCTCCATCAGCACGGCGCAGTGCGCGTCTGGTCTGGCTTGCAAAGCAACCCAGTGAGGGTTATAGTTGTCGACCCTGCTCTTTAACAATTTGAATCAAGCAATCTGTGTGGGCACTCACAGCATCGAGCATCAAAAACAATTTTTGATTTTCAATGTCTGATGAAGTGACCAAAGCAACTTTTAAGTTGCAGCAGTTAATTCAGCAATTCATTGAGCCGCCTTTATAGGCAACCAAACTTAAATTGAAGAGTTTGATCATGGCTCAGATTGAACGCTGGCGGCAGGCCTAACACATGCAAGTCGAGCGGCAGCGGGAAAGTA
>NZ_JBFOCQ010000016.1:0-113311 GCF_040907805.1 Aeromonas sp. s3
CAGCTGGCAGGCGCACTGCATTGTGGCCCTACCACCTCACACAGACCTGGCTGCCGCCATCGCCAGCACAACAGGCCGGCAGTAAACGGCGGGCATAAAAAAACCGGCCGCAAGGGCCGGTGAAACAGTTCAGGCTTGTCAGGTGACAAACGCACCCAGCGGATGAAGAGAAATCCCAATTCCTTATGGCGCCTTCTCTTCTTGAGTACGTAGGGACACTCTACGCCATGGTCACTGAATCAAGGCTGAACCATGGCCATTGCGTCACCAGCCCTGTCGTTGCTTACAACTTGATGCCCAGCGACTGGCGCAGATAGGCACCGGCACCGAGCAGGCCCGGCCCTTCATGGGTGATAAGGAAGACCGGGATATCCTTGAGATAGGATTTGAAACGCCCCTTGTCCTCGAAGGCCACCCGAAAACCCGAGCCGATGAAGAACTCCTGGAAGCGCGGCACTATGCCACCGGCGATGTAGACGCCGCCGAAGGTGCCCATGTTGAGCGCCAGGTTGCCGGCAAAACGGCCCATCAGCACGCAGAACAGGCTCAAGGTGCGACGGCAGTCCAGGCACTCGCCCGCCAGCGCGCGCTCGGTGATGTCTTTGGGTTCGAACGCCTGCGGCTCGCGGCCATCGGACTTCACCAGACCACGGTAGATGTTGACGAGGCCGGGGCCGGAGAGCAGCCGCTCGGCCGAGACGTGGCCCAACTCGGCGCGCATCACCTGCAGCACCGCATCCTCCTCTTCGCTGTTGGCGGCAAAGTCCACGTGACCGCCTTCGCCCGGCAGGCTCAGCCACTGCTCACCCGCCTGCACCAGGTGGGCGACGCCAAGGCCGGTGCCGGCCCCGTAGATGGCGATGGGCTTGCCGGCGACTGGGGCCGCGCCACCCAGCTGGATGCGATCGCTCTCCCCCAGCACGGGCACCGCCATGGAGACGGCGGTAAAATCGTTGATCACCTGCAGTCGGGTCAGCCCCAGACTGGCCTGCATCTCGCTGATGGAGAACTCCCAGCTGTGGTTGGTCATGGCGACCCAGTCGCCGTTGATGGGGCAGGCGATGGCGATGCAGGCTTCGCTCACCTGCACCTTGTGCTCATCCAGATAGAGGCGAACCACGGCTTCGAGAGTGGGATGGGCCAGCCCGGAATAGGTCTTGGCCCGGGAAATGGTGCCGGTTGCCAGCTCGCACAGGGCCAACCGGGCATTGGTGCCGCCTACGTCGCCGACCAGCGCATGGGTATGCTGCATAAAACAACTCCTTCGTTACTGGGGTCGGGGCGGCCATTACCGTCCCGCACTTATTATTTGGTGCCAATTCTACCCGAGCCCCTCCCCTTGCGGCGCGTTTGATGGGTGCAACTGTGCGCCCGCTCACAGTGTTGTTGCTTTGCAACATTTGTAAGCGCTTTCACGGAATGACTGGAAGTTTGTAACCAAAACAACGAAATAATTAGACATGAGTCATACTTTGCAGGGCCGAGATTAGTTTCGATAAGAGCTTGTCTTGTATAGTCATCAAGTTGATTGGAAACCTGCTTAGCCATGAATTCAGTGCAAAGACACTGAAGCTAAATTACAAAAACGCCTGGTGGTGATGATGAATACCCTTGATAAAATTACTAATAATTTGGAAAGTTTCAGTAAATCAGAGCGTAAAGTCGCCGAGGTCATCCTGGCCTCCCCACAGACGGCCATCCACTCCAGTATCGCCACCCTCGCCAAGATGGCTGACGTCAGTGAACCGACCGTCAACCGTTTCTGTCGCCGGCTCGATACCAAGGGCTTTCCCGATTTCAAACTGCATCTGGCCCAGAGCCTGGCCAACGGCACACCCTATGTGAACCGCCACGTGGAGGCAGAAGACGGGCCCGATACCTATACCGCCAAGATCTTCGAATCCACCATGGCCTGCCTCGATGCCGCCAAGAACAGCCTGGACATCTCGGCCATCAATCGCTGCGTCGACATCCTGACCCAGTCCAAGAAGATCAGCTTCTTCGGCCTTGGGGCCTCCTCCGCCGTCGCCCGCGATGCCCAGAACAAGTTCTTCCGCTTCAACATCCCGGTGGTGAGCTTCGACGACATCGTCATGATGCGCATGAGCTGCATCAACAGCAGCGAAGGGGACGTGGTGGTGCTCATCTCCCACACCGGCCGCACCAAGGCGCTGGTGGAGATTGCCGCGCTGGCCCGTGAAAACGACGCCACCGTCATCGGCATGACCGCCAAGGACTCCCCGCTGGCGCGCGAGTGCAACCTGGTGCTCTCCATGGACGTGCCGGAAGACACCGACGTCTACATGCCGATGGCTTCGCGCATCGCCCAGCTCGCCCTGGTGGACGTGCTGGCAACCGGTTTCACCCTGCGCCGCGGCATGAAATTTCGCGAAAACCTGAAGAAAGTCAAAGAAGGTTTGCGCGAATCCCGCTTTGATACACCCCACTCTTCGTGAACAACGGGGGCCCCGGCCCCCGGCTGTCTCTGCCACCTTCCTTGGTGTAGTATTGTAATTTAGTAACAAAAGCCACCCAGATGGCTTGCAAGCGGGTGCAATGGGTCATGCGCTTGACGGGGCAGTATCTCAAGTCATATCAACTTCAAAACTGGAGTCTTTCATGCCAAGACGTACAAAGATTGTAACCACACTCGGTCCGGCCACCGATCGCGAAGGGATCCTCGAGGGGATCATCCGTGCCGGTGCCGACATGGTGCGGATGAACTTCTCCCACGGCACTGCTGAAGACCACATCCTGCGCGCCAACCAGGTGCGTGACATCGCCGCCAAGCTGGGCCGTCACGTCGCCATCATGGGCGACCTGCAGGGCCCCAAGATCCGCGTTTCCACCTTCAAGGACGGCAAGATCTATCTGGCCATCGGCGACAAATTCATCCTCGACGCCGCCCTTGGCAAGGGTGAAGGCTGCCAGGAGCAGGTCGGCATCGACTACAAGAGCCTGCCCAATGACGTGGTGCCCGGCGACATCCTGCTGCTGGACGACGGCCGCGTGCAACTGAAAGTGGAGCAGGTCGAAGGCACCCGCATCCACACCACGGTCACCGTGGCCGGTCCGCTCTCCAACAACAAGGGTATCAACAAGAAGGGTGGCGGCCTCTCCGCCCCGGCGCTGACCGAGAAGGACAAGGAAGACATCAAGACCGCCGCCCGCATGAACGTGGACTATCTGGCCGTCTCCTTCCCCCGCTGCGGCGATGACCTGCGCTACGCCCGCGAGCTGGCCCGCGAAGCCGGCTCCAACGCCAAGATCGTGGCCAAGGTCGAGCGCGCCGAGACTGTCGCCACCGACGAGGCGATGGAAGACATCATCCTCGGCTCCGATGCCGTCATGGTGGCTCGTGGTGACTTGGGCGTCGAAATAGGCGATCCCGAGCTGGTCGGCGTGCAGAAGAAGCTCATTCGCCACTCCCGTCGCCTGAACCGGGTGGTCATCACCGCGACCCAGATGATGGAGTCGATGATCAATGCGCCGCTGCCGACCCGTGCCGAAGTGATGGACGTGGCCAACGCCGTGCTGGACGGAACCGATGCGGTGATGCTCTCCGCCGAGACCGCCGCCGGCCAGTTCCCCATCGAGACCGTTACCTCCATGGCCAGCGTCTGCGTGGGCGCCGAGAAGCACCCGAGCCTGAACGTCTCCAACCACCGCATGAGCTACACCTTCACCTCGGTGGAAGAGGCGGTCGCCATGTCCACCATGTATGCGGCCAACCACCTGGAAGGAGTCAAGGCGATCGTGGCGCTGACCGAGTCTGGCACTACCCCGCTGCTGATGTCCCGTATCAGCTCCGGCCTGCCGATCTTCGCCCTGTCACCGCACAACAAGACCCTGGCCTGGACCAACCTCTACCGCGGCGTCACCCCTGTGCTGTTTGACGGCGATGAGACCAAGCCGGTCTACGAAGTGTGCCGCGATGCGCTGGACGTGCTCAAGGCCAAGGGGCTGCTGCAAAGCGGCGACATGGTGTTGCTCACCCACGGCGACAAGATGGAAACCGTCGGCAGCACCAACACCTGCAAGGTGATGATGGTCGAGTAATCGCTCCTCCTGCCAGCAACAAAAACGGCTCCCGCGGGAGCCGTTTTTCATGGTGACCAAGCAATATCAGCCGCGAAACAGCTCCACCTTGTCGCCATCCTGCAGGCTGCCGGCGCCGCGCACCACCACCCTGTCACCCTGCTTGAGCGCCCCGCTCACCGCCACCTGCCGGCTGTCGCCGAACAGCACGGTCACCGGCACCCGGTTCACCTTGAGCTCCTCGCCATGCTGCTCCACCTGATAGACCACGCTCCCCTCGGTGTTGAGCACCAGGGCATCGCGCGGCAGCAGCATGGTCTGCTGCTCCGCCAGCGGCAACGCCACCCGCACCGGCGAGCCGATGATGAAACGCCCCCCCTCCGGCTTGAGGCGCAGTTCGATGAGGCGCGACTTGGGATCGGCGCTGGCCGCCCGCTGGTAGTAGACCCCGTGGCCGCTGAGCTGATCCCCTTCCACTCGCAGCCGGGTCTGGGGCGCCAGCTGGCCGGCCCAGACGATGGGGGCCTGCAGGCGGATGTCGGGCTGATCGGGGTTGACCAGCTCCAGCGCCTGTTCGCCGGCATCCACATGTTCCCCCGGCTGGATGAAGTGGTTGTTCACCACCCCGTCGAACGGCGCGAAGATGTGGCTTCTGCGCAGCTGCTCCTCAATCTGGCGCACCTGCACCCGCGCCAGCCGCTCGGCCAGTTCAGCCTGCTCCACGTCGTAGCGCGCCTTGTCGTACTGGCTCTGGGAGGCGCTCTTCTGGCGATGCAGAGTCGCCAGCCGGCCAAACTCGGCGCGGGCAAAGCGCACGTTGCTCTCCCACTTGGCCTGCTCGGCCTGGGCCTGCTCCAGCGAGAGCCGCAGCGCCGCGCTGTCGAGGCGCAGCAGCTCATCCCCCTTGCTGACCCGGCTGCCGAACTCGGCGATCCACTCCACCCGGCCGCTCACCTCGGCGCTGAGCGCCGCCTGCTGGCGGCTCGCCACCGTACCGCTGACCCAGATGCTGGCCGCCGCCTCCCCCCGGGTCACGTCCGCCAGGGTCACCATCTTGCCCTGTGCCAGCGCGGGGAACACGCCCCCCGCCAGCAGCGCCGCGCCCACAACCATCCTTGTAAAAACTCGTGTCATCGATGAGCTCCTTGCTCAGGCCCGCTGCCGAATGGCCTGCGGCACGTCGACCCGCTCACCCAGCCGCAGGAAGGCGGGCAACAGGACCAGGGTAAACAGGGTACTGCAACTCATGCCGCCAACGATGACGGTGGCCAGCCCCCGGTAGATTTCGCTGCCCTCGCTCGGGCTCAGCATCAGCGGCAGCATGCCGAAGATGCTGGTGAGGCTGGTCATGGCGATGGGACGCATCCGGCTTTGCAGGGCATCGGCCACCGCCTGCTGGCGGCTCATCCCCTCCCGCTCCGCCGTGCGGGTCTGGTGCACCAGCAGGATGGCGTTGTTGACCACCAGCCCCAGCAGGATGACGAAACCGATGATGGTCAGCAGATCCATCGGCAGCGGCACCAGCAGCCCGCTCAGGTGCAGCGCCAGCACGCCGCCGACGGTGGCGAGCGGCAGGGTCAGCAGCACCAGCACGGCATCCTTGAGGGAGGCAAAGACCCCCCACAACAGGATCAGCAGGATCATCACCGCAAACAGGAAGATGGCCCCCAGGTTGCTGAGCGCCTGCTGCAGGCTGTCGGCATTGCCGGAGACCCGCAGCTCGCCGCCGGCCGGCAGCAGCGGCCGGATGGCGGCAAAACTCTTGCTCTGCAGGGTGTCCAGCACCTGCTCCATGCTCATCCCCGCCGGGGGCGAGATCTGGAGGCTGATGCTGCGCCGCCCGTCAGCCCGAAAGATGCTGGCCGGCCCCATGTCGTGCTCCACCCGTAGCAGCTCGCCGAGCGGTACGATGCGCCCGGACGGGGTCGCCAGCGGCACCGCCTTGAGTTCATCCGGGTTGGCCGAGGTCTGCCCCATCAACATGATGTCGAGCCGCTCCTCCCCGTCGAAATACTCGCCAACCCGCAGCCCGTCTCCGAAGGTCTGGATGATGGCGGGCATGGGGGTGCGATCCCAGCCCACCTCGGCGAGGCGCCGGTCCTGCGGCATCAGCCGCAGCTCGGGGGCGGTGAAATCGAGATCCGGCTGCGGCCTGACCTGGGCCCCCGGCAGATCCTGCTTGACGATGGCCATGGCGGCCCGCGCCGCCCGATAGAGCTCGGCCAGATCGCCCCCCTGCAGCAGCAGGGAGATGCCGTTCTCGCTGTCAAAGCCGCCGAACAGCGACCCCTGACCGCCAAACACCTGGGTATCTGGGATGCCCACCAGCAACTGCTTCATCAGCAACTGCTCCAGCACCTTGATCTGGTCCTCCTCTTTCGGTCGCACCCCGATCTGGGCACCGCCCGGGTAACGCAATATGTAGTAGTTCTTGAGGGCCGGCTCCTGCTCCCCCTTCATGTAGGGATCCAGCCTGGCGATGAGCGTGTCGATCACCTCCTCGCGCTGGGCCTTGAGGTTGAAGCCCGGGGTGAAATTCATCCAGACATCCACCGCGTCGCGCTTCACGTCCGGCAGGTAGTCCATCTTCGGCAGCAGGGCCCAGGTCGCCAGCGCCGGCAGGCTCATCATCAGGGTGATGACGGTCCAGCGCCGGCGGGGCGTCGCAGTCCAGCGGATCACGTGGCGGGTGGTGCCCTGCCACAGCGCCTCATAGGGGTCAGTCAGCCGCTCGCGCCCCATCCAGCGCGCCGCCACCGCCGGCAGCACGGTCACCGCCACCAGCATGGAGACGGTCACCGCGCAGGCGATGGTGAGCGCAAGGTCTGCAAACAGCTGCCCCTCCACGTCATTGAGCAGCAGCACCGGCAGGAAGATGGCGACCGTGGTCAGGGTGGAGGCCACCAGGGCGGTCCACACCCGGCTGGCACCTTCCAGCGCCGCCTCCCCCTTGCTGAGATCCCCTCGCTCGTGGCGCCGATAGATGCTCTCCAGCACCACGATGGCGGCATCGAGCACCATGCCGACCGCAAAGGCGATGCCCGCCAGCGAGATGACGTTGAGGGTGCGTCCCAGCACCTTGAGCAGACAGAAGGTGAGCATGATGCTGATGGGGATGGCGATCGCGATCATCAGGGTCGCCTTGAGCCGGCGCAGAAAGACCCAGAGGATGGCGCAGGAGAGCAGCACGCCGAGCCCCAGGTTGGCGGTCACCATGCTCACCGCCCGGTTGATGTAGAGGGAGGCGTCGAACGACTGCTCCATGTGCAGACCGACCGGCTCCAGCACCTCGCGGTTGAGCTCGCCCACCTTGAGCTTGATCGCCTCCAGCGCCGCCAGGGCGTTGGCCCCACTCTCCTTGAAGATCTGCGCCGCGATGGCGGTGTTGCCGTTCTGGATGCGCAGCACCGGGTTCTCCTCCCGGGCCAGCTGGATCTCCGCCACGTCCCGCAGATAGATGGGCAGGCCGTCGCGCCAGTCCACCACCTTGTCTCCCAGGGTCGCCACGTCGTAGCGGCCGGCAAAGCGCAGCTTGTACTCCCAGCGGCCGATGTCGAGGGTGCCGGCGGAGACATCCCAACCGGTGCTGGCCCGGCTGGCCAGCACCGGGATCTCCACCCCCAGCTCGGCGGCGCGGTAGGGGTCGAAGCGGATCTGGATCTGGCGCTCGTTGATCCCCTGGATGTCGACCGTCGACACCCCGGGAATGCGCTCCAGCTCGGGTTTTATCCGCGCCTCGATCAACGCCTGGTGATCGTCGATCGGCCCCTTGGCGCCGGGCAGCTGCTGGATGAAGAAGAAGGTGAGGGTGTCGTTGCTGCTGTAGTTGTTGACGTAGGGACCGCCAATCTTGTCCGGCAGGCCGGAGACCCGGTTCAGGCGGGAGATGACGTCAAGCTGGGCCCGCTGCATGTCGGTGCCGAGGGCAAACTCCAGATCGATCTCGGTGAAGCCGGGGAAGCTGTTGCTGGTGAGGTTCTTGAGCCCCTGCACCCCCTGCATCTCCTGCTCGATGGGGTCGGTTATCTCCGACTCCATCTCCTGGGGTGAGGCCGAGCGCCAGTCCACCGAGATGTTGAGGTGCGGGCGATCGATGTCGGGAAACAGCTGGATCGGCAGCCCCCGGATGCTAAGCAGGCCCAGCAGAAAAATCAGCACGATCGAGACCGCCACCCAGATGGGACGTTCGATCGCCGTTTTGGCGAGGTTCATTCACTCTTCCTGAGTTTGTTGTTGTCGGCCATTCCGCTGGCCTTGCTTCCTGCCCCAAGGGTGGGGGGCCATTGCATTAAACTGGAATTAATCGAGGTTGTAAATGCATGGTTAACAAACAAAAAAACCGGCCATATCGGCCGGTTTCAGATTCAGGAGCGAGTGCACTCTCAGGCGGCGTGCACCACCGGATTTTGCTGGGATAACCCCTCCAGCTCGCCCGGGGCGAAGTTGTCCACTTGGATCGCTTCGTAGCGCAGGGCATCGGCGGCCAGCAGCTTGTCCGCCTCGTCCTTGCTCAGGATGGATTGGGACAGGGCAGCAGCAACCAGCTCCGGCAACGCCAGTTTGCGGGGCAGCTTGCCCTCTTTCTGGGCCTGCACCAGTTTCTTCTCGTAGGGCTGCACTGCGACCATGGCCTGGAAAGCGCGCTCCATCAGGCCGACCGGGTCCGCCTCGTCCTTGCCCACATAGCAGAGCGCGGTCAGACGGTCGCGGAACTCGCCCGGCTTCATCATGGCCAGGCAGATGGCATGGCAGCGATCGTCGGCCGGCATCTTGTAACCCACGCCGAACGGGAACACCACCCGCTTGAGCACGGCGCCCACCACCTTGTTCGGGAAGTTCTGGAAGAAGCCCTCGAACGCCTTGCCAATCAGGTAGAGGTTGCGCTCCACCGCGTACTGCACGAACGGCAGATCGGAGACCATGCGGCCCTGATCCTCGTAGTGCTTGAGGGTGGCAGAGGCCAGGTAGAGGTGACTCAGCACGTCACCCAGACGGGCGGAGATCATCTCCTTGCGCTTGAGATCGCCACCCAGCATCAGCATGGAGACGTCGGCGCACAGGGCCAGCCCCTTACTCATGCGAGAGAGCTGCTTGTAGTAGCGGGCGGTTTCACCGGCCACCGGGGCATTGTTGAACTGGCCCAGGGTCAGCCCCTGGAACAGGGAACCGAAGAAGTTGCCGGCGCCAAAGGCGATGTGCTTCATCAGCAGGGCGTCAAACTTCTCGAGGCCGCGCTCCACGTCGGTGTCGGCCGCCGCTTCCAGCTCGGCAAACACGTACGGGTGGCAGCGGGTGGCCCCCTGCCCGAAGATCATCAGGTTGCGGGTCAGGATGTTGGCCCCTTCCACCGTGATCGCCACCGGAATGCCCATGTAGGCGTAGCCGGTGTAGTTTTTCGGGCCCAGCTGGATGGCACGGCCGGCGTGGATGTCCATGGAGTCATCCATGATCTGGCGCGCCATCTCGGTCATGTGGTACTTGGAAATCGCGGTGACGATGGCCGGTGCCTGACCCAAGTCCAGGGAACCTGCAGTCATGCGACGGGCCCCTTCCAGCTGATAGGTGAGGCCGCCGATGCGAGCCAGCGCTTCCTGCACCCCTTCAAACTTGCCGATGGACATGCCGAACTGCTTGCGCACGTAGGAGTAGGCCCCCACGGTGCGGCTCGCCATGTGACCGCAAGCGGTGCCAAGGGCAGGCAGCGAGATGCCGCGCCCGGCGGAGAGGCATTCCACCAGCATGCGCCAGCCGCGACCGGCGTAATCCGGGCCACCGATGATCCAGTCGAGCGGAATGAACACGTCCTTGCCGAAGGTCGGGCCGTTCAGGAACGCCAGCCCCATGGGGTAGTGGCGATCGCCGACGCGCACGCCCGGGTGGCTAGTGGGGATGAGTGCGCAGGTGATACCGAGCTCTTCCTTGTCACCCAGCAGTTTTTCCGGGTCATAGAGTTTGAACGCCAGCCCCAGCACTGTAGCGCGCGGCGCCAGGGTGATGTAGCGCTTGTTCCAGTTGAGGCGAATACCCAGCACCTCTTCACCCTTGTGCATCCCCTTGCAGACGATCCCCTTGTCCGGAATGGCGCCAGCGTCGGAGCCCGCTTCCGGCCCGGTCAGGGCGAAACAGGGCACTTCCTTGCCGTTAGCCAGCCCCGGCAGCCAGAAGTCCTTCTGGGCCTGGGTGCCGTAGTGCATCAGCAACTCGCCCGGGCCGAGGGAGTTCGGCACCATGACGGTAACCGCCACGCTCAGGCTCTTGGTGGCAATGCGGGTGACGATGGTGGAGTTGGCGATCGCGGAGAATTCACGGCCGCCGTAGGATTTCGGGATGATCAGGGAGAAGAAGCCTTCCTTCTTCAGATAGTCCCACACCGGCTCCGGAAGATCCTTGGTTTCGTTGACGATCTTGAAGTCGTCGACCATGGCGAGCAGGGTTTCGACCTGGTTGTCGATGAAGGCCTGCTCCTCTGCGGTCAGTTCGGCCTTGCCGTAGCCGTGCAGTTTTTTCCAGTCGGGGTTGCCGCGAAACAGCTCCCCATCCCACCAAACGGAGCCGGCTTCCATGGCCTCCCGCTCGGTGGCAGACAAGGGCGGCAGTATCTTCTTGAAGATGCCGAACACCGGGCGGGTGACCACCTTTTTACGGATGGAGGGCACGCCGAGCACGACGGCTATCGCCAGCACCAGCAGGATAAGCAATGTGATCATACTCAAGTTCCTTCTATTTCACTGTTTCCGTTGATTTATTGTTGGTTGTTACACGGCCAGGGAGAGCCTGGTCGACTCCACGGGCGCCCCGACACCGGACGCCAGATAAGGAATGACGTTGCGTACCAGCCCCTCCACATCGAGCTGCTGGCCGAAATCGGCCTGGGCAATGTCGCGCAGCGCATCGGCCGAAGCCATGGTGAACACGACGGTACCCAGGGTGAAGTGCAGCCGCCAGAACAGATCCGCCGGCGACAACTCCGGGTTGGCCTTGGAGATGGCCTGGGTGATCCGCTGCAAAATGGGGCCGTAATGGGCGGTGATGAAGCGGCGCAGGTGACCCTGGCTGTCGATGTAGCCGCGTCCCAGCAGCTGCATGAAGATGGCCGGACCGTTGGTGCGCACCGCCACCAGCTTCATCAGCGGGTCGACGAAACTCTCGAACACTTGCAGCAGGGTCAGCTGCTCTTGCGCCATCAGGGTATGCAGGCGTGCATCCAGCTCGGGCATGAACAGGCTCAGATAGCGATCGAGCACCGCCTGGATCAGCTCCTTCTTGGAGCCGAAGTGATAGTTCACCGAGGCCAGGTTGACATCGGCCTCACTGGTGATCAGACGCAAAGAGGTATCGGCGAACCCCCGTTCGGCAAACAACACCTCGGCGGCATCGAGAATGCGGTTTTTGGTATCGATTTTACTCACAGGACACCTCACTTAAACGAATGTTTAAAAAGTACGTTTCACAACCTTTTGTGTCAAGAGAATGTGAACAGGTGTTAGTGAAATGTTTTTCGTGAAAATGGGGAACAAGGCGGGAACTTCACGGACGAATCGGACTCTATATCTATGCCACTGCAATTAAACATTAAGTCTCGCCCAACCTGCTCCATGCTAGTTGGGCATTTTTTTACCCTGCTGCTATCCAGCACGCTGGCAAACGGGCAAAAAAAACCGTCGCAGGGCGCGACGGCGGGGAAATGAGGTTGCACCATCCTGATCCAACCCATCGATGCGAGTTCAGGCTTTCATCGATACACCCATCATGGCTGCCAAGCGTGTTCAAACTTTGTCAACCTGCCCTCAATTTGTGACAAAGTATGACAAGCCACCACATGGTCTCGACCCGCCGCCTTTGCTATGCTGGCCCCTCACGCCAGAGGGGAAGATAAGATGAAGTACACGGTCGATACCCACACCCACACCGTCGCCAGCACCCACGCCTACAGCACCATTCACGACTACCTGCCCATCGCGAAGGCAAAGGGGATCAAGCTGTTCGCCACCACGGATCATGGCCCCGATATGGCGGATGCCCCCCACTTCTGGCACTTCGTCAACCTGCACGTATTGCCACGGGTGGTCGACGGGGTCGGCATCCTGCGCGGCATCGAAGCCAACATCAAGAACATCGATGGCGAGATCGACTTCCCCGAGCGCTACGAGTCGCGGCTCGACATGATCATGGCGGGCTTTCACGAACCGGTGTTCCCCCCCTGCGACCAGGCCACCCACACCCAGGCCATGATCAACGCCATTAAGAGCGGCCGGGTCGACATGATAAGCCACCCCGGCAATCCCGCCTTCCCCATCGATATCCAGGCGGTGGTCAAGGCGGCGGCAGAGTATCGGGTAGCGCTGGAGCTCAACAACTCCTCCTTCAGCCACTCCCGCCCGGGCAGTGAAGGCAACTGCCGCGCCATCGTCGAGGCGGCGCGGGACATGGGGGCCTACCTCACCTTCGGCTCCGACTCCCACGTGGCCTTCAGCCTCGGGGATTTCGAGCACTGCCACCGGCTGGTGACCGAGGCCGGCTTCCCCGAAGAGCGGATCCTGGCGCGCTCCCCCCGCGCCCTGCTCGATTTTCTCGAAAGCCGCGGCCGTGCCCATATTCCGGAGTTCACCGACCTCTGACCTTGACCGTAACTCCATGAGCTCACTCATAAAACCGAGTACAGCTCATTGACTTGCCCCCGGGTTTTCAGGAATCTAGTGGCACGCCGGTATAGCTCAGTTGGTAGAGCAGCGCATTCGTAATGCGAAGGTCGCAGGTTCGACTCCTGTTACCGGCACCAGAGCTGAAAAACAACAACGCCGCATAGCTTATGCGGCGTTGTTGTTTATAGGATGTCCAGGCTCTGCTGCATGGGGCTGGCCGGCTTGAACCGGCTAGCCTGCAAACCTCTCGGCTCATAGCAGCAACAGATTGTCCTGCCGATTGGAGGCGGTCACCAGCACCGGGATGGACTTGGAGGTCGGGGTGAACGAGCCCGCCCCAATGCTGTCAATGGGGACCAGCGGGTTGGTCTCCGGATAGTAGGCCGCGATGTTGCCGCGCGGGATCTCGTAGATCACCACCACAAAACCGGTCACGCTGCGCTCGCGCCCGTCGTTGCAGATGGCCGCCATGTCAACCCTGTCCCCTTCGGCAAAGCCAAGCTGGCGGGCATCCGCCTCGTTCATGAACACCACGTTGCGCTGGCCCTTGATGCCACGATAGCGATCATCCATGCCATAGATGGTGGTGTTGTACTGATCGTGGGAGCGCAGGCTCTGCAGCAGCAACACCGGCTGATCGCTCATCTGCTCGGCATGACGGGTACACTCCGGCAACACAGAGTGCGGCAGGGTGCTGGCACGAAACTCGGCCTGGCCGCTGGCGGTGTTCCACACCAGCTTGGCGGCGGAGTTATCGAGATGAAAACCGCACGGCTGCTGGATGCGGGCATTGAAATCGGCAAAACCGGCGATGGTCTGTTCGATAAGATCACGGATACGAGCATAATCATCGCGCAGGGCCAGCCAGTCGACCCGCTCGCCGCCCACGGTGGCATGAGCCATCCGCGCCACTATGTCGGTCTCGGAGAGGCAGAGGGGCGACACTGGCTCGGCCGCGCCGGTCGAGGCGTGCACCATGCTGAAGGTGTCCTCCACCGTGATCTTCTGGTTGCCCGTGCGCTGGATATCGAGCTCGGTGCGACCGAGGCAGGGCAGGATCAGCGCCGCCTTGCCCACCAGCAGATGGCTGCGGTTGAGCTTGGTGCTGATCTGCACGTTGAGCTCGGCCTTTTTCATCGCCCCGTAGGTGAAGTCGGTGTCGGGCGCCGCTGCCGCCAGGTTGCCACCCAGGCAGATGAGTACCTTGCTCTTGCCCTCATGCAGCGCCTTGAGCGCCTCGTAAACGTTGTGACCTGCGGCCCGCGGCAGGCTCACCTGCAGGTGACGCTCGAGCCGCTCGATAAAGGCAGCGGTCGGCTTTTCGTTGATCCCCATGGTGCGGTTGCCCTGCACGTTGCTGTGGCCCCGTACCGGACAGAGCCCCGCCCCCGGCTTGCCAATCTGGCCGCGCATCAGGTGCAGGTTGACGATTTCGCGAATGGTATCGACCGAGTGCAGATGCTGGGTCACCCCCATGGCCCAGCAACTGATGATGCGCTGGCTGGCGGCAAAGACCCGGGCGGCCTGCACGATGTCGGCGCGACTCAGGCCGGATTGCTGCTCGATCGCCCCCCAGTCGGTGGCACGCACCTGCACCTCGTACTCGGCAAAGTGGCGGGTATGGCGAGCGATGAAGTCGCGATCCACCGCCTCTGGCGCCTCTTCCAGGATGTACTTGGCCATGCCGCGGATGGCGGCCATGTCGCCACCCAGTTTCGGCGTCAGGTATTGGTGGCTGATGGTGGTGGCCGCCGGGGTCAGCAGCTCCAGCGGGCTCTGCGGGCTGGCGAAGCGCTCCAGCGCCACCTCTTTCAAGTTGTTGAAGCTGACGATCTTGCAGCCGCCACGTGCCGCCTGGCGCAGGGCATTCATCATGCGCGGGTGGTTGGTACCCGGATTCTGGCCATAGACGAACACCGCATCGGCCTGGTCGAAGTCATCCAGCACCACAGTCCCCTTGCCGATGCCGACCGACTGGATCAGCGCTACCCCGCTCGCCTCATGGCACATGTTGGAGCAGTCGGGGAAGTTGTTGGTACCAAACAGGCGGCCAAACAGCTGATAAAGATAAGAAGCTTCGTTGCTGGCACGCCCCGAGGTGTAGAACTCCACCTCGTCCGGGCTGGCAAGCCCCTTGAGGGTGTCGGCAATCAGGGCAAAGGCATCATCCCAGCTTATCGACTCGTAGTGATCGGTCGCCGGGTTGTAGCGCATCGGCTCGGTCAACCGCCCCTGATACTCGAGCCAGTAGTCGCTCTGGGTGGCCAGCTGGCGCACCGAATGGGCCGCGAAAAACTCGGCCCCCACCGTCTTGCCGGTGGATTCCCAGGCCACCGCCTTGGCGCCGTTCTCACAGAACTGGAAGGTGCCGTGGTCGTTGTCACCCCAGGCGCAGCCCGGGCAGTCGAAGCCGTCGGTCTGGTTGACCCGCAGCAGGTTCTTGATGTTCTGACGGGTCTTCTGGCTGCGCAGCACCTGTTTCATGGTGGATTGCAGGGACGAAAAACCGCCGGCTTTGGCGGGCTTTTCAATATGACTCATGGCACTCTCCGATGGGATCCGCCGGGCGATAGCTGGAGTAGCTGACCGGGGCATCAAACTTGGGAATATGAACGACGTTGAGGTTGTATTTGAGGGCCAGCCTGACCGCCAGCTGGCTGGGCGATGCCAGGCAGATGAGATGACGGGCACCGAAACGGGCGGCTTTTTGCACCAGCTCGCTGCCGCAGCGGCTGGTCACCACCAAAGTGTCGCACGCACTGTGCCCGCGCAGCAGCAGGCCAATCAGCTTGTCGAGGGCATTGTGGCGCCCGATATCTTCCCGGCAATGGAGGATCCGCCCCTCGGCATCCAGCGCCAGCGCCGCATGCAGGGCGCCATGCTGCTGACCCTTGAGCTGCCACTGGGCGATCTGCGCACGCAGCCCCGCCAGCAAGGCCCCATCCAGCGGCGGCGTCAGTGGCAACACCGGCAGTGCGGGCAGCGCCTGCTCCACCGCCGCCACGCCGCAGATGCCGCAACCGGTCGCCCCGGTCAGCCGGCGCTTGTGCTGGGCCAGAGCGGCCTGGGAGCGGTTGGCGATGGTGATGTCCAACACCATCCCCTGCTCGGCCTGCCCAATCTGGATGTCGTGGACCTCGTGGTTGTGCCGGATGATCCCCTCGCCAAACAGAAAGCCGACGGCAAAGTCATCGAGATCGTCCGGGGTCGCCATCATCACCGCATGGTTGATGCCATTGATGTTGATGGCGACGGCGACCTCCTCCACCAGATGATCCAGTGCGGGCGAGACAGGCAAATTTACGGGGATGTCGACGGGCGTGTAGGCAGGCATGCAGGTTGGCCTAAAAATGCAAACTGCATTCAAGTTTAGAGAGGCGGCAGACGCAAAACCAATGAAATAAATCTATATGGTAATAGAGTCATTCTATTGACGACGTTTTTTCAATTGATTAATTTTTAAATCCATCCTCCCCTCGCCTCCCGTATGACGATGAACATCAAGCAGTTGCACTATTTCCACGAACTGGCCAAACATCAGCATTTTGCCAGAGCGGCCAAGGCCTGCCACATCACCCAGCCGACCCTCTCGGCCAGCATCACGGCGCTGGAGAAGAACCTCGGCACCGATCTGGTGGTACGTACCAGCCAGTTCGTCGCCCTCACCGAAGCGGGCGAGCTGGTGCGCCAGTATGCCGAGCGGATGCTGCTGGAGCAGGAGGCGCTCAAGCAGGAGCTGGCGCTGTTTCATGGCGAACTATCCGGCACCCTGCGCATCGGCATAGTGCCCCAGTCCAATGTCGACATCATGCCACTCATCGCCCGCTGCAAGCAGCGCTACCCCGACATCGTCATTCGTCTCTCGGTGCTCAGCAACGAAGCCCTGCTGTCACAGCTGGAGCTGCACCAGTGCGACATCGGACTGGGATTTGACGAACCGCTCATCGGTGCCGCCAGACAGACCTTCCACCTCTATCCCCAGGGGCACAACCAGATGGCGGTGCTGATGAACCGCGACGAGGCGGATCAGCGCCTCCCCGGCGATAAGCTGACCCTGACGGCACTGCAGCAGCGGCCGCTGGTACTGCCCAGCCGCACCATGCAGTTTCGCAAGTATCTGGACCGCGCCGCCGAGCGGGCCGGCATCCGGCTTGACGTGGTGCTGGAAACCGACTCCCTGTTTCACCTGGTGAGCGCCGTGCGCCACCGGCTGGGCTGGGCCATCGTCAGTGCCGGCCTCGCCCGATCCGCCAGCAAGCTCTCGGATCTGGTCTGCCTGCCGCTGGCGCCGCAACGCGACATCGGCCATACCGCCTTCATCACCCGCCAGCACAGCATCACCCCCGCTATGCGCGCCTTCCTCGAGCTGGTGAGGGAGAGTGAGCAAACCAGCACACAGGGCTGAGCAGTGGCGAACGCAAACTCCGCTGGATTGATCCACCTTTGTCTATTTCAGCCAGCTGACATGACTCGAGTACAAAGCCAGAATCTTGGCAACGATGAGAAGATGAGAAGCAAGCCGCGCTAAGCTGTACCAGTCGAGCGAATGGAGAGGGAGCCCTGAGCAGGCACCTCGTTTGGTCAAGGTAATACAGCAGTTTCAGCAAGCGTTGGCGCAAGACGTGCTGACCCGACTGCCACTGTGGGACCAAGTTCCTTGGGGAGAGATGCGATGAATCTCGCCATCACCCTAACGCTGACAAGCCCACTATCGAGCTCAACCGCCCAGATAGCCCAACGTATCTCTGATGACATGGCACACCTGCATCACCGTCTGGGTGATGGGGTAAGTGATGAACTGGGCATCAGCATCAGTTACCTGGTCGAACAGTTTGCGCTGCTGGCAGCGGCCTACCGTTCAAACACCAATGATTGAGTTCAACGATAGCTTTAGCCAGGCCGCCGTAGCGGAAGCCATGTGTACCCATCCAGCTCTCTCCAAGCTCATCTGTCAACAGTTGATAATGCCGGGATTTGCCTATGCCCACGATGTGGAGAGGCGACGAATTGGCGGGCCACTGATAGCCCCCAACCCGGTGCAGCACAAGACCACGCTCTTTGTCAGTCCACGGGATATGCGTGAACATCTGCCGCGAGAGATTAACTTCGCCCGCTTTCGCTGTGTCTGTAATGCTGCGGGTTAGCCGGTTGGCGAGTTGCAACGGGTAATGGTCGGGTCCTACGTCAACCATAGTACCAATGACACGCCGCATTGGAGCTGCCATACATGACCATGACCATGACAACGCCCAATGCACTACCAATGGCGCCAGAGGCTGATATTACCAGGCTCCGAGCCATATCGAGGAGTTCATTGCGCTGAAGCTGACCCAAGAGTTTGATACGCAGTTGGCCAGTCTGGTGCGTTCCGGCGTGCTGGACCTGGATAAATGGGATGGCGCAAATCTGGTTCTTCCCCGCACCATGACCACTGCGCTACTGGAGGCTGCTACCGAGCGGGTGATTTGGCATAGCCACCGCCGTAGCTATCAACGAGACATCAACCGTCTCAAGCAATCGCTGTAGACAATCATCCCCACAACGTCATGTAGTTCCTCACACCTAGGGGTTGGGAAGCCCAACCATGCATGACTTGCGTGATTACAAGACTTTGATCCCTCGGCAGATAACCGCTGCCATCGGCCAGCAACCACAACACCACATCGAGCAATAACCCACCAGACACCACAAACCATATTGGTCGACTTGCTTAGCGATAACTAAGCCAGAGCCCAAACGCTCAAGTTGCTATGTGGAGCCAAAATGTAGGGCCATCTTGCCCCAGCCCGTGGACAATTATGCTTTAACCCATTAGTACACTCATTAAGCTATGGGATATGACGAAAACCTAGTCCAATGGGACAAAATTGACTATTTAAACAACAAGGTATATTTCAGGACAACTGAGAATTGAACGATATAGGCCATGAGAGAAGGAACATTGTTCCTCCACTTTTAGCGGGTTGGCAAACCACACTGCCACCGTGGGCCTCGGCAATGGCCTTGACTACGGCGAGTCCGAGCCCGCTGCCGCCGCTCTTGCGCGAACGTGACGGATCTCCCCGGCGAAACGCATCGAAGATATGGGCTGCAACTTCCTCGCTGATGCCGGGCCCCTCGTCTTCCACGCTCAGGACGCACAGGGTGCCCGAGCGATGCAGACGCACGGTCAGCAGGCCCGGCACCCCATGCTTCTGGGCATTCTCCAGCAGCGCCATCAGAGCCTGACGGATGCGAAGTGCATCGCAACAAACAAGGAGTTCGGCATCGAGCTCCCCCTTGAGGGTGAAACCGCTCGCGGCCAGGGGGGTGACAAACGCCTCGATCACCACGGCAAGCTCGTCGGCCAGCCTGATCTCCTCTCGTTGCAACTCCAGGTGGCCGCTGTCGTTGAGACTAAGCACCCGCAAGTCTTCGATCAGGTGGGTCAATCCCTCCACCTGACGCAGCAAGCCTTCAAAGAGCGCACGCTCTGGCGGAAATACCCCTTCGGCCAGCCCCTGCAAGCGGCCGCGCAAGATGGTCACCGGGGTGCGCAATTCGTGGGCGATGGCGGCATTCCAGAACTCCCGCTCCCGGGTCATGCTCTGCAGCCGTTCGGCCATGGTGTTGAAGTCCCGCACCAGTTGCGCCGTCTCCCCGATCGCCTGCTCATCCAGCGGCACGCGCGCATCGAGTTTGCCCTCTGCCACCTCGCGCAGGCTGTTCGCCACCGAATTGAGGGGAGTCAGGATGCGCCGAGAGAGGCGCACCGCCACGTACAGCGCCATCCCCAATGCAATGAGAATGGTCGAGCCGATCCAGAGCATCTCGACCCTGGAGGGTATCCAGCTCTCGGAGATGCTGCCAGGCACATAGGTCACGGCAATGGCGTAGAACACATAGGTGCCGATCACCGCGAGGGAGATGATGCCGAGCGCCATCAGCCCCAGGGAGCGGATGATCTGCCTGCGCAGGCCGGGAGCCGATGTCATGCATCGCCCCCGAAGCGATAGCCGACGCCCCAGACACTGGCGGGCACCCCCTGGATGCCGTGTGCCTCCAGCTTCTTGCGCAGCTTGCTGATGTGGCTGTCCACCGTGCGCTCCTGGGTATCCCCCTCCGGCAGGCAGTGGGTCAGCAGTTCGGCGCGGCTGAACACCCGTTTCGGCGCCCGCATCAGGGAGGCGAGCAACTTGAACTCGGTCAGGGTCAGATCCAGCACCAGTTGCCCGTCATCGCGGCAAAGGCTGGCCTCGTGACTCTCCAGATCGATCTCGAAGGGGCCGACCCGCAGCACCCGGGCCGTGGCCTGTTTTGCAGCCTGGCTGCGTCTGAGCACCGCCTGTACCCGGGCCACCACTTCAGCCGGATTGAAGGGTTTGACCACATAGTCATCCGCCCCCATGCGCAACCCCATCAGTTTGTCGAGATCCTGATCCAGGGCGGTCAGCATGATCACCGGCGTGTCGCCACGGGCCCGGATCTCGCTGAGCACCTGCCAGCCGTCGAGCTGCGGCATCTGCACATCCAGCAGCAGGAGATCGGGTTTGCATGTCTGGTGCATGGCCAGGGCTTCGCGGCCATCGGCGGCATGCAAAGTGCGCAAGCCGTGACGTTGCAGGTAAGCGGCGAGGATCTCGGCGATCTCGGCTTCATCCTCTGCAATCAGTACCAGTGACTGGGCCGCCGGGCTGGCGGAAGCAGGAAGATACGACATGGTCGGCCTCGAAAATGGTGGGTTGGAACTTTATCACCGCCTCCATGGATTCTCCACAAAGCCTCGAATCATTCGCAATAGCCCCTCTCCATAATGCCCGCTCGATGTGCTCTCGCGGCAACACCATGCCGGGGAGACGGTTTAACGAGGTGAGTATGATGTTTGTCAGACAGCGGTATGCGGGCGCCCTGCTCGCCGTCATTGCCGTATTCGGGTTGGCAGGTTGCGATGGGGCGCCGCAAGCGCAAGACACGCCGGCCCTTCCTCAGGTGTCGGTGATGACGCTGGCAGGGCAGGATCTGGTCATCAGCGAGGATCTGCCCGCCCGGGTGGCCGCGGTGCGCAGCGCCGAAATTCGCGCCCAGATAAGCGGCATTGTGCAGCGCCGCCTGTTCGAGCAGGGCGCCGAAATCGGCGCAGGCACCGTGTTGTTCCAGATAAACCCGGCCCCCTTCAAGGCGGATGTCGACAGCGCCGCCGCGGCATTGCAGCGAGCCGAGGCCGTGCTGGCCCGAGCCCGCATCCAGATTGACCGCCTGGTGCCGCTGCTGCGCACCGAGGCCATCAGCCGCCAGACCTATGACGACGCCGTCTCCCAGCGGGATCAGGCTGCCGCCGACGTGGCTCAGGCCAGGGCGGCCCTGGCCCGGCACCAGCTGAACCTGCAATTTGCCAGCGTGGAGGCTCCCATCGCCGGACGCATCGATCAGGCGCTGGTGAGCGAAGGGGCCCTGGTGTCGCCGACCGATGCCACCCCCATGGCCAGGATCCAGCAGATCGATCAGGTCTACGTCGATGTGCGTCAACCTGCCTCGGTACTGGACGCCCTGCGCCAGCAGGCTGGTTCGACGGCACCTGAACTGACGGTGGAGATCCTCGGCAGCGATGGCAAGCCGCTCGGCATGCAGGGGCACATCCTCTTCTCCGGCATCGAGGTGGATGCCGGGACCGGTGACGTGCTGCTGCGGGTGCTGGTGGACAACCCGGAGAGGCGGCTCTTGCCCGGCCTCTACGTACAGGCGCGCATTCCCCGTGCCCGCTATGCCAACGCCCTGAGCGTGCCCCAGCAGGCGGTGGTGCGCACATCGGGCCAGACCAGCGTGTGGGTGCTGGATGCCAATGGGCAGGCACAACAGATAGCTGTCACAACCGGTGAGCTGGTGGCGCGCCAGTACCGCATCGCGTCCGGGCTCAGCGCCGGACAGCGGGTGGTGATCGAAGGGATAGACCGCCTGACCCCGGGTGTTCAGGTTATTGCCCACCCCTGGCAACCCCTTGTTGCCAGCCAGCGCGCTAGCACCCACACACGCTGAATCGGAGACATTACATGCCGCAGTTTTTCATTCATCGCCCGGTGTTTGCCTGGGTGATCGCCCTGTTCATCGTGCTGGCGGGGGTCATCGCCATCCCCAAGCTGCCCATCTCCCGCTATCCCTCGGTGGCGCCGGTGTCGGTGACCCTCTATGCCACCTATCCGGGCGCCACGCCGCAGACCCTGAACGATGCGGTGGTGAGCCTGATCGAGCGCGAGCTGTCGGGGGTCAAGAGCCTGCTCTACTTCGAGTCGTCGGTGGACGCCTCGGGCAGCGCGCAGATCACAGCCACCTTCAAGCCGGGCACCGATCCGGAGCTGGCCCAGATGGACGTGCAAAACCGCATCAAGGGGGTCGAGCCTCGCCTGCCACAGGCGGTGCGGCAAAACGGCCTGCAGGTGGAGTCCGCCTCGTCCGGCTTTCTGATGATGGTCGGCATGACTTCACCGGATGGTCGCTTCGATGAAATAGCGCTGAACGACTACATGGCGCGCAATATCGTCCAGGAGCTGCGCCGCATCGAGGGGGTGGGACGGGTGCAGTTGTTCGGCGCCGAACAGGCCATGCGAATCTGGGTGGATCCGGGCAAGCTCGCCGCCTACGGGCTGACCATCAGCGAGGTGGCGCAGGCCATCGAGCAGCAAAACGTGCAGATTGCACCGGGACGCCTCGGCGATGAACCCGCCCTGCCGGGGCAGCGTGTGACGGTGCCCCTTACGGTTCAAGGGCAACTGACGACCCCAGAGGCGTTCGCCGCCATCGTACTGCGGGCAGGTGCCGATGGCGCCAAACTGGTGCTGGGTGATGTCGCCCGGGTCGAGCTGGGGGCGCAATCCTACGCCTTTGCCAACCGGGAGAACGGGGTGGCCGCCACCAGCGCCGCCATCCAGCTCTCCCCGGGTGCCAACGCCGTGCGCACCGCCGATGCGGTGCGCACACGCCTTGCCCAGCTCGCCCCCACACTGCCGGCGGGCATGGCCTACTCGATCCCGTTCGACTCGGCCCCCTTCGTCAAGGTCTCCATCGACAAGGTGATCAACACCCTGCTGGAAGCCATGGTGCTGGTGTTCCTGGTGATGTTCCTCTTCCTGCAGAACCTGCGCTACACCCTGATCCCGGCCATCGTCGCCCCCATCGCCCTGCTTGGCACCTTCGCGGTGATGCTGCTGGCCGGCTTTTCCATCAACTCCCTGACCATGTTCGGCATGGTGCTGGCCATCGGCATCATCGTCGACGACGCCATCGTGGTGGTGGAGAACGTCGAGCGCCTGATGGCCACCCAGGGGCTATCGCCCAGGGAGGCGACATCGCGGGCCATGAAGGAGATCACCGGGGCGGTGATCGGCATCACCCTGGTGCTCACGGCGGTGTTCATCCCCATGGCGTTTGGCAGCGGCTCCGTGGGGGTCATCTACCAGCAGTTCACCCTGTCGATGGCGGTGTCGATCCTGATTTCCGCCTTCCTCGCCCTGACCCTGACGCCCGCACTCTGCGCCACCCTGCTGCGCCCGGTCAGCCCGGATCACCATGAGAAGCGCGGCTTCTTCGGTGCCTTCAACCGGGGCGTCGAGCGCCTCACCGCGAGCTACGGCACGCGGGTGACCCGCCTAGTCGGGCGCAGCGGACGCATGATGGCGGCCTTCATCGCCCTCTGCGCCGTGCTGGCCATCGCCGCCGCCCAGTTGCCCTCCTCTTTCCTGCCGGACGAGGATCAGGGCTACTTCATGACCTCCATCCAGTTGCCGACCGGCGCCACCAGCGAGCGCACCCTGGCCGTCATCAAGGAGTTCGAGGCCCATGTTGCCTCTCGCGAGGCGCTCGACACCAACCTGGTGGTGCAGGGCTTCAGCTTCTCCGGCGCCGGCCCCAATGCGGCCATGGCCTTCACCATGCTCAAAGACTGGGACCAGCGTCATGGTGCCACGGCTGCCGAAGAGGCGGAGCTGGCACAAGCGGCCATGGCCAACAGCCATGAAGGCACGGTAATGAGCCTGCTGCCGCCCGCCATCGACGAACTGGGCACCTCTTCAGGTTTCACGCTATTCCTGCAAGACAGGGCCAACCAGGGGGAAGCCGCGCTGCTGGCCGCCCAGGCGCAACTGCTGGCACTGGCAGCCCAAAGCGAGGTGGTGAGCGATGTCTATCCCGACAGCCTGCCCCCCGGCGAGAGCATTCACCTCGAGATCAACCGGCAGAAGGCCGAGGCCATGGGACTTTCGTTCACCAGCGTGAGCAGCACCCTGTCGGCGGCGATGGGGTCGCTCTACATCAACGACTTCCCCAACGGCGGGCACATGCAGCAGGTCATCCTGCAAGCCGACGCCAAGGCGCGCATGCAGCTTGATGACGTACTCGGCCTGCGGGTGCGCAATGCCAGCGGCGGCATGGTGCCCCTGCGGGAGGTGGTGACGCCGACCTGGCGCCAGTCGCCGCAGCAGATGATGCGCTTCGAGGGCTTCCCCGCCGTGCGTCTCTCCGGGAGTGCCACCCCCGGGGTTTCCAGCGGCGCCGCGATGGCGGAAATGGAGCGTCTGGTGGCACAGCTGCCGCCAGGCTTTGCCCTGGCCTGGACGGGGCAGTCGCTGCAGGAGCGCCAGTCGGCGGCCCAGGCCCCCATGCTGATGCTGCTGTCGGCGCTGGTGGTCTTCCTGGTGCTGGCCGCGCTCTACGAGAGCTGGTCCATCCCGCTCTCCGTGATGCTGGTGGTCCCCCTGGGCCTGCTCGGTGCCGTGGCGGCAGTGATGCTGCGCGGCATGCCCAACGACGTCTTCTTCAAGGTGGGCATGATCACCATCATCGGGCTGTCGGCCAAGAACGCCATCCTCATCGTGGAGTTTGCGCGCCAGTTGCACACCGAGGGTCGCACGCTGCTTGATGCCGCGGTGACCGCCGCACGCCTGCGTCTGCGCCCCATCTTGATGACGTCGCTCGCCTTCACCCTCGGCGTGGTGCCGCTGATGCTCGCCAGCGGCGCCAGCGCGGAGACCCAGCATGCCATCGGCACCGGCGTGTTCGGCGGCATGATCAGCGGCACCCTGCTGGCCATCTTCTTCGTGCCGGTCTTCTTTGTCTTCATCATCGGGGCGCAGGAGCGCCTGCAGGTCTGGCTGGCCCGGCGTGCTCAGCAATGGGGAGAGCAATAATGGCCAGGCTTTGCCCCCTGAGCCTGTTGTGCGGCCTGAACGAGGGCCGCCAGACAGCTCTGGTTGAGGTCTGCGTTGCCAGCCCTCATTCACCCACCATTACGGAGGAGCCACGCCATGTTTTCTGACACTCAACGCCGCTGGCTGGTCCTCCTGGCCTTCTTGCCGGTAGTCATCGACATGACCATATTGCACATTGCCGTACCTTCGCTGACCCAGGCCCTCGGTGCATCCGCTACCGAGGTACTGTGGATCATCGACATCTATCCGCTGCTGATGCCGGGACTGCTGGTGGCCATGGGCACTCTGGCGGATCGTATCGGCAACCGGCGTGTGCTGCTCACCGACCGGGCTTGCCATCTTCGGGATGGCTTCCCTGTTGGCCACCTTTGCGCCGACGCCAGCCATGCTCACCAATGCACAGGGGCTGCTGGCCCTGGTGGGCGCGATGATCATGCCCTGCGTGCTGGGCACCATACGTCGCACCTTCCAAGAGGAAAATGAGCGTGCCATTGCGCTGGGCCAGTGGGAAACAGTTAGGGTTGCGGGACGGTCCTCGGGCCGTTGATCGGCGGAGTGCGGCTGGCCCACTACTGACGGGGATCGACCTTTTTTATCTATGTCCCGGTCATGCTGTTGGTCGCGCCGCTGGTATTCATCCTATTGCCGCCAATCGAACGGACGACGTCGGGTAGATGGGGATTGGGCCAGGCGCTGCTGCTTATCCTCGGCGCCCTGACGGGGGGCGAGCTGACCCTGGCGCAGGCGCTGCAATACGTGCTGGGCAACACGCCACTACAAGCCGGCATGTTCATCATCCCCATCATGGCCGCAGCCGCCGTGGGCGGCCCGAGCGCGGGTTACCTCTTCAACCTCTGTAGCCTGCGCACCGTCGCCAGCTCATCGCTGGCAATCTCTGCGGCCGCACTCTGCTATCTGACCCAGGTAGACTTTCACCATCCCAATGTCAGGATGCCAGCAACGCGGGCCCTGCTGGGACTCTGTCTCAGCATCGGTCTGACGGCTTCCTCCATTGCCAACATGGACGCAATGGAGGCGGACAGAGGTGCAGGGAGGCAACAGTCTATGAACCAGGGGCGGGGTTCGGGAGCACCTTCTAATGGCGTACTATAAAAATCACAAAATGAAAAAGCCCAACCTGTCAGACAGGTTGGGCCTGAAGATGGCGGAGAGACAGGGATTCGAACCCTGGGTGGCATTGCTGCCACAATTGATTTCGAGTCAATCCCGTTCGGCCACTCCGGCATCTCTCCACGGGGCTTCATTGTTACCGGAGCCGCCTCTGGAAATCAACTTGAATCTCTTTAAAGATCAAACGACTGCACACAAAACCAGCAAGTGAGTGCATGTCTGGCAGCAGGCGTCCGAGCCTGTCGCTCCCGGTACTGGTACCCAATCCAGGGCGATCAGCCCCCTGCATTGCATCTCGTGCATTCGATGGCGCTGAACCGCCATCCCCTCTCCCGTCAGCGTTCCTCTGCTCATTGCAGATGGCTTGGCTTTGCATTAAAAACAGGCAAGACAGGGTCAACATGACAAATTGCCGTGCAGGGACCCGGCTGCACCCCTTGCCGGTCAGGCTGGCAATCGGCGCGTATTTGACTGACAATTTCCCCCTTTTTCCTCGGGGAGGTCGCGGTGCGGCCCCCTCATCCAATCAGACAGGAAGTACATGTTCATCGCACGAACCCTCTCATTGCTGGCACTGACCGCCAGCCTGCTGACGGCTCCGGCCCTGGCTACCACCTATCCGCTGCCCCCGGCAGGCAGCCGCCTGATCGGCGAGCTGGAGGACTACATAGTCCAGCCAGATGAACATCTCGAGCTCATCGGCAAGCACACCCAGATTGGTTTTTTGGCGCTGCTGGAAGCCAATCCGGGAGTTGACCCCTATTTGCCCAAACCGGGCACCCGGCTGACCCTGCCGACCCAGATGCTGCTGCCGGACGTGCCCCGCGAAGGCATAGTGATCAATCTGCCGGAGCTGCGCCTCTACTATTTCCCCAAGGGCAAGAACGAGGTGATGGTGCTGCCCATCGGCATCGGTGACATAGGGCGGGAGACCCCCGAAATGACCACCACCATCATTGCCAAGAACCCCAATCCGACCTGGGTGCCCGGCCCCATGGTGCGCAAATCCTGGCTGGAACAAAAAGGGATCACCCTGCCGGCGGTCGTGCCGCCCGGCCCCGACAACCCCCTCGGCAAGTTCGCCATGCGCCTTGGCTATGGCAAGCGGGACTATCTCATCCACGGCACCAACAAGGATTTCGGCGTCGGCCTGCGGGTCAGTGCCGGCTGTATTCGACTGCGCCCTGACGACATCGAGGCCCTGTTCAAGATTGTCCCCGTCGGCACTCAGGTGCGGGTGATCAACCAGCCGGTCAAGACCGCCATCGAGCCGGATGGCCGCCACTGGCTGGAAGTTCACTCTCCCCTCTCTCGCACCGAGCTGGAGCTGAAACAGGGCGCCCCGCTGATCCTCTCCGCCGAGGCGCAGGCCTTCATCGCCAGGCCGGAAGTCGACGGTGACAAGGCCGCCAGCGCGCTCAACCGCAAGAACGGCATCCCCCGTCCCGTCAGCGGCTGATAGCCAACCATGTTCACGAGGATCTTCATGAGCTACCGCGTTTTTTGTCTGTTTGCCCTGCTGCTGAGCCCGGCGGCTCTGGCCGACATCCTCTGGATGGACAACGGTGACCGGCTGACCGGCACCATAGAAGAGATAGGTGACGAGGAGGTGCGCATCGCGCTCCCTTACAGTGAGCCCGTCACGGTCAAGCGCGAGGCGGTCAAGCGCTGGCGCATCGAGAAGCAGGACAAGCCGAAACCGACCGTCAAGAGCGGCATTACCCTGCTCGCCCTGACGCCGGATGATAAGAAGGCTTGGCTGTGGAGCGGCAGCGGCGATCTGAACGTCAAGCTCAAGCACAGCGACAAGCAGACCAACAACGTCAACCTGAAGGCATCCACCGAGGTGGCCAACCTCGACTGGCGTTATACGCTGGACGGGGAGTACATCTACGAGACCGCCAACAACGTCACCAACAGCCATGAGTACCGGCTCAAGCCCATGCTGGACTTTTTCTTCGACCAGCGCTGGTTTTTACGATCAGCCATCGACTTTGAATACCAGATGCTGGACCCCGAATACATGGATGTGGGGTATGTGAGCGGCCCGGGTTACCGGTTCTGGAACGACAAGCGGCGACGACTGGAGCTGATCAGCCAAGCGGGACTGGAGCGTTCCTACTTCCGGCCAGGTTATTGGGACAACTTCATCATCCCCGATATTTTCAACGACAGGATCATCAGCTATCCCCTGATGGGCCTTGGCTGGGACTATCGTCAACCCGTTGCGCTCTGGTCGGAGCAACTGGAGCTGTTCAGCAAGGGCAGCTACAAGCGCTATCTGGACCAGCCGTCGCCCTACATCACCCGGGAACAGGCCGTAAAAGGCAGCCTGGGGATGCGCTACTACTTCAACGATCACCTGCGCCTCTCCTGGTCGAGCGAGCTCGACTGGGAAGACTCGAGATTGGACTATCAAGGTGTTCAGACACCCTTATCAGGCAAAGAGTGGCGTCATCTGATAAGCTTGGGGGCAAGCTTCTAGTCCTCAAGACAAGCCATGGATACGCAAGTGGCTGCGACATAGGTAAGTACAACAAATGCCATAAACAAAACAGGCTCACCGAGGTGAGCCTGTTTTTTTCTATACGATTCGGGCCACGGAGTGACAACCGTCACCCCATCAGAAGTAGAGTCGGGTGACAGATTCGATGACACAGCCGGGGCGACGTACACCCTCGATCTCCACCTTGATCTCCTTGAGCAGCTCCAACCCGCCCTTGATGGGGGTAACCCGAGCCAGCTTGGTGCGCGCGCGGATGTTGCTGTCCACCTTGATGGGGTACGGGAAACGAACCTGATCCAGACCGAAGTTCACCACCATACGGGCGGTCGGAAACTCCGGATTGGCCTCGTCCACCGAGCCGGTCAGCTGCGGCAACAGGGCCAGAGTCAGGAAGCCGTGAGCGATGGTGGTCTTGAACGGCGATTCGGCGGCGGCACGCTCGGGGTTGGTGTGGATCCACTGATGATCCCCAGTCACGGCGGCAAACTGATCGATCATCTGCTGGCTGACATGCAGCCATTCGCCCACGTGGGTCTCTTCACCGATGCGCGCCTGCAAGGTGGCAAACAGGGCTGCCGCCTCACCGTCGAGTTCGATGATCGACTCTTGCGGTGGCACGGGCTGGCCGTTGACGGCCTGGGCCGCACCCTGCTGCTGCAGCATGGACTGGTTGTCGCCCTGCAAATCCAGCACTCGCCCCAGCAGAGGGTGGAGGTGTGCCTTTTGCTGAAACTCACGCCAGTAGTCGCGGATAGCCGGGGAGAGCCAATCCTTGAGCTCAAAGGGGTGCTGCGCCAGAATTTCGCGCTTGCGCTTCAGAAAATCGACAACTTTCATGTACCGATCCCTATTCGATTCAAAGCCTGTAAAGAGGTCTAACCAGTCCTATTTTATTAAAGTTACAGCTGAAAGTGCAAAAAAATCTCGGCGTACAGCTGTACCAAGGCAAAAATCACTACAGGATAGCTACATAACAGCATGATGAACCAACGAAGAAAACGATTGCCTGTTTTTTATCCGATCATGTTGGGATTGAGATGAAAAAGGCCCGTCACGGGCCTGTGTGGAGATCAGCGCGCTGCTGACCACCACTCGCGGCACCCTGCCTCATCGAAGAAGGTCCAGGCCAGCACCCGGCTCACCTTGTTGCCCTGCGCCATCTCGAGCACCCGCACCTGACGAGCACCGACCCGGGTCAGCGCCTTCTTCGCCGCCGGCAGATTCTCCTTTTTCGATACCAGCGAGCTGAACCAGAGGCACTGTTCGGCAAAGGCCCGGCTCTGGTTGATCATCGCGGCCAGAAAGGCGGCCTCTCCCCCTTCGCACCAGAGCTCGGCCTTCTGGCCGCCGAAGTTGAGCACCGGCTTGTCCTTGACCTCCTTGCCCAGATTGCGCAGCTTGCGCTCCGTCCCCTTGCTCGCCTCCGCCAGAGACGTGTGAAAGGGAGGGTTGCAGAGGGTCAGCGCAAAACGCTCGCGCGGCGCCACTATGCCCTGAAAGATGTCGCCGGCCCTGCCCTGCAGGCGGCACTCGATCTGGCTGCCCAGCCCGTTGCTGTTGGCCAGCAGAGAGGCAGCCTTGACCGACACCGGGTCGATGTCGGAGCCGACGAAGCGCCAGCCATATTCGCGGGCACCCAGCAGGGGGTAGATGCAGTTCGCCCCCACCCCGATATCCAGTACCCGCACGCCCTTGCCAGTCGGCACCTTGCCCGCACTCTCGGCCAGCAGGTCGGCCACTCTGTGCAGATAGTCCACCCGCCCGGGAATGGGCGGACAGAGGTAGCCGGCCGGCAGATCCCAGTGCTGGATGCCGTAATGCAGCGCCAGCAGGGCCTTGTTCAGCGCCTTGACGGCGGCGGGGTCGGCAAAGTCGATGGTGCTGGCGCCGTAGGGATTGACGAAGACGAAGGGCTGCAGCTCGGGAGTGCGCAGACAGAGCGCGGCAAAGTCGTAGGGAGCCTGGTGGCGATTGCGCGGGTGCAATCCGGATTTATGGTCTAAACGGGTCTTCATGCTGGGCCTGCCGGGGAAAAAACGGGCCCACACTATAGTGATTCGGCCCCCGAAAGTCTAAATCGCAGCCATAAAAAACCGGGCTGCGGGAGCCCGGTTCAAGTGAGGTTGGAAAAACAGTCCGTACTGCGAGCCGTTTATCCAGCCTGACTCAGATGTCGATCCGGCGTGCCTGCCAGAACTTGCTGCGCCAATAAGAGCTGTCGAGCTTGGAGCGGGTTACCCCGGCCCGAGTGGAGGCGTGGATGAACTCGCCATTGCCCACATAGATGCCGACGTGGTTGAGGCGGCGATTGATTTTGAAGAAGACCAGATCCCCTTCGACCAGATCCTGCTTGGAGACTCGGGTGCCTTCATGGACCTGGGAGCGGGTATCGCGGGGAAGTTCGATGCCGACGGCGTTGCGGAACACTTCACGGGCAAAAGCGGAACAATCGATGCCACGCTGGCTGCTGCCTCCCATGCGGTAAGGTACGCCGCGCCACTCTTTGTATACAGTCAGAATTTCGTTTACATCTGGGGTTTGTGAAGCTTCCGGTTCAATTACGGGTTCCATCATGGAAACTTCGATCTTGCTCGCGACCTCGGGCTGGGGTGCCGAGGCACAACCCACCATTCCGAGCGCGACCAGCAGTAGCATCAGGTGGCGCAATCCTTTATCCCCGCAAAATAGTAAAACTTGTTAAAATACGGCCCGAACGGGCAATTTATAAGGCAACAGCACCCGACTATATCCAAGAATTCTATCGAGGCAAGCGAAAATCCCTATCGACCTCACATTTCTGCAAGGAAATGCATTATTTTTCCTGATTAATGTGATCGTGGCCAAACAATATACAATCTCGAAAGAGGCCGTCCTGACCGGATTAAACTGACTTTTATCGCTGTTTCGCCGCTCTTTTAAAGTGAAAAATTATGATCTCTGTGGATCTCTATTTGTTAAAACCGGCAAAGGTCGACGCCGAGCAGCTGACTCTGCTGCAGACCCTGCTCTCCCCCGCCGAACGGCAGACATGGCAGGCCATCGGCCAGCCGTTGCGCCGCCAGGAGTACCTGCTCAGCCGCGGGCTGCTGCGACGGCTGCTGGCCGAGCGGCTGCAGTGTCAACCCGATGCACTGCAATTTGCCAGCAACCCGCACGGCAAACCTGTGCTAAGCGACGGGTGCTGGCAGTTCAATCTCAGCCACAGCGGGGATTGGCTGGTGATCGCCCTCTGCGCCGCCGGCCCGCTCGGGGTCGACATCGAGATGGGTCAGCGCCGCCGCCAGACTCTGCCACTGGCGCGCCGCTTTTATGCACGCAGTGAATATGAGTGGCTGCTCGCCCTGCCCGAAGCGGAGCAAGAGTCGGCCTTCTATCGGCTCTGGTCGCGCAAGGAGGCGGTGCTGAAAGCCCACGGCGCCGGCATCGCCGCAGGCCTCGACAAGGTGCGCTTCGTGCCTGAGGAAGCGTGGCGGCTCGACAACCAGCTCGATCAAGAAGATTACCGGGTGCAGGATTGGCCTATCGGCCAGGGCTGGCTCAGCCTGGCTGCGCCGACCCTGGCCGTCAACGGCTGGCTGCTCGATGGCAGCTTGAATTCCGGCCCATTCAACCCCATGTTAACTCACACCATTTTCCAAGAGTCAGCCTCATGATCGTCGACATCAATCCCCAGAATTTCCAAGCCGCCCTGATCGATGCTTCCATGAAAAAGCCGATCGTCATCTATTTCCACGCCCCCCAGATGCCGGAGTGTCAGGCCATGACCCCGCAGGTGGAGGCGCTGGTCGGCCCGGCCAATCCCCAGGTGACCCTGGCCAGGGTCGACATGAACGATCCGCAGCTGCAACCGCTGGCCGGTCAGCTCGGTCTGCGCGCCCTGCCGGCGCTGGTGCTGTTCCATCAGGGACGCCCTGACGAGCAGGCCATTCTGGAAGGCCCGCAGGACGAGGCCACCCTGCGCGGCTATTTCGCCGCCTTCGCCCCCAAGGAGGAGGAGCAACTGCTCGAACAGGGGCAACAGGCACTGGCGGACGGCCAGACGAGCGTGGCCTATGGCCACTTCGGCAAGGCCCATCAGCTGGCACCGGATCGCCACGACATCAGTCTGTGGTTGACCCAGGCGGCACTCGATCTCAATCTGCTGGATGAGGCACAGGAGCTGCTCGGCAAGATCCCGATGATCGCCCAGGATGACCACTATCAGACGCTTGTCTCCCGTCTGGCGCTGGCCCAACAGGCCGCGGACAGCCCGGAGCTGCGGGCGCTGGAAGCCCGTCACCAGCAGGAGCCTGACAACTTTGCCCTGGCCCAGGAGCTGGCGGTGCAATACAGCCAGGCCGGCCGCCAGGAAGAGGCGCTGGCGCTGCTGTTCACCATCCTCAAGCGGGATCTCGCCTTCGGCGATGCCAAGAAGACCTATCTCGACATCCTGACCACCATGGGATCCAACCCGGCAGCGCAGGGTTACCGTCGCAAGCTCTACAGCCTGCTCTACTGACTTGAAACGAAGATGAGCAACGGGGTGATGCCGAGCGATCGGCATTGCCTTGTCAGGCGGGGATCAGCGAGGAAAATGCGGGAATTTGATGAATTTCAGGCAAAAAAAAATGGCGCATAACTGCGCCATTTTTTTCGCATGGATTACTTCTTGTAGGAAGTAGCCATGTTGTCGATGCGCTGGTTAGCACGCATAGCTTCTTGCTTGGCTTCTGCAACATCAGCAGCGATCTTGGACTGATCAGCACGAACAGCGCTAACATCTTGAGCCAGTTGGTCAACTTTGTTAGACAGATTCTGAACGGAAGTTTCCAGTTCGCTGGTGTTTGCACAACCGCCCAGCAGAGCGGACAGACCAACAACACCTACCAACAACATTTTTTTCATTTTAAAAGCTCCCTTTAACTCGCCAGACGTTTAGCAAGCGGCGTGATTATGGCACAAAAAAATCATAGTTTGGATAGGCCCCATCACAGATAAATGCATTAAAACCCTCATTTTTTTTTAAACGTACACTTTTTGTGCAAAGTTCAGTCAAAAATAAGGGTCACTGGATGAGGTTCGCACAAAGCGTAACCAAATTTTGTGCTTATTACAATTTCGTATGAGGCTCAGGCTGAACGTTCTGACAGCAACTGACGATACTGCACCAGATCCTCGATGGTCAGCACCGGCATGTCATGGCGGCGGCCAAATGCCACCAGATCCGGCAAGCGGGCCATGGAGCCATCTTCCTTGGTCAATTCGCACAACACACCGAACGGTTTGAGCCCGGCGAGCTGCATCAGATCGACCGTGGCTTCGGTGTGGCCGCGGCGGGTCAACACCCCGCCAGTGCGGGCCCGCAGCGGGAAGACGTGGCCCGGGCGGTGCAGGTCGGAGGGTCTGGCACCGTCGGCGATGGCTGCCCGGATGGTGGTGATGCGATCGGCCGCCGAGACGCCGGTGGTCACCCCCTGCGCCGCTTCGATGGTCACGGTGAAGGCGGTCTGATAGTGGCTGGAGTTGGCCTCCACCATCATCGGCAGTTCGAGCTGGCGTACTCGCTCGTCGGTCAGGCAGAGGCAGACGATGCCGGAGCACTCGCGGATCATCATGGCCATCTGTTCATTGGTCATGGACTCGGCGGCGAAGATGAGATCCCCTTCGTTCTCCCGATCTTCATCGTCAGCCACCAGCACGCCGCGACCGGCACGCAGAGCTGCCAGCGCCGCTTCGACACGGGCAATGGGATCACCAAATTCACTGAGAAGAGACTGATTCATGGTAAGACTCCTAAACAAGACAAGGACCAGAATCAGGGCATGGAAAGGCAGACAGAGATAGGCATGCGGCGGCCGGCCCGCGGGGGGCTTGCCTGCAATAGTCTGTCTTATCCTCTTTCATCCGGACTGTGACCGTCGGCTCCGGCATCTCACCGGATCTGCTGACCCCGTCCCGGCTGAAAACCGGGTCGGGCGCTCGCGGGCTCCCCGAGTCATATCGGGATACCGCCGGTGGGGAATTTCACCCCGCCCTGAGAATAAGCGCAGACAGCCTAAAGAAAAACGGCGCCGGATACCAGCACAAAACCCATCAAGGATGAATAGCATGCCTGCTCCGGGGCACGGATCGCCCGGATGCACGGCGCGCTGTCCTTTCTGATTTTGTTTGTGGCATAGTGCCAGAAAAAACGCGCGGCCTGCGCAGACTCAGGCGCCAACAACACCAACGGAATCATGACAGAGATGGAAAAGAAAATACTGCTGACGGACTGCCCGGACGCCAAGGGCCTCATCGCCAAGATCACCAACATCTGCTACAAGCATCAGCTCAACATCAACAAGAACGACGAGTTCGTGGATCACGAAAACGGCCGCTTCTTCATGCGCACCGAGCTGGAAGGGCGCTTCAACGACGAGACCCTGCTGGCCGACCTCGATGATGCCCTGCCCACCGGTGCCCAGCGCCGCCTGGTCAAGGCCGGCAAGAAGCGCATCGTCATCCTGGTGACCAAGGAGACCCACTGCCTCGGCGACATCCTGATGAAGAACTACGCCGGTGCGCTGGACATGGACATAGTGGCGGTGATCGGCAACTACGACACCCTCGCCGAGCTGACCGGCAAGTTCGACATTCCGTTCCACACCGTCAGTCACGAGGATCTGAGCCGCACCGAGCATGAAGAGCAGGTGCGCGCCATCATCGACGGCTACCAGCCCGACTACGTGGTGCTGGCCAAGTACATGCGGGTGCTGACCCCGAGTTTCGTCGAGGCCTATCCGCGCAAGATCATCAACATCCACCACTCCTTCCTGCCCGCCTTCATCGGTGCCCGCCCCTATCGCCAGGCCTTCGATCGCGGCGTCAAGCTGATCGGCGCCACCGCCCACTTCGTCACCGACGATCTGGATGAGGGCCCCATCGTCGAGCAGGACGTGATCCACGTCGATCACACCTTCAGTGCCGACGACATGGCCAAGGCCGGCCGCGACGTGGAGAAGTCCGTGCTGAGCCGGGCGCTGGAGCTGGTGCTGAACGAACGGGTGTTCGTCTACGGCAACAAGACGGTGGTGTTCAAGTAATTCCGGCCACTGAAAACGACAAAGGCTCCCGCGGGAGCCTTTGTTCCATGTGCACTGACGCGACGTAAATCAGAGCGGCAGATCGTTGATGGTCATGGCGCCCTTGTCGAGCTTGATCTCGGCCGTCAGCTGCTCCTTGTCCGCCTTGAGATACCCCATGGCCGCGAACTGGTCCAGCATGGGTGCCAGTTGCGGCACCGCCTTGCCCAGCTTGCCGCTCAGGTTGGCGTGCAGCAGACCGGAGAGGGCGTGCATCCCCTCTTCGCTGCTGAACAGCTGCTCGAGCGAGGTGCTTGCCAGCTTGATGTCGCCCTTCATGGCCACCGGCTCGCCGTTGAGATGGGAGCTCAAGTCCACCAGCTCCAGCGTGGCGCCACGCTTGAGCATCTTGTCCAGCGCCTGCTGGATCGCTTCCTCTTCCACGCCCTGGCCGCTGGAGGCCTGCAGCGCCTGATAGCCTTCCAGATCCAGCCCCTTCAGATTGAGGGCCAGCTTGCTCTGGGTCAGCGCAAGGTTGTCGGCCTCGTTCTCCAGATTGAGGGTATCCACCTTCATCTGGTAGCTGCTGGAGAGGGTCTGGGCATCATCCCCAGCCAGCTGGGTCTCGGAGGTCAGCCCCTGCAGGGAGAACTTGACGTTGTCCGGCAGCTGTACCGACAGCGCGGAGAGGGTCATGTCGCTACGGGGAGAGAGCCAGATGCCGCGGATCTCGGCCATGTCGGCACTGCCCTTGAGCTCGGCCAGCACCATGTCCATCTTGTTCTGCTCTTCGTGCAGGGTCATGCCCTGCCAGTGGAAGGTGAGGTGGCCATTGCCTTCCAGATCACCGTGATAGTCACCCTTCATCGGCAGGAAGCTGAACTCGTCCAGCCCCTGCTTGACCTTGAACTCGTTGGCCCAGAAGCGGCTGCTGTTGCTGGAGGTCCACAGGCTGCTGACCGACTCGATACCAAACTGCCACTGCTCCATCTTGAAGGCGCCGAACACGGGCGCCAGCGAACCTTGCCTGGTGTCGAGCAGCATGTTGCTCTTGATGTAGAGCGGCAGGATGCGGCTGTCGACGATGAACTGCACCTCGACCGGCTCGCTCCCCTCCAGCTGACCATCCAGGCTGGCCAGGGTCTGCGGGGTGATCACCATCTTCAGTACGCCGTCGCGGGTGAACAGGTTGCTCGAACCCGGCTGCCAGCTCAGATCGATGCCGCTCTCCTGCTTCACCTTGGCGATCTGCTCGGCCATGATGCGGTCAAACGCATTGCCCGTGTACCAGCAGGCACCCAGCCCACCCACCACCAAGGCCGCCGTGACGGCCAGCGCTACTCGCTTCTTCATCTTTATTCCGTTCTCCAGGGAGTGATTGCCGCACTCTACGGGGCAAGTTCGGGGGGAGGCAAGCGCAATTCGGCGCCGACCACAATTAAGTGATGTCACAACAAGGGGCTGAACAGATAGAACATGTTCTCCATTGCCTTCTTGTACCAGGGGCGTGCCCGCCACTTGGCCAGCGACATGGGCGTCGCCTCTACCATGTAGCCCTGCACCAGCTGGGTCATCTCGGCGACGAACACCGGGTTGTCGATGAGCAGGGTCACCTCGAAGTTGAGCCAGAGGCTGCGCCGATCCAGGTTGACCGTCCCCACCAGGGCGAAGTCGTCATCCACCAGCACGCTCTTGGTGTGCAGCAGGCCGGCGTCGTAGCGGTAGATCTCCACCCCCGCCTCCAGCAGCTCTTCCATGAAGGCATTGCAGGCGTAATTGGCCATGATGGAGTCGTTGCGCGCCGGCAGCACCAGCTGCACCTGCACACCGCGGGCCGCCGCCGAGGAGAGCGCCGCCGCCAGCGGATCGTCCGGTACGAAGTAGGGGGTGGTCAGCACCAGATGGTGGCGGGCCTGGTAGATGGCCAGCAGCAGGCTCTGCTGGATGCAGTCGCCGCCGACGAAGGGGCCGGACGGGATGAGCTGGGCCCGGTAGTTGCTCTGGGGCCAGGCCTCCGGCTCGTGCTGCAGGCTGTCGAGCAGCCGCTCGCCGGTCTCCATCTCCCAGTCCCAGACGAAGATGGACCACATCAGCGGCACCATGGGGCCCTGTACCCGGATCATGATGTCGACCCACTGGCCGACCCCGGCGTTCTGCTTGAAGAAGCGGGGATCCACCATGTTCATGGAGCCGGTGTAACCGACCCTGTCATCGATCACCACCAGCTTGCGGTGCATACGCAAATCCTGGCGCTGGAACGGGATGCGCCAGGCCCCGACCGGCAGCACCTCCACCAGCTTGACCCCCGCCTTGCGCAGCTTCTTCGGCCAGGGCGAGCGGAAGAAGGTCTTGCTGCCCATGGAATCGAGCAGCAAGCGACAATCCACGCCGCGCGCCGCCACTTCCATCAAGGCTTCACACACCTCGTCGGTGTCGCCGCCCGGGTGCCAGATGTAGAACTCCAGGTAGCAGGACTGGGAAGATTGGCGGATGTCGCGCACTATCTCGCGCAGGATGGCTTCCGGCTTGCTGAGCAGCGTCATCCGGTTGCCGGAGAGCATGGGCATGGCCAGCCGTCCCTGGATCAGATCGTGCAGCGGCTGGGCCTTCTCCCCCACCTCGCAGCAGTGCTGGGGGAAGAGCCGGGCCAGCTGGCGGATCCAGATGGCGTAAGGGCGGTACATGGCCTGGGCCCGCTCGGCGCGCCGCCGGCCGAGGCGAATTTCGCCAAACAGCACGTAGAAGCCGACCCCGGCAAACGGGATGGCATAGATGAGGGCGAGCCAGGCGAGCGAGACCCCGATGGGGCGTCGCTTCATCACCACCCGCAATGAGACCCCCGCCACGATCACGGTGTGAAACAGCAGCAGCAACCAGCCCAGGAACTGGGAAAACAGCAGTTGGATGTCGTGCTCCAGACCGTTGATCACGAGAACTCCTTTTACACAGGGGTGAAAGCGGTGGGCAGATCCCACGAAAGCAGGATGGTATGCTGTAAGACACACCCATTCAATCAGGTCGTTAGCATGATCCTGTCATCTATGCTGCTCAGTCTGACCATGCTAGGTCAAGGCTCATATGACATCAATGAGCAACAGATAAACCAGTACCTGCAATCCCAGGTGCAAGTGAACAAACAGCTGGAGCTGCCCGGCATCATCAAGGCCCATGTGCAGCTCGAGCAGAGCGACGTGCAGATCGGACGTCAGAGCCCGGACACCGCCCGGGTCTACGGCAAGGGCAAGCTCAAGATCGCCCTGCCGGACAACACCGAATACGACGCCCGGCTGAACATGGCCTACGAGGCGAGGCCACGCTACGACAAGGCACAGAGCGCCCTGTTCCTCGACAACATGAAGTTGATTGAATACAAGCTGGAGCCTGAGGCGGCGCAACAGAAGTTCGGCTTCATGCTCGGCATGCTGCTGCAGAGCATGGAGAAGCGGCTGGAGACCCAACCGGTCTACCGGCTCGATGCCAAGGATCCGAATCAGGCCTGGCTGAAGGAGAATCTGCTGGGGCTGGAGCTGTCACCGGGCAAGATCCACCTGCTGACCAAGCCCCAGTGACGGTTCAGTTGTAGACCGGGGCCTTGGCCTGGCGCACCAGCAGCTCGATCTGGTAACCCTGTTCGCGCTGCTGGTCATAAAGGGAGAAGAGCGGCCCCTCCAGCTCGTGCAGGGGCAGGTCGGCGAAGCCGGCCTTGAGGTAGAAGGGCTTTTCGAACGGCAAGGCCTGGCAGATCACCGGCTTGTCCAGCAGATCGCTGCAAGCGTGTTGCAACAGGCGAGACCCCAACCCCAGCGACTGGTAGTGGGGCAGCAGGCGAAAGCCGCAGAGGTGATAGTAATCCTGTTCGTCGCGCAGGCGCACGGCCCCCACCAGCCAGTGGGCGTCGCGTACCACGAAGATCCGCTCGGCCAGATCCGGCACGTAGTGGGAGAAAGTGGTTTCGTAGTAGTCCCTGATCAGGGAGAGATCCGCATCGCAGTACTCTTCGAACGTGAGTTCCATCGCCCGTTTGCCTATCACACTCGTTTCATCCCTGGCCATCCGGCCAGATCCTCGCACAGAAGTTGTTGGTCGAAGAGATCCGACCAGCATGAAGATATCACGGCTTTTAGTAACAAAAAAGCCAATAACCACATCAAGTTGCATACTTTTTAACATGCTGCCGGCGCGGCGGCAAACCGCAATCCTAGCACGGCAAACCAGAGGCAGACACTGTTTGTCCCTTCTCCTGGCCCTTTACGGCAGCTCGCCATTTCTTGGCCCGCAACTCACTGATTTGGCTCTACAAACAGAACATGTAAACATTTATTAACAAGTCACTCTCGTCAGCGCCCCGGATAAAAAGCTCCATTCGAATAGCAACTTCCCCATTTCACCCTATGGTGAAACCTTGGCATAGCATCGCGCTGTTGTTGCCTGCGTGGGGTCATCCCCACACCGACACCTCACCACTTTGCCAAGGAGCTATCATGTCCAGACCGATCCCCTCCCTGTTGCTGCTGGCCCTGCTGCCCGCCGCCGGCTGGGCCGGCGACATCCATGTCCCGCTTGCCCCCTATCACTTCACGGCGCAGCAGCTTGCCGCCGGCCAAGCCCCGGCACTCCCCCTGGATGAGGCCCACTTCGTGTTCGGCGAGGCGGCCATGGCGTTCGATCTGCACGATTTCCTGCTGCAACAGGCGCCTCACCTGCTACCCAAGGAGGAGGTGATCCTGCACTGGAGCGGCATCACCAGCCTCAACCCCCAGCTGCTGCTGGCCCTGATGGAGACGAGCAGCCAGCTCATCTCGGCCCCCTCCGATCAAGCCATGACGGCGCCATTCGCCAAGCTGGTGAAAGCCAGGGGCTTTGACAACCAGCTGGAGCTGATGGCGCGCCAGCTCTCCGAGCGCTTCTACCAGGCCCGCGCCCAGCTGCAGCTCACCCCGCGCCGCACCCCCGCCCTGGCGCCGCAAGCAGCGCACCAGGCCGCCCTCGCCAGCCTGCTGAGCGCGCCAGTGCAGCAGCAGCTCGGTGAGCAGTGGCGGACCCTGTTCGGCCAGGATGCCATGACCTCCCCCGGGGGCGGCGCGGCTGCGCCCGCGGCACCGCTGGCTGGCGGCCAGTTCCAGCTGCCCTGGCGCCAGGGCTACAGCTGGAAGGCCAACGGCGCCCACTCCCATACCGGCTCCGGCTATCCCTACTCATCCATCGACGTCTCCTACGACTGGCCGGGCTGGGGCGGTGCCACCTACACGGTCACCGCCGCCAACAGCGGCACCGTCACCGTCTTCTCCCGCTGCCAGGTGCGAGTCACCGCCCCCAATGGCTGGGCCACCAACTACTACCACATGAGCGGGGTCTCGGTGCGCAGCGGTGACTACGTGGCCGCCGACACCCCCATCGGCACCTATGCCAGCAACCGCAACGAGGCGCTGTGCGAGGGCGGCTCCTCCACCGGCCCGCACCTGCACTTCTCCCTGCTCTACAACGGGGTGTTCCAGTCCCTGCAGGGACAGAAGCTGAGCAGCTATGCCGTCAACGTCGGCGCCAGCAACTACGACGACAACTGCAACCGCTTCTGGCTCTACAACCAGCGCAATGGCCAGCGCTACTGTGCCTGGCAGCCGCTCTACAACAACGGGGTCGACTGAGTTGCAATACAGCCCGCTAAGTGATTGAAAAATCAGTAATGATGGGATCTATGCGGTTTTTTGCAAGCCGTCACAGATCCGCACAGTCCGCTTTGAAAGTGCTCACAAAATCACCGTCAGGCGATTGCCGGCCAGCCAAGCTGGTGTGAGGCTCTGGGTGCCCATCAGGGCACCCAATAAAAGGACTGACAATAATGAAACACACAGCGGGAATCTGGGCGATCACAGGTATGCTGATCGCTCCTTTGGCACACGCCGACGTCATACTGCACGCCTTCAACTGGAAATACAGTGAAGTCACCGCCAAGGCCGATCTCATCAAGGCTGCCGGCTACAAACAGGTGCTCATCTCGCCGCCCCTCAAGTCATCGGGCAACGAGTGGTGGGCACGCTACCAACCCCAGGATCTGCGCCTCATCGATACTCCCCTTGGCAACAAGCAGGATCTCGAGCAGCTGATCGCCGCCATGCAGGCGCGGGGCATCGCCGTCTACGCGGACGTGGTGCTCAACCACATGGCCAACGAAAGCTGGAAGCGCAGCGATCTCAACTACCCCGGCAGCGAACTGCTGCAAAGCTATGCCGCCAACCCCGGCTACTTCGAGCGGCAGAAGCTGTTTGGCGATCTGGGCCAGAACTTCCTGGCCGGCCAGGACTTCCATCCGGAAGGGTGCATCAGCGACTGGAACGATCCGGGTAACGTGCAGTTCTGGCGGCTGTGCGGCGGCGCCGGCGACAAGGGGCTGCCGGATCTCGACCCCAACAACTGGGTGGTAAGCCAGCAGCAGGCCTACCTCAAGGCGCTCAAGGGGATGGGGATCAAGGGCTTTCGGGTCGATGCGGTCAAGCACATGAGCGATTACCAGATCAATGCCGTGTTCACCCCGGAGATAAAGCAGGGGATGCACGTGTTCGGCGAGGTGATCACCACCGGCGGCGCCGGCAGCAACGACTACGAGCGCTTCCTCAAGCCCTACCTCGACAGCAGCGGCCAGGGTGCCTATGACTTCCCGCTGTTCGCCTCCCTGCGCGGGGCGCTCGGCTATGGTGGCAGCATGAACCTGCTGGCGGATCCCGGTGCCTACGGCCAGGCCCTGCCGGGCAGCCGGGCGGTCACCTTCGCCATCACCCACGACATTCCCACCAACGATGGCTTTCGCTACCAGATCCTGAACCCGACCGACGAGAAGCTGGCCTACGCCTACCTGCTTGGTCGCGACGGCGGCTCGCCGCTGGTCTATTCGGATCACGGCGAGACCCAGGCCAAGGACGGGCTGCGCTGGCAGGACTATTACCTGCGCAGTGACATCAAGGGGATGATCCGCTTCCACAACGCGGTGCAGGGCCAACCCATGCAGCTGGTCGGCAGCGGCGACTGCTTCGTGCTGTTCAAGCGCGGCAAGCAGGGGCTGGTCGGTATCAACAAGTGCGACTACGAGCAGGAGTACTGGCTCGATACCGCCAAGTTCGAGATGAACTGGTATCGCAACTACCGGGACGTGCTCGACCAGAGCGCCGTGGTCAACGTGCAGAGCCAGTGGGTGCGGGTCGCCATTCCCGCCCGCAGCGCCCGCCTCTGGCTGCAGGAGTAAACCGGCAACTACCGTGCGAGGCCGCCACTGGGCGGCCTTTTTATTTGGTCTGCCGCCGCTATTTTCTCGGCCGGGTGCACGGGTCGGTCAGGGCGGGCTTGTTCTGCCCGCGCCGTGATGCTTTACTCAACAAGGCTAACGAGGCTGAAGGAGCAAGCCGTTGAAAGCATGGATGTTGATGGGATTGATCCCGCTGTTCTCCCCGCCCGGCTGGAGTCAGACACCCGCCCCGGCCGAGGTGGTGATCCTCACCACCGAGCCGCCGGCACCGCCCCCCGCGACGCCCCCCGTCACCATGCCCACCCCGGGGGTGCTGCCGCCCCCCGAGCCGGCCAGCCCACCGCTGCCGCCCGGTACCCGCCAGATCCAGGTCTACAAGTCGGTGCAGAAAAACGGCGTGGTGCGCTACTCGGACGTGATGCCGGATCAGGGCCGCTACGAGCTGCTGCTGTTCAACGACTGCTACGCCTGCGACCCCGACTCCAAGGTCAACTGGCACACCACCGGCCTGTTTCTCTATGACTACGCCAGCACCATCCAGGCGGCGGCCAAGGCCTATCAGGTGGAGCCGGCCCTCATCCGGGCGCTGATCCACGCCGAATCCGCCTTCAACCCCCTCGCCGTGTCCCGCAAGGGGGCCATGGGACTGACCCAGCTGATGCCCGCCACGGCGCGGGAGCTGGGGGTGGGCAATGCCATGCTGGCGGAGCAGAATATCTTCGGCGGGGTGAAATATCTGGCGGGGCTGCTCAAGCAGTATGGTGGCAACGTAGCGCTGGCCACCGCGGCCTACAACGCCGGTGCCGGTGCGGTGCAAAAACATGGGGGCATACCCCCTTACGCAGAAACCCGCGCCTATGTAGAGCGGGTGCAGCTGTTGCGCCAGCGCTACAAGGACATGCTGAGTGCCAAGGGGTTGTAAGCCCTTGGCAAGTCACAAACAAGGTGGCACTCCCTCCCATATGGCATGGCCGAAACCCGCACCTATGCCTATGTGTGGAGCGGGTGCAACTGCTGCGCCAGCGCTACAAAGACATGCTGAGCGCCAAGGGGTTGTAGCCCCTCCCCTCTTGCCGACGACCAAGCAACTTTGCGGGCCCTTGCGGCCCGTTTTCGTACCCGCCAGAAACGAAAAAACACGCCCGGGGGCGTGTCGATACCACACTTTGTTGCCCTGACGGATCAGGCTTTGGTCGCGATCGCGCGATAGGCCAATGCACCCAGAATGGCACCGACGATGGGCGCAACCCAGAACAGCCATAGCTGGCTCAGTGCCCAGTCCCCCACGAAGAAGGCCACGCCCGTGCTACGCGCCGGGTTGACCGAGGTATTGGTCACCGGAATGCTGATGAGGTGAATGAGGGTCAGGCACAGGCCGATGGCGATGGGGGCAAAGCCGGCCGGGGCCCGGCTGTCGGTGGCGCCCATGATGACGAACAGGAAGAAAGCTGTCATCACCACTTCGCACACCAGCGCCGCCAGCATGCTGTAGCCACCCGGAGAGTGCTCGCCATAGCCGTTGGAGGCAAAGCCCGCCGCCAGATCGAAACCGGCCTGACCGCTGGCAATCACATAGAGCACAGCCGCGGCGGCAATCCCGCCCAGCACCTGAGCGACCATGTAGGGCAGCACGCCGGAGGCCGGAAAACGACCGCCGGCCCAGAGCCCGATGGTCACGGCCGGGTTCAGGTGACAGCCCGAGATATGGCCGATGGCGTAAGCCATGGTCAGCACGGTCAGACCGAAGGCCAGCGCCACGCCGAGCAGGCCGATGCCGACGTTCGGAAAGGCGGCGGCCAGCACGGCGCTGCCGCAGCCCCCCAGCACCAGCCAGAAGGTGCCCATGAATTCAGCTGCAAAAGGTTTCACTTCTCGATTCTCCCAATGATGGATGAAGCGGGAGCCCAGGGCTCACCGGGCCGCACCACGCGGCCGGCGCATATTATGAGAGTCAGGATCGGGCATGCGAAGGGAGGGGAGCACGGCCATAAAATGTGACATACATCACAAGCCGTTGATTAACTGAGAGGATTGTCGTTAGCGACCGGTCAGACAGCCCTTCTCGGTGGAGAGGAGGTGCGACAGAAAGTGACCCTTTTGAGGCTTCTACCGACAGTCGCCGCTGCCAGAAGAGGCAACCCGCCGGTGCATGGCCGGTTGCCCGACAGTGCCGCTATCACGGCGGTATGCGCGGCTCAGCGGTAGCGACCGCGCACCGCTCCCGTGCTGCGTCCGGCCATCTTGATCAGGATCTGGCGGGTATGGAAGTGGCAGAGCGCCACCCCAAGGGCATCCGCCGCATCCGCCTGCGGGGTGGCCGAGAGCTTGAGCAGGTGAGTCACCATGTGCTGCACCTGCTCCTTGGCGGCGCCGCCGGTGCCCACCACCGCCTGCTTGATCTGGGTGGCCGAGTATTCGCTCACCGGCAACAGGGCATTGACCGCCGCCACGATGGCGCTGCCGCGAGCCTGACCCAGCTTCAAAGCGGAATCGGCATTACGGGCCATAAAGACCCGCTCGATGGCGAACTCGTCCGGCTTGAACTGGGCGATGATCTCGCTCACTCCGTCATAGACCTGCTTGAGGCGCGATGGTAGTTCTCCCAGGTCGGTGCGGATGCAGCCCGAGCCCAGGTACTCCGCCTTGCCCGCCACGATGCGAATGACCCCGTAACCGGTGATGCGTGAACCCGGATCTATCCCCAAAATAATGCTCATAGACTCGCTGCTGCTCTGAAGGCCGTTTCTGCTCGCCAAGATAGCAAACAAGCCAGCGCTTGGCTCGCCCGGCAGGTGCCCTTCCCTGCCGACTGCGCAGGGATGCGCCATCTCATACAGTGGTCCGGCAATTTTTTCGCCCGCCCCTCCTGTCCATGGCCCGAGCAAACCGGCGCGGCGCTCACCCTCACTCCCCCGCCAGGGCCACCAGTTGCTCTGCCAGCCGGTGGCTGTGCAGGTAGCTCTCTATCAGCGCCCCGTCGGCCCGCCCCGCCTCAATCTGCTGATACCAGTGGGCCAGCATGGCGGCAAAGCCCCGGCTCGCCAGCACCGACTGCCAGTCGTCGGGGGCCAGGGTCTGCACGGTTTTATCGCGGGCCAGGGTGCCCCGGGTGCAGTTCTCGATATGCAGGGAGAGGTTGTCACCATAGGCGTCGATACGCTCCTCGGTAATGCCAGCGCTGCGATTCATGCTGCCGCTCACCGCCACCTGCCCGCTCTGCCAGGCCACGCTCACCCCGGCCAGCAACTCGGGTTGGCGGGTACAGCGCCGCAGCACCGCATGCAGATCCCCATCAGGCGTGCCGCCGTAGTAGCAGAGGCTGTCGAGCACATGGATAAAGTCGTCGAACAGAAATGCGCGCGGTGTCCCCGGCAGGGCGTGGCGGTGTTTTTGCCAGTTGAGCTCGGTGAGCAGCTGGCCTCGGGCTGCACTCATGGCGGGCAGATAGCGGCGATTGAAGCCGACAAACAGCGGGCGGTTCTGCGCCAGGGCCAGATTGGCCAGGCTCTCTACCCCGGCAAACGTGTCGCACAGCGGCTTGTCGACAAAGGTGGGGATGCCGGCACGCAGGCACTGGGCGGCCAGCTCAAGGTGCACCGCGGTGGCGGCGTGAATCATCACCGCATCCGGGCGGCTTGCCAGCAAGTCGCCCAGCTCGGTGAAGCACTCTGCAATTCGGTACTGGCGGGCCAGCTTATCCAATACCGCCGAATTGCGGGTACAGAGCAGCGGGGTGACTCGCTCGTCGCTGGCCAGCAGCGGCAGATAGGCTTTCTGGGCGATATCACCAAGACCTACGAGGGCAATGCGCATGACAACTCCTTGTTTTATCAGGCACGCGTGGGCAGAGTCAGCGCTGGCGAGCGCCTGCGCCAACCGGTCAATGCAAACTGGCGGACAGAGTAGCACTCCCCTCCTCTCCCCTCCATCGGCGGCGCCAAAAGCAACAGGGGCGACCCGCCGGTCGCCCCTGTTTCTGCATCTGTTGCTTGCATTACACGCCGATTCGGCCTGCGAGGATCAGCCCCGTGACAGCCCTTTGAGGGACTGGCAGTCGTAGTAGGTGACCCGCGGCTTGTCGTTGTAGTTAAGGTCGATCACCCCGAACAGCATTTTACGAGCGGGAATATAAACGTGGACATAGTTGGCCTGCTTCTCGTCGGCCACCTTGACGCTCTCCTGGTTGTTGTTCAGATAGGAGTTGAGCAGTCCTGCGCTGCTATAGCGCTCCAGCAGGTTCATCGGGAGCTCTTCGTTGTGCTTGAGGGTGCACAAGTTCTCCGGCTTGGGCGGGAATTGGCCCACCACCACTTTGCGCCCTTGCGGGCTGGTCTTGTCAACAGAGGTCATGCTGCCGGCACAGGCCGTCAGCGCCAGCGCGGGCAACAACAGAAACAGTTTTTTCATGGGGTCTGAACTCACAGATGGCGGGCCATCTCGGCCCGGTTTTGCCGCGGTGTTGACCGCGACGCTCGCCGCCGCCATCACCGCTGTCGCTTTTTTGATATCTCTCGCCGAGCAGGCTCGTGTCGCGAGTGGCGCGCATCTTCACACCCGGCCCTTCGTTATTCAATCACTATTCAATCAACAGGGCGGGAAGAGTGTAACCAGATATTTCAGGGCATCTGGCCGCCCTTTTGCCACCTCTCTCTGCCCTGCAAACCTGGCGGCGGCACTGGCTTCGGGCGAGTGTCTCTGGCTCCCCCAGCCTTCAGCGACGCCCGGGATGACGGCCTTATGGTCAGCCCTATGTAACTGATTGATCACCTTATGTTTCACCAGCCAGAGCGAGAGCAGAACATAGGCTGGCTGGCCCATGGGGCCCGGCTGACCGCTTTCTTGCAGCAACCAGCCTGCTATCGATACCGCCGCAGAACAGGTTTCATATCGGTCTCTTCTTGGCTACCATGCCCACCTTTCAAGGAGCAAATGAGGGCAAGGAACCGATGAACAACGAGACGCTGCAATCCCTTTTTCATTACAAGCGCTGGGCCGATGACGAACTGCTGGCGACCCTCGCTACCCTGGATGCCGCGCAATATGGCGAGGCTCACCACACGGCCCTGCGCATCTTCAACCATATCCATGTGGTCGATACCATCTTCAAAGCCAACCTGCTGGGGGAACGGCACGGCTTTACCGCCACCAATACCCCCGAGACGCCGACCCTGGCGATGCTGCGCAGCGCCATCAGCAAGCTGGATGCCTGGTATCTGGATTACGTTGCCGACCTGAGCGAGGCAGATGGCGAGGCCGTGCTCTCGTTCAACTTCGTGGATGGCGACCAGGGGCAGATGAGCCGCGCCGAGATGCTGCTGCACCTGGTAACCCACGGCGGCTATCACAGGGGGGCGATTGGGCGGATCCTGGTGCAGTGCGGCATCACGCCGCCACGCGATACCCTGACCACCTTCTTGCATCGCAGCGAACCTGAACGGCGGGGCGATGCAGCCCTAGCGGATAACGAGGCTCGTCCATGAAACCCGCCTGTCTGCGGCTCACACCGCTGCTGCTGATTTGGCTGCTAAGCGGCTGCGCCGCCGCCCTCGATCACTACTCGGGGCGCTTTCGCAATACCCTGACAGCGGGGGAGACCCGCACGACCATTCGCGCAGAACTGGGCGAGCCCCAGCTCTGCCAGCAGGCCACCTTTCTGACCGAGGATAAGGTGCAGGGCTGCGATCGCTTTACCGTGCTCGGCAAGATCCACAAGCGCGGTGACGGCAATGGCCAGGCCACGGCGAGCGCCGTGACAATGGGGCTGGGGGAGCTGATCCTGGTGCCCATGACGGTGGCCAGCGTGGCGGCGGACTACACCGAGCAGCACACCATTACCGTCTATTACGATCGGGACGATCACTATCTCTTTCACACCCTGCTCAATGGCAAGGGGCAGGAGGTGTGGCAGTAAGTGCACCGGCCAGTGGAACTTCCCTGGCCGGCGCATCCTCCCGACGAGGGAGACCTTACTGACAGCGCAGCGCCGGTTTGTCTTCCAGCAGCCAGGCTATCCAGCGCCGCCGCGAGTTCAGCACAAACCCTTCGTCTGCCGCGATCCCGCTGACGATATAGCCGTCGGCCGCCGGGTCTGCGGCCTCGCGGGAGAAGATGAAGTCGCGGCTGTTCACCCGCTCACCTTTGCTGAGCGCCGCATCGAGCCGCGGCGTCATGACGATGATGGCAAGCCCCGCAGCAGAGTCGATGCCAAGGCCGCTGCTCGCCACCTTGCCGACCGCCACCGGCACCCGGATGGCGCAGTGGCGCCCCTCGGCATCCGTGGTGGTATAGGTTCCCTCCCCCACCCGCCCCTGCAGCCACAGCAGCTCGCCACGGGTCAGGCTGTCGACCTGCAGCAGGCCCAGCGCCCCCTTGGGAAAATCGTGGGGATTGTTGACGGCAGCCACCGTCAGCGAGCAGCACAGCATAAACAACCAGAGTGCGTGTCTCATGCCGATGCCTCCTTGCCAACATGGGTTGCCCCGCTTTGCTGCGCCAACAAATAAATGAGCAGCAAGGGCCCCACGGCCGGCACCAGAAAGACCCAGCCCCACCAACCGGAGCGGCCGGTGTCATGCAAGCGACGCACGATAAGCGCAATCAGGGGCACACTGCTCACCAGGCCGTAGCTCAGATCCAGCCAGCCCAGGCTGGCAAGCAGCACGTCCAGCCAGATGCAGATCAGGGTGACCAGCAGATGGCCCAACATGAACCACCAACATTCGGCCCGGGTGGCGCGACCCGAAAAATCCAGGGCGCGTTGCCACGCCAGCCAATAGAAAGAGAACATGGATACCTGCCTTTTATGGTGATTGAGAGCCCTTATCATGGGGAGCAAAGCGCCCCCGGGCGTCCTCAAACCGGTTTCAGGTCGTCCTCGAACCGCGCCTGCGCCATCATGGGCTTCATTCGCCTGACCCAAGCCGTTATGCTGGCATGCCGCCGCCGGTCAACGGCCACTCTTTGCACACGGGATACATGATGCTGGCCATACCCATACCCTTTATCGTCTCCTTGCTGCTGGCACTGCTGGCCGCCGTGCTGCTGGCGCGCCTCGGGCGATCTGCCAGAACGACCGCCCTCTTTTTGCTGCTGTGCGCCATCACCACCGGTGTGGTAGGGCTGCGCTGGACCTTCGATCTGGCGCTGCTCACTCTCGCGCAGCCGATCCTTGCCTCGCTTATTCCGGTGGCCGCCTGGCATATCTTCAGCCGGGCCAAGGCGCCAGGGGCCCGCATCTCCTGGCTGCACGGCGTCGGCCCCGCACTGGTTGCCTTCGGCATGCTGACCCACAACTGGTTGCCACTGCCGCTGGATGGCCTGCTAACGGCTATCTATCTCTGCTACGGCATCGCGTTGGTGCGCTTTTCCGATAAGACACAGTTGCTGCTCTATGTCTCGTTCAATGAGTGGGAGGGGGTCAGGCGGGCGGAACATATCGCAGGCTGGATGCTGCTGTTTTCGGCGGCCATCGACGCCGCCGTCTCCCTCGACTTCGCCTTCAATCAAGGCCAGCTGGCGCCCTATATCCTGTCGCTGGGTCACCTGATGCTGGTGCCCATGCTGGCGGCGGCCGTGGTGATGGTAGGGGTCAATACCCCTGACGTAGAAGAGGAGGAGATGCCAGCCTCCGAACCCGAGCCTGCAGAAAAAGCGCCGCTGCTGAGCGAAGAGCGCGCCCGGGAGATCGTGGCTCTGCTCGATAACCTGATGAAGGAGAAAGCCTGCTATCTGGATCCTGAGCTGACCCTGGCCCGTCTCTCACGCAAACTGGGCATTCCCGCCAAGCAGATCTCCAGTGCCGTCAATCTGGTGCGCCAGCAGAGCATCCCCAGGGTCATCAACGAATATCGGATTGCCCATGCCAGGCAGGCTCTGCTGAACACGGATGAGAGCATTACCCAGATCTTGATGAACGCCGGTTTTCAGACCAAATCCAATTTCAATCGCGAATTTCAGCGCATCACCGGCCTGACTCCCAGCCAGTTCAGGGCAAGGCGCGACCTGTCGGCCGCCTCCTGAGTCAGTCGCCGGCTCTCGTTTGCTCCCGGCGATCCAGCCACTTGCCCACTCTGGCCCCCCAGCTCGGCGCAGACCAGCGCCGTCACGGCGGCCCAGAGCAGCTGGTTGCCATCAAAGCCCGCCTGCTTTTCAAACAGGAAGGGCACCAGCAGGTTGAAGCCGATAATCCCGAGCAGCAGCCCAAGGCCGCCGCCCACCTTCTCCCTGCGGGATCGCGTTTTTATTGCCATCTGATTGCTCCTGCCAAACACGTCATGAACGGGCTCCAAGCCCATCTATCGGGCAGGCCAAGATAACAGAAGCGCTCCCTGATGGGCATGCTCGCCACGTCTGTCCCCTTGCTTACTGCTTTATCAGAAGTCATCAGCCTGTCATCTGGCTGACATCCCGCGGTCATTTTCAAGCCATAGAGTTTTTCACTTATTTTTCATATGGATAGATAAGGAACATCATGACTTTTCCGCGCTCTTCTTATGTGGCGTTGGCCGTCTCGCTGGTCTTGCTTGGCGGCTGCCAGTCAGAGAACGAATCGTCTGCCGACAGCCAGGGCAAAACCGCCTATCAATACAGCACCAAAGCGGTCTACAGCCCGCAGCAGCAGGCGGAGAGCTACGAGCCAGCGCCCCAGGGGTTCAGCCCGGTCTTTACCGAGATGGTGGCGCGCCATGGCTCGCGCTCCCTCTCCAGCCCGAAATATGACGTGCTGACCAAGCTGGTATGGGAAGAGGCGCAGCGTCAGGGGGCGCTCACCACTCTCGGGCAGGGGCTGGGAGGCAAGGTCGACCTGGTGACGGCCGCCAACCAGAAGCTGGGCTATGGCCTGCTCTCGGCGCTGGGCAAAGAGGAGCACGCCAATCTCGCCACCCGGCTGGCGGCGCGGCTGCCGACCCTGCTCAACAGCAGCGAGCCCCACTGCATCAAGGTGGTCACCTCGGGCAAGGACAGGGCCAACGAAAGCGCCTTCTACTTTATGGAGAGCCTCAAGCGCGACGTGAACTATGTCAGCGACTCGGCGCAGTGCTACCTCACGCAGGATGACCCCTCGAAGATCGACAAAAAGCTGGTCAACAAGTTCGAGCTTTACTTCCACAAGACCACGCCCGAGGGGGATTACGCCCGCTACCTGCCCGCCTATGAGAGCTACCAGCGCTTTATCGGCGACGAAGATGCCGCAATCGCCCCGGCCCCCGAGCTGGCCAGGGCGCTGGATCAGCTTAAAAACCTGAGCAAGACCAAAGAGATGGCTCGCAGCATGCTGGAGCGTATCTACAGCAAGGGCTTTGTCGACTATCTGGCGGGCGGCGTCGAGTTTGTCGCCGTCAACCCGGAAGATGGCGGCATGACCTATGTGCGCGACGAAGTGGATGCGGCCCTGATGCTCTACAACCTCTTTATCATCGGCCCCGGCATGATCCGCGAAGCGCAGGCACAGGGCAGCGAACCCTGGGCGCTGGAACAGTTCCTGACCCCACAGGAGTCTGCCTGGTTCTCCTACCTCTCCGATGCGGAAGATTTCTACGAGAAGGGGCCGAGCTTTGCCAACCAGAGCGCCCCCTACACCATTGCCCAGCCGCTGCTCGACGGCCTGTTTGGCGAGGTGCAGCGTCAGGTGGTGGAGGGTGAGCAGAGCCGACGGGCCACCCTGCGCTTTGCCCACGCCGAAGCCATTATCCCCCTCGCCGCCCTGATGAAGCTGGAGGGGAGCCGTCAGGGGGCCAGCGCGGATCAACTGTTCAGCCAGCAGAACAACGAGTGGCGCGGCGGCTGGGTCTCCCCCTATACCGCCAATATTCAGTGGGATATCTACCAGAACGGGCAACGGCAGGTGCTGGTCAAGATGCTCTACAACGAAAAGGAGATCGCCTTTAAAACCGGCTGCCAGCCCTACCAGAGCGGCAGCCACTACTACGACTTCGAGGAGCTCAAACGCTGCTACGGCTATAACGGCTAACCCCTCGCACGCCGGATATGGCAATCACCAGGGGCGACCAGCAGGTCGCCCCGATCCACTCCCCTTCCCTGCTTGCCAAAGCGGGATATGGCAATAAAGCCGCCTTCCAGTTCCATTTGCTGATCAAACGCAAAAAACGATTAATTTCTGATAGTTGAATCAATTTAAGGCTCGCCTCGGCAGTTTCGTTTGGCTTACCATAGCCATCCAGAACCTGTTGAGTTGCGATAGGTTACTGCCAGCGCGGGTCAAGGGAGCATATTGGAAGCTGTAATCCACGGGCGGTAGCGTGGAATTCTTGCATTACGCCTTGCACAAAGAGATGGGGCGTCTTTGATACCACAGATATCACTCCCCGAGGTTTTCATTACCCGACCCTAAACAGTGATTTATAAGTTTTTAGCGTTTATTAATTTCTAAATTAATTTTAGAATTATAAGCAATTAACATGAAATACATCCCATGATATGGATATGTCAATGACAGCTAAAACCAAGCATTATAAAGTTGATAAGTCTCTATCTGACACGGAACTTAAAATTATCTCTGAAGTTATCAAAAAGCATATTTTTGTTCCTGTCAACCAAAAAAAAGTCACTGTTTTTTTGTGCGGCGCTGATATAAAAAACAAAGCCACTGCAAGATCAAAAATGGCATTGATATTCTCTAAGTATCCGAGATATGAACTACTATATCCAGAAGATATATTTGATGATTTACTCGCTGGACAAGGAAAATTCAGCCTTTTAGAACTTGAGAATATTCTCGCTGACAGCGTTGACAGTATAGTTATTTTCCCTGAAAGCCCTGGTTCATTCGCAGAAATTGGAGCATTTTCGAACAATAAGAATCTTGCTAATAAAATCATTGTATTATCTAACAAAAAATATAAATCAGATAAAAGCTTTATAAATTATGGTCCTTATAGGCTGATAAAAAACTCTGAAACAGGCAAAGTCCTACATATTAACTACGATCATTTATCAGATCCCATAGAGGCAAACAAAATATATAGAAAAGTTAATGATCACATTACCGTAATAAAAAGAAACAGGCATGTAAAAAAAGATGTCGCCAACATTTTAGAAGCAGAAAACTTTATCCTTCCGTGTATTTATTTAATTGATAGCGTTAACTCTTTGATGTTATACAAATTAATGGAGTTTGCTACTAATCATGATAAGACGCTATGTGAAATTGCGACGAGATCGGCTTTAGCCCGTCTATCATTTAATCGTTTTATATCAAAAACTGACTACGGTTATATAGTCACCACTCTAGGTGCTCAGCATGTTAGGCAGACATTCGATAGAATATATCTAGATAAAGTTAGGATAGAGCTTCTAAATGCAGAAAATCGTAGGAAAGCCAAAGTTAGTCGTGATAGGATGTTCACCGGCGGGCACCCTTAGCGAGTGAACCTTGGTTCATTGGATAGCGTTTCGCTGTCCTGCACACAATCTGAGCTATTGCTGCATTTAACTGTGCAGAGCCAGAAACATCCGTTTCTTGATCTGCACAGTTAAACTTGATACTTAAGACGTAAGGGTGTTTCGCCAACATGATGACAACCCAGAGCATATATAGACTAAGAAATCTTGGTCTGCCGGCAATGAAATCTTTAGAGGATTTCGCTTCTTTCTCACGTTTATCCCCTAGCAAAATCCGTCACCTATCAAGATCTTCAGAGTTTTTATATAAGACTTATAAAGTGCCAAAGACAAATGGTTCTTACCGTCTAATTGCACAGCCATCTCGAGATCTGAAAGCTGTTCAAGCTTGGATATTGCGAAATATACTAGATGAATTGAGCTGCTCCTCATACTCAAAAGGATTTGAGTCTGGAATGTCGATATTAGATAATGCGAAGCCACATATTGGTTCTCAATATGTTCTTTCTGTTGATTTGCAAGATTTTTTCCCAAGCGTTTCAGCAAATAAGGTTTATGGAGTATTTTCTTCTGTTGGATATAACAAAGAAATGTGTGTACTCCTAACTAATTTATGTGTTTTCAAAGGTGGATTACCTCAAGGTGCCCCGACATCACCTAAATTAGCCAATTTAGTTTGCTCAAAATTAGACTCTAGAATACAAGGCTATGCTGGGCCGAAAGGCATAACCTATACAAGATATGCAGATGATATTACATTATCATCAAATAGCGCATTAAAAATTCAAAAAGCCAAATCCTTTTTAGGAACAATAATATCTGATGAAGGTTTCAAGATTAACAAGCCTAAGACAACATTGTCTGGAGTGAAAAAACAGAAAAAAATCACTGGTCTTGTTTTGTCAGATAATAATGTTGGAATTGGAAGTTTAAAATATAGGGAAATAAGAGCAGAAATTCATTATTTATTTACAGGTAAGAGTGATAATTACCGAAGAGTAAACGGTTTACTATCATTCGTGTACTCCGTTGATAAAAAAATGTATACAAGATTACATGCTTATATTTCATCTCTTAAAAAGAAATTTCCACAATCTCCTGCGGCAAGTTCCTTGAATAAGGAAATTGTTATATCACGTTAACTGATAATGCTGATACCGCATTTCATCACTCTAAAAAAATAAAAAGGCGACCATACGGTCGCCTTTTTATTTTCTATCGCTTTCCAATCAGCAAACTCACCGTGCCGGTCGCTTGGCACCATTTCCTTTGGCCGCAGGCTTGCTGCCCTGAGCGGTGGGCTTGGCAGAGCCTGCCCGGGTCGACGCCTTGCCCTTATGGGCGGGTTTGCCGGTCGGTTTGCCCTTACCAGCATTCTGGCCTGCGCCTTGTCCGGCGGGTTTGCCGTTCCCTTTACCCAACTTGAGCTCGGAGCCCACCGGTTTGCCATTGCCCGCCTTGCCGCCATTTCTGCTGGCTGCCGGGGCATTGGCTGCACCGGCCTCGCTGCGAGCGCCCTTGTTGCCCGCCCCGTTACTGCGCTGATGGGTGATGGCACTGTGGCGGGTCAACGCGGGCTTGAGGCCCTTGCTGCGGCTGCGTTCTGCCTTGGCTTCGCCACGGCCTTCCGGCGGCACCAGGCAGTCGGGACCGTTACCGATCAGGTGGCCCTTGCCCATCTCCAGCAGGGCTTCGCGGATCATCGGCCAGCCGGCCGGATCGTGGTAGCGCAGCAGCGCCTTGTGCAGGCGACGGCGACGCTCCCCTTTCACCACGAACACGTCCCCGCCCTGGCGGCTCACCTTGTTGAGCGGGTTTTTCTCGGTGTAATACATGGTGGTGGCGTTGGCCAGCGGCGACGGGTAGAAGTTCTGCACCTGATCGAGCTTGAAGCGGTTGGACTTGATCCAGAGCGCCATGTTCACCATGTCTTCATCCGTGGTGCCCGGGTGGGCGGAGATGAAGTAGGGGATCAGGTACTGCTGCTTGCCCGCCTCTTTGGAATACTTGTCGAACAGCTCCTTGAAGCTGTAGTAGCTGCCCATGCCCGGCTTCATCATCTTGGAGAGCGGGCCCTCCTCGGTGTGTTCCGGCGCGATCTTGAGGTAGCCGCCGACGTGGTACTTGGCCAACTCCTTGATGTAGCGCGGATCTTCCACCGCGATGTCGTAGCGCACGCCGGAGGCGATCAGGATCTTCTTGATGCCCTTGAGGTCGCGCGCCTTGCGATAGAGGTTGATGGTCGGGCTGTGGTCGGTGTCCATGTGCGGGCAGATGGTCGGCCAGACGCAGGAGGCGCGCCGACAAGTCTGCTCGGCCTTGGAGCTCTTGCAGCGCAATTTGTACATGTTGGCGGTGGGGCCGCCCAAATCCGAGATGACGCCGGTAAAGCCCGGCACCTTGTCGCGGATCTCTTCGATTTCTTTCAAGATCGACTCTTCCGAGCGGCTCTGGATGATGCGCCCCTCGTGCTCGGTGATGGAGCAGAAGGAGCAGCCGCCGAAGCAGCCGCGCATGATGTTGACCGAGGTCTTGATCATGTCGTAGGCCGGGATCTTCTCGTTGCCATAGGCCGGATGCGGCACCCGCTGGTAAGGCAGGCCGAACACCCCGTCCATCTCGTCGGTTTCGAGCGGGAAGGCGGGCGGGTTGACCCAGATGATGCGATCGCCGTGGGCCTGGGAGAGCGCGCGGGCGCAGCCCGGGTTGGTCTCGTGGTGCAGGATGCGCGACGCATGGGCGTAGAGCACCTTGTCTTCCTTCACCCGCTCGAACGCCGGCAGCTTGACGTAGGTCAGCTCCCAGGGTTTTTGCTTGGGCGGCTGCACCAGAATGGGCTTGGCCTCCTGCGCCACCGGCGCGGTGCCTTCGTCGTCCGCGCAGGGGGCCCCTTCCATATAGGGGTTGGGAATGGGGTCGATGCGGCCAATCTGATCGAGCTTGCTCGAATCCACCCCGCGCCAGCCCGGCAGCGGCTCCTTGCGGATCACAGCGGTGCCGCGAATGTCCTGCATGGTGTCGATGGTCTCGCCGCCTGCGATGCGGTGCGCCACCTCGATCAGCGGCCGCTCTGCGTTGCCGTAGATGAGGATGTCGGCCTTGGCGTCGATGAGGATCGAGCGGCGGATGGTCTCGGACCAGTAGTCGTAGTGGGCGATGCGGCGCAGCGACGCCTCGATGCCACCGATGACCACCGGCACCTCTTTATAAGCCTCTTTGCAGCGCTGGGTATAGACCAGGGTGGCGCGGTCCGGCCGCTTGCCGCCCACATCCCCCGGGGTGTAGGCGTCGTCGTGGCGCAGCTTCTTGTCGGCGGTATAGCGGTTGATCATGGAGTCCATGTTGCCCGCGGTCACACCGTAGAAGAGGTTGGGCTTGCCCAGGCGCATAAAGTCATCTTTCGATGACCAGTCCGGCTGGGCGATGATGCCGACCCGAAAGCCTTGGGATTCGAGCATGCGGCCGATCACCGCCATGCCGAAGCTCGGGTGATCCACGTAGGCGTCGCCTGTCACCAGCACGATGTCGCAGCTGTCCCAGCCGAGCTTGTCCATCTCCGCACGGGACATGGGCAGGAAGGGCGCCGTGCCGTAGCACTCGGCCCAGTAACGGGGATAGGAGAAGAGGTTGGTAACCGGCTGCATTTTGACCACCTGGAACAATTCGGGTCGCGCATTATACCGGCAGAGCAAGGCGGGGGCGACGGCTTTTTGCCCCTACGATAGATGCGGAAAAGGCGAGCCAGCGGGGCTCGCCTCAAAAGTGCAGGTCAATGTTCGGCTCAGGCCAGGGCGCGGGCCAGCACGATACGGTTGTAGTGACGCTGCAGCAGCTGATAGCCACCCAGCAGGCACCAGACCAGGGCGGGCGCCAGGAACACCGGGTGGGTGGCCAGGCGCAGCATCAGCAGGCCCAGCAGGATCAACGCGAACGGCCGGCTCTCGTAGAGCCACAGCGGCCAGCCCTGCTTTCGCATCAGCCGGTGCTTGTCTGGGCGGCGATAGGCGCCGCGCCGAAACCAGGCCAGCGAACCGGCCAGATAGAGTGCCAACCCGGCCAGCAACAGCCCCGGCTGATCGGCAATCCCCAACAAAAGCAAACCGCAGCCCATGTAGGCAAAGGGCAGCGGCTCATAAATGGCTGATGGCAACATGACTCACCTCGAGTATCAAACTGGCTACATATTAACCCGCAGCCATTTGCTTGCCAGCCTCTGCCCCTATATGGGGGGCCGCATCAGGCGGCCGGTTTGTCCTGCTGCGAGGTGGCCTCGCTGGCGGCCAGCGCCTCGTCCACCTGTTGATCCCGCGCGCCGGTCATGCCGGCCCGTCTGGCCAGCAGATGGTAGATGGCGGGCACCAGCAGCAGGGTCACCAGGGTCGCCAGAGAGAGACCGAAGAAGACCACTGTCCCCACCGACATCCGGCTCTCGTAGCCGGCCCCCATGGAGAGCATCAGCGGCACGGCCCCTATGATGGCGGTGAGCGAGGTCATCAGGATCGGGCGCAAGCGGCGCACCGAGCCTGCGACGATCGCCTCGTCAAACCCCTCGCCGCGCTGGCGCAGCTGGTTGATGAACTCGACGATCAGGATGCCGTTCTTGGTCACCATGCCGATCAGCATGATCATGCCGATCTGGCTGTAGATGCTCATCTCCTGCCCCGTCAGCCAGAGGCCGAGCAGGCCACCGAAGATGCCGAGCGGCACCGTCACCATCACCACCGCCGGGGTCAGCATGCTCTCGAACTGGGCCACCAGCACCAGATAGACCACCAGCAGGGCCAGAGCGAACACCATCACCATCTCGCCCTGGTTGTCGCGATAGTCCTTGGACTCGCCGGCATAATCCACCGTCATGCCGTTTGGCAGGTTGGCATTGGCCCAGCCGTCCAGGTAATCCAGCGCCTCGCCCAGGGTGTGGCCCGGCGCCAGATCTGCAGTCAGGGTCACCGCCTTCTGGCGCTGGTAGTGGTTGAGGCGCTGCGGGCTCGCCACCTGCTTGACGGTGGCCAGGGTCGAGAGGGTCACCATCTCGCCGTTGGCCGCCTTGAGGTAGATGCGGCTCAAGTCGGAGACGCCGTTGAAGTCGCGCTGGTTGGCGCGCAGATAGACGTCATACTCCTCCCCTCTGTCTACATAGGTTGTCTGGCTGATGCCGCCGAGCAGGGCCTGCAGGGAGCTCGCGACGGTGGAGACCGGGATGCCGAGCTGGTTGGCCCGATCCCGCTCTATGGTCACCTGCAGCTCCGGGGTCTTCTCGGCATAGTCGAGATCCGGCGTCTCCATCAGACCGCTCTGGGCTGCCGCCTCTTTCAGGGCCAGCCCTTGCTGATAGAGCTCGGCGTAATCGGAGCCCTGCAGCACGAACTGCACCGCCGCGGTGGAGCCACCGCGAAAGCCCGGCTGGAAGGTGCGGATCATCACATCCGGAATGCCGGCCAGCCGCCCGCTCAGGGACTTGGCGAACTCGGTGGCGGTTTCATCCCGCTCGGCCCAGTCGGTGAGCTGGATGATGGCCATGCCGGTCTGATCGCCGCCGCGGCCGAAGGCCGGGGTGCTGAAGCTCATGGCCTGCACCACCCCCTTGCCAAGCAGCGGCATGATGGCCGCCTCCACCTGCTGCATGTTGCGCTTCATCCGCTCGATGCTGGTGCCCTCGGCCCCCTTGACGAACACGTAGAGCACGCCCCGATCCTCGGTCGGGGTCAGGCTGGTGGGCAACTGGGCAAACAGGGCACCGATGCCGCCCAGGCAGAGCACCAGCACCAGCGGGGTCCAGCGCGAGTGGTGCAGCACCCAGCCGAGCAGCCGGCGGTAGTGGGTCTCCACCCAGCCGAGGCCACGATCGAGCGCCGCCGTCAGCCGGTTGGGCCGATCCACCGAGCGCATCAGCCAGGAGCCCATGGCCGGGGTCAGGGTGAGCGCGATCAGCGACGAGAAGAGCACCGCCAGCGACAGCAGGATGGCGAATTCGGTAAAGAGCCGACCCACCATGCCATCCATGAAAGCGATGGGCACGAACACCATCACCAGCACGGCGGTGGTGGCGATCACCGCAAAGCCCACCTCGCGGGTGCCGTGCCAGGCCGCCAGCAGGGGCGGTTCGCCGCGCTGCAGATGGTGGTGAATGTTCTCCACCACCACGATGGCATCATCCACTACTAGACCGATGGCAAGAATAAGGGCGAGCAAGGTGATGAGGTTGATGGAAAAGCCCAGATACCAGGCGCCGATAAAGGCGGAGATGAGGGAGACCGGCACCGTGATGGCCGGAATGAGGGTGGTACGCCCCTGCCCCAGGAACAGGTAGAGCACGGCCACTACCAGCACGGCGCAGATGGCCAGGGTCTCGTACACCTCGTCGATGGCCTGCTTGATGAAGATGGTGGAGTCGTAGTCGACCTCCAGCGTTGCCCCCTCCGGCAGGAATCGCTGCATCTCGGCCATCTTCTTCTCGACCCCCTGCGCCACCGCCAGCGGGTTGGCGGTGGACTGGGCTACGATGCCTATCCCCAAGCTCTCGCGGCCGTTGCGCTGGTAGGCGCTGTCTTCGTTCTTGGCACCCACCTCCACATCGGCGATGTCAGCCAGATAGATGCTCTGGCCGTTGGCGGCGGTGCGCACCTGCAGCGCCTGGAAATCGGCGGCGGTGTGATAGAGCCGGGCAATCTGTACCGCCATGGTCATACTGTTGTTGCGGATCTCCCCCCCCGGCAGCTCGATGTTCTCGCGCTTGAGGGCATCCTGCACGTCCGCCACCGTGACGCCGCGCGCCGCCATGTCGGCCGGGCGCAGCCGCACGTACATCACCTGGGTCAGATCGCCGGAGAGGGACACCTCGCTCACCCCGTCCACCAAACTCAGGGGATCCACCAATACCCGGTTGGCATAATCGGTCATGGCGGTGCGGTCCATCTGGGTGCTGCTGAAGTTGAGCCAGACCGCCACGTCGCCGTTGCCGTTGTCCTTGGTGACCAGGGGTTCATCCACTTCGTCCGGCAGCTTGGGACGGGCGCGGGAGATGGCGTCGCGCACATCGGAGATCCCCTCCACCATGTTCCAGCCGAGCTTGAACTCCACCGTGATGACAGAGCGTCCCTTGCGGGTCACCGAGTTGATGTTCTTGATGCCGCTGATGCCGGAGAGCTGATCCTCGATGGGCTTGGTGACCTGGCTCTCCATGACGGCGGGGGCGGCCCCCTCGTACATGGTGGTGATGGAGACGGACGGGGTCTGCACGTCCGGCATCTCCCGCACCGTCAGCTTGGAAAACGCAACCAGACCGAACACGGTGAGCAGCGCGCTCAGCACCACCGCCACCAGCGGGCGGCGCACGGAAATATCGGAGAGCCACATCAGCCTTTGACCTCCGCCAGATCGTGCACGCTGACGCCGTCACGCAGGTTGACCAGCCCCTCGACCACGATGCGATCGCCCACCTTGAGCCCTTCGGTCACCCACACCTCTTCGCCATGGGTATCCCCCAGCACCACCGGCACCCGCTTGACCTTGCCGTTGGGTTCGAGACGATAGACGAAGCGCTGCTCGCCGGCATACTCCACCGACTGGGCCGGGATCAGGGTCATCTTCTGTGGTGGCAGGGAGAGTTCGACATTGAGCAGCATGCCGGGGCGCAGCTGACCGTCAGGATTGGGAATGATCACCCGCGCCTTGATGTTCTGGGTATCGTTGGAAACGCGGCTGTCCAGGGTCTCCAGCACACCGCGGAAAGATTGGTCCGGCCAGGCCGAACTGGTCGCCGTCACCGCCATGCCGGGGCGCAGCAGCGAGAGGTAGCGCTCAGGCACCGCCAGATCGAGCCGCAGCTTGGCCAGTTCGTCCAGGTGGAGCAGGGTATCGCCGCTGTTGACCAGGGCCCCTTCGCTCAGATCGATGAGGCTGACCGAGCCGTCGAACGGCGCCAGCAGGGTGCGCAGGGAGAGCTCGTACTTGGCGGCATCGGCGCGGGCCTGAGCCTGGGCGACCGTGGCCTCCTGCCCTTCCAGCTCGGAGGTGGTGATGGCGCCGCGCGCCACCAGCCTACGCATGTCCCGCAGCTTGCGGCTCTCGTCGCGCACGCTGGCGCTCTGCTCGGCCAGCTCCGCCTGCTGCTTGCCGGCGTCGAGGGCGATCAATACGTCCCCCTGCTTGACCTGCTGGCCGGAGCGCACCGCTATCTTGACGATGCGGCCGGTCACCTCGGGGCTTATCACCACGGAACGGTTGGCGGCCAGCTTGCTCACCAGCTTGATGGAGGGTTCGGCCAAGCTCTGGCTGACCGTCTGCGCCCGGATGTTGACCTGACGTGGCTGGGGTTTGCCGGCAGGGGCAAAGTGGCGGTAATACCAGCCGGCGGAAATCAGCAGAGAGAGGCAGGCAAGCACCAGCCAAGTACGCATTTTCATCAAGCAATCCATGAAATTAAGAGAAAAGAGGGCACTTCATCAATGATGGTCACCATGTTACCCCCTGACTATGCCGTGACTATGTATAAATGTGACAAAACGTAACAAGAGTGGGGTGAGATCACCGAAATAGCATCCAGAAGAGATGTTCTCCATGGTTACTACCTAGACTGACAATTGAATCAGTGAAAATCAGGTACGACCGTCAATATGCCAATAACACGCTTTCACAATGCTCTACACCGACAGCATTGGCTGCCTGGTATTGTCGTCATGCTGTTGCTCGCCCTCACCCTCCATCAGACGCTGGAACAGCTCGTCGAATTCAACAAACAAGATTCTCTCCATAGTGCGACTCACTTGCAGTCTCAGTTTAAGCAGATGACAGCCTTCCTCGAAGCCATGCGAGGCCAGGCAGAGGAACGGCTGCGCAGCAATCCGCAGTCGACGCTGACCCGCCAGCTTTATAAGGTCCTTCACGTAGACCCGACGCGAAGATTCTCACTGGATCAGATCCCCCCCGACCTGCCCGTCGGGCTCGTTGGCAATCTGACCGGGCTAGGACCATTGCCTGACCCGGGCAGCGAGCGCGAAGCCAGGATCCACCTGGCATTAAGCCTCTCGCCTTTATTGTCCACCGCCACCAAGTTGCTGAAAGACAAGGTCACCTGGGTTTATTTCACCGGGGCAGATGATTTTATCTATGTCTATCCGTGGGTGCCCTCAAGCCGCTTTCATTTTCAACGAAAACTCTATCAACAATCCTACTGGCTGGATGCCCTGCAAAAGCAAAACCCCAGCCAGCGCGTCATCATATCGCGTCCCTACGCAGATACTGCAGGTAAGGGAATGATGATCACGCTGTCCAAGCCCATAGTGCGGGAGCAGATGCTGGTGGGAGTCATCAGCATGGATATTTTACTCTCACGGCTCGATGAGATGATGAGGGAACACGCACCACGAATTGGAACCCTGTTTCTGGTCAATCAAGATCACCATATTCTGGCCAGCAGCGCGCGGGAGCATAGCCGGGCCCCCAAGCCGGTAGAGGCGTGGGATGGCTATCGCTGGCTCCAGGGGGCGTTTCAGTTCCAGTACGCCATTCCTGACACCGGGCTCACCCTGCTCCATCGCGTCCCTTTGCCTTCCCTGCTGTGGGCCCTGCTCAGTCAGTCCGCACCAACCCTGATCGCCCTCTTCTTCATGGCCTGGGCCGTGCTCGCCAACCTCAAGTCTCGCCGTCTGAACCGGCAGCTGGATTACCTCTCCAGTCACGATGCCCTGACCGGCGCCTTCAACCGCCACTACTTCGACGAGTTCGAGCGCCGCCATCAACAGCGCGGGGGCAGCGTCGGGGTGATCATGTTCGACTGCGATCACTTCAAGCAGGTCAACGACCGCTTTGGCCACGAGGTGGGCGACCAGGTACTGATCCAGCTGGTGCGCCTGTGCCAGCAGCACCTGCGGCGGGAAGATGCCCTGATCCGCTGGGGCGGCGAGGAGTTTCTGCTGCTGGCGGCCAAAGGGGGCGAACCACTCGACCAGCTGGCCGAGCGGTTGCGCCAGCACATCGCCAGTCACCCCTGGCAGGCGCTGGCGCCAGCGCTGGCTGTCACCATCAGCCTCGGCTATCACCACAGCAGCGCCGAGACGCCGCTGCAGGAGGTCATTCGGCGGGCCGACGTGGCGCTCTACCAGGCCAAGGCCAACGGGCGCAACCGCAGTGAACCTTGGCAGGATGACGGCGCCGGCAACTGCGGGTAAGCTGATCCCCTCACTCATGTTCGGAGAGACAAAGTGGCACGAAAACCCCGTGTGGGACTGGCTCTTGGCAGCGGCGCAGCCCGTGGATGGGCACACATCGGCATCATACGGGCGCTGGAGCGGCTCGGTGTCAAACCGGATCTGGTGGCCGGCTGCTCCATCGGCAGCTTTGTCGGCGCCGCCTATGCCGCCGGTGAACTGGACAAGCTGGAGAGCTGGGTGCGCGGCTTCAGCCGCTTGCAGGTGGTCAGCCTGCTCGATCCGGCCCTCTCCGGCGGCCTGTTTCGCGGCGAAAAGGTGTTCGGCATCGCCGCCAACCACTTAGGGGATCCCGCCATCGAGAGCCTGCCGCTCCCCTTCGCCTGCGTCGCCACCGAGCTCGACACCGGCCGCGAGATCTGGCTTCAGCAGGGGCCGCTGCGCCAGTGCGTGCGCGCCTCCTGCGGCATGCCCGGCATCCTGACCCCGACCCGGGTCGACGATCGCTGGCTGGTGGACGGCGCCGTGGTCAACCCGGTGCCCATCTCGCTGGCTCGCGCCATGGGGGCCGAGGTGGTGATCGCGGTCAACCTCAACGCCGACATGCACCAACCCTGGACCGACGAGCCGGACGAGCCGAGTGGCGGCAACCGCTTCAGCCAGTGGTTCAACCGGGGCGACAGCCCCAACACACCCGGCATGTGGAGCGTGATGACCGGCTCCATCAACATCATGCAGGAGCGTATCACCCGCGCCCGGATGGCCGGCGACCCGCCCGAGATCCAGCTCTGCCCGCGCCTTGGCAGCTTCTCCATCATGGATTTCCACCGCGCCAGCGATGCCATCAACGAAGGCGAAGCCTGCGTCGAGCGCAACGCCGATCAGCTCAAGGAAGAGTTGTCTCGCCTCGGCCTCATCTAGCGCGGTTCACCGGATCCGCATCACCAACAAAAAGAGCGCCTTGCGGCGCTCTTTTACTGTGGAAACGGCTGGTCTAGAACAGCCCCAACCCCTTGAGCATCACGATCAGGATCAACAGCGGCGACACGTAACGGATGATGAAGAAGAGCGGCTTGAGGATGGCCAGCTCCAGCTCGCCACCGTTGGTCAGCGCCTCCTTCATCCGCTCGAAACCCCACACCCAGCCCACGAACAGGCAGAGGAAGATGCCACCAAGGGGCATCAATACGTTGGAGGAGACGAAATCGAACAGGTCGAAGAAGGTCTTGCCGGCGATATGAACGTCCGCCAGCGAGCTGTTGGAGAGCGCGCAGGTCGACCCCACCGCCCCCAGCACCAGCAGGTTGAGCAGGGTCGCCTTGGGGCGGCTCATGTGGAATCGCTCGGAAACCACCGAGACCGGCACTTCCAGGATGGAGAGCATGGCACCGGTGGCGGCGATGGCGGAGAGCACGAAGAACAGCACCATGAACAGGTGGCCAAACGGAATGCTGGCAAACACCGCCGGTATGGTGATGAAGAGCAGGGAGGGGCCGGCAGTGGGCTCAAAGCCGAAGGCGAATACCGCCGGGAAGATGGCGATGCCGGCCAGCATGGAGACAAACAGATCGGCGCACATCACCCGGAAGGTGGTCAGCGGGATATTCTGATCATCCCGAAAGTAGCTGCCATAGGTCATCATGCAGCCCATGCCGATGGAGAGTTTGAAGAAGGCGAGCCCCATGGCGGTCAGCACCACCCCGGCGGTGATCTTGGAGAAATCCGGCGAGAACAGAAAGTGCAGCCCCTGGCTGGCACCGGGCAGGGTCAGGCTGCGGATGCCAATGACCAGCAGCAGGATGAAGAGCACCGGCATCAGCTTCTTGGTGACCGCCTCGATCCCCTTGGAGACCCCCATCAGCAGGATGCCGCCCATCAGGATAAGCACCAGCCACTGCCAGAGCAGGCTCTGCAGCGGGTCGCTTATCAGCGCCCCGAAGGCCGCCCCGGTCACCTTGGGATCGGTCGACAGGATGGAGCCGTCAACGGCCTTGAAGATGTAGGCAAAGACCCAGGCCGCCACTTCGGAGTAGAAGGACATGATAAGGAAGGCTGCCAGCACGCCCATGACCGCGATCAACCACCAGGGCTGCCCCTTGGGAGCCAGCTTGCCGAGGGTGGTAACGGCGTCGGACTTGCCTTTGCGGCCCAGCATGATCTCCGAGATCATCACCGGCAGGCCGACCAGCAGCGTCGCGATCACATAGACCAGCAGGAAACCGGCGCCGCCGTTTTCGCCCGTCAGGTAGGGAAACTTCCAGATATTTCCCAGCCCGACGGCTGAGCCCAGGGTGGCGGCAAGAACGCCGAATTTGCTGGTAAAGCCATCTCTGGCCTTGGGGGTGATTTGACTCATGCTTGTCTCACTGTGCGCATCATGCGAGGGGTACTGCTAATTTTAGCGGTCGGAATTTTCTGAGGATTGATTCGGCTTGCCAAGGTATTTTCGTGAAAAGCCTTGGTGAGAGCACAATTAGCCAAATTTAATTAAATTAATTAGATATTTGATGGATAAAAAATGCCGCCTCGAGGGCGGCATTTTTGTCAGGGCTCAATCAGCTCAAGCCTTGGCAATATCGTCCGGGCCGATCTGGCCGATCTCGGCGACTTTCTTGTCAGCCAGCAGCCAGAGGGTGAACTTGTGCAGTTCCGGGTGGTGAGCCAGGGCCACCAGGAAGGCGCCACCAACTTCACGATAACCCAGCTCATAGTTCTTCAGGGTGGTCGGGGGAACGCCCAGCAGATCAGCAAACTTGGGACGGCTCAGGCCGACTGCTTCACGGATCTGACGGATCTTCTTACCAACAGTTACGATATTTGAATTCATATTGTTCCATACTCCGTACGGCGGATTGACTCCACCTTTATTTTTCGCGACGACTCGTAGTCAAGTGTATCAGTTTTGAACGGACTCGTTATGGTCGAGTCTCTATCTTTAATCAGCGTCTTTCGACGACAACCCTTGCAAACATCGGGGATGGTAATCGCTCAACCGCCTCAGGTAAACAGTCTCGAAAAGAAACCTTTATTGTTGCCACAGGAATTACTCGTATAATCCGCGGGCTATCCCTTAAGAGTAAGAACCCATGGCACTTCCCGGCATAATCTCCTGTTTACACCCGGTATCCTCCCCCGCAGAACTCAGTCGCCAATTGCAGCAGGGCCAGCAGACACGCGCCGAAGCCTTCTGGTTGCCCGCCGCCCTGCACGATCAGGCGGCAGCAGTTTTGGCTGCGCTGGATGACAAGAGCAGCCTGTTTCTCGACCAGCCCGTTGCCGGACTTTCCCTGCGCAGCCACGATGGTGTCATGCAGGAAGCGGGAACCCTGTTGCTTGGCAATGGCCAGCAGCTGACACTGGCCAGCACAAGAGGGGATGGCGGTCTGGTCCCCACCAGCGCGCTTGCCGAGATGGCCGACTGGCTCGAGGCGGGCCACCGCCACTTTTGCTGTTCAGCTGCAGTACAGCCTGTGGCCCGGGCCATCCTCAATATCTGGCCCCTGGATCCCTACCTGGCCCGGCATTTTTTGGTCAGTTTTACACCCTTACTGTGCGAAGCAACCGAGGCCGATTATCTGGCGGTGTTCCAGGCGAGGGAATCTCCCGCCATGGCGCAATCTGACTGGGTTCAGGCCTATATGAAACTCGAAAAGAGACTGCACAGATCCTATTTGGATCACTAATTAATCTGGATAAACAGCCAGTTACCCACACGACACAATCTGCCATATGGATTATGTGTGAGCTTGATCATGTTTTGAATTAGGCATAGAGTGCGCCACGTCATCGGAATGACACCGGCTGTTCGTGAAGGGGTGAACCATTGTTTTTGCAATGTCCCCCGCTCGCTAGTGCACCAGGAATGCGTGCCTCCCGGAAGGAACCGGGATCCCTGCCAGACTCAACGCTGTTGTTCGGCAGAGCCTGCAGCTTACATAAATTAAAAAGTGCGAAGCACGTGAACAACGTGCCATCTCAACGAGGATTTTTTTATGATGAAAATGGCTCCTTCCCTGATCGCCATCGCCATGGCTGCCATGGGTGCAACTGCCGCTCACGCCGCTGACGACATCTACTTCGGTGCCGGTGCCGGTGCTGCCCACTTCAACGGTCTGAACAAGATCGGTGGTGGCGGTTACGCTGGTACTGAAGACGCTGCTGCTGCCAACGCCTTCGTCGGTTACAACTTCACCGAAAACTTCGGTACCGAATTCGGCTACCAGTACGCTGGCCGCGGCAACACCGACGGTCTGCGTTACGAGAACCAGGGTGCCACCCTGTCCGGTATCGCTCGTCTGCCGCTGGGCGGCGACTTCTCTGCTTTCGCTGAAGGCGGCGCCTACTGGGCTCACACCGACGGTCTGGGCACCAGCGACACCAAAGTATCCCCGCTGGCTGGCCTGGGCGTGACCTACAAGGTCAACGACGCGCTGGATCTGCAAGCTCGCTACCGCTACATGTGGGACGTGGCCGACCTGCACGCAGGCGACGCCCCGGACGACGTACGCTACAAGTCCAACCAGAGCGTTGCGACCCTGGAAGCCGTATACCACCCGTTCCGTACTTCCTACGTAGCTCCGGCTCCGGCTCCGGTTGTTGAAGAAGCCCCGGCCCCGGCTCCGCAGGTAGTTGAGAAGAACTTCGCCCTGAACTCCGACGTGCTGTTCGCCTTCGGCAAAGACAGCCTGAAGCCGGAAGGCGTTGCTGCCCTGAACGCTCTGTACCAGCAGATCGTTGAGTTCCAGCCGAAAGATGGCAACGCTGTTGTCGTTGGTTACACCGACCGTATCGGTTCCGACGCCTACAACCAGAAGCTGTCTGAAGCCCGTGCCCGCACCGTTGCCAACTTCCTGGTCAGCAAGGGTATGGCTGCCAGCAAGGTTGCCATCGAAGGCCGCGGCGAAGCCAACCCGGTTACCGGCACCAAGTGCAACGGCGTGAAAGCCAAAGCTCAGCTGATCTCCTGCCTGGCTCCGGACCGTCGCGTAGAAGTTCGCGTATCTGGCGTACAAGAAGTTCAGAAGTAATCTGACTTAGTTCAGATAATGCGAAAAGGGGATGCCACGGCATCCCCTTTTGTTTGCCCGCCGCCTGTTTTTGAGAAAAAACACAGCAACCAGCGTCACTTCCTGTCAAATCGTTTCCCCCGGCTTCCTTCTCCATAATCACCGCAGCGCCGCGCCAGTGCTGGATATCTGTACAGAAACTTGATCCGTGCGAGTCAAAAGAATACAGTAAACCCGCTTGTAAGGTATTGGATGAACTATTAAAAGTGCATTCGGCCCGGTTAGTTGTCCATGAAGCCAAGGCTTCGTGAGTATCCAGGAACCATCTCTTTTTTCATTCAGACCAACCGTGGTTCACCATGGAGGTCGCAGTGAGACTGTCATCTGCGGCCGGTATAACTGAAAGAGTGCGCAGTACGCCCTAGCACGGCAAACTCAACGAGGATAAAACGATGAAAATGAAAATGGCACCCACCCTGATTGCTCTGGCCATCGCAGCCATGGGCACCACCACAGCTCAAGCCTCCAACGACTGGTACACAGGTATGGGCGCAGGTTGGGCTTATGGTCACGATCTGGACGACTTCGGCAAAGACGCAGACAAGGACGCCACCGCGCTCTCCCTGTTCGGCGGCTACAACTTCAACGAGAACTTCGGCGCCGAGCTGGGTTACCTCTATGCCGGCAAAGGCGGCGTTGACGGCGTTGACTTCAAGACCCAGGGCGCGACCCTGTCCGGTCTGGCCCGTCTGCCGCTCGGCGACATCTTCTCCGTGTTTGCAGAAGGCGGTGCCTACTTCAACCACGTCAACGGCAACGGCAGCAGCGACAACGGCACAGCCCCGCTGGCCGGTCTGGGCGTGACCGCCAAGCTCTCCGACCTGCTCGATCTGCAAGCCCGCTACCGCTACATGTGGAACCTGGGTGACGAGCAGAAGACCTGGGAAACCGACATGAGCGTGGCCACCCTGGAGCTGGTGATGCACCCGAACCGCACCACCTATGTGGCCCCTGTGCCCGCCCCGGCACCCGAGCCCGTTCCTGAGCCGGTGATGGTCGACAAGAACTTCTCTCTGAGCTCGGACGTGCTGTTTGCCTTCGGCAAATCCACTCTGAAGCCGGAAGGTGTGGCCGCCCTGAACACCCTGTATCAGCAGATCGTCGACGTACAACCCAAAGATGGCAGCGCCGTGGTCGTCGGTTACACCGACCGCATCGGCTCCGAAGCCTACAACCTGAAGCTGTCCGAAGCCCGTGCCCGCACCGTGGCCGACTTCCTGGTCGGCAAGGGTCTGCCGGCTGGCAAGGTCTCCATCGAGGGTCAAGGCAAGGCCAACCCGGTCACCGGTACCCAGTGCAACGGCATCAAGGCCAAGGCTCAGCTGATCTCCTGCCTGGCGCCGGATCGTCGCGTTGAAGTGCGCGTCACCGGTGTACAGCAAGTTCAACAGTAAGTCGTCAGCCCGCTGACCATGAAGGAGGCCATCAGGCCTCCTTTTTATTCCCCTCGCCAGGCCCGCCATCCTAGTCCGCTTTTGTGCGCATTTCTGTGCACATTTCCTGCCAACCTGCCCCGTCAGCTGGTTAAACGCTCTGCATCACCTATAAATAGTGGTGGTTGTACTCAACAGGGCTTGCGCCCTACTACACCAGCATCGACGAGGATACGCGATGAACATAAAAGTAAAACCGGTTTGGATTGCATTGGCATTGGCGGCCACGGGTGCCCAGGCGGCGCCGGACAACGACTGGTACGCCGGGGTGGGTGGCGGCTGGGCCATCGCTCACGATCTGGGTGACTTTGGCAAGGATGCGAGCAAGGACGCCACCGCGCTCTCCCTGTTCGGCGGCTACAACTTCACCGAGAACCTGGGGGGTGAGCTGGGTTACCTGTCGACCGGCAACTGGGATGTGCAGGGCAATGACTTCAGCAGCCAGGGCGCCACCCTGTCGGTGATTGGGCGGCTGCCGCTGGGGGATATCTTCTCGGTGTTCGCCGAGGGGGGCGGTTACCTCTACCACGTCAAGTCCGTCAACGGCGGTGACAACAACCTGGCTCCGCTGGCCGGTCTCGGCCTCACCGCCAAGCTGCACGACTGGGTCGACATCCAGGCCCGCTACCGCTATCTGGTCCGGGTCGGCGACGATCCTGACAACGACAAGGTGGGCAGCGGTACCCAGCGCTGGGTCAGCGACATCAGCACCGCCACCCTTGAGCTGGTGATCCACCCCAATCGCAGCAAACCGGTCGAACCGGCCCCCGCCCCCATGGTCGTTCCCCCGCCACCGCCCGCCCCCGAGCCGGTGGACCAGACCTTCAACCTGAGCTCGGACGTGCTGTTTGCGTTCGGCAAGGCGGATCTCAAGCCGGAAGGGATGCAGGCACTCGACTCGCTCTACCAGCAGATCGTCGACGTCCAGCCCAAGGATGGCAGTGCCGTGGTGATGGGTTACACCGACCGCATCGGGTCGGATGCCAACAACCAGAGGCTGTCGGAGGCCCGCGCCAGCACGGTCGCCAACTTCCTGATCGGCAAGGGGCTGCCCGCCGACAAGGTGAGCATCCAGGGCAATGGCGAGAGCAACCCGGTCACCGGCAGCCAGTGCGATGCCATCAAGGCCAAAGCCGCCCTCATCGACTGCCTGGCTCCGGATCGCCGGGTGGAAGTGCGGGTCACCGGTACCCAGGGGAGCGCCGCGCCCACCGCACCTGAGATGCCAGCAGAGCAGTGAACCCGGCCGAGCAGAGGGCCGGACGTGTGACCAGGTGCAGATGACTGCGAGCCGGCCAGCAAGCCCGCCACGCCATGCACAAAAAAGGGATGCCGAGGCATCCCTTTTGCTTTGCGCCTTTGCGCAGGATCAGAAGGAGGTACGGCGATAGCGGCGGTACTCGGGGCGCCAGAAGTTCGCCTCGATGGCCTGATCGATCACCTCGTCCGGGGTCTGCACCGCCTTGCCCTGCAGCATGGCGGTCTTGGCCACCATCTTGGCGATGTAGCGGGAAACCTCATGAATGTCCGCCAGATCTGGCAGCAGGGAGCCCTCCTCCCCCTTCACCAGCGGTGAGCACTCCGCCAGCGCGCGGCTGGCCGACATCAGCATGGCGTCGGTCACCCGGGTGGCGCCTGCGGCTATCACACCAAGGCCAATCCCCGGGAAGATGAAGGAGTTGTTGCACTGGGCGATGACGTAGCGCTTGCCCTTGTACTCCACCGGTGCAAACGGGCTGCCGGTGGCCACCAGCGCCTGACCGTCAGTCCAGCGGATGAGGTCGGCCGGGGTGGCTTCCACCCGGGAGGTGGGGTTGGAGAGCGGGAAGATGATGGGGCGGGCACAGTGCTTGTGCATGGTCTTGACCACCTCTTCGGTGAACAGCCCCGGCTGGCCGGAGACCCCGATCAGGATGTCCGGGCGACCGTGCTCCATCACCTCCAGCAGGGAAATGTTGTCCCCCACCGGCCAATCGGCGATGCGTTCCACCGGCTGGGAGAGACGACGCTGGAAGTCGAGCTGGTTGGGGATCTTGTCGGTGATGAGACCGAAGCGGTCCACCATGAAGACCCGGCCGCGCGCCTGGGCATCGGTCAGCCCCTCGGCCTTCATCTGCGCCACTATCTGTTCGGCGATGCCGCAACCAGCGCTGCCCGCGCCGAGGAAGGCAACCCGCTTCTCGGAGAGCTTGGCGCCGGAGGCCTTGCAGGCGGCGATGAGGCTGCCGAGGGTCACGGCGGCGGTGCCTTGAATGTCGTCGTTGAAGCAGCAGAGCTCGTTCTTGTAGCGATTGAGCAGCGGCATGGCGTTGTTCTGAGCGAAATCCTCGAACTGCAGCAGGATGTCGGGCCAGCGGCGCTTGACCGCCTGAATGAAGGCGTCGACGAACTCGGCATACTCTTCGCCCGAGATGCGCGGATTGCGCCAGCCCATGTAGAAGGGGTCATTCAGCAACTGCTGGTTGTTGGTGCCCACGTCCAGCACCACCGGCAGGCAATAAGCTGGCGAGATGCCACCGCAGGCGGTGTAGAGCGACAGCTTGCCGATGGGAATGCCCATGCCGCCGATGCCCTGATCGCCGAGGCCCAGGATCCGCTCACCGTCGGTGACCACGATCACCTTGACGTTCTGCTTGGTGGCGTTTTGCAGCATGTCATCGATCCTGTCCTTGTCCGGATAGGAGATGAACAGGCCGCGGGCGCGGCGATAGATGTTGGAGAACTCCTCGCACGCCTTGCCGACGGTCGGGGTGTAGATGACCGGCAGCATCTCGGTCAGGTGGTTGGTCAGCAGCCGGTAGAAGAGCGTCTCGTTGGTGTCCTGGATGTTGCGCAGGTAGATGTGCTTGTCCATGTCGTTGCCGAACGCCATGAACTGACGGTAGGCCCGTTCGGCCTGCTCTTCGATGGTCTCGATATTCTGGGGCAGCAGGCCTTCGAGGTTGAAGTTGCTGCGCTCTTCGCTGGTGAAAGCGCTGCCCTTGTTGAGCAGCGGGGTCTCCAGCAGGGCCGGACCGGCATAGGGAATGTAGAGGGGACGTTTCTGGTTATTATCTTCAAACATGGATCGGGTACCTAAACGATGACCTGGACGAAGGAGTCCGCCGATCCTATGGGCTTGCGCCGTTAATTTCAAAGAGTTTGCACATCCGTTGCAAAAGGTTTGCGACCCAGGCGACGAAAGGCGCCAGGGGTCAGACCAGTGAGCCGGCGAAAGCGGTTGGCAAAGTTGGCGCCGTCGCTGTAACCGACCCGGCCGGCCAGCTCACCCAGCGGCCAGTTGGTATAGAGCAGCAGCTGGCGCGCCTTGTTCATACGAAGCTCGGTGAGCCAGGCCATGGGGCTCATGCCGAACACCTGCCGACAGAGCCGGTGCAGGTGGGGCACCGAGCAGGCCATCTGATCGGCCAGCAAGGCCACACTCCAGGGCTCGTCGAGGCGTGCCTCCACCCGCCGAAACAACGCCTGCAACCGGATCTCGGGGGTGCCGCGCACCTCCCCCTGCAGGGTACGCTCCAAGAGCGCCAGCAGCAGGCTCAGCAACTGGGGCTGCAGCGGTGAACGCACCCCCTCCCCCTGCATCAGGCTGAGCAGATGATAGAGCGGCTCCCCCTCCTCCCCCTGCCAGATGCGGTGACCGAGCCGGTGCAGGTGCTGCCAGCGCGGCACGTCGTCAAGCAGGATCCAGCTGGTGCGCCACTGCGCCCCCACCAGCTTGAGGCCGCCCGGCACTGCCGCCGGCAAGAAGATGAGCGAACCGGCCGGGATGGGCTGCTCGCCGTCATCGGTGAGCAGGGCCCCCCCCTCGTCGTGGCTCACCATCAGGATGTGAAACTCAGGCCGGTTGCGGCGGATCAGGTAGTGATCGCGGATGTGCGACAGCCCGGTCAGGAAGATGCCCGCCTCCCCGAGCAGTGGCAGCCCTTCGCGCCCCAGCATTCGCTCCTCGCAGGCCGGGGCGATTTCCAGACACTCGCTGACAAACGGCATAGCACCTCAACAGGATAGTTTTGCACAAGAAAGCCGAGAGAGGCTCACAGTGAAGCCACCCGCTACTCCCCCTATCATACCCATGACAAACCTTGCTTTTTATCTACCCGGTTAACATAAATGAATTATTGGCAAGCGATTTTAAAACAAACCACCGATCGTGAGTTCATGACCCGATTGTGGCGGCTGGCCCTGCCGGTCTCGCTGCAATCCATGATGTTCTCCCTGCTCGGTCTCATCGACATCATGATGGTGAGCCAGCTTGGCACCACGGCTGTGGCGGCGGTCGGCTTGGGTAACCGGGTCTTCTTCTTCAATCTGCTGGTGATAGCGGGCCTCTCGGGCGGGGTCTCGGTGTTGGCGGCACAATATTACGGTCGCGGCGAGATGGCCGGGGTGCGCCGCTCGCTGGCGCTGGCGCTGGTGGGGGCCCTGGCGGTGAGCCTGCCATTTGCCCTCGTCTACCTGCTCTCACCTGGCAGCGTGCTCGGCTTTGCCAGCCAGGAGCCCGCGCTGCGCGAGCTGGCGGACGAGTTTTTGATGATCACCGGCGCCACCATCCTCTGCACCGCCGTGGTGGTGCCGCTGGAGTCGGCGCTGCGCTCGGTCGGCAATGCCGCCGCCCCCACCCGCATCGGCATCATCGCCATCATCGCCAACGTCATCCTCAACTACGCCCTCATCTTCGGTCATTTCGGCTTCGAGGCGATGGGGGTGGCCGGCTCGGCATGGGGTACCACGATTTCGCGGCTGCTGCAGACTGCACTGCTGCTGTGCTATGTGTGGCGCATCGAACCCCGCCTGATCCCGCGTAAGCAAGACTGGCTGGCCGCCTTCAAGCGCAAGGAGGTGGTGCGCTTCACCCTGATCGCCCTGCCGCTCCTGTTTCACGACGGGCTCTGGGCCTTCGGCATGCTGCTCTACGGCTTTCTTTACGCCCACCTTGGCACCGACTCGCTGGCCATCATGACTACCCTCGGCACGCTGGAGAGCATCCTCATCTCCCTCTTCTTCGGGTTGGCGGTGGCCTGCTCCACCCTGCTCGGCCACCGGCTCGGGGCGGAGGAGTACGAGGTCGCCTGGCAGCACTCCCAGCTCTTCCTGCTGCTTGCCCCCATCGGTGCCCTGCTGGTAGGGATCGCGGTCTGGCTGCTGCAGACCCACCTGCTGCAGTGGGTCGGCAACCTGCCGGGCGAGCTGATGACAGAGGCCGGCCAGGTGCTCGCCATCCTGTGTCTGGGGATGCTGCTCAAGGTGTTCAACATGGTGGGCATCGTCGGGGTGCTGCGCTCAGGCGGGGACGTCAACTACAGCATCTTCATCGACATCGTCGGCATGTGGTGCATCGGCCTGCCGCTCGCCTGGGGGGCGGTCAACCTGCTCGGCTGGTCCCTCTCCTGGGTGGTGGCGGTGATCCTGCTGGAGGAGCTCAGCAAGATGCTGCTGGTGCAGCGCCGCATCCGCCAGCGCCGCTGGCTGCGCAATCTGGTGCTGGGATAAGGGAAGAGAGCAAAGCGGGAAAATGCGGGGTCATATCAATGACAGAAAATCCCGCTTTGCAGTATGCTGGCCCCCTCTTCAATCAGAGGCAGGGCCGACCCTTATGCCCCCTGCCCAGTAGTCGTTTAAGGAGACGAGCATGCAACCACAAAAAGAGCTGATCACCGAGACTGCCCTGCTGGAGATGGCCAACAAGATCATCAAGGAACACGAAGACTTCATCCACGGCATGCGTGCCGATTCGGTGGAGCAGAAGGGGGAGATCCTGGTGTTCAAGGGGGAGTTCTTCCTGGCCGAAGATGGTACCCCGACCGGCAAGACCATGGCGGTGTTCAACATGTTCAAGCTGCTGGCCCAGCAGCTCTCCGGCAAGTACCAGCTGGGCTGAGCCCCCCCAACCCCGCTCAAGCAAGATGCCGCCCTCAGGCGGCATCTGTCTGTATGGCGGCAGGCTGTGCCGGCTTGCCACCCGGCTCCCCCACCACGCAGTTGCGCCCGGCCATCTTGGCCATGTAGAGGCACTCGTCGGCCCGATTGAGCAGATCCTCCACCCCTTCGCCGAGCAGGGCCAGGGTCAGGCCGATACTCACCGTCACCTCCAGCAGCTCATCGGAGGTGGGGCTCTTCACCAGCCGCGCCTCCACCGCCACCCGCAGCCGTTCGGCCACCCGCTTGGCCTGGGCCAGCTCGGCGCAGTCGGGCAGCAGGATGGCAAACTCCTCGCCGCCGTAGCGGCCCAGCACCATGCCGGGCTCCAGCTGCTCCGCCAGGGTCGCCGCCACCTCCTTGAGCACCGCATCCCCCGCCAGATGGCCGAAGGTGTCGTTGATGCGCTTGAAGCGATCCAGATCCAGCAGCAGCACCGCAAACGGCACCTGCTTGCGTACCATGTTCATCCTCGCCTTCTCCAGCTGCTTCATCAGCAGGCGGCGGTTCATCATGCCGGTCAACTCGTCGGTGGTGGACTCCCGATAGAGCTGCAGCAGCATGTTGAGCTGGCCGCACTGCACCCAGCTGCTGGCCAGGGCAAACAGCCCCAGCAGCCAGATCTGGTTGAGGGTCTGCACACTCCAGAGCGGCTGCCCCACCAGCAGCCAGTTGCCGGCCAGCATGGTGACCAGAATGCCCCCCGCCAGCTGCAGGCCGAGGGAGAGCGGAATGGGGAAGATGGCGAACAGACTGATGAGCAGGTAGGGGAAGGCCATGTAGCCCGCCTGAAGCTCCTGATCCGCGCCGAAGCTGTGCAGGCAGATGAGGGAAAAGAGCATCATCACCGCCATCAGGTAGCCAAGCGCCAGCTTCATGCGTTCGCGTTTGAAATGGATGAGGTAGGAGAAGGGGATGAGCGGGGAGAGGGCGAGCAGGCAGAAGATCCGGGCCTGAAACAGTTCATCGAACTGGGCGGCGGGCAAGGTCAGCCAGTCCACCACCGCCCAGGCGGGCAGGCCCACCATCAGCAGACAGGTGAGCAGCCGAAGACGCACCGTCATAAAGCCCATGCGGGTCAGGGTAAAATCTTCGGAGTGGGCACGGGCACTCCAGAACTCCGACAGCTTCAGCATCCAGAGCCTCCAAATCGCAACAGAGGCCTCATTCTACGCCGTGCGGCGGCAAAATCCTATGCAACCCGGGCCATTTACGGGCGAGCGCCGTCACACGAACCGGCGGATCATAATCGCCGCACGCAAACGTTTCAACCCATGGAAAAATAAACCCGTTTCCAGCCGAATTAGCGCTGGTCAGCCGTTCTCAATCACTAAAATAGCGCCCAATTTTCTCCCCCCTCCCCCACACATTCGAGGTATTTATGGAACAGGCTGCCGCCGTACGCGCAACCCGAGAGGCCCATCCACCCAGACGAGCCCACAGCGAACTGGTCTACGGCATAGAGGATGTCCCGCCCCTGCCCCAGACCCTGTTCGCCGCCCTGCAGCATATGCTCGCCATGTTTGTCGCCATCATCACTCCTCCTCTCATCATCGCCAACGCCCTCGGCCTCCCTGCCGCCGACACCCGTTATATCGTCTCCATGTCGCTGGTCATGTCCGGCATCGCCTCCTTCATCCAGACCCGCCGCTTCGGCCCCCTCGGTTCCGGCCTGCTCTCGGTACAGGGCACCAGCTTCAACTTCCTCGGCCCCATCATCGCCTCCGGCCTCGCCCTCAAACAGGCGGCCATGCCCACCGAGGATCTGCTGGGCACCCTGTTCGGCACCATGCTGGCGGCCGCCCTCACTATCGTGGTGATGAGCCGCTTCCTGCACCTGGTCAAACGGATCATCACCCCGCTGGTGACCGGCATCGTGGTGCTGCTCATCGGCCTGACCCTCATCAAGGTGGGCCTCATCAGCATGGGAGGCGGCTATGGCGCCCTGTCGGACGGCAGCTTCGCCAGCCACACCAACCTCTTCCTCTCCCTGCTGGTGCTCGGCCTCATCGTGCTGCTGCAGCGCAGCCGCAACCCCTGGCTGCGCCTCTCCGCCATCATGATCGCCATGCTGGTGGGCTATGCGGTGGCGCTGCTGCTGGGCAAGGTCAACGCCCCCACCTTCGATGGCCCGCTGCTGATGGTGCCTGTTCCGTTGCACTACGGGCTCGGCTTTGACTGGCAGCTGTTCGTGCCGCTCGCCATCATCTTCGTGGTGACGGCGCTCGAGGCCATCGGCGACATGACCGCCACCTCCGACATCTCCGGCGAGCCACTGGAAGGGCCCATCTACATGGAACGGATCAAGGGTGGCGTGCTGGCCGATGGCGCCAACTCCATGCTGGCGGCGGTATTCTCCACCTTCCCCATGTCCACCTTCGCCCAGAACAATGGCGTCATCCAGCTGACCGGGGTGGCCAGCCGCCACGTCGGCCTCTTTATCGCCGCCATGCTGGCCCTGCTCGGCCTGTTCCCGGCGGTGGCGAGCCTGGTGCAGCAGATCCCCGAGCCCGTGCTGGGCGGCGCCACCATCGTCATGTTCGGCACCATCGCCGCCGCCGGGGTGCGCATCATCTCCCGCGAGGAGCTCGACCGCCGCGCCCTGATGATCCTGGCGGTATCGCTGGCGATGGGCCTCGGGGTGGCACAGGTGCCGGAAGTGCTGCAGCACCTGCCGGATCTGGCCAAGAGCGTGCTCTCCTACGGTGTCGCCACCGGCGGCCTCACCGCCATCATCATGAATCTGCTGCTGCCCAAGCGCGCCGCCGCACAGGCCTGACACTCCGCCATCCTTGCACCAAAGCCCCGCCATGCGGGGCTTTACCTCCTTCGCTGCCACGGGTAGTGTGCAGGGCAGCCTCTGCTCAGGATGCCTGCCATGCCCTATACCCTGCTTCCCCCTCGGCCCAGCAGCCACACCCCGGACCAGATTCTGGCCGAGGAGCAGCACTGGCTGCGAGAGTGTGCCCATGACCGCCAGCCCCGCGCCCACCTCTGGCAGGCTCCTCAATGCCTCATCGTCACCCGCAAGGACACCCGCTTGCCCTGCTACCAGGCCGCCTGCGAGCAACTTGCCGCCGAGGGCTGGCCCGTGCATGTGCGCGACAGCGGCGGCACCGCCGTGCCCCACGGCGCCGGCATCCTCAATCTGTCGATCATGCTGCCTCGCACCACCACGGATCTGGCTCACTACTACCAGCTGCTGGGGGCGCCGCTGCTCGCCCTGCTGGGGGAGTACGGTCTCGCAGGCAGCTATGACTTCGTGCCCGGCTCGTTTTGCGATGGCCAGTACAATCTGGTGATCGGGGGTCGCAAGGTGACCGGCACCGCCCAGCGCTGGCTGGCACCGGGCCAGGATCACCAAGGTGCCGTGCTGGCTCAGGCCATGCTGCTGGTGGCGGGCGACGTGGACGAAGGCACCCGGATGGCGAGCCGCTTCTACGAGCTGGCGGGCGGCGAGCTGCGCTTTATCCCGGGCACCTCCACCACCCTGGCGCAAGCCATCGATTGGCAAGGGCGCGATGGCGAACTGGTGGAGAGAGTGCGAACCCGGCTCACCGCGCTGCTGACCCAGGAGTGAGCCCAGCGCCCTGCTGCCGGGCACAGCAGCCTGCACCCCTCATAAAAGCGCCCATAGAAAAAGCCACGACTCGGGTCGTGGCTTTTCGTTTTGAATGGATGGCCGTGGCATCAGGCTGTCTGCGGCTCGGGCTCGGACTCCGTATCGCTGTCCCGGCTGAAGTAGGCGCGGGTCTCGGCAATTACCACGTGGCGCAGGCCGATAAGGCCGATGAGGTTGGGCACCGCCATCAGGCCGTTGACGATGTCGGCCAAGAGCCAAATCAGGTCCAGATGCAGGAAGGCGCCGCACGCCACCAGCACCAGGTAGATGAGGCGGTAGGGCTTGATCGCCTTCACCCCGAACAGGTACTCGGTGCAGCGCTCGCCGTAGTAGTTCCAGCCAAGGATGGTGGTGAAAGCGAAGAACAAGAGGCCAATGCTCACCAGATACTGGCCGACATGGGCATCGAGCCCCTGGGCAAAGGCCAGACTGGTCATGGCAGCGCCGCTCACATCGCCGCTCCACACCCCGGTCACCACCAGGGTCAGCCCGGTCATGGTGCAGATGATGATGGTGTCGATGAAGGTGCCGGTCATGGAGACCAGCCCCTGCTCCACGCAGGAATCGGTCTTGGCCGCCGCCGCCGCGATGGGGGCCGAGCCCAGTCCCGACTCGTTGGAGAAGACGCCGCGCGCCACCCCGGACTGGATTGCCAGCATGATGCCGGCGCCGACGAAGCCGCCGGTGGCCGCATGGCCGGTGAAGGCGCTCTGCAGCACCAGCGCCACTGCATCCGGCAGGGCGGCGGCGTTGCTCACCAGCACGCCGAGGCAGGCAACGATGTAGAAGATGGCCATGAAGGGCACCACCTTGCTCGACACGCTGGAGATGGACTTGATCCCCCCCAGGGTCACCAGTGCCACGATCAGGGTCAGCAGCACGGCGGTCACTTCACGGGGCACCGAGAAGGAGAGGCTCATGGCGTCACTGATGGCGTTGACCTGGGGGAAGGTGCCGATGCCGAAGAAGGCGACGCCGATGCCGAACAGGGCGAACAGCTTGGCCAGCACCTTGGAGCCGAGCCCCTTCTCCAAGTAGTACATGGGGCCGCCCGCCATCTGGCCGTTGGCGTCCTGTTGGCGATATTTCACTGCCAGCAGACACTCGGCGTACTTGGTGGCCATGCCGAACAGGGCGGCCATCCACATCCAGAACAGGGCGCCCGGGCCGCCCAGCTTGATGGCGGTGGCGACCCCGACGATGTTGCCGGTGCCTATGGTGGCGGAGAGGGCGGTGCAGAGCGCGCCGAAGCTGGAAACATCCCCCTGCTTGCCCTGACCCTGATCGCGGCCAAAGACCAGACGCAGAGCGAGCGGCAAACGCACAATCTGAAGCAGACCCAGACGCAGAGTGAGGTAGACGCCGGTCCCGACCAGCAGGATCAGCAGGGGTGGCCCCCAGATAAAGCTATCGATGGCGGCGAGCGCCGATTGAATTGATGACATGCATCCTCCTTAAGAAACAGAAATTAAGGAGGAGAAGGATGATCTTCCCATAGGTGTCGCGATCGGCCAGAGGCGATCGGATGCGGGCCAAAAACCTGTTCACACTCTTACTGCGAGGTCGTGATCAAGGCTCATGCGCTGCTCGAAAGCCTCATGTATTTACATACACTCCGGTTCCTGCGCTGCTCTTTACCTTGCTGACGACCTCTCGTTACAGACCGTGAACAGTTTCAAGCTCAGGTACAACCATCCCATCCCCTCTGTCCTTTTGCCTGAGAGTTTCCGGCGCCAGATTGCGATGCAATCACGGTGCCTTGCTCCTTCGGCGCCCGATTCAACGGGTCTCTCCAGAGTATCGTCCAGTAGCAGTCCACACCGGTTGCCCGGTACCTGAAAGATTCACTTCTTCGGTGGATGGTTGCCCATCGCTCTCCTGCTACCTTCATCCGAACTAGTTTGGATTAGGAAGCGGGCATGGTAATCCAAAAAGTGTGAGCTGTCTCCCACTCGCGCCCCCTCGTCGCCGATTTTTTTCGATCCCGGCCAGGCTGAGGCCGAATGTTATTTGTTCGTTAACTATCAATACGTTAGACAAGGTTGCCTGCACAGCCTGCCGCTCGCTGGTCGAAACATGGGCCATATCAAGATGATCTTTCGTCTCGACCAGAAAAACTTGCCGACATATCCAATCAAAAGGGTTGCACACAAACGCAATAAGCCGATAATCCCGCGCATAACTAAGCACTTCGCAAGGAAGTTATGCAGTGTGCCTGGTTGGTCCCCCCGGACCGCTCGCCTGAGCCGGCCGTCGCCGGTTCAATCGCATATGGCTTGGGCATATCACGCCCCCTAAGGATGACCAAAAGAGAATGAACGAGACCCTGGTTGCACAAGATTACCGTCAGCTGGTTGAACAATTCGGCTCCCCCCTGCTGCTGCTCGACAAGGCAGCCGTCCGCAAACAGTATCGGGCCCTGGCCGCCGCCCTGCCCGATGTACGATTGCACTATGCACTCAAACCCCTGCCCCACGAGGCAGTGGTCTCTGTCTTGAAGGAAGAGGGGGCCTGTTTCGATCTGGCCACCAATGGCGAAGTGGATCTGGTGCGCAGTCAGGGTGTCCGCCCGGGGCGCTGCATTCATACCCATCCCATCAAGCGCGACAGCGACATCCGCTATGCGCTGGAGTACGGCTGCACCGTGTTTGTCTACGACAACCCGCTGGAGCTGGAGAAGTTCCTCCCCTACAAGGACGAGGTGAAACTGCTGCTGCGGGTCAGCTTCCCCAATCCCGAGACCAAGGTCGACCTCTCCAAGAAGTTCGGCTGCACTCCGGAGCAGGCGCTGCCGCTGCTGCAGCTGGCCCACGCCAAGGGGATCAAGGTGATGGGGCTGTCGTTCCACGTCGGCTCCCAGGTGCCCCACGCCCGTCGCCACGTGCAGGCCATCGACGCCTGCCGCGAGATCATGGAGCAGGCCTGGGAGCTCGGCCTCAAGCCCTGGGTACTGGATATCGGCGGCGGCTTCCCGGTAGATTATGAGGGCGGCGAGTTCGACATCGACGGCTTCTGCGCGCCGATCCGCGAGGCACTGGCCAAGCTGCCGGCCACGGTACAGAAGATTGCCGAGCCGGGCCGCTTCATCAGCGCGCCGGCCATGACCTCGGTATCCAGCGTGATGGGCAAGGCCCATCGCGGCGACAAGATCTGGTACTACCTGGATGACGGTCTCTACGGCAGCTACAACGGCCAGCTCTACGATCACGTCACCTACCCGGTGAGCACCCCGCTGGCTCGTGGCGAGCAGCACAACTCTGTGCTCTCAGGCCCGACCTGCGACAGCGTGGACGTGATCCGCGACGGCATCATGCTGCCTGATCTGGCCATCGGCGAGCTGGTGGTGGGCCGGGTGATGGGGGCCTACACCTGGGCATCGGCCTCCACCTTCAACTTCTTCCCCAAGGCGAACATCCTCATTCTGGACAGCAGCCAGAAAGGGCAGAAGATGGTTGCCGTGGCCTGACAGGCCTGCGCCAAAAACAGAAGGGGGAAGCCGATGCTTCCCCCTTCTTGCTATGGTCTGGCGAATCGTCAGATAAACTGACTGGTCAGCAGCCAGCCGGTGTAGGCGACGAAGCAGGCGAGCAGCACGCCCCCCTCCAGCCGGTTGATGCGCCCCTGTCCCTTGCGGCCCAAGCACATCACCAGCAGCAACAGGGTCAACCCCATCATCAGGCTCCAGTCGCGGGAGAGCACCTCCGGCGCCACGTCCAGCGGGTGGATGCCGGCCGCGATCCCCACCACCGCCAGGGTGTTGAACAGGTTGGAGCCGAGCACGTTGCCAAGGGCCAGATCATGCTCGTTCTTGCGAATGGCGATAAGCGAAGAGGCCAGCTCCGGCAGCGAGGTGCCGATGGCGACTATGGTGAGGCCAATCACCAGATCGCTGATGCCAAAGCCCTGGGCTATGGTCACTGCGCCCCATACCAACAGGCGGGAGGCACCGATGAGCAGCACCAGCCCGACCACCAGCCAGAACAGGGCCAGCTTGAGGGACATGCCCTCGCTGTCGATGCTCTCCTCGGTCTCCGCATCCAGCGCATCCCCCTTGCCGCGCATGCCGGCCCAGATGGACCAACCCATTAGCGCCAGGAACACCACGCCGAGGATGGCGGCATCCGTGCGATCCAGGCGACCATCCAGCAACAGGGCGCCGGAGAGCAGGGTGATGCCGAGCAGGATGGGGATCTCCTTGCGCACCACCTGGGAGGCTACGGCGATGGGGCTGATCAGGGCTGTCAAGCCGAGAATAAGGGCGATATTGGTGATGTTGGAGCCATAGGCATTGCCGAGCGCGAGCCCGGGGTTGCCCTGGGAAGCCGCCAGCGCGGAGACCACCATTTCAGGGGCCGAGGTACCAAAACCGATGATCACCATGCCGATCAGCAGCGGCGGCATACCGGCATAACGGGCAGTGGCGGCGGCACCGTCCACGAACTTGTCGGCACTCCAGACCAGCAACGCCAGTCCGGCAATCAGGGCAACAAAAGCCAGGGTCATATTTTTCTATCTCATCCACGGCAAACACGAGAGCCAGGCAACTTGCCTGGCTCCATCCAAACGCGGCAACAGTGTAACGGGCCGCCTTGCTATTTCAAGATGAAATCAAACGGCGATTAATCTTTCACAGCGCCGCCAGCAGACTCTCGGCATCCGACACCTCGAACTTGCCCGGCGCCTCCACGAAGAGCCGCTCCACCACGCAGTCATTGGCGATGAGGGCAAAGCGCTGGGCGCGCACGCCGCCAAAGGCGCCGGTCTCCTTGGCCAGCCCCAAGGCCCGGGTCCAGCTGCCGTCACCGTCAGCCAACATGGTGATGGCAGCGGCGTTCTGGGCATCCTGCCACGCCTTCATCACGAAGGCGTCGTTGACCGACAGGCAGCAGATGGCATCCACCCCTTTGGCCTTGAACCGGTCGGCCAGCACCACGTATCCCGGCAGATGGGCGTTGGAACAGGTGGGGGTAAAGGCGCCGGGCACCGCAAACAGCACCACCCGCTTGCCGGCAAACAGGCTGTGGGTATCCCGCTGCTGTTTCCCCTCTGGGGTGATGAAGGTGAATTCGCCCGCAGGCAGGGTCTGACCCGTCGCAATCATTGTGCTCATCCTTAAGTAGAGGGAAGGAGCCCCAGTCTACCCCACGGCCGAGCTGTGACACAGGCCCCCCTTTAGCGGGATCATTTGAACTAACCTTGAGCAGGATCAGCCGACCAAGGAGGCTTCATGCAGCACTATTACGATGGACTGGAAATTCGCCCCTCCCCCCTGCGCGAGCAGCAGCAGCTGGATCAGCTCAACCACCTGCTTGCCCATGTCGGCCAGTATTGTACCGGTTACTCCAGCGCCTACCGCCAGCGCCGCCTGCAGGATCTGGGGGAGTTGGCCAGCCTGCCCCTGCTCAATGCCGGCGAACTGTTCGCCGCCCAGCAGGCCCACCCGCCCTTTGCCGGCCTCACCGGTCGCCCCGCCAGCCAGGCGCTGCGGGTGTTTGCCTGCCCCGGCCAGCTGGCCATTCCCGAATATGCCGGGGCCGACTGGTGGGGGGCGGCGCGGGCCCTGTTCGCCGCCGGTTTCAAGGCCGGGGAGGTGCTGCTCAACGGTCACGACTATCACATCAGCCCCACCGCCTTCATCTTCGACAACGGTGCCCGCCAGCTGGGGAGCCCGGTGGTACCCTGCGGCCCCCACGATACCCGCCGCCAGCTGGAGGCGTTGCAGCGCTTTGAGCCGACCGGCTTCGTCGGACCGCTGGCGGTGCTGCTGGACCTGCTGGAGGCGGCAGAGCGGGCCGAGGTGCCGAGCGACAGCCTGCGCTGCGCCCTGCTATGCGAATCGTCCCACCCCGACACCCGGCCGCTGCAGGCGGTGCACGGCATCCGCGCGCTCAACTGCCTGCTGCTGCAGGATGCCGGGGTGATCGCCTACGAGAGCCAGCCCGGCCAGGGGTTCATCGTCAACGAGAACTGTCTGGTCGAAATCATCGATCTGGCCAGCGGCGAGCCGGTCATCGGCGACACCGTCGGCCAGCTGGTGGTGACCCGGCTCGATCTGGAATACCCGCTGCTGCGCCTGGTGACCGAGTGGCAGGGCCACTGGCTCGCCGGTGCCAGCCCCTGCGGACGCACCAACCGGCGGCTCAGGCTGGTATGAGGTTCCATCCGTCCAGAAACAGAACGGGCAGCCACTGGCTGCCCGTTCTGCATGCAACGCTGCTCAGCGCCGCGCCTGCCAGGTGGCGATGGCGAGCAAAGAGTCGGGGGTGAATTCGGCAGCCCGCGCGGCTATCTCCGCCTGGCTCATCCAGCACACCTCGCTCACCTCTTCGGCCTGCAGCCGCAGCGGCCCCTGATAGTGGCAGCTGTAGAGGCCGCCCCAGACCCGGTAACCTTCCCCTTCGGCATAGAAGGTGCCAAAACCCTGTAGCGGCACCCCTTCGATGCCCAGCTCCTCGGCCAGTTCGCGGCGGGCGGAGGGTTCCATCTGCTCGCCCGTGGTGACCACGCCGCCGGCGCAGGCGTCCAGCATGCCGGGGCAGAAATCCTTGCTGAGGGTACGCCGCTGCACCAGGATCCGGTCAGCCTCGTCGAGCACCAGGATATAGCTGGCGCGGTGGCAGAGGTTCTCTCGCCGCACCTTGGCGCGCTCGGCCACACCGATCACCCGGTTCTCTCCATCCACCACATCCACCCACTCCACACGCAGACCCTTCTGATTCATCCAAGTGACCGCAGTATATCGGGGTAACGGCTTGTCATGGCAGCCTTTTTTCAATTCCCTCCCGGCCGGCCGCCGATGACAAGCGGGATTCATACAAACCTCTATGAATTGTCACATCCGTGTCACCTGGCGAGGCCATAGTGTGCCCTGTCCACGCAACAGGTGTTTTGTGATGAAGGTGTTCAAGAACTTGTCTCCCCGCCAGATTGCCCGCTACATCAAGAGCTTCCATCACGGCAGTTTCATGGTGGAGACCCACGGGCGGTTCGAGTTCAGCGGCGGAGAGATCAATCTGGAGAGCCTGACCTGCCGTCAGACCCTGAGTCTGGCCCGGCAGATCAATCTGGAGGTTCGCGGCCTGCGCCACACCACCCTGCTGTTGGGGTAACTTCCATAGTCCTTTCTGTTTTGTAGTCTGCGTCCATGCTTTTACTACTTGCCCGCCGCTCACCAGAGTGCGGGCTTTTTTATGGACGACATCCCCCCATGCGGCTCAATGTTGCAGGATCTGGGAGAGGAACAGCTTGGTCCGATCCGACTGAGGGTTGTCGAAGAACTGATCCGGCACGTTCTCCTCGATGATCTGTCCCCGGTCCATGAAGATCACCCGATCCGCCACCTGCTTGGCAAACCCCATCTCATGGGTGACGCAGAGCATGGTCATCCCCTCGTGTGCCAGCTCCACCATGACGTCCAGCACCTCACGCACCATCTCGGGATCCAGCGCCGAGGTGGGTTCGTCAAACAGCATCACCTGGGGGTTCATGCAGAGACTGCGGGCGATGGCGACTCGCTGCTGCTGACCGCCGGAGAGCTGACCCGGATACTTCAGGGCCTGCTCCGGGATCCGCACCCGACGCAGGAAGTTCATGGCGATCTCTTCGGCCTCCTTGCGCGGCAGCTGCTTGACCCAGATGGGCGCCAGGCAGCAGTTCTCCAACACGGTCAGGTGGGGGAAGAGGTTGAAGTGCTGGAACACCATGCCCACCTCCCGGCGCACCGCCTCGATGTTCTTGAGATCCGAGGTCAGGGCCGTGCCCTTGACCAGGATGTCCCCGCTCTGGTGCTCCTCCAGCCGGTTGATGCAGCGGATCATGGTGGACTTGCCAGAGCCCGATGGTCCGCAGATGACGATCTTCTCCCCTCTGCCCACCTGCAGGTTGATGTTGCGCAGCACGTGAAATTCACCGTACCACTTGTTGACTGCTTTCAGTTCGACGACAGCGTCCGTTTTCATCTCGAAACTACTCCTAATGCTTGTGGCCCGTGTTGAGTTTGCGCTCCAGATAGATGGAGTAGCGGGACATGCCAAAACAGAACATCCAGAAGATCATGGCGATAAAGACATACGCCTCGGTGGAATACCCCAGCCAGGCCGGATCCGCCAGCGCCACCTTGGAGATGGCCAGCAGATCGAACAGCCCGATGATCAGCACCAGGCTGGTGTCCTTGAACAGGGAGATAAAGGTGTTCACCAGCGAGGGAATGGTGATCTTGAGGGCCTGCGGCATGATGATGAGCCCCATCACCTTCCAATAGGAGAGCCCCAGGGCCTCCCCCGCCTCGTACTGCCCCTTGGGGATCGCCTGCAGCCCGCCTCTCACCACCTCGGCCACATAGGCCGCCTGGAACAGGATGATGCCGATGAGCGCCCGCAGCAGCTTGTCGAGCTCCACTTCGGTACTCATGAACAGCGGCAGCATGACTGACGCCATGAAGAGCACTGTGATGAGCGGCACCGCCCGCCAGAACTCGATGTAGACGGTGCAGAGGCTGGAGATGACCGGCATGTGGGAGCGACGCCCCAGCGCCAGCAGGATGCCGAACGGCAGCGCAACCACTATGCCCACCACCGCCAGCACCAGGGTCAGCATCAGCCCGCCCCAGCGGTTCGTCTCCACCACCTCCAGCCCAGCCCCGCCATGGATGAGGAAGAAGGCGATGACAGGGAACACCAGCAGGGTGAACAGCGCCAGCAACCCCTTGCGCGGGGTCTTGGGCCAGATGAGCAGGGCCAGCAGCGCCGCCAGGCCGGCGAAGGTAAGGTTGATGCGCCAGTACTGATCGGCCGGGTAGAAGCCATAGAGGTACTGCCCCAGCCGGCTCTCGATGAAGATCCAGCAGGCGCCGCCCTGGCCGCAGGCCTCGCGGCTGCTCCCCTGCCAGGTGGCCGAGAACAGCGCCCAGTCCAGGGCAGACCAGATGAGTGGCAGCAACAGATAGGCCAGCACCAGGGTCAGCAGGCCGTTCCACCAGTTGGGAAACAGGTTCTGCCTGAGCCAGGCGAGCGGCCCCCGACGGTGGTTGGGAGGCGGCAGCGCCTCCTGCAATTCGTTCACAAACATGACTGCTCCCTAGCGCTCAACCAGCGTCATTCTGCGGTTGTAGATGTTCATCAGCAGCGAGGTGGTGATACTGATGACGAGATAGACCCCCATGGTCATGGCGATGACCTCGATGGCCTGCCCGGTCTGGTTGAGAGTCGTCCCCATGAACACTGACACCAGATCCGGATAGCCGATGGCCGTGGCCAGCGAGGAGTTCTTGGTGAGGTTCAGATACTGGCTGGTCAAGGGAGGGATGATGACCCGCATCGCCTGGGGAATGATCACCAGCCGCAGCGTCTTGGCGGGTGAGAGCCCGAGGGCGGAGGCGGCCTCCGTCTGCCCCTTGCTGATGGCCAGGATGCCGGAGCGCACTATCTCCGCGATGAAGGCCGCCGTGTAGATGGTCAGCGCCAGCAAGAGGGCTGCGAGCTCGGGCAAGACCGTCAGCCCGCCCCGGAAGTTGAACCCCTGCAGGGCCGGCACGCTCCAGCTGAGCGGGCTGCCCGCCAGCAAGAAAGCGGCGGCCGGCAACAGAATGACCAAAGCGGCCACGCTGCGCCAAAACGGGAATATCCTGCCGGTCAGGGCCTGACGGCGCCGGGCCCAGCGGCTCAGCCCCCAACTCAGCACCACGGCGATCAGCAATGCCCAGAGCACATAGCCGAATCCCTCTTCGAACAGGGGCTTGGGCAGATAGAAGCCCCGCACGTTGAGGAAGGCGAGCCCCCCCAGATCCACGCTCTGGCGCGGAGATGGCAGGGTGCGCAGCACCGAGAAGTACCAGAAGAAGATCTGCAGCAGCAGCGGGATGTTGCGAAACGTCTCTATGTAGACGGTCGCTAATTTGGCCACCAGCCAGTTGCGCGACAGGCGCGCCACCCCGAGCATGAAACCGAGCAGGGTGGCAAACAGGATGCCGAGCACGGAGACCAGCAGGGTATTGAGCAGCCCCACCAGAAAGGTACGACCGAAGGTATAGGTCTCGTCATAGGGGATCAGGCTCTGCAGGATGCCAAAGCCCGCCGTGTTGCCCAGAAAATCGAAGCCTGTGGTGATGCCACGGGTGGCCAGATTGGTCAGGGCATTGTGGATGATGTAGAACAGGAACCCGACCACGACCGCGATGGCCAGACACTGGAAGATCAATGCCCGCACCTTGGCGTCATACCACCAGCGGCCCTGTTCTTTCCTATGGTTTGATGCGTGTAACGCCATGAGGATGACTCCGACAAAGCCAGGGGAAATGGGGGGCCTCGGCCCCCCGATGGTTGTCGACTCAGCGGATGGGCGGCGCGTACATCAGGCCACCCTTGTTCCAGAGCGCATTGATGCCGCGCTCGATCTTGAGGGGGGAGCCGGCACCGACGTTGCGGTCGAAGGATTCGCCATAGTTGCCGACCTGCTTGACGATGTTGTAGGCCCACTTGTCATCCAGCCCGAGCACCGACCCCTTGGGCTCTTCCAGCCCCAGCAGACGACGGATATCCGGGTTGGTGGACTTGAGCATCTCGTCCACGTTGGCACTGGTGACCCCGGCCTCCTCGGCGTTGAGCATGGCGTTCAGGCTCCAGCGCACCACCTTGAACCACTGATCGTCACCCTGACGCACGGCAGGTCCCAACGGCTCCTTGGAGATCACCTCAGGCAGCACCATGGCCTCCGCCGGCTTGCTGAGCTTGATCTTGAGGGCATAGAGCTGGGACTGATCCGAGGTCAGCACATCGCAGCGGCCCGCCTCGAACCCCTTGACGGTCTGATCCGAGGTATCGAACACCACAGGGGTATATTTCATGCCGCCATTGGCGCGGAAATAGTCCGCCAGGTTGAGCTCTGTGGTGGTGCCAGACTGGATGCAGACGGCGGCACCGTCGAGCTCCTTGGCGCTCTTCACCCCGAGGGACTGCTTGATCAGAAAGCCTTGGCCATCGTAGTAGTTCACCCCGGCAAAGGTCAGGCCCAGCGACCCGTCCCGGGTCAGGGTCCAGGTGGTATTGCGCGACAGCAGATCCACCTCGCCGGACTGCAGGGCGGTGAAACGCTCCTTGGCGGTGAGGGAGACATACTTCACCTTGCCGGCATCCCCTAGCACGGCCGCGGCCACGGCGCGGCACACGTCCACGTCCAGACCGGTCCAGGTGCCCTTGGCGTCCGGGTTGGAGAAGCCCGGCAGGCCATCACCCACCCCGCACTGCACGAATCCCTTCTTCTTGACGGCATCCAGGGTGCCGTCGGCCCATGCATTGGCTGCCACCAGCGACAGCACCATCACCATACCTGCCTTGTGTATCTGCTTCATCTCACTCTTCCCTGTGGTTTGATTCAAATAGGCACCAGAACCTGGCAAGATGCCTTCGTTTCCCTGCTTTTTCACAGCTTATCGAGCGGTTCAAAAACCTGTCAATCGGTGCAAGCCGGCCCAACCTTGGTGCAGCAGCACAAAATAGGTCAACGGGCCGATATGCACTCTTAGAATTAAAAATAGACCCTTATTCGCAAAATGGCCTACGGTTCCAAGCCCCCGATAATGTGAGGATTATTTTTCGCAAAAAATCGGACGCACCGGATTGGGGCAGAAAAACGCGCTGACAACGCATTTATCGGGCGCATTTTGCCAACAACAGGGCCCGTTAGTGGGGGGAATGAACCAATTCCGGGCAACCGGAAGAGAGGGATGAAAGGTGGGAACGGGGGCGTAAACGCCGGAAAGAGACCGGAGCCACACCACCGCACTCGGCGCGCAGCATCCGGTCGGCAGGATCAATTGCCGCGCGGGCCGTTCTCGATGTCGGTGACCACCCCGTTGCGCACGGTGACGAAACGCATGAACTCGTTCTTGCCGAAGTTGTAGGTCCAGCGCTCCCCATACTTCACCTGCACCAGGTTGCCGAACTGGTTCTCCTCGTTGCGGGTCAGCTCCTCGCGCAACATGGGCTCGCCGCACTTGATCAGCATCTCGGCGGTGCTGTCCCCTTCGGTGATCAGCGCATTCTTGCAGCGCATGGCGCCGGCACTGGCCGGCAGACTAAGCAACAGGGCCAGCAAGGTTCCACCAACCAGCGGCAGTGACTTCATCGATAGCTTCATCTGTGACTCCATTTGAACAGGGCGCTGCCCAGGGTGATGCAGCAGAGCGTAAACAGCAGGACCCAGCCCAGTGGCGCCGCCACCTCGGCCCAGCCTGCCCCTTCCAGCATGACGGCGCGGGCCGCCGCGATGATCTGGCTGAGCGGCAGCCAGGCCGCCAGCTGCTGCAGCCAGGCGGGAGCCCCTTCCAGCGAGAACCAGACGCCGGAGAGGAACATCATCGGCATGCTGATGACGTTGAGCAGCCCGCTCGCCAGCTCCTCGTTCTGGATGCGTGCCGCCACCAGCAGGCCGAGAGACGCCATGGCCGCCCCGCCCAGCAGGGCGATCAACAGCAGCAGCCAGCCCGAACCCAGCAGCGGCACCCCGAGCAGAAAGTAGGCAACCAGAAACACCAGCAGGCTCACCACCAGGGTGATCAGGATGCGCGACAGCAGCTGGGCGCAGAGAAACTCGGCGGCCGAGAGCGGGGTGGCCCCAAGCCGCTTGAGCACCCCGTTCTTGCGGTAACGGACGATGACGAAGCCCACCCCGAACAGGCCGGAGAACATCAGGTTCATGCCGATCACCCCGGGCAGCAGCCAGTCGCCATAGCGAATGGCGCGCCCGCTCAGGGTTTCCCGCACCAGTTGCACCGGCACGGCCTGGCGCAGCAGGTACTCGGCCATGGCGCCCTGGGGAGCATCCGGGTTGATCCAGTAACGGCTCGTGCCGGGCGAGAGCAGCAGATCCAGCTGGTGGTGGCGCACCTTGAGCCGTCCCTTCTCCTCCTCGTCATAGGGAATGATCTTGAGCAGCGGCACGGCGTGCAGCGGGGCATAGGCTGCGGGTAGTTCCCCCACCACGCCCATCTGCACCAGCGGCTTGGGCGGGCCGGAGAAGATGAGGGTGAACCCCAGCACCAGCAGCAGCGGAAAGGCCAGATTCCAGATCAGCGCGGCCCGATCCCGCACGAACTCCAGGTTGCGGGCATAGAAGAGCGCCCCGATGCGCTTGAGGGATCCCGTCATCTGGTGCTCCTTGGGCTGGCAGGCTGGGACGGCATGCCGGCAGGCGCCGCTGCGGGATGCCACGGGGCCGCGTTCATGCGCCGCTCCGCAGGCTGTGGCCGGTCAGATGGAGGAAGAGATCCTCCAGATTGGGGGAGCGCACCTGCATGCCGGTCAGCGGCACGCCCAGGCTCAGCAGCCGTGGTAGCAAGTTCGCCACGTCGGGGCAGCTCAGCTCCACCTGCTCGCCCAGCGGGCGCAGGGGATAGCCGAGACTGGCGAGGGCCGGGTGAGCCGCAAGGCGCACCAGCACGCCGTCAAAATGCTGGGCCAGCAGGGCGACCGGGGTATCCAGGCTGAGCAGATGGCCGTGATCGACGATGGCAATCTGATCGCACAGCTGCTGGGCCTCGTCCATGTAGTGGGTGGTGAGCACCACCGTCTTGCCCTGCGCCTTGATCGCCTCGATGCGCTGCCAGAAGTGGTGGCGGGCCTGGGGATCGAGCCCCGTGGTGGGCTCGTCCAGAAACAGCAGTTCGGGGTCGCCGAGCAGGGCCAAGGCCAGCAGCAGCCGTTGCCGTTGACCGCCGGAGAGCTTGCGGCTGTCCCGATCGATGAATTCTCCCAGCGCACACAGCTCGATGAGCTGGGCCTGGGGCAAGGGGGCCGGGTAGAGGCTGGCGAACAGGCGCAGGGTATCGCGCACCGTCAGGAAATCCTGCAGCGCAGTGTGCTGGAACTGGATGCCGATGCGGGAGCGGTAGTCGGGGCCGCGCGGGGCACCGTGAAACAGGATCTGGCCGCTGTCCGGGGTGAGGATCCCCTCCAGCAGCTCGATGGTGGTGGTCTTGCCGGCCCCGTTCGGGCCGAGCAGGCCGAAACAGCTGCCGGCGGGAATGGCAAAGCTGAGCCCGTCCACCGCCTTGACGCCGGGGAAGTGCTTGACGAGATCGACGACTTCGATGATGGCAGCCATGGGCGCTCTCCCAGCAGGAGCCATGACTATATCCAAAAGCACAGGCGCTGCCCATGCCCCGCCGCGCGCGGCGCAAAAAAACAGACGGCGACCCGAGGGTCGCCGTCTGTATCAATCAAGCCAGCCGGATCACAGGATGTCCAGCAGCTCCACTTCGAATACCAGGGCGGAGTACGGCGGGATGGAACCGGCACCGCGTGCGCCGTAGGCCAGATCCTGCGGAATGTAGAGCTTCCACTTGGAGCCAACCGGCATCAGTTGCAGCGCTTCTACCCAGCCGGCGATCACGCCAGTCACCGGGAATTCGGCCGGCTGGCCGCGGGCGACGGAGCTGTCGAACACGCCACCGTGGGTGAAGGTACCATGGTAGTGCACGCGCACGGACTGACCGGCTACGGGTACGGCACCGTTGCCTTCCACCAGCACTTCGTACTGCAGACCGGACTCGGTGGTCTTCACTTCGGCGCGCTTGGCGTTGTCGGCCAGGAAGGCTTCGCCTTCGGCGGCGGCAGCCTTGGCAACGGCTTCCTGCTCTTCCTGCATGCGGGCAGTGATGACCTGGAAGGCATCGTTGATATCGTCACGGCTGACCGCGAACTCCAGACCATTCAGGGCATCTGCCAGACCTTGCTGCAGGGCCGGGATATCCAGACCGGCGAAGGCTTGCTGCGCCAGTTGATCACCCATGTTGCGGCCGATGCCATAGCTGGCCTTCTGTTCGATAGAGTCGTATTGGGACATTGAGAAGTTGCTCCGGGTCCTGAGGGTAAAAGAGACGGGATAATATCAGACTTTTGCGCCGGGTGCTGCCGGCCTGTCCCCGGTTTTGCCCCCAGCTGGGAGGTGCCTCACATCAGCCCCCTCATCCCCGCCCCTTCTTCCGCCAAGGGAGAAGGGAGCAAAACAGAGCACCATCACCCCTGCTCACATTCAAGCCGTATCAGACCCTGTCCAGCAGGGCCCGTACCGCCGCGACCTTGGCGCCGTCGGTGATATTGACCCGACCGTCGTCCGAGGTGTCCATGCTGACGCCCATGACGAGACACCATGCCGCCGTGCGGCTCGTATCAGCCCCTGTCCAGCAGAGCCCGTACCGCTGCAACTTTGGCGCCGTCGGTGATATTGACCCGACCGTCGTCCGAGGTGCCCATGTTCACTCCATGAGGCACCATGCCGCCGCGCCAGCCCATGCCGGACATGTGCACTTCGTTCACCCCGGTAAACTCGATGATGGTACGCACGTTGTCGGCATTGACCCCGGCACCCGGCATCAGACTGGCGCGCCCCGCCAGCGCCTGCTGCATCGCCTGCAGGGTCTCGAGCCCCGCCAGCGCAGTCGGTGCATGGCCCGAGCTCAGAATGCGCTCGCAGCCGGCGGCGACTATGGTCTCCAAGTCGAGGCGCCAGTCAGAGGAGAGGTCGATGGCGCGGTGGAAGGTGACGCCAAGGGGCCCCGCCGCCTCGACCAGCTGGCCGAGTCTGGCGGCGGGCACCCGTCCCTCCTCGTCCAGCAGACCGACCACCACCCCTTGCAGGCCAGCGGCACGGGCCGCCGCGATATCCTGCAGCATCATCTCGAACTCCCCTTCGCCAAAGCAGAAATCGCCGGCCCGGGGCCGGATCATGGCGTAGACGGGAATGGTGGCATGGCGCGCCGCCAGCTGCATGAAGCCATAGGAGGGGGTCAGGCCGCCCAGCCCCAGCGCAGAGCAGAGCTCGATGCGATCGGCGCCGGCCGCCTGGGCGGTAAACAGAGATTCCAGGTTGTCGATACAGATTTCAAGAGAGGTCATGATGGACTCCTTTATTGGGGAGATCAGACCCCGGCTCTGATCTCATAAATTGAGCAAGGCGGCCCCGCGCACCCCGCCGGCGCCGCCGAAGCGGGCCTCGCGGATCTCGGGCAGGGCGACCCCGGGCAGCAGGTGACCGGGCAGGCGCAGCGGCAACTGCTCATAGAGCGCGGGCAGGCCGCTCAGGCCGCCCCCCAGCACCACCACGTCGGGGTCGACCACCGAGATGGCGGTGGCAAGCCCGGCGGCCATGATTTCGAGCCAGCAGTCGACCGTGGCCACCGCATGGGGCTCGTGCGCCTCGAAGCGCCCCACTATCTGGTGGCCGCTGGCACGCTGGCCGTGAAAGTGATGGTAGAGCCGCTCCAGCCCGGTGCCGGACGCATAAGTTTCAAAACAGACCAGACGGCCGCAGCCGCAACGGGGACGAGGCAGGTCGGGGTACTTCATCAGCATGGTGGCCGGCAGCGGGTAGTGGCCTATCTCCCCCGCCAGCCAGTTGCGGCCCTGGATCAGCTTGCCCGCCAGATAGACGGCGCCGCCGATGCCGGTACCTATGGTGACGCCGAGGGCGCTGTCGGCCCCCGCCGCCGCCCCCTGATGTACCTCGGACCAGAGGAAGCAGTTGGCATCGTTGTCCACCTTGACCGGTCTGCCCAGCAGTTCGGCCAGATCGGCGCCCAGGTGGCGACCATTGATGGAAGGCAGATTGGCCGCCACTATGCTGTGGTCGTGCCGGTTGAGAATGCCGGGAAAGCCGATGCCCACCGCACCGCGCGCGCCAAAACGGGCATCCGCCTGCTCGACCCGCTCGCGAATGAGCTGCTGCAGCCCCTGATAGTCATTGCCGGGAGTGCTCATGCGCTCCTCGTGGCAGAGATTCAAGGCGCCGTCATAGACGGCAAACGCTATCTTGGTGCCACCAATATCAAAGCCGTAATACATGCCACACTCCCTTGTCGGTGAGCCGCCTCACCTCAGCCTGTCCAAAGGGGGACATTGTATTAATTCGCAAAAAAAATAAAGTGACCGAGGGCGAAAAACGGGAGAGAGATCAAAGCAAACGAAACATTTGTCGCTGCAGGCAGGGCTGGCCGAGGCTCATCAGGGTGCGCTCCTGACCATCGAAGACGAAGCCGCGGCGCAGATAAAACCCCTCACCTATGTGGTTGCCATCGAGCAGCCACAATCTGACGCCCTCACAGCCTGCGCGCCGCATCTGCATCGCCACCGCCTGCCACAGCCGCTTGCCGTGGCCCTGGCGCCAGTGGTCGGGATGCAGGTAAAAGGCGCGGATCCAGGCGGTGGGGTACTCCCCCGCCAGCTCCGGCTGCCAGTAGAGCAGACCGATGACCACCTCGTCCTGACACAGCAGCATGGGCCTTGGGCCCGCTTCTGCCAGCCGGCGCTGCCAGATCTGCAGGTGCTCGGTGACCGCCAGCTGGGCCAGCATGTCGGTACCGAGCACGCCGCCATATGCGGCGAGCCAGCTGGCCCGCTGCATCACCGTCATGGCCGCGGCGTCATCGGGCCGCGCCATGCGCAGGCTTATGCCTTGCATTGGGGCACCAGTCCGGAGGCGCGGGCCTGCTGATAGAGCGGCACGGCCTCAGCCTGCTGGGCCTGCAGCTCGGCGATCCGGCTCTCGTTACTGGGGTGGGTGGAGAGCAGCTGGGGCGGCGCATTGCCGCCCGCGGCCGCGCTCATGTTCTGCCAGAGCGGAATGGCTTCGGCCGGATTGAAACCGGCGCGGGCCATCAGATCCAGACCCAGCCTGTCCGCCTCGCTCTCCTGCTCGCGGCCATAGGGCAGCATGACACCGACCTCCACCCCGAGCCCCAGCGCCGCCATGGTGGCGCCGCGGTATTCGCTGCTGCCCATGGCGATGTCGGCCGCCGCCAGCCCAAGGCCGGTCAGCTGGCTGCGGGAGAGTCGCTCGTTGGAGTGCTGGGCCAGCACGTGGGTCAGCTCGTGGCCGATGACGGTGGCGAGCTGATCCTGATTCTTGGCCACCTTGAGCAGGCCGGTGTAGACCCCGATCTTGCCGCCGGGCAGGGCGAAGGCGTTCACCTGCTTGGAGTCAAACACCACCACTTCCCAGTTGGTGATGCCGTAGCTGGCGGGCACCTGGGCGGTCACCGCCTTGGCGACGCAGGAGACATAGGCGTTCACTCTGGCATCCTTGCTCACCTTCTCCTGCTTCTTCATCTGCTCGAAGGAGTCGGCCCCCAGCTTGCTCATCTGCTGGGGCGAGAACAGCAGCATCTGGCTGCGACCGGTGGGAGACTGGGCACAGCTGGCGAGCAGGGTCGTACAGAGTGCCGCCAGGCCAAGCTTGAACAAGGGAGATGTCATGGAGGTGTCCTTCACCATAAAGATGCCCTATTTTCGGAAATGCGGGCGTCCGGTGCAAGTCGACAAATCACCCGGTCCGGCGAAAGCGGTCACAGCCGGCCCAAAAAGAAAACGGGCCCCGCGGGGCCCGTCTGGCAGAGGAAACCGGCTTACATGATGCCCAGTTTCTTCAGGTCGGCTTCGACCACCTTGGCCGGTACCGGTACGTAGCCATCTTTGGCGACGATGTTCTGGCCCGCCTTGGAGAGCACCATCTTCAGGAACTCTTGCTCCATCGGGGAGAGCGGCTTGTTCGGGTGCTTGTTCACGTAGACGTACAGGAAGCGCGACAGCGGATACTTGCCGGTGATGGCGTTGTCGGAGGTCGCTTCGATGAAGGTCTTGCCATCCTTGGAGAGCGGCACGGCGCGCACGCCGGAGGTGACGTAACCGATGCCGGAGTAGCCGATACCGTTCAGGGAGGAGGAGACCGACTGCACCACGGAGGCAGAGCCCGGCTGCTCGTTCACGCCGCTCTTGAAGTCGCCGTTGCACAGAGCGTGCTCTTTGAAGTAGCCGTAGGTGCCGGAGACGGAGTTGCGACCGAACAGTTGCAGATCCTTGCCGGACCAGGAGCCGTCCAGACCCAGGTCGGCCCACTTGGTGGCCGCCTTGGCTTCACCGCACTTGAGGGTGCTGGAGAAGATGGCATCCAGTTGCTGCATGGACAGGCCCTTGATGGGGTTGTCCTTGTTGACGAACACCGCCAGGGCATCGACCGCAACGCGGATGGCGGTCGGCTTGTAACCGTAGCGCTTCTCGAACGCCTCTTCCTCGCCGGACTTCATGGCGCGGCTCATGGGGCCAAACTGGGCGACGCCTTCGGTCAGCGCGGTCGGCGCGGTAGAAGAACCGGCGGCCTGGATCTGCACGTTGACGTTGGGGTACATGCGCTTAAATTCTTCGGCCCACAGGGTCATCATGTTGGCCAGGGTATCCGAGCCGACAGAGGACAGGTTGCCCGAGATGCCGCTGGTCGGAGTGTAATCCGGCAGATTTTTATCCACACCGGCAGCCAGGGCGCTGACGGAAAACAGGGTTGCTGCGGTGAATCCGATTACACCAGCCAGTTTGTTGAGTTTCATCCAATCTCTCCAAGGTTGCAGAACGCAGTCCATCAAAACACGGGTTAACTTGGCTCAGTGCCGGTCATCCGACCGGGGCGCTGAGTGTCATTCCCTGCCCTCTTTGGCCCGACTCAGGGGCGGTGGAAGGCAGTCATCAATCTGAGGCCGAAACGTGGTGGCATCCCGAGTGGGGCGATCGGCCGGTCGCGTTTCATTCTCTCCCTGCGCCGCACTGGCACAGGTCCGTTCTCAAGACGGCGCCAGTATCTGACCTGGCAGTGACAAATTTATGGATTTAATGTGACACTTTAATGACATGGCGAGGCTTTTGACCAAATGAAAAGAGGGCCGCCATTGCCGCCCTCTTTTCATCGCTAACCCATTGCTTGAAAAGCTTATTTCAACACCACCATGCGAGCGGGGATGAGGAAGCTGAAGCGGCTGCCAAGGCCGACCCGGCTCTCGATGTCGAGCTGGCAGTCGTGGTGACTCAGGGCATGCTTGACGATGGCAAGGCCGAGCCCGGAGCCACCGGTATGGCGCGAACGGGCCTTGTCGACCCGGTAGAACCGCTCGGTGAGCCGCGCCAGGTGCTCGGGCGATATTCCCTCCCCCTCGTCCTGCACCGCAAACAGCGCCATCGCCCCCTGCTTGCGCCACTCCACCGTGATCTTGCGCCCCGCCGGGGTGTAATGAATGGCGTTGTAGACCAGGTTGGAGACGGCACTGCGCAGTTGATCCTGATCGCCGCGCACAAACAGATTGGGCTGCACCATGAACTCGAACTGGTGGGCCCGCTCGCCGGAGAGCGCCCGCGCCTCCTGCTCCAGCAGCCCCAGCATGGCTGGCATGTCCACCAGATGGGAGAGATCCACGGTCGGCGCCGCCTCGATGCGCGACAGGGTAAGCAGCTGGTTGACCAGGTTGTCCATGCGGATGGTCTGCTCCATCATCACCCTGTGCGCCTTGGCCCACATGGCGGGCGGCGGCGGCTCCTCGGTCATCTCCAGATAGCCCTTGAGCACGGTGAGCGGGGTGCGCAGCTCGTGGGAGACGTTGGAGACGAAATGCTTGCGGGTCTTCTCCAGGCTGCGCAGCCGGGTCACGTCCCGCACCACCAGCATGGCCTGATCCTCGGCGTAGGGCATGATGCGAAACTCGAGAAACTTCTCCTCGTTGATGGGCGAGGTCATCTCGAACGGTTCGTCATACTCCCCCTTGCCGAGGTAGGCGCCGAAGGCGGGATTGCGAATCAGGTTGCCGATGTGCTGACCGGCGTCTTCCGGCCAGCGAAAGCCGAGCAGCTGCTCCGCCAGCCGGTTGCACCAGAGGATGCTGCCGTCGGTGCGAAATACCACGGCCGCATCGGGCAGTGCCTCGGCCCCTTCCCGAAAGCGGCGGATGAGACCCGCCAGCTCGCGGCGGCGGGCCCGGTGGCGCTGCTGCAGCTTGTAGATGCCGTTGAAGATGTACTCCCAGCTGCCGCTGCCGTTGGGAGGCACCAGGCTGCGATCGTGCCACAGCCAGTCCGACAGCCGCTTCTGGAAACGGTAGTGCCAGCCCAGGTGCATGACGGTAGCCAGCAACAGACACAGGGCCAGACTCTCCGTCAGCCAGCCGACCAAGACGAAGGGCGCATAGAAGAATGCCATTCGCCACAACTGGCGCCGCCAGGCGTATGGTTGCAACATAAGTGCCTCTTAGAGACGGGTTGAGAAGCGATAGCCCGCGCCGCGCACCGTCTGGATCAAGCGATCATGCCCCGTCTCTTCAATGGCCTTGCGCAGGCGACGGATGTGCACATCCACGGTTCTGTCCTCGACGTACACATTGGTACCCCAGACGTTGTTGAGCAGCTGCTCGCGGCTGTAGACCCGCTCCGGGTGGGTCATGAAGAAGTGCAGCAGCTTGAATTCGGTCGGCCCCATGTCGAGGGCCTTCTCCTCGGCGCTGACCCGGTGGGAGACAGGGTCCAGCTTGAGCCCCTGCACCTCGATCACCTCGTCCACCGAGGTGGGAGAGACGCGGCGCATCACCGCATGCAGGCGGGCAGTCAGCTCCTTGGGGGAGAACGGCTTGGTGATGTAGTCATCGGCCCCCGCTTCCAGCCCGCGCACCTTGTCCTCTTCCTCGCCGCGGGCGGTCAGCATCACCACCGGGATCTGGCGGGTCACCTCATCCTGCTTGAGCTGCTTGATGAACTGGATGCCGCTGCCGCCTGGCATCATCCAGTCCAGCACGATGAGTTCGGGGTAGGGTTCGCGCACCTTCGCCAATCCGTCGGCAAAATCTTCAGCTTCTACTGTTTCATATCCCTTCTGCTCGAGCACGAAGCAGAGCATTTCGCGGATCGGTGCTTCGTCCTCGACCACCAGAATTCGCTTAGCCATATCCCTTCTCTCTCCTCTGTGAAGATGGGTGCGCCAATTATTAGAACTTTCTGTGACACTTTTATGACTTTATGACAGGCGGGATGATAAACGTTTTCAGATTCAGTTGGCAGCAGTGAGTTGCAGCAGATCCCAGCGATTGCCACTGATGTCCTCGAATACCACCACGGTGCCGTAAGGCTCGGTGCGCGGCTGTTCACAAAAATGGACACCGTACGCCTGCATGCGCTGGTAGTCGCCCCAGAAGTCGTCAGTCTCGAGGAACAGGAAGACCCGGCCGCCCCCCTGCTGGCCGATGGCGGCCCGCTGCTCCGGGGTGGCAGCCCGCGCCAGCAACAGGGCGGAACCGGGGGCTCCCTTGGGGGCAACCCGCACCCAGCGCTTGCCCGGTTTGCCCGGCTCGTCGAGGGGGGTGTCTTCCAGCAGTTCGAACCCCAGTCCCTGGGTAAAGAAGGTGATGGCCTGGTCGTAATCGGCCACCAGCAGGGCCAGGGCGCCAATGTGTTGTGCCATGGGAAGTTCCTCAACAGATGAATGGACGGGGCGCATCATAACGGGGGACGGCCCCGTGCTCCAGCACCGGGGCAGATGAGATGGCAGAGGATGGAAGAGGGAAGCATGGCGCCGGGCAGGCGCGATCTCCCCCGCTTAAAGCAACCGGCTCACTCCTGTCCGAGCCAGTCGCGCAGCACGCTATCCCGGTCCCCGTCCAGCGCTGGCGAGGCACGCCCGTAGCATACCGGGGTGGCCGACAGATGGAGCGGGTTGGCCAGGGTGGGCAAGGATTGTTCGCCGCGCTGCACCTGCTGCACCCAGCCCCGCACCGCCCCCTGCTCGAGGGCAAACAGCGCATCCAGGGTGAGAATGGGTCCGCCCGGCACCCCGGCCGCCTCCAGCATGGCACTCCACTCGGCGCTGCTGCGCGCCAGCAGCCGCTCGGCAATCAGGGCGTTGAGCCGGTGACGCTGGCGCACCCGGGCGGCGTTGGTGGCAAAGTCGGGGTCCGTCGCCCACCCGGGTTCCCCCAGCAGGGCCGCCAGCGCGGCAAACTGGCCGTCATTGCCCACCGCCAGGATGAGGTGGCCATCCAGGGTGGGATAGACGTCGTAGGGGACGATATTGGGGTGGCCGTTGCCAAGGCGTCCGGGCGCCTGACCGGTGGCGAGATAATTCATCGCCTGGTTGGCCAGCACAGCCACCGACACATCGAGCAGGGCGAGATCGATCTGCTGCCCCTCACCGGTTCGCTCCCGATGGCGCAGGGCCGCCTGGATACCGATGGTGGCGTAGAGGCCGGTGAGGATGTCGACGAGCGCCACCCCCACCTTGACCGGCCCGCCGCCGGGCACCCCGTCGGGCTGACCCGTGATGCTCATCAACCCGCCCAGCCCCTGAATAAGCAGATCGTAACCGGGTCGCTGGGCCCAGGGCCCGTCCTGGCCAAAGCCGGTGATGGAGCAGTAGATGAGCCCTGGGTGGCGGGCCTTGAGGCTGGGGTAATCGAGGCCAAAGCGCGCCAGTCCCCCCACCTTGAAGTTCTCGATCACCACGTCGGCACAGTCCACCAAGGCCAGCAGGGTGTCTCTGTCGCGAGCTAGATCCAGGGCGATGGAGCGTTTGCCCCGGTTGGCCGCGTGAAAGTAGGCCGCCTCCCCCGCCACCAGCTCGGGCGGGCCCCAGTGGCGGGTGTCGTCACCGCGCCCGGGGGCCTCCACCTTGACCACGTCGGCGCCGAGATCGGCAAGCAGCTGGCTGGCCCAGGGGCCGGCCAGCACACGGCTGAGATCCAGCACGCGCACACCGGCAAGGGGCCCCATTACTCAAACGCCTGCAGGTCGGTCTGGGCCCGCCCCAGGATCAGGGCATGGATGTCGTGGGTTCCCTCGTAGGTGTTGACCGCCTCCAGGTTCATCACGTGGCGAATGACGTGAAACTCGTCGCTGATGCCGTTGCCGCCGTGCATGTCGCGGGCGACGCGGGCGATCTCCAGCGCCTTGCCACAACTGTTGCGCTTGATGAGCGACACCAGCTCCACCGGGCAGCGCCCCTCGTCCATCAGGCGCCCGGCCTGCAGACAGCCCTGCAGGCCTAAGGCAATCTCGGTCTGCATGTTGGCCAGCTTGAGCTGAAACAGCTGGGTGGCGGCGAGCGGGCGGCCGAACTGCTGACGATCCAGTCCGTACTGGCGGGCGGCATGCCAGCAGAACTCGGCGGCGCCGAGCGCCCCCCAGGCAATGCCGTAGCGCGCCTTGTTGAGGCAGCCGAACGGCCCCTTGAGGCCGCTCACCCCGGCCAGCCGGTTGGCCTCCGGCACGAAGACTCGCTCCATCACGATCTCGCCGGTGATGGAGGCGCGCAGGGAGAACTTGCCCTCGATCTTGGGGGCAGAGAGCCCGGCCATCCCCTGCTCCAGCACGAAGCCGGTGATCTCGCCATCCAGCTTGGCCCACACCACGAACAGATCGGCGATGGGGGAGTTGGTGATCCACATCTTGTTGCCGGTGAGCAGATAGCCGCCGTCAACCCGCTCGGCGCGGCTCTTCATGGAGCCAGGGTCGGAACCCGCATCCGGCTCGGTGAGGCCGAAGCAGCCCACCAGCTCGCCCCGGGCCAACCCCGGCAGCCAGCGCTGGCGCTGGGCTTCGTCGCCATAAGCGTGGATCGGGTGCATCACCAGGGACGACTGCACGCTCATGGCCGAGCGGTAGCCGCTGTCGACCCGCTCCACCTCCCGGGCGATGAGGCCGTAGGCCACGTGATTGACTCCGGCGCAGCCGTACTGCTCCGGCAGGGTGGCGCCGAGCAGCCCCAGCTCCCCCAGCTCGTTCATGATGGTGCGGTCAAACTGCTCGCGGCGGTTGGCCTCCAGCACCCGGGGCATCAGCCGCGCCTGGCAGTAGTCGCGGGCGGCGTCGCGGATGAGCCGCTCCTCTTCGCCGAGCTGGCTATCGAGAAAGAAGGGGTCTTGCCAATCAAATCGGGTACGCGTCATAAGGCACTCCATGCCATGCAAAAGAATCATCAAAGGGTCTCTTGTGGACCCATCTTAACCACGAAAAACTTAGGTCACAAACGCCTCAGCTTGCCTCCCGCAGCGCCCGATAGAGGGTGGTGCGGCTGATGCCGAGCCGGCGCGCCGCCTCGCTCACGTTGCCGCCGCACTCTGTCAGGGTCTGCTGCACCCGTTGCCGGTTCTGCTCGCGCAATGTGCTGCCCGCCAGCGCCGGGGGGGCGACCGGCGCCATGGCCACGGTCGGCAGATGCAGGTGGGCAGGCTCAATCCAGCCCTGCCCTTCCGCCAATACGCAGGCTACCTCCAGCGCCTGCTTGAGCTGGCGCACGTTGCCGGGCAGCGGGTGGGCCAGCAAGTGGCGCTCGGCCTCATCGGTCAGGTGCAGGGCAGGATCCATCTCGGCCAGCAGCCGCCGGACCAGCGCCTGCCGCTCGGAGGCCGGCCAGTCGCGCAGCGGCGCCAGTTGCTGGTGCCAGCCGCAGATACGGTAGTAGAGATCCTCGCGAAAGGTGCCGGCCGCCACCATGGCCGCCAGATCCCGGTGGCTGGCGCTGACCAGCCAGAAATCCACCACCTCAGGCTTGTGGCTGCCGACCGGGGTGACGGCGCGCTCCTGCAACACCCGCAGCAACCGGGTCTGGGCCGAGAGCGGCAGCTCGCCGATCTCGTCCAGCATCAGGATGCCGCCGTGGGCGGCGCGCAGATACCCCTGACTGCCCTGGCTGCGAGCACCGCTGAAGGCCCCGCCGACATAGCCGAACAACTCGGCCTCCACCAGCTCCGCCGGCAGGGCGCCGCAGTTGACGCACACCAGGGGCTTCTCGTGGCGGCTCGACTGGCGATGGAGGTCGCGCACCAGATGCTCCTTGCCGCTGCCGGTCTCCCCCTCGATAAGCAGCGAGATGCCGCGCTCCAGCATCTTGAGCGGCACCTGCTGGCCGTGTGAGCCGCCGGCATCGGCCGGCAGGCCGGGCTGGGCCGCAACGGGATGAACCTCCGGCACCAGCCGCAGCCCGCGCCGATCCCGCAGCAGCTGCTTGCCGTCGAAGGGGTGCTGGCCGAGCCAGAGCCGGCCGGCCCGGTTGGCCCCCAGCAGTTCGCCCTCCTCCCCCAGCAGCAGGCGGGCGGACCAGAGACTCTGGGGCTCGAGATCCACCAGCCAGCCCGGCTGGCACGCCAGCAGCGCATTTTCCAGCGTCATGGCCAGCAGCCGCACCGTGCCCAGCATGTCGCCGCCGTGGTGGGCCGCATCGGTGGAGATGTCGAGCACCCCGATCACTTGCCCGTCCGGCCCGAGCAGCGGGCAGGCGCTGCAGCTGAGAAAGCTGTGCTGGGCGAAGAAGTGCTGATTGCCGAGTACCTGTACCTCGCTCTGCTCGGCGAGCGCGGTGCCGATGGCATTGGTGCCCTTGCTCGCCTCCCCCCAGCGGGCGCCGCTGCGCAAAAAGACCCGCTCGGCGTGGCGGGCGAAGCCATCGTCACCGCTGGCGGCCAGGATGGCACCCTCGCCATCGCACAGCAGCAACCGACAGGGGCGCCCCGCCAGCAGCTGGTCAAACAGCGGCAGCACGAAGCGCCGGAAGCTGGCGATCAGCCCCCTGTGCTGCTCCTGGCGGGCCGACAGCTCTCCCTGGGGCAGCAAGTCCAGCTCGGCGCTCTGCTGACGGCTCAACCCCTGGTGCAGGCAGCGCTGCCAGGAGCGCTGGATTGGGCTGGCACCAGATTGAGGGAACTCGCTCATCACACCTCCTGTTCACAAAGGGCACAGTGTCACGACCCCTGTCCAGAAACGGTACACTCCTGTGGTCGTCGCCGGGGTCACTGGTTAATCAAGATACGCCGCCGCACCCCGTTTGATAACGTTTTTGTAACTTTTGTGATGCTGGTCAGACCCTCTGGCACGCCCCTTGCGAAAGCAGGAGTGCAGCCGGCCTCTCCGGCCGGTCAGGACCACACACATAAGGATGATGAGATGATTTATACCGCTCCCGGTCAGGCAGGTGCCCTGGTCAGCTTCAAGTCCCGTTACGACAACTTCATCGGTGGCGACTGGGTCGCGCCGCGCGCCGGTCGCTACTTCGAGAACATCTCGCCGGTGGATGGCCGCGTGTTCTGCGAGGTGGCCCGCTCCGACGCCGCCGACATCGAGCTGGCGCTCGACGCCGCCCACAAGGCCTTCCCGGCCTGGAGCAAGACCAGCGTCACCGAGCGCAGCAACCTGCTGCTGCGCATCGCCGATCGCATCGAACAGAACATCGAGGTGCTCGCCATCGCCGAGACCTGGGAGAACGGCAAGGCGGTGCGCGAGACCCTGGCCGCCGATCTGCCCCTGGTGGTGGATCACTTCCGCTACTTCGCCGGCTGCATCCGCGCCCAGGAGGGCTCCGCCGCCGAGCTGGATCAGAACACCGTCAGCTACCACTTCAAGGAGCCCATCGGCGTGGTCGGCCAGATCATCCCGTGGAACTTCCCCCTGCTGATGGCCGCCTGGAAGCTGGCCCCGGTGCTGGCGGCCGGCTGCTGCAGCGTGCTCAAGCCCGCCGAGCAGACCCCGGTCACCATCATGCTGATGATGGATCTCATCAAGGACATACTGCCTCCCGGCGTGGTCAACGTGGTCAACGGCTTCGGCGCCGAGGCGGGCCAGGCGCTCGCCACCAGCGACCGGATCCAGAAGCTCGCGTTTACCGGCTCCACCGAGGTGGGGGCCCACATCCTGCGCTGCGCCGCCGACAAGCTCATTCCCTCCACAGTCGAGCTGGGCGGTAAGTCCCCCAACATCTACTTCGCCGACGTGATGCAGCACGAGAGCAGCTACATCGACAAGGCGGTGGAAGGGATGCTGATGACCTTCTTCAACCAGGGCGAGGTGTGCACCTGCCCCTCCCGCGCCCTGGTGCAGGAGAGCATCTATGACGACTTCATGGACAGAGTGCTGGCCCGCGCTCGCACCATAGTGCAGGGCAACCCCCTCGACACCACCACCCAGGTCGGCGCCCAGGCGTCCCGCGAGCAGTTCGACAAGATCCTGAGCTACATGGAGATCGGCCGCGGCGAAGGGGCAAAAATGCTGATCGGCGGCGGCCCGGCCAGGGTGAGCGGACTGGAGGGGGGCTTCTACATCCAGCCCACCATCTTCCACGGCCAGAACAAGATGCGGGTGTTCCAGGAGGAGATCTTCGGCCCGGCGCTCGGGGTCACCACCTTCAAGGACGAGGCGGATGCGCTGGCCATTGCCAACGACACCCAGTACGGGCTGGGGGCGGGCCTGTGGACCCGCGACAGCAACCTGGCCTGGCGCATGGGGCGCGGCATCCAGGCCGGCCGGGTCTGGGTCAACTGCTACCACGCCTACCCGGCGCACGCGGCCTTCGGTGGCTACAAGAAGTCAGGGATCGGTCGCGAGACCCACAAGATGATGCTGGACCACTACCAGAACACCAAGAACCTGCTGGTGAGCCACGACATCAACCCGCTCGGCTTCTTCTAAGCCCACCCCGTGATCCACAAGGGCGCCTGCGGGCGCCCTTTTCATTGCTGGTGCGGTCGCGGTCAGAGCTGTGCCTGCCCGGCGCCGATCCCCAGCTGTTGACGATATCGCTGGGGGGCACAACCCTGTTCGCGCTGAAACATGGCGATAAAGGCCGAGGTGGAGGTGTAACCGAGCCGCCAAGCGATCTCCTGCACCGGCATCTCGCCGCGCAGCCAGTCCAGCGCCTTCACCAGCCGCAGCCGGGTGCGCCACTGGCCGAGGCTCATGCCAAGCTCCTTCTGGCAGCGCCGCGCCAGGGTGCGCTCCGTGGTGTGCAGCACCTTGGCCCACTGGGCCAGGGTGCGGTTGTCCTCCGGCGCCGCCTGCAGCGCCGCCAGCAGGGGGGCGAGCAGGCGATCCCGGCTCTGGGGCAGGTAGCTCGGCTGGCAACGGGTGCGAGCCAGCTTCTCGATGAAGAGTTCACCCTGACGGGCATCCCACTCGTCCTCCATGTGGCCGACCCGGCGCTGGGTGAAATCCTCCAGCAGGGCCCGCAGCAAGGGGGTGAGCGCCAGCAGCTGGGGTTCCCGTGGCAGGCGCGGCGCCAGCGCGTGGCTCACGTAGATGGAGGTGTAGTCCAGGGTCTGCTCGTTGAAGGCGGTGTGGGGCTGATCCGCCGGCACCCAGATGAGGTAGTCCGGCGGCGCCACCAGCCGCTGCCCCCCGACCTCCACCACCATGACCCCGAGACTGATGAGGCTGAGCTGGCCCCAGGGGTGGGCATGCTCGGCACAGGCGTTGCCCCCCTGGATCTGGCTGTAGCGAAAATAGAGGGGGTTGGGGGCGGCCAGCAGGCGATCCTGCTCGGCCAGGGTGAGGGTGCCCATGCAGATTGTCCCAAAGCGGTTATGACATGTCTTATTTACGCTACTTACCTCGTTCAAGACAAGGTTAGACTCTCCCCATCGTACCAAGGAGTGCCTATGCCCTTTCTCTTCCCCCTGCTCGCCATCCTGATCTGGGCCGCCAATACCGTGGTCTCCAAGGCCGCCGCCGGCGTGCTGGATCCTGCCGCCATCTCCTTCTACCGCTGGGTGATCGCCGCCCTGGCGCTGACCCCCTTCTGCCTGCCTCAGCTGTGGCGCCGCCGGCGCGATCTCCGCCCCTGGCTCGGCAAGCTGCTGGTGCTCTCCCTGCTTGGCATGGTGCTCTACCAGTGCCTCGCCTACTACGCAGCCCACAGCACCTCGGCCACCAACATGGGGGTCATCGGCTCCCTGCTGCCGCTGCTCACCCTGCTGATCGGGGCCTGCTGCTTTGGCCAGAAGCCGGGCAAGCAGGCGCTGCTCGGCATGAGCCTCTCGCTGTTCGGGGTACTCTGGCTGCTCGGTCAGGGCAACCCTCAGGCGCTGCTGCACAGCGGGATCAACCCAGGCGATGGCATGATGCTGCTGGGGGCGGCCAGCTATGCCCTCTATGGCCTCTTGATACGCCGCTGGCAACTGCCGTTCGGCCCCTGGCTCAACCTCTATCTGCAGATCCTGCTGGCGGTGCTGCTGCTTATCCCGCTGGCCCTCTCCGCCGACTCACTGGCCATTCCCGCCCAGGGCTGGAGCATGGTGCTGTTCGCCGGGCTCGCCTCCTCCATCTTCGCCGCCTACTGCTGGATGCGCGGCCTCGCCAGTCTGGGGGCGGAGCGCACCTCGGTCTTCATGAACCTGATGCCCCTGTGCACGGCCCTCATCGCCGTCATCAGCCTGGGGGAGCCCATCCACGGCTATCACCTGCTGGGGGGCGGCCTCATCCTGAGCGGGGTCATGCTCTCCCAGTTCAAACCAAGAGCCCGCCGCGTCCTGCTGGAAGAGGCCTGAGCGGCCCGTCGTACCGGTTTTCGTGCCGACGTATAGACCTGAAAAAGGGAGCTTCGGCTCCCATTATTAACCCATTAAAATCAATAATTTAGATTAAAAACAGATGGTTACATGCCATAAGCTATGACACATTAAGACGCGAAATGACAACAATTGGGGCAATATGTGGACACATTATAAAGCCGGTGATAACGGGTTTTCTAGAGGGTTAAATCGTACTGCATCACTCAAGTAATCCGGAGCAAAGTGGGCATAGGTCATGGTCTGCTGAATGTTGTAGTGCCCTAGGTTTTTTTGAAGAGCAAGTATGTTTCCACCAGACATCATAAAATGTGATGCGAAAGTGTGCCGCAAAACATGAACTGCCTGCCCTACTGGAAGGTCTGGAGCCACCGATTTAATCACTTCCCGGACTATCAAGTAGTCCAATTCACGAAAGAGCGGACCACGCGTGACCCCTTCTGTGACTTCTTCAAATAGCTCAGCAGAGATCGGTACAGTGCGATTCCTCCCATTCTTGGTATTGATATAAGTCACCCGGCCAGCCAGCACATCCTCACGCCGCAGGTTTGCTACTTCGCTCCATCTAGCCCCCGTGGCCAGACAAAGCTTTACCACCTTGAGGTTATCTTTAGATAGCCTCTTCAATACTGAGCGAATTTCTTCCTGGACAAGATACCCCATTGATCTTTCGACCAACTTCATCTTTTTAATCTCTTTGAGAGGATGCTCATGATAGTAATGACCAAGTTCAATCAGTACTGAAAACACCCCACCTAGCATATCGTGCTCTCGGTTCACTGTATTTGCTGAACGACCTGCTTGTAGTCGCATTGCTCTGTATTCAGAAAACAGCGCCTTAGTCACCTGCTTCGCTAATGGATACCCCATTCCTGCATCAATATTATGGAGTTTCTTACGCGCACCTTGTCCAGATTTCAAAGTCTGGCCATGGTAGCACCACCAAAGTTCGATCAGCTCTGACAATGGGCAGTTATCCGCAGGTCGTTCAAGCCATTCTTTATTGTGTTCAGTGGCGATCACCCAACGCTCGAACTGCTGGACCTCTTATTTAGTCTTGAAGCGCTTGCGAATCCGTCTGCCGCCACGACCTTGCGGGCGAATATCAACCAGATAACCTTCTGGGGTAGATTTAATACTCATAGACAGCCTATTTCACTCATATAAACAATCACACTATTGACAGCTTCACTACTCACCATTCTTCACATCAATTATCCTGAACACATATCTCGCTTAGACCTTCCAATGCACTCACGCATGACACATCGATTTTGTAATGAAGATGACGTTATTTATACTCACAGCCCCCAAATGGGGTCTATCCCGATTGAATCCTATTGTGTTAGGTTATGATTACCCATAGTAAAAAGGATGATTATAATGAAATCTTTAGCAGTTATTTCCTTGCTTCCATTTATGGCATTTGCAGCATGCGAACCAGGAACCAAAGAGTTCAAAGACACTCAAAGATTCAGTAGTGGTTATGTTGAAGGTTTGGAGAAAACAAACGACTGGAACACCATTCACAAACTTAACTTCAAGCTACCAAATGGTGAAAAATATAACATCAACAACATTTCCCTGACATTGAGAATCTCCTCTGGAGAGCAGAAAAATAATCATTATGTCTATGTGAATACTGAAAACAACAATATTGTCACTGCGTCACAGGTCCCCCCCGGAACTCAATTTCAAAAAATAAATTTGGATACTCGCATCTATAATCCTTTGCTAAAGCAGGATCAATTTACTGTAGGCTTAGGAAGCTCTACTGATACTAAGAGTATCGAATGGTTGTATGTAGCGCATGGTATACTTTCATTCTGCTATAGTTCCGAGCCCCTCAACAGCACATTCACGATTGACGCATCCTCATACAACCTGAGCAACAATAATAAATACAAAGTAACACTAGAAAAAAATGTCACTTATAAAATGACAATATTTGGAAAGATTTCTGGTCAAGATGATAAAAAATTAAATGGCTTAGCCATCAGCTACAACAATAAAAGTCACATCGATTCTGACATAGTTAAAGAAGGACAACCTTACTACTTCACAACTAGTGATGGTATGGCAGAAATATTCATTCCTGTTAACTATGCCAATGGTGAATATCGTGTCAACATGGAAAAAGTAAACGCATCATAATTACTTTTACTATTATCTGTACAGTTCCAGCTATCACCTGACACCGGCCTCAAACCGGTGTCTTGTTTACGCTACTTTAGTACGCACTTCCTTCGGTATCAATTTCAGATTGTAGTGGTCTAATCATCCCGGACACCATTTTAGGTGGTACAGTCGCCACCCAGACCTGAGGTGTTCAATGACAAGATTACGTCGCTCATTTACTGCCGAGTTCAAGCTGGAAGCCGCATCCCTGGTGCTCGACCAGGGATATTCTGTCCCCGAAGCCAGCCGTTCACTGGATGTCGGTGAAACCGTGCTTCGCCGCTGGGTTCAGCAGCTTCAATCCGAACGAACTGGCACAACCCCGATCAGCAAGGCGCTGACCCCGGAACAGCAAAAAATCCAGGAGCTGGAAGCCCGTATCAACCGGCTCGAGCGCGAAAAGGACATTCTAAAAAAGGCTACTGCTCTCTTGATGGCGGACGAATTCACACGTACGCGCTGATAGACCGATTAAGGGAGCAAGCCCCCATCACCCTGGTCTGCTGCGCTTTTGATGTTCCCACGTCCTGTTTTTACGACTATCAGGCTCGCAAACGGGTGATTAACCGTGAGCGGATGCAACAACGCAGCGAGTTGCGCCGTTTGTTCAAAGCGAGCCGGGACTCGGCTGGCAGCCGCGCCTTGATGTCGATGATGCAAGAGTTGGGACATCAGATTGGTCGATTCAAAGTGCGCAGT
>NZ_JBFOCQ010000017.1:0-207651 GCF_040907805.1 Aeromonas sp. s3
AAATGAGCGACGTAATCTTGTCATTGAACACCTCAGGTCTGGGTGGCGACTGTACCACCTAAAATGGTGTCCGGGATGATTAGACCACTACACAAGCCCCAGCCATCGGTTGGGACTTTTTACGTTATGGCATTCACGACATCCCGGCTCAGGTCCCTATCCGGATCACATAGCAGTTCTTGGCATGTTCCCTAAAGCCCATCTGTGCAACAATATCTATCTCTTCAAGCAACAACTCTCCGGGCAATACCCGGTCATGAGGGATGACAGATGGCTACAAAGTCTTGACGGACGCGACGGCTCGGCGGTTATCCCAATCCGTTGCTCAATGAATGAAGTCCAGTAGGAGGAGCCAATTCCCTCGTAGTTCAGTCGGTAGAACGGCGGACTGTTAATCCGTATGTCACAGGTTCAAGTCCTGTCGAGGGAGCCACATTCGAAAGCCCAGCCTTTGGCTGGGCTTTTTCGTATCCAACGTTCGAAGCTGCCATCCAGGCTACAGTGGCTTGTAATTTCACCGAACGGCCTCAGCTCGGGTGTCGGCATCCCCTTCTTCCGTGCCCTTTCATGACACCACCCTTGCTTTTTTGCTTGCCTCTGCCGGATATTCGTTATCACAATTACCGCCCCTGTTCACACCGTTAAAAGGACCCCTTGGCATGTCTGAGGATGCGATGCAAAAAGAAGCTGTGCCTGCTCAAGCCACCAAGCAGCCCAAAGATCCCGTCCGGCGTCTTACGCTGCAATTGGTCATGCTGGCCTTGATCGTCTTGGTCTATGTGCTGTTTGCTCAACGCCTGACCCCGATGGGCAGTCAGGGTACGGTGCAGGCCTTTTTGATTCGCCTGGCCCCCGAGGTGGCCGGACGGGTGACTGCGGTGGAAGTCAGTAACAATCAGCAGGTTTCCGCCGGCATGCCTCTGTTTCAAATCAACCAGGAGCCCTATCTGATTGCCGTCGCCCAGGCAGAAGCCCATGTGGCGGCAGTCGGGCAATCGATCGGGGCTGACACTGCCGCGGTGCAAACCGCACAGGCCAAGGTGGTACAGGCCAAATCGGCCAAGGATAACGCTGCCGACAATGCCGCCAGGGTGGTCGAGCTGGCCAAACGAGGGGTCATGTCGATCGCGCAGCGGGATCAGGCGACGGCAACCTTGCAACAAGCCAGGGCCTCCCTGGCGGCCGCACAGGCAGAGTTGCGCCGTGCAGAGCAGAGCCTGGGGCCCGCCGGCAATGAAAATCCCAAGCTGAAAGAAGCGATGGCCGCCCTGGCCAAAGCCAGACTCGATCTCATTCGCACCACGGTCAAAGCGCCCAACAAGGGGGCCATTACCAACATACAGCTGGCACCAGGCCAGTATGCCGCCGTGGGAAGTCCGGCAATGACCTTCATCGATACCTCGGCGGTCTGGATCAGCTGTATGCTGCCCGAGAACTCGTTGGAATACCTGCGACCGGGCATCAAGGCCGAAGTGGTCTTCGATGTGCTCCCCGGCCGTGTCTTCAAATCTCACCTCGATACCCTGGGGTGGGGCAGTGCTGGCAATACCACCACAGACCAGACCACCGGCCTGCTCACGGCACAACAAAACAGCACCAGTGCGCGCCAGTTTCCAGTGAGCCTGGTACTGGATGAGGCACTCCCCCGCGGGTTGCGCTATGGCTCCCAGGCCACCGTCATTTTCTATCCCAACAAGGTGGGCATGATGGATACGATTGCCGCCGGCTGGATCCGTGTTGTCAGCCTGCTGACCTATATTGCCTGATGATGAACAAAGCGTGGTGGCAATGCAGCCTGCGTCTTGGCGTCATTCCCATGGCGGCACTGGCGGTTACCCTGGCCACGGGTCAGGCCTTGCCCTTTCTGATCCCCATGTTCATCGTCATCATGCTGATGCTGAGTCCGACGCGCCTGCCGCTGATGATGGTAGTGAGAATGCTGACACTGATCGTCGGTTGTACCGCGCTCATCTGTTTTCTTGCACATGTGGTCGGCACCAATCCCGTCGCTTTCTGGCTCGCCATGGCTGCGGTTGTGGTTCTGGCCTTTGCCCGCCTTGGCAAGAACCCTGACGATCTGCCCGGATTGCTGGTGCTGATCGTGTCGTCGATGACGATGGTGCTGGTACAAAGCCAGCCATCGCTGGTCCTGGCACTCCCCGTGTTGATGGGAAAAGCCTTTCTGATCGCCTATTTATGGTGTCTGCTGGCCTTTGCCATCTGGCCCCGGTCTTCGCCTCCGCTAACGCCTCTGACCGCCATGCGCGGTGATGAAAGGGTGATGCTGATCCTGGGAAAGAGCGCCGCTCTGTTGCTGGCCATCGGCATCGCCATCTGGCTGCAAGACAGCAGTGCCATCTTGATTGGGGCCACGATTGCCAACCTGCTGCGCGCCAGCGACCCCCATCTGACACGAATGAACAGCAAACCACTGCTGCAGGCCAACTTGCTGGCGGCGGCCTTGGCCACCCCGGTGATCCTGCTGGCCTATATCAGCCAGTCTCCCCTGATCCTGTCACTGCTGGCGCTCGCCGGCAGCATCTGGCTGGCGGGACGGTTGGCGGCAGCCTGGCCCAAAGTGGTGGTACAAACCGCAATGACGGTTTACATCACTTTGCTGGGAACCGCCTTGCCCCAGTATCAGCAAGGGCTGCACCTGGTATGGGATCGACTCGCGACGCTGTTGCTGGTCGTCCTCTATTGCACCCTGGTTGTGCATCTCTTGACCACATCAACCGATAAGTCATGTCCTGCTTGAACGACATCATCTTGTCCAGACCGTTTATTGTCAGAGGGTAGAGACATGCTTTGCCCTTTGCGACCCCCACTCGATTCAGGAGTTTCTATGCGCCGTTTCAACTTAATGCTCAATGGCAGCCGGTTGATGATGTTTCCCTTCTATGTCTGCATCCTTGTCTGTGTCGCCCTCTTGATGGTGAAGTTCGCCATGCAGCTCTATGAGCTGTGTCGCGACATCATCGACATCCCCTATCTGGATCTCATCACAGGGGTGCTGACCCTGGTGGACTTCGTGCTGGTGGCCCAGATGCTGATCCTGGTGGCCATCTGCGGCTACGTGCAGTTCATCAAGACCCCGGAGCAGCGGGCAGCCCTTGGCGACAACTGGCTCAGCAAGATCAACTTCGCCTCCCTCAAACTCATCGTCATCAACTCCCTGGTCACCATCGCCGGGATCGAGGTGCTCAAGGCCTTCCTGACCGACGGTACCGGCAACGAGATCGAGATGAAGTGGTCGGTCATCGTCTTCCTCGCCTTCTCCACCGCAGCGCTCATCTATGCAGTCACCGAGCGGCTGGCGGACCACAAGTAGCGCCGGTTTTCATTCAGCCTTTATTCATCAAAGGCCGAATTGATAACTCTTTTCATTACCTTTACTGCATTGTAAACTTGCTCCCCCCGGGCTTTACTGCCCGGGCGTTGGAGCACCTATGACAAGCCTTTCCCTCTCACCACGACACTGCTGGCAGTGGCTGGCCTATCACCATCAGGCCGCCGAGGGCTCCCTCTATCTGATGTTCTTCTCCGGCCTGCTGCTGTGGGAACCGCTGACCCCGCTCTGGTCGCTGGCACGCTGGAACCTGTTCCTGCACGTCGCCCTCTCGCTCACCCTGTTTCCCCTGCTGTTTGGCGCGTTCTGGCTCTCCCATCGCAGCCTGCTGCGCAAAAGCCGCAAACCTTTCCTGCGCACCACGGGGCGCATCATCGAAGCCTTGCTGCTGGTCTGTCTGGCCAGCGGACTGCTGCTGGTACTGCACGGCACCCCGGGCGATAGCCTCGGCAACCTTGCCAGCTGGGCTCACTGGCTGAGCGCCCTCGCGTTGACTCCCCTGGTGCTGCGCCACGCCTGGCGCTGGACCATCTTGAAATGGCGCACCTGATCTTATGTTGAAGTTGTTGTTATCCCTGATGTTGGCCGCCCTGCTGCTGGGGACCGCCTCGGCCCAGGAGATGGGCACCGCCATGATTGCCTATGACGAGGGGAGTGCCCCGCGCCTCGTCACCGCCAACCAGAGTGCAGGCTCGGTCACCCTGCTTGAACGCGATAGCGGCAAGCGACTCAAAGAGGCACAACTGGGGGGCGATCTGCGCCAGTTGGCCCGCGCAGACGATGGCACCCTGCTGGTCACCGACTACAGTGGCGATCGGTTGCTGCTGCTGGATGATGATCTCGACCTGGAAAAGGCGATCCCCACCGGCCATCGTCCCTACGGGGTCATTTTCGATGCCAAGCGGCAATGGTTCTGGGTCACGCTGTTCGAAGCAGGCCGCCTGCAGGCCTATGACACCACGGGCAAGCTGCAGCTGGATGCAGAAACCGCCGAGACACCCCGCGGGATGGCCCTGACCGACGACGATCGCCTGCTGCTCACCCACGCCATGACCGGCCAGCTCGCCATCTATGATCTCGCCAAGCTTGAGAAGGACGCTAAGGGGGCTACCCTGCCCAAGCCCAAGCTCATCACCCTGACCGAGACCCACAGCGATACCCCAAGCGACTCGCAGGGCTTGCCGCGCCTGCTGGATGGCATCGCCCTCTCCCCCGATGGCAGCGAAGCCTGGCTGCCCCACGTGCTGTGGAGCTTCGATCACCCCTTCCAGTTTCAGAGCACCGTCTTCCCGGCAGTCTCCATCATCGATCTGGATGAAGAGAAAGAGCGGGTGGACGAGCGCAAGCAGCTCTTCTTGCAGATCAACCTGCCCAGCGTCGGCAACCGCAGCCAGATCGTCTCCAACCCGTTCGCGGCGCGCTTCGCCGCCGATGGCAAGCGGGTCTACCTGACCCTGGCGGGCTCGGAGGATCTGCTGGTGTTCGACCTGTCGCGCAGCGGCAAGCAGAACAGCAACCGCCACAGACGCAAGAAGTTTCAGGGGGGCGCCAAGGCGACCCAGCTCCTTCGCCACCTGCCGGGCCAGAATCCGCGCGACTTGTATGTAGACGGCGACCACATCCTGGTGCACAACGTCATGGGGCAGGATCTCACCCGCCTCAACACCGGCGGCAGCGGCCCGTTTGCCCGGGTCACCGTGGATGTGCCCCACTTCGCCAAACTGGTCGAGACGGATCCGCGCCCCGAACCGCTTCAGCGCGGCGAGCGGCTGTTCAATCTGGGCAACACCGCGGCCAACAGCCGCTTCCCCATGGCGGGGGACAACTGGATGAGCTGCAACTCCTGCCATCTGGACGGTTTCAACTTCACCAACCGCTATCTGATGGCGGCCCATCGCCAGCAGAGCGGCGACAACGCCATCAACGGCCACGCCAACCTCGTCAACATGGTGGCGGGTGACTTTATTGGCGAATACCTGCGCATGACCCAGCAGACCCAGGGCGGCATGGGCCATGACACCCGCGATGGCGCCGAGCCGGTCGACCCCGCCAGGCCTCAGCCCGAGGTGAAGGCGATGATGGAAGACCTGCATGCCTTCGTCACCGCCGATGGCAACCTCCCCTATCTGGCCAACTGGCTCAGGCTCGATGCCCCGCGCAGGGATCCTGCCAAGGCGCCGACCACCCATCCCAGGGAGTGGCTCAACTCCGCCTCCTGCCAGAACTGCCACCAACAGGCGTTCAAGGATTGGAGCGAGAGCAACCACCGGCTGATGGGCAACTCCCACCCCTACTACAAGGTGGTACAGGCGCTGGCCCGCGAAACCGAAGGGGAAGCCTTCGGTCAGTGGTGCCAGGGTTGCCACATGCCCCAGCAGGTGCTGAACGGCCAGACTGATCTGCCCAAGGGCTCCCACATGTTCGAGCAGGGCGGCGCTTCGCTCATTGCCGCCCACCAGAAAGGCGAGCCCGTGGTGGAGGAAGGGACCGGCTGCGTGCTCTGCCATCGCATCACCAAACTCGAGGATGCTGGCGGCAACAGCGCCTTTACCGTGAATCTGAAAGACCGCGAGAGCTATGTGTTCGAAGATGCCACCGGTGGCAGCCTCAAGCACTGGCTGGCGGAGCGGCAGATCAACGCCCGCCCCGCGATGCACAAGGCCTCTTACCAGAAGGATTTCTACCGGGACGCGGCCCTGTGCAAGTCCTGTCACAACGAGTTTGCCCCCGGTACCGGCGCCAATATCGTCAACACCTGGGATGAGTGGGAAAAATCCAGCTTCGCCAAGGCGGAGGATCCCGCCAAGCGGCGCACCTGCATCGACTGTCACATGAACCCAACACCGGGCAACGGCGGCGCGCCGGTGGCCGGCCAGTCCACCGAAAACGGCACAGTGAAAGAGCGGCTCTATCGCCACAACTTTACCGGCGCCCAGCACCAGCTGGTGGGGCTGAGGAGTGCAACGCTCGAGCAGGAGAGCCTGGCGCTCTTGCGCTCAAGCGCCACCCTCTCTGCCCGCATTGAAAACCAGAGCGGCCAGCCTGCGCTGGTGGTGCGGGTCGCCAATACCGGCGCCGGCCACGCCCTGCCCACCGGGGTCGCCGATTTCCGTGAACTCTGGCTGGAGCTGACCGTCACCGACGCCAGCGGCAAGCTAGTGCTTGCCAGCGGCCAGCCGGTGGATGGCGCCGTCCCTGAAGATGCGCGACTGTTCAGAAAAGTGTTCGGCGACGCCGAGGGCAAGCCGGTGGGGCTCAAGTTCTGGCGCTACGCCAAGCTCCTTGAAGATACCCGCATTCCGGCCGATGGCTGGCGCGATGAAGCCTGGCCGCTGCCGGCGGATGCCCAGGGGCCCTTCAAGGCCGATATCAAACTCAATTTCCGCACCTACCCCAAGTGGGTCAATGATGCGGTGCGCGCCGCCGAGCCGAGCTTGCCGGAGCCACCCATAGTGCTACTCAATCGGCTGCAACTCACCCTGCAGCCTCTCCCCGTCACGCCCGCTACGGAGCCTCACACCTGATGTTTGCAAGTTTTCTCATTACCCTGCGCGAGGGGCTGGAAGCCTTCCTGCTGGTTGGCATCTGCCTCTCCTACCTCGCCAAGCTGGGAGCGAGCCGCTACAACAAGTTCGTCTATCTGGGGGTGGGGCTCGGCCTGCTTGCCTCTCTCGTGGTCGCCTTCCTGTTCCAGGTGGTGGTGAGCCAGTTCGAGAGCGAGCGCTACAACCATTTGCTGATGGCGGGGATCCTGATTTTCGCCACCCTGGTGCTCACCTACATGGCGGTCTGGATGCAGAAGCAGGCCAAATCCCAGGTGGGGGCCATGACGGCGCGCATCGATGCCGCCATCGACGGCGGCAACCTGTTCGGTCTGGTGCTGCTCGCCTTCCTGGCGGTGATGCGTGAGGGCTTTGAAACCGTGCTCTTCTTCTCGGCCTTGGTTTACTCCGGGCAAGGGGTGGATCTGCACGAGGGGCTGATGGGGGCGCTGGGCGGCCTGCTGCTGTCGGTGGTGCTGGTGTGGGGGCTGCTGCGCTCCACCCGCAAGGTGGCGCTGGCCCCCTTCTTCCGCTGGACCGGCCTGCTCATCATCATCATCGCCGCCGGCCTGCTGTCGTCCGCCGTCAACATGCTGCAGGCAGCCGGGCTCATCACCTTCTGGACCGAGCCTGTCTTCAACATCAGTCACATTCTCGACGATCAGGGGGTATTTGGTACCTTCCTGCGCGCCCTGTTTGGCTACAATGCCTCACCAGCCGGCCTGCAGTTGCTGACCTGGGCCAGCTACCTGGTGATCTTCGTCACCGTCTGGCATCGCAACTATCGTCCCCAGCGCTGATCGCCCAGCGCGGCGCGGCAGCGGATGACAAGGCGGCTCAGCGGGGCCGCCTTTTCAACGTCTTCTCTTTTGGTCAGCTTTTCGGATAACAGAGTCATGAGCGACAACAACACACAACACATAGCGGTACTGGGCGCCGGCCCGGCCGGTCTGATGGCCGCCTGGCGCCTGCGCCAGGCCGGTTTTGCGGTCACCCTGTTCGAGCAGGAGAGCGTGGTGGGCGGCATGTGCGCCACCCAGACCTTCAAGGGGCGCGACGGTGAATACCGCTTCGACTACGGCGGCCACCGCTTCATCACCAAGAACCCCGAACTGCTCGCCTTTATCGACGAGCTGATGGGCGACGATCTGCTCCACGCCGAGCGCAAGAGCGTGATCCGCTTCGGCGGGCGCACCTATGACTACCCCTTGAACCTGCCCAACCTGCTCAAGACGGCGCCGCTGTCCCTGATGGCCGGGGCGGTGAAGGATCTGCTGCTGTTGCCCTTTGCCAGGAAGCCCACCGATTTTGCCAAGGCGAGCTTTGCCGAGTGGATCCAGAGCCACTTCGGTCGCACCCTCTACCGCCAGTTCTTCGAGGGCTACACCGGCAAACTGTGGGGCATCAACCCGGATAAGCTCTCCGCCGACTGGGCTGGCCAGCGCATCAGCCTCATCGATCTCAAAGACGTGGCGCGCCGCCTGCTGCCAAGACGCAACGGCAGCATCTCGGTGCGCACCTATGCCCGCAAGTACCGCTACCCCAAATACGGCTTCGGCCAGATCTTCACCACCCTGGGGGAGCGGCTGATTGCCGAAGGGGTTGAGCTGAAAACCGGCGCCACCATCACCCGCCTTGAGCAGGCTGATGGCCGCATTGAACGGGTTTATTGGTCACAAGATAACGTGGAGCAGAGCGCACGCTTTGATCAGGTGATCTCCACCCTGCCGCTGCCGCTCACCTGCCAACATCTGGGCTTGCCGTGCGATCTCCAATACCGGTCGCTGCGCTTCGTCAATATGCCGCTCAAACAGGAGAACCTGTCGGACAACACCTGGCAGTACCTCTCCGACCCCCATATCCTGGCCACCCGCTTGCAGGAGCCGCGCCGCCGCAGCCCCTTCATGGCGCCGATGGGGCAAACATCCGTGATGCTGGAGATCCCCTGTAATCCGGGGGACGCCACCTGGCAGGCGCCGCTCTCTGATCTGCGCGGTCGGGTTACCGATGATCTGGCGAGCCTCGGCGTCGATATCGCCAAGCTTGGCGATGAGACCTTCGAGGCGCGCAGCGAGTACGCCTATCCGCTGATGGACCTCGGTTATCAGGCCCGCCGCAACGAGGCCATCAAGGCGCTGATGCCCATCACCAACCTCATCATGACCGGCCGTCAGGGGACATTCCGCTACATCTTCACCGACACCGCCATGGAGATGGGGATGATGGCCGCCGACATGGTGATCGACGGAGTGGACAGACGCCACGCCATCTTCAATCATCGCAACGAAAACACCGTGATCGAGACCCAGAGCGTGGCCTGATGGCCCCTGAATGTGGTAATCGACGGGGTGGACAGACGCCACGCCATCTTCAACCATCGCAACGAAAATACCGTGATTGAGACCCAGAGCGTGGCCTGATGGCCGCGCCATAAACAAACAAGGAGAAGAGGATGACCATCCGCCCGGGTTTACTTGCCCTCACCCTGCTGCTGGCCCTGAGCGGGCAGGCGCAGGCTTACTCCTACGCCGCTGCCGGCAAGGAGCCGCTGATCGATGCTCGCGAGGCGCTGCTGGGCGCCGCCACTGACGGCAAGGATGCCAGCGCCACCTTGAGCGAGATTGCCGAGGAGCTGACCTATCTGGAGGAGCACCACAAGGTCGAGCTGCAAGCGCCGCTCGTGGCCGCCATCAAGGCCAAAGACGCCGCGGCTACCGCGGCCCTGCTCAACCGGGCCTACAAGGCGGAGATCGAGCGCCGCCTCGAGGGGGCCAGCCAGAACCTTGGCGACTACCAGACCGCCAAGGTGCTGGTGGTCAAGAGCAAGCGCTTCCTCGATTTGATCCTCCCCTCCCTGAGTGAAGGGGATCGCAAGGCCGCCGAGCAGGCGCTGGCCAAGGTGCTGGATGCCATCGGCAACCCTGGGGTGTTCGGGGTGGGCGCCAAGCCCGCCGATTCAGCCGCCTTTAGCGATGCCGAAAAAGCGCTGATGGCCGTGCTGGCACCGCTCTGATGGCAATCTGCCAATCATTGCGCCATCTCGCTGTGACAAACGGTGAGTTTCGCTGCGCGCTATCCACCCTACGCACTTTGATGACCTCTCATTGATGACGACGGCCCCCCTCATCCCCGACCCTTCTCCCACAAGGGGAGAAGGGGGGCGTCACCACAGCCGATTACGCTTCGCCAATCGACCCTACTTGCTGATCCTTCTACAACTGGTCTGGCTTGGCTGGCTGCTGGCCTTCCCGGTGGCCCTCGATTCCGACGATGCCCTCAACTTTGCCCACGGGGTGGTGCGTTTCAGCGTGCTGGAGTTCTCCCCCCACTTTCCGGGTTACCCCGCCTTTATCTGGCTGGCGAGGCTGATCAATCTGCTGGTGGACGACCCCGCCCGCGCGGTGCAGTGGGCAAGCCTGTTGGGGAGCAGTTTGCTGGCGCCGCTCGCCGCCTCGCTGGCGGTCAGATTGTGGCAACGGCCCAGCCTGCTGGCGCCGGTCTGGCTGCTGGTGCTGGCCCTGCCGCTCACCCCGACCCTGGCTCTCTCCGGCCTCTCGGACGGGCCTGCACTCGCCGCCTGGCTCGGGTCTCTCCTGGCCTTGCAACAGCGCAAAATCGCGCTGGCGGGTCTGCTGCTGGGTCTGATGCTGGCGCTGCGCCCCTCCTACTTCGTGCTGGCCCTGCTGCCCCTTTGGCTGGGGATGGCACAAAAAGGCCAGCGGCTTAACTTTCTGCTCCCCATCACGCTGGTGGGGCTAGCCTGCCTGCTCTTCGTCTGGCAGGCCGATGGCTGGGCCTATTTTGCCGAGGGGCGGCGCTTTACCGACGGTCACTTTACCCTGTGGGGCAACACGGCGGCGGCCCACGGCGATCGGCTGCTAAGCTGGGCGAATACCTTCAACGATCAGCTCACCCCTCTTTGGCCTTTGGCTGGCGGGGGACTGCTGGCGCAGCCGCTGTGGCAACGATGCAAGGGCCACGCTGCCGCCCTCTCCCCGACCTGGTCCCTCTACTGGCTTGCCCTGCTGCTATGGACCCTGTTTGGTCAGAACCCGGACAATCCCCGCCATCTGGCCCCCATCACCCTGCTCGGCCTGGTGCTGCTGGCAGGCTGGTTGCCGCGCCGGGGCGAGCTGGCGGCCATGCTGGGGGCCCTCGTGCTGCTGCTCTGCACCCTCACCCCGCCGGCGGCACCAGCCATGACCCGGGCTGCCAGACTGGCCGAGCAGGCGTGCCCCGCGCTGGTGACCCAGTGGGGTGTGCGGCTGCTGCGCGAGACCACGGCCCTGCCCGTCACCGACGGCTGGTATCAGGGGGATGCTCGCCTCGCATTGGTGCAAGGGGCCTGCCGGCTCAGCCGACGTCCCCTCGGCCCGGAGGATCTGCCCGCAGGTAGCCGGCGAGTCTGGTTTGCCCCCCGCTTTCACGCCGAGCCCGGCCTCTGGCTCGGCATACAGGATCACCCCCGTCACCAAAACTGGTAGACTGGATGTTTGTCACTCCCTGACTTCGCACTCATCAAGACTGGATAGCCTATGCCCCACGCCCCCCTCTCCCCCCGTTTCCTGTTCATCCTGCTCGGCGCCCTGGCAGGCCTCACGCCGCTCGCGGTCGACATGTACCTGCCCGCCATTCCGGCCATTGCCCGGGATCTGGCCACCAGCATCGACGGCGCCCAGCTCACCATCAGCGCCTTCCTCGGCGGCTTTGCCATCGGCCAGCTGTTCTATGGCCCGCTCGCCGACAGCTATGGCCGCAAGCCGGTGATCCTGGCGGGGCTGGTGATGTTTGCCATCGCCTCGGTGGGCTGCGCCATGGCGGACTCCCTGCCGGAGCTCTTGGCCTATCGGATGTTGCAGGCGGCCGGCGGGGCGGCCGGCTCTGTGGTGGTCAATGCGCTGCTGCGCGACCTGTTCGAGAAGGAGGCCTTCTCCCGCGCCATGTCGTTCGTGATCCTGGTGATGACACTCGCCCCGCTGGTGGCACCCGTGGTGGGCGGCTACATCAGCGCCCACAGCGACTGGCGGGTGATCTTCTGGCTGCTGATGGGCATCAGCCTGCTCATCTGCCTGGTGATGCAGTGGAAAATCCAGGAGACCCTCAAACCCGAGCACAAGCAGCCCCTCAACCTCGGCCAGGTGCTGCGCAACTACTGGGGCGTGCTCTCCCACCGTGGCGCCATGGGTTACGTGCTGTGCGGCGCCCTGTCGAGCTCGGGCATGTTCGCCTTTATCAGCGCCTCCCCCTATGTCTACATCGAGTACTTCAAGGTGCCGACCGAGCACTATGGCTGGCTGTTTGGCCTCAACATCCTGCTGATGATGGTGGTCACCTTCGTCAACAGCCGGCTGGTGAAGGGGGTGGGCGCCGAGCGCATGCTGCAGTACGGCCTGCTGGTGCTGCCGCTGGCCGGCGCCCTGCTCATCTACAACGCCTGGAGCCAGACCGGCGGCCTGTGGGGCATCGTCATTCCGGTGGTGCTGTTTGTCGGCCACATCAGCCTGGTGGGGGCCAACGCCATGACCGGCCTGATGGGCCACTTCCCGCAATCGGCGGGCACCGCCTCGGCGCTGGCGGGCACCTTGCGCTTTGGCATCGGCGCCCTGGTGGGGGTGCTGGTCAACCTCAATCCCCCCGAATCGCCGCTGCCCATGGCCATCGCCATCGCCGGCTGCGGATTCGGCTCGGCGCTCTGCTACTGGCTGCTGACCGGCAAGCGCGCCTGAGGGCCCCAAGAATGACCAAGCCCTGTCCATGGACAGGGCTTTTTTGTGTTCGCTTTCGTGTGCGCGGCGCCCCTCAGGGGGCCGGTGATAGTCCGCTTCGCACCAGGATCTCGCTCTCCAGCCCATCCAGGCTCAGCTGATTCTTCTTGCGCCAGTAGGCTTCAATCCCCTCCCGGCCCTGCCGCTCGGACCAGTTGGCGAGGTCTTCCCTGTCCCCCTGGTACTCATACAGCGGCACCGACATGCCGCAGGAGGCCTGGACGCGCGCTATGTCCAGCAGGAAGATCTGGCGGGCCGCGACGCTTTGGGGGAAGCGTGCCAGGAACGACGACCACTCAGGATCACTTCGGTGCAGCACCCTTGCCCGGCCATAGGCCCGCAGGATAAGCGGCGCCCCCTCGAAGGCGCAGAACATCACCGTCATGCGCGGATGTTGCAGCACATGGGCCGCCGACTCGTTGCCGCTGCCGGTCAGGTTGAGCCAGGCCAGGGTGTGGGGGTCAATGACCCTCAGCGAGTCCCCGCCCTTGGGGGAGAGATTGACCGTCCCCTCTGCGGCCGCCGTGCCGACGAAGAAGATCTTCTGTGCCTCGATGAAGGCCACATGGCGCGGCGAGAGCGCCTCGAACAGTTGTCCCATCTTGTCTGTCTCTCCATGATCACCCGCTCAGAACAGGGCGCTGTTGAGCCACAGGTGCGCCCCTATGCCGACCATATAGCCAAGCAGAATGGCGGGCAACCACTTGAGGTGGCCAACGAAGGTGTACATGCCCCTCGCCTGCCCCATCAGGGCCACCCCGGCCGCCGAGCCGATGGAGAGCAAACTGCCCCCCACGCCGGTGGTCAGGGTCACCAGCAGCCACTGCCCCGCGCTCATCTGCGGCTCCATGGAGAGGACCCCATACATCACGGGGATGTTGTCGATAAGGGCGGAGAGCAGGCCGATGGCCACATTGGCCAGGGTCGGATCCCCCTGGTAGAGCAGTTGGGAGGCGAGCGCCAGATAGCCCATGAAGCCGAGCCCGCCGACACACATCACCACTCCGTAGAAGAAGAGCAGGGTGTCCCACTCCGCCTTGGCTATCTTGTTGAACACATCGAACGGCACCATGGAGCCCAGGCGCAGCAACCGGGCCTCGTCGCCGGTGCGCACGTACAGCGCCCGCTCGCGGGCCAGGGTGACCGGCTGCGTCTTGCGCAGGTAGAAGCCGAAGAACTGCAAATAGCCGAGCCCCATCATCATGCCGAGCACGGGGGGCAGCGCCAGGAAGTGATGACAGGCGACCGCGGTCACTATGGTGAGCAGGAAGAGCAGCACTATGGTGAAGGCCCCGCGCCTGAGCACCACCCGCTCGTGGCTCATGGTAGGGGCATGGCGTGGCACCATCAGGCTCATCAGGGTAGCCGGCACCAGGAAGTTGAGCAGGGCCGGCACGAACAGCAGCAGAAACTGCTCGAAGGGTACCTGGCCTGCCTGCCACACCATCAGGGTGGTGATGTCGCCAAAGGGGCTGAAGGCGCCGCCCGCATTGGCCGCCACCACGATATTGATGCAGGCCAGGTTGATGAAGCGGCGCTCCCCGTTGGCCACATGGAGCACGACGGTGCACATCAAGAGCGCCGTGGTGAGGTTGTCCACCACCGGGGAGATGAAGAAGGCGAGGATCCCCGTCAGCCAGAACAGCGAGCGCAGGCTGAGCCTGGTGCGTACCAGGCGGGCGCGCAGGGCGTCGAACAGCAGCCGGTCCTCCATGGCGTTGACATAGGTCATGGCCACCAGCAAGAAGAGCATCAGCTCGGCGTACGCCAGCAGCGTTTGGCGAAATCCCGCCACCGCCAGCGGGCTCTGCCCCTGTCCGGCATAGACGATACCGATGACGATCCAGATGATGCCGGCCGCCACCAGCACGGGCTTGGACTTGCGCAGCTTCAGGTACTCCTCCGCCATCACCAGGGCATAGGCCAGGGCGAAGATGGCCAGAGCAAAGAGGCCGGCGCCGGTGTGCGTCATGGGCAGAGGGCCGCCGTCGGCGAGCGCGGGGGCGCAGAAGAGGCCGAGGATGACCGAAGAAAACAGACGTGCAGATCCAGACATGGGGCCCCTCTCTTGGAAACCGTCTGGTTTTGAGGCTGGCAGTGGACAGGGAGGTCACCCCCTGCCCTCTCCCTGCTCGCGCCAGGCCCGGGTGGGCGAACGTTTGCATCAGGGGCGCGAGATCAGGCGGCGCTCCTTGCCCCTGCCATCAGGGTTATTTCTTGCCAAACCCCGAGCGTTTGAGGGTGTAGCCGGCGCTGTTCTGCCAAGCATCCAGCCCGCTGCGGTTGTTGCCAGCCACCAGGCTCGCGGCCAGGCTCGGGCTGTTGAACAGCTGATCGGCGGTAAAGACGAAGCCCCCTTCGCTGCGCGGGGCCAGGATCCCCTTGCCCAGCAGCTCCTGGCGCAGTTCGATCACCGCCTCGCGCAGGGAAGCCGCATCCTCACCGTTGGCGGTGGAGCCCGCCAGCACCATGAAGCCGGGATTCTGCCGCTTGCCCACCGGATAACCGTGCGCCTCGGCCCCCTTGCCGTTGAAGTGGTAAAGCTCGCGCTCCCCCGGCTTGTTGTCGGAGAGCGCCTTTTGCAGGGTCATCAGCTCGTTGTAAATCTCGATGGGGACCACGGCAGCCTGCTTGGCGCCCTTGCTGTCGACGATAAAACTGACTTGCTTGTGTAACATCCTTGCGCATCCTGTGACCCATGGAGGCCCCTATTCTAACCACCACAGGCAAGCGGGATCCAGCCAGGATCCTCACCTCTTTTGCAGCCTTGATCACTAACTGGCATAGTGGCACTCATCCTGAGGCGAGCCGAGAGCACGTAATGAAAGCCATTGGCCATCAACCGGTTATCCCATGCTGAATCTGCGCAATCTCGGCAAGAGCTTCGATAACGGCAGCGAACGGCTGCCGCTGTTTCACCACCTTGATCTGACCCTGGCGGCCGGCGAGATCACCCTGCTGCTTGGGCAGAGCGGCTGCGGCAAGTCGACCCTGCTCAACCTCATCGCCGGCCTCCTCCCCCCGGATGAGGGGGAGATCTGGCTGGGGGAGACCCGCCTCGACAACCAGTCGGCGGACGAACGGGCCCGCCTGCGCGGCCGCCATTTCGGCATCGTCTATCAGGACTTCAACCTGCTGCCGACCCTGACCGTGGCCGAGAACCTCACCCTGCCCCTTGCCATCAACCAGCTTGCCCGCGATGAGACACGCATTGACGGCCTGCTGGCGCGCCTCGATCTTGCCCACAAGCGCCACGCCTGGCCGGAGCAGCTCTCCGGCGGCCAGCGTCAGCGAGTGGCGCTGGCCCGCGCCCTCATTCACCAACCCCAGTGGCTGCTCGCCGACGAGCCCACCGGCAGCCTCGATGAACACAACGCCGAGCAGGTGATGGCGCTGATGATGGCGGCGGTGCGGGGCAGCGGCGCCGGCCTCTTGCTGGTGAGCCACAACCCCGCCTATGGCGCCCTGGCGGATCGGGTGCTGCGCCTTGAAGGGGGCCAGCTGGTCGAGCTCAAGGGACGCCGCCATGACTGACGCCCACCACGGAGGGCCGTGATGTTGCCGCTGCCGCTCAAGGCGCTGCTGCGCCTCTATCGTGCCCACCCCTGGCTGCTGTTGATGAGCCTGGTCGGGCTCACCCTGGGGGTCTCTCTGGTGGTGGCCATCGAGCTCTTGAACCACAGCGCCCGCACCAACTTCGTCGCCGCCCGCAGCCAGCTGGCGGGGGAAGCGAACTACCGGCTGGCGCCGGACGGCGGGCTGGACGAGCAGCTCTATGTGACGCTGGTGCGCAGCCAGCCGAACCTTGACGCCATGCCCCAGCTGCACGGCTGGCTGCAGGATGAGCAGGGGCGCAGTTTTCAGCTGCTGGGGATGGATCTGTTCAACCCCGGCCCCCTGCGCCGGCTGTTTGGCGCTGCGCCGGACAATAAGCCCACCTTCTCCCTCACCCGCGCCGACAGCGTCTGGCTGGCCGCCCCCGAGGCCAAGCGCCTTGGCTGGCAAACGGGCCAGAGCCGCCGCTTCGTGCTGGGTGGCGGTGAAGGGGCGCCGCCCCGCCCGCTGACCCTCACCCTGGCCGGCACCTTCGAGCCCGGCGCCGTGCCCATGGAGCGGCTGCTGGTGACCGACATCGGCCTCGCCCAGCCGCTGCTAGGCAAGGAAGGACGGCTCGATCGCATCGTCTTCAAGCTCAGCGAGGGCGAGGCCAATACCTTGCAAAGAGCCTTGCAGGCGGCCCTGCAATCCTATGCCCCCCATCAGCCGCTCTGGCTTGAGCCCATCAGCCCGGCGCTCGATGCCAGCCAGCTCGGCGATGCACTGGCGCTGAACCTCACGGCGCTCTCCCTGCTCGCCATGGCGGTGGGATTGTTTTTGGTGTTCAACGCCCAGCGCTTCGTGCAGAGCGTGCGCCGCCCCCAGCTGGCCCAGCTCATCATCCTCGGCATGCCGCCGCGCCGGCTGCTGCGCTGGCTGACCCTGGAGATCCTGATCCTCGCCAGCATCGGCACCCTGCTCGGGCTGCTGCTGGGAAGCCTCCTGGCCCTCGCCTTGATGGGGCAGCTCACCCAGGCGCTGGCCGATCTCTATGGCCCCAACCCCATCGATCTGCTGCGCCTCTCCCCCGCCAGCCTTGGCAAGGCGCTGGTGATTGGCTTGGCTGGGACGCTCGCCGCCAACCTGCCCGGCTGGTGGCAGCTGCTGCGCCAATCCCCCCTTGAACTGCGAGAGGGCAACAGCCGCCCGCCGGCTCATCCCTGGCAACGTCGGGGGCTCGCCATCGCCATCTTGCTGCTCTGTGCGCTCTGTCTGTGGCGGCCAGAAACCGGGCTGGGCGGCGCCCTCTTCGTGGCCGGCGGCTGGCTGCTGGCCATGGCGCTCGCCCTGCCCGATGTGCTGCGCGCCGTGCTGGGCCGGCTGCGCCGACGCGAACGCGGCTCCCTCAGCGCCCGGCTCGGGGTGGCCGAAACCCTCTATCACCTGGATCGCACCGCCATCGCTGTGATGGCGCTGCAACTGGCCATCGCGGCGGCTATCGGCATCGGGGTCATGGTGTCGAGCTTTCGCTCGAGCGTGGAGATCTGGCTCGGCCAGCGCCTGGCCGCCGATCTCTACGTCACCGCTCCCAAGGGGGTGGCCGGCAACAAGGGCGCCCTGAGCGAGCAGACCCTCAACACCATACTCACCGCGCCGGACGTGCGCGCCGCCTCCCGCCGCTCGGTGCATCCGGCCCGCTGGCAGGGACAGCCCATCGAGTGGGCGCAGATGGACTTTATCCCCGAGCTCAAAGCCGCCTATCCGCTGCTGGCCGGACGCTGGCCCGCCACCCCCTACGAGGTGCTGGCGAGCGAACCGCTGACGGTGCGCCTCGGGGTCAAGGTGGGCCAGCGCCTCGAGGTGAGCGGCGAGCAGGGGCCACGCATCTTCACCGTCACCGGCGTCTATCAGGATTACGGCAGCGACAAGGGACAGATACTGCACGCCTTCGAGGGCGGGGCCGTGCAATCCCTCGCCCTCTTTAGCAACCAACCGGATCGCCTCGCCGACCGCCTGCGGGCGCAGTTTGGCGAGCGGGTGAACCTGTTGCCCGCCCCCGCCATCCACGCCGCCGCCCTCAGGGTGTTCGACCAGACCTTCGTGGTGACCGAGCTATTGAAGTTGCTCATTCTGGGGATCGCCTTCGTCGGCATCGGCTCGGCCTTTATGGTGCTGGGGCTGGCTCGGCGCGGCGAGTTGCAGACCCTGCAGAGTCTTGGCCTGAGCCCCCGCCACTGCCGCCGGCTGCTGGTGTGGCAGGGGGCGGGATTGGGGCTGCTCACCGCGCTGTTGGCCCTGCCGGTGGGCTATGGCCTTGCCTGGGTGCTGATCGAGGTGGTCAACCCCCGCGCCTTCGGCTGGCGGCTGGCCTTCGAGGCCGCCCCCCTGCACGCCGTCACGGCACTCCTGCTCGCCCCCGTCTGTGGCGCGCTCGCCTCCTGGTACGCCGCAAGGAGAGTGGTATGACATATCGGTTGGCGCTCTGGCTCAGCCATGGCTTGACGTTCCCATTGACCAGATCCCTGTCACCGCACTTGATTCAGCGCAGAGAAGCGCAGAGAGCTGCCGCGAACCATCCCCTCTCCCTTCGGGAGAGGGCCAGGGTGAGGGGAATCTTGTCCTCTTTACGGTCCCTGTGGCTTGCAGCCCTCTTGATCCCGCTTGTTGCCATAAGCGGCAACGCGCAGGCCAGCGATCTGGGGACCATCCTAGGTGGCGGCAACGATCACTTCAAAAAGGCCCTGCCGGGTCAGTCCATCAACCTGCCCGCGGATCACGGTGCCCACCCCGACTACCGCTCCGAGTGGTGGTATCTCACCGGCAACCTGAAAGACGATCAAGGGCGCGGCTACGGCATGCAGTGGACCCTGTTTCGCCAGGGTATCGAGCAAGCAATTAAGTCGGACAACCCCTGGCTCACTCCCCAGCTCTGGCTGGCCCAATTCGCCATCACGGATGTGAGCAAAGGCAGCCACCAGCAGGACGAGCGCACCAGCCGCCAGGGGCCGGGGCTCGCCGGTGCCAGCGACGGTCAGTATTGGCTCAAAGAGTGGGTGCTGGCCTCTCAAGGGGAAGCGCTCTTTCCCGCCACCCTCAAGGTGCAGAGCAAGGCGGGGGATCTTGATTTGCAGGTGAGTGCCGCCAAGCCGGCGGTGCTGCAGGGCAAACAGGGTTACAGCGAGAAGAGCCCGGGCAACGCCTCCTTCTACTACTCCTACCCGCGCCTGACCATCAGCGGCACCCTGACTCTGGATGGGGAGACCCGCAACGTCAGTGGTGAGGGCTGGTTTGATCACGAATGGAGCAGCTCGGTATTGGCCGAGTGGCAATCGGGCTGGGACTGGTTTTCGCTGCAATTTGAAGATGGCCGCGAGCTGATGCTGTTTCGCCTGCGCACCAAATCAGGACGCTCTGAGCCAGAAAACCGCTATGGCATCCTGATTGAACGGGACGGCAGCAGCCGGGTGCTGGATCCTGAGCATATCCACCTCACCCCCGGCAGGACCTGGCGCGGCCCCAAGGGGCAAGCCTACCCCATCGAATGGCAGCTTAAGGCCGGGGATCTCAACCTCCGTATTCAGGCTCGACAGCCTAATCAGGCCATGACGGGACGCTTTGACTACTGGGAGGGGGCGGTATCCGTCTCAGGAGACGCCAAGGGGGTCGGCTATCTGGAGATGACCGGCTACTGAGCGGGCGACGCTGCCGACCCTGCGCCAGGCTAAAAAACCGTTCCGAACTGTAGACCACTTGTCTGGGGAAGAAGGGTGCTCGGCGTCGTTTGTGCGATCAGATCAATTGCCAAACCAACCAAACGACAAACGAGCCGAACCCGACATGATGCTAACACTCCCCCAACCGAGCTGAGCGACGCCGGGTCATCTGTTTGATACACAGGGCCAAAGACAAGGAACACTGCCGGCGACTCAACGCTATCTTGCTACTAGCCGATGGGCACAGTATTTCGGCTGTTTCTCGACTCACCGCAGCAGCCCGTTCATCACTCTATCGCTTGGTGAACTGATACTCCCTATGCGGGCTGGAAGGCCTTGAAAATTAGGATCAGCTATTTAGTTTTCATTGGCGGTGAATTCGTGGAATTCGAATCACCCGTGCACCAAGGTTACGCAGTCACCCTTGATGAAATCCAAGGGGAACTCTATATTTCGCACATTGACTTACAAGGAAATCATTAACTTACGAGCACGGAGGGCTTTTTAGTAAGTCACAGAAAAGAAACTTGGATTGACTCATTTTTTGGCAAAAAAGACCATTTATGGAAATGAAATGGCCATATCAATCCTTCCTTGCCGATGCAATATCTCTACAACGCTCGGCAAAACATGGAAGAACGAGGAGGAAACCGAATGTCTTTTTCACCCGCTTTTTTAGGCCGGATCCATCGTCTGTACACAGGGTTGACGAATGTCGCCCATGCATCGAAACCGGCAGACGTGGCGTTCTTCATCACGCTGGCCTGCTTCATGGGCGTACTGCAGGGCTGTAATGGAAGCGACGGAAGTGACAACGCTCCGACTGCGCGACTGACGGCAATGGAATCGCCTAACGTGCCCGGCCGAATGGAACTCGATGGAACTCTTTCCGTTGCAAGCGGTGAGAGAAAACTGGTTTCTCACACCTACACGGTAAAAAACCTGGATACGGACGAAACCGTCTATGGGCCGGTTACCATTCAGGACGGGCTGGACCGGGGGCCGCTCAAAACCCATCCCTACGCCGATACCGCCTCAACCAACGGCGTCAAGGACGTTTCGGGAAACTACCAGGCGACGCTCACCGTCACGGATGATGCGGGCCAGACGCACACCGCAATGAAAAATTTCGCCCTGGGCGGAACGGTTGCGTACGCTATCGACACCTGTGATGCAACCTGTTCCATGGCATCCGGCAATTCAAACCAGGTGATGTGCACCCTGAACACCAGCTGCAATCAAGCGGTTTTCTGGACCAACATCGTCACCCAGGCGAGCGCCCTCAACAGCGCCGTAGACGAGAATACGACCCTGTGGATACAGGCTATCGGTGCCGCGGGAGGTAACGGCACGAACAATTCATTTGGCGGAGGGTCGGGAGCCGGCGGCAAAGGAGGCTTTGCCCAGATGGTCACCACCGGCACCGAGTATGCAAATATTTTCGGAAACGCCATTTTCTACTACTACTTGGGGCAAGCGGGAAGTCACGATAGCAGCGGAGGATCCGGAGGCGCTGCCACGATCGTGACGAGCGTTGAGCCGGACGGCTCCCTGCCACAAAGCGAGATTGTTCTGATCGCCGGCGGTGGCGGCGGTGGCGGCGAGGGTAGCTCTATCTTCAGCGGTTCCATGCAAGGCGGCGGTGGTGGCAACGGCGGCTTCGCGTATTCAAACCAGGTTGGCAAGTCGGCAACCGGCGTAGGCACAGACTCGTTTTTTGATGGTTTGAATAATTCAGTGAACGGTCTGGGCGGTGGCAGAACCGGTTGCACGGAAGGTGTGGCCTGTGGCGGCGGCGGTTATCACGCTGGATATCAGGGTTTCGGCGGCGCGTCGGGAGGGTCGGGCTCTGAAGGTTCAAAGGGCTGGATCAATGGTGGACCCGATCTGGCGGTCAATGCCGGGAAAGGTGGTGAGGGCGGTAACCCGGCCAGCTGCGGCGGTGGCGGCGGTGGCGGTGGCTACGGCGGCGGCGGCAGTGGAACCATAGATGGCATGTACTCTAAGGACGCTTACCGATGCTACGGGGGGGGTGGAGGCGGCAGTTATGCGATGCCTTCAACCACGGCGGACAGCAACGCCCCGACTTCCTATGCCGGAAATTCCGGAAACGGTGAAGTCCTTTTCATCTTCAACACCGATCCCTCATAGAACGAGCCTGATACGTGCGGGGAAGCTCCCTCTCGGATGAGAGGGAGCTTCCCCTACCCTTTCCCTTTGTCAAACGCGCGACAGTTCTTCCGGTTTCGAACGCATCACATCATGCCCGGCATTGCTCTCTTCCATTTCTCCACCCAGTTTTCCCACAAAGCGGCGGCCAGTATTGGCGCAAGGAGTGGGTGCTGGCCTCTCAAAGGGAGTCGCTTTTTCCTGCCACCCTCAAGGTGCAGAGCAAGGCAGGGGATCTTGATTTGCAGGTGAGCGCCGCCAAGCCGGTGGTGCTGCAGGGCAAACAGGGCTACAGCGAGAAGAGCCCGGGCAACGCCTCCTTCTACTACTCCTACCCGCGCCTGACCATCAGCGGCACCCTGACCCTGGATGGCGAGACCCGCCACGTCAGCGGTGAGGGCTGGTTTGATCACGAGTGGAGCAGCTCGGTATTGGCCCAGTGGCAATCGGGCTGGGACTGGTTTTCGCTCCAATTTGACGATGGCCGCGAGTTGATGCTGTTTCGCCTGCGCACCAAGGCAGGGCGCGCCATTCCGAAAACAAGCCGGAGAACCGCTACGGCATCCTGATTGAACGGGACGGCAGCAGCCGGGTGCTGGATCCTGAGCAGATCCGCCTCACCCCCGGCAAGACCTGGCGCGGCCCCAAGGGGCAAGCCTACCCCATCGAGTGGCAGCTGGCAGCCGCCGATTTGAATCTCGTCATTAAGGCGCGCCAGCCCAATCAGGCCATGACGGGGCGCTTTGACTACTGGGAGGGTGCGGTATCCGTCTCGGGAGATGCCAAGGGGGTCGGCTATCTGGAGATGACCGGCTACTGAGCCCTGCCCCCTGCTTACCCTCTGGCGGCAGCCCCCCACCATCAAAAACCCCGGCCAGGCCGGGGTAACAACGCAGTGCTGTGACGGGATATCAAGACGGGGTCAGGGCTGCTTGTCGCCCACCATCATCAGACCATGCTGTTCGGGGAAGCCCACCACCAGGGTCGTCTTGCGGGTATCCGGCATCTCGAATGCGGTGACGTAGGCAGTTGCCCCCTCTTTGGCCTTGGCCAGGCCCAGCATCCACTTGTTCTCAAGCGGGCTGAGATCGCTTGATGCCTTGAAGCTGCACTTGCCAAACCCGCTCAGGTTAAGCTTGCTGAGCCCCTTGCCAGGCTCTACATTGCCCTTGCCGGTCAGGGTACAGCCCGCCTTGGGAAATTCGATCTCCAGGGTCAGGGAGCCGCCGTTGTTGGTGCTGCGGATCAGCCCCACCATGGCATCGCCAAAACCCGCGTCCTCTGCCACCCGCCAGCTGTCGCTGGTGATCGTCCGGGTGGCGAGCTTGTTCACAGCCAGGTGGCCGCTCCAGTCGCGATAAAGGGCGGTGCTCTGATCCGGATCCCGGAACTGGGTACCGGTACGGCTGAAGTCAAAGGTCCAGCGCTTGACCTCCTTGCCAGCCAGATCGGTTACCGCTTTGTCTTGAAAACTGATGAGGTTGTGGTCGTTGCTCTGGGCATCGAGCCGTTTGCCCCGCACCGAGGTGCGCTCCAGCAGCACCGGGTAGATACCATCCTTGTTCTCTTTCTGGGCAGCCTGTCCCATCCACTGCGAAGAGGTAACCGACTTGCCGTCGTTCTCGACCCAGACGCCCCAGCGCTGCTCGCCATCCCCCTTGGGATAGACCAGCGCCAATCCCTCCACTCCCTTGATCATCTTGAGCGGCCCCTGATCGCCATCGCGGCTGAGCAGGTTCGCCTCATAGACGCCGGCATCGGGCAACGGCAGCGGCGCGCGCTTGGCGATGCTGTTGGCCGCCTTCTCGCTGTCGCAGGCGGACAGGGCGGCGGTGCAGGCGATGGCCAGCACGGCTTTGTGGTGCATTCTCATGACTCTTGTTCCTTGCAATTGCTTTGTTATGTGAGGTGCATTCAATCGCCGCTGAATTTACTGGAGGAAGGGTCCGCCGGTCGACGCAAGATCTGTAACCAGCTGTTACAAGGCATTGATGAACAAGAGATAACACATGACTTGGTTGACCGGGCAGTGCAGCAACACTCCCCCGTTTCTCTCGACCGTTCCACGTCAAAATCTGACCGCCATCAAGATTTCATTCAAATCCCACGGATCAGCTGTTTTTTTACTCAACAAGACTGGTCAGCGTTTGCTAGGCTACTCATCCGGCCCTTAGAGCCCCAAAGGCAGCCAAGATATAGCGGTGGTTTACATCTCTTCAATCCGCTTAGAAACAACTCGTTGTGAGCTGAAAATTGTACGGCAGCAATCCAATTTGATGGCAAATTTATTATTAAAGATAGTGGCATTATGTTAAGGAATAAGTTAGAGGCTGGATATGAATACTAAGGAGAAGATAAAGCTTTACATTCTTTCACTTATGTTCCTATTTGTTATGGTGATTTTTTTATCAATTGATATAAAGCCTCCATCTTCAGATAGTGAAGTTAGATATAACATTGCTATATATTATATATTGTCTAATTGGCTTCCTATATTGATGTTTTTCTCCATCATATATTGTGAATTTATAAGACGTGAATTTGACTTTGAACTTAATGGCAGTGCTAGTGACAGTTTATTGGTCATTGATTGCAAAAGTGAAAATTATGAGCATTTAAGCTTCTTGGCCACATATATTGTTCCATTTGCAGGGCTCAACTTTGATTCCCCACTTAAGCTGCTTGCTTATTTATTCTTGTTAGTTGTGATCGGTATAATCTTTGTTAGGACTGATAAGTATTATACAAACCCCACACTCTCTATTTATGGATACAAGTTATACAGGGCCACCTTGGCCGATCATGTAAGCCATTACCATTCTGTAATCGTAATAACAAAACATGATTTAAAAAAAGGGCAAAACATTGCCTATAAATTTATCTCAGAAGATGTATGCTTTGCTAGGAAAATAAATAATGACTAGAGACAGCATTAAAGTTGACATGAAGAAAATTCTGGACACATGTACAGGGATTAAAGTTTTCTTTATTGATGATGATAATAACGAACTATATGATTCAGATATTGAAAGTGAGGGATTGGATGAATTTATGATTGGCTTTGTCAATGATCTGAAAAACAGATTCACTGACAACGAGAAACTTTCAATTCCAAACCTATCTAATGCCGATGATCGAAAAAATGCGCTTTATTATTTTGATTTCGATCAGAGAATTCATGAGTTCAATTATTTAGACAAAGTTAACGACATGCAAGCCAATAAAATCATTGGCAAATATCAAGTTAAAAGCAAAGGTCTGTCAAGTATTAAAGCTGTCGTCATAAGACTGAAAGGTAATGATGGGGACGTAATCTCATTTTATCAGTACATACATAGAACAGCTCTATGGACTTCGGGGAAAGGTGTATTCTTTACAACCCATAAAACCCGAGTTGTAAAAATGACAGATGATGTTTTGAGACTAAACAACAATTTTATCTTTGCTAAAATAGGGCAAAGCTATTTAATAAACAACATTAATGCATTTGAGAAAGAGCTAGGGTTTGACAAAATAATACATGCTAAGGCAGAGCAATACTGTTCAAGCATTGAATCACGTGGCCTTGTCAATAATCTAGAAAAGTTTAATAAACGGCTAAGTAATGAGACTCACTTTGCAAGAAAGTTTGTCAAGGTTTTCAAAAACTCAGCTGTTATAGAGCAAGAGTTATCTAACGAAGAAATCATCTCATTCGCTATGAGTAAACCTTTCTATGAAAATAAGCTCAAGCTAACAGAAGATGGGAATCAGTTTGACTTAAATAGCATACAGCGCTGCTCTTATTTTCTGCAGTTATTAGATGATGAGTTTTTGAAGTCAGAATTAACAGGCATGAATTATATTGCCAGAGCAAAAGATAGAGCGGGCTCTTAGTTCTGATGAACTCAGCATTGATGTGCAACCTCCATATAAAAAGTTGCCTTTCACAACTTTTTTAGTCTTAAAGTAAGCCCCCTGGCAGAATATATTCTGCCGGGGGGATTATTTATCTCGCCGCCTGATCAACCAGATAGAGGATGCTGTGATAGGGAATGCCGGCATGCTGGCTGAGCCCCATCTCGCAGGTGCGGCTGTTGCTGAAACCCTGACGGCAATCTCTGGGTACCTGGGCGGGCAGGCTGGCAAGCGCGGCGGCGTTGAGCTCCGGGGTCATCAGCCCCTTGTCGCCGGCAAAGCCGCAGCACTGGATATGCTCTGGGATTATCACCTCCCGGGCGCAGGCGCGGGCCAGCGCCAGCATCTTCTCCCCCAACCCCATGCGCCGGCTGCTGCAGGTGATATGGAGCATCACAGTCTCATCGATGGGGGTCAGCTCAAGGTGGGGCAGCAGGTGTTCCAGCACAAAGGCGGAGGGCTCGAACACCCGCAGGCCCTTGCCGAGCGCCCCCGAGAGCAGTCGCTGTACGCAGGGGCTGGTGTCGAGCAGCACGGGCCAGCGCCCCTGCTCGCTTGCCTGCCACAGCGCCGCCGCCAGCTCAGTACGCTTGGCTTCCGCTACCTCACTCAACCCCTTGCTGTCATAGGGCATGCCGCAGCAGAGCCCCTCGATGCCTTGCGGCACTATGACCCGGCAGCCCGCCTTCTTGAGCAGGGATTGCACCACCTGTGGCAGTGATGGGGCATCCTCCTGCTGGCCGAATACCCGGCTGGCGCACGACGGCAGATAGACCACAGCGCGATCCCCTCTAATGTCCTCGCCTGATCCGCCATGGCTCCCCTCCCCTGGCGGCCAGTGATAGCGGCTTGGCCCCGGCAGGGTGGGCAGCCAGGCGGGTGTGCGCTGGCCGCTCAGATGGCGAACCCCGTTCACCAGACCTGCCAGCGCCTTGTCTCCCAGCAGCTTGCCAGCAATCCCTTTGAGGCCGAGGGCCCCACGGGCCGTGCGGGTGACCCCGGCGAAGTGATCGGCGCTCCAGCGGGCGATGGGCACGAAGCGCCGGTACTTGTCAGTGCGCAACTTCTTGATCAGGCTGCCGGTGTTGATACCGACCGGGCAGCGATCGGCACAGAGCCCGGTCGCTGCGCAGGTGTCGATGCCCTGATAGTCAAACAGCCGGGCCAGCTCGCGGGAGGGCTCATCGGCACGATTGCGGCGGGCCAGTTCGCGATAGAGCACGATGCGCTGGCGCGGCGAGAGCGACAGGGTGCGCGAGGGGCAGACCGCCTCGCAAAAGCCGCACTCGATGCACGGATCCACGATGGCATCGCTCGCCGGCATGGGCTTGAGATGGGCCAGGTGGGCGTTGGGGTCGTCGTTGATGATGACGCCGGGATTGAGCAGGCCATCGGGGTCCAGCAGCGCCTTGATGCGACGCATCAGCGCCATCCCCTCCGGCCCCCATTCCAGCTCCACATAGGGGGCCATGTTGCGGCCGGTACCGTGCTCGGCCTTGAGGGACCCGCCAAAGCGCACGGCGACGAGTTCCGCCACCGCATCCATAAAGGCGCCGTAGCGGGCCACCTGCGCCGGATCATCGAACCCCTGGGTAAAAACGAAGTGCAGGTTCCCCTCCAGGGCATGGCCAAAGATGATGGCCTCGTGATACTCAAACTCGTCGAACAGTTGCTGCAGCCCCGCCACCCCCTCCGCCAGACGCTCGATGGGAAAGGCGACATCCTCGATGATGACGGTGGTGCCTGTGGTGCGCACCGCCCCCACCGCCGGGAAGAGCCCCTTGCGAATGGCCCAGAGCCCGGCGCTGTCGCTGGTAAAGGGCACAGAGGCGACCTGGGCGAACTCGGCAGCCATGGCCGTCACCTGCTCGCAGCGATCCACCAGCTCCTCCTTCGATTCCCCATGCACCTCGATCAGCAGGGCGCAGGCGGTTAAGTCCAGCGTCTTGATAAAGTCCGGCAGACCGGGCTTGCCCGCCACCGAGCGAAGGGAGCGCCCATCCATCAGCTCCACCGCCGCCACTGGCGCGCTTTTCAGGCGCGAGGTGGCCAGACAGGCCTGCTCGGCGTCCCGGAACACCAGCAGGGCCGAGGCCTTGTGGGGGTATTCGGGCACGGTATCGAGCACCACCTCGGCGATAAAGCCGAGGGTCCCCTCCGAGCCGATCATCAGGTGGGTGAGGATATCGACGGGGTCCTCATGGTCGAGCAGGGCATTGATGGCGTAGCCGGTGGTGTTCTTGAGCCGGTACTTGTGGCGAATTTTGGCGGCAAGCTCGGCGTTCGCCAGCACCTCGGCGCGCAGGGCGGCGAGCCCCGTGAGCAGCTCCGGGCGCCTGGCCGCAAAGGCGGCGCGGCTGTGGGGATCGCTGCTGTCCAGCACGGTGCCATCGGCCAGCAGCAGGATCATGGCGTGCAAGGTGTGATAGCTGTTGTGGGCGGTGCCGCAGCACATGCCGCTCGCGTTGTTGGCGGCGATGCCGCCGAGCTTGCAGGCGTTGATGGAGGCGGGATCCGGCCCAATCTTGCGCCCCAGGGACGCCAGATAGCGGTTGGCATCGGCGCCGATCACCCCGGGTTGCAGGGCAATGCGGGCGCCATCGTCCAGAATGCGGTGGCCGCGCCAGCTGTCGGTCAGGATGATGAGTACCGAATCGCTCAGAGCCTGGCCCGAGAGGCTGGTGCCGGCGGCGCGAAAGGTGCACGGCAGGTTCAATTCGCGGCACACTCCGAGCACGAAGCGCACCTCCTCGAGGGAGTCGAGGCGCACGATGCGCTCGGGCACCAGCCGGTAGAAGCTCGCGTCCGTGCCGTGGGCCAGCCGAAGATCCGGATCGCTCACCAGCCGCTCCGGTGGAATACGCGCGAGCACGGCAGCGTCAAATTCATTCCAGCCCATCAGCAATCCTCCACCAGCACTACCAAGAGGCGACTCGGGCCGTGGGCACCGTAGGCCAGGGTCTGCTGGATGTCGGCGGTCTTGGAGGGGCCGGAGACCAGCAACAGATTGGTGGGCATGGCCTGCTGCCAGCGCCCGGCCGCCACCAGCCCCGCCAGGTTGTCGGCGATGGTGGAGGCCGCCAGCAGGGCGATATGGCAGGGGGGCACAAGCGAAATGGTGCGCGGCTCGCCGCCATCCGGCAGCAACACCAGCGTCCCGGTATCGGCGATGGCCCCCGCGCAGTGGGTGATGCCGGCCTGACAGACGTCGAACAGATCGTCCTTCCAGCCGGCGAACTCCCCCGTCGGGGCCAGCACAGAGCGCCCGGCGCAGGCGGCCGCGACGTCGGCCTGCCAGCGGCCGCCCTGACCACAGGCCAGATGCGTTATTGCTTCCCCATCCAGCCAGGCGCTCAGATCCCGGGCAAGGTTTGCCTCCTTGACGGTGAGGATCTCGGCGTGGCTGGCGGTGATCATGCCAAGAAAGCGCTCGCGCCGCGCGTTGTCATCTACCCCGCGCCAGGGCTGCCAGCCATGGGGGGCGTGGGCCATGGGGGTGGCGGCGCCGCGCAGGCGGCTTAATATGGCCTCTTTGCTCGACATCTCAGGACTCCTTTTTCTTCTGGCGCAGCAGGGCGTGCAGGCTCTGGGGGGCGGGTTTGGGGGCCTCGCGGCACTGGGTCCAGGGGCCCAGGTGTTTAGGCATCAAGCCCCGCAGACGACCGGCGACACCGGTTGCGGCGTGATAGAGGCGCGGATGGGTGGCGGCGAAGGCAAAGCCCTGCATGGCGAGGGTTTCGAGCCGGCTCCTGGCCGCCCCCTGCCCCGCCAGCGGCTCGTGGCCAGGCAGGGCGTCGTGCTTGGCCTCCCGGCGCAGGCGCTGCAACAGGTCAGGAATGGGAATGCGCACCGGGCACACCTCGCCACAGGCACCGCACAGGCTGGAGGCAGTCACCAGATCCTGGGTGCTGTCGAGCCCCAGCAGATGGGGGGAGATGATCTTGCCGATGGGGCCTGGGTAGATGGTGCCGTAGGCGTGGCCGCCGATGCGGGTGTAGACCGGACAGTGGTTCATGCAGGCGCCGCAGCGGATGCACTGCAGGGTCTTGCGCAGCTCTTCGTCCCGGTAAGCCTGGCTGCGGCCATTGTCGAGCAGCACCAGGTGCACCTCGTCCGGGCCATCCAGCTCCCCTGCCCGGCGCGGGCCGCTGATGACGTTGAAATAGGTGGTGATGGCCTGGCCGGTGGCCGAGCGGGTCAGGGCACTGTAAAGCGGCGGCACGTCGGAGAGGAACTCCACCACCTTCTCGATGCCGGTGATGGCCACGTGGACTTTCGGCATAGTGGTGCACATGCGCCCGTTGCCCTCGTTCTCGACGAGGCACAGGCTGCCGGTCTCCGCCACCGCGAAGTTGACGCCGGAGAGCCCCATGCCGGCGCGGCGAAACTCTTCGCGCAGGGCCCGCCGCCCGGTCTGGATCAGGGCGTCCACATCGGTGGTGGGGGTAAAGCCTTCGAGGTTATGGGCGAAGGTGTCACTCACCTCCTGCTTGTTCTTGTGGATGGCGGGCATGATGATGTGGGACGGGGTATCGCCGTCGAGCTGGACGATAAACTCCCCCATATCGCTCTCAAGGCAGCGGATGCCGTGGCGCGCCATCTCGTGATTGAAACCCACCTCCTCGCTCACCATGGACTTGCCCTTGACGATGCTGCTCACCCCGTGCTTTTGGGCGATGCGAAGGATGATGGCGTTGGCCTCATCCGGCGTCTGGGCCCAGTGCACCTTGATGCCGTTGCGCTCGCAGTTGGCCTCGAGCTGCACCAGGAGTTCCGGCAGGCGCGAGAGGCAGCGCTGGCGAATTTGCTCCGCCGCATCGCGCACCGCCGCTTCTTCCTGCGGATCGGCGAAGGCGTCCCGCCGCTTGCCGCGCAGGTAATCCATGGCGCCGCGAAAGTTCTGGCGCAGCACGGGGTCGGCCAGGGCCGCCTCGGCCTGGGGATGGAAGCGGCGCGGCGAATACTTGGCGTGCTCACTCATGATGGGCCCCCTGTTTTTGCGCTTGTAAGCCCTGAGCCACCGGCTCGCTATGGGCGAGCAGGAAGCTGGCCAGATGGGTGGCGGGGAGCGTCTTGCCCTGATAGGCCAGGGAGCCCTTGATGTTCAAGAGGCACCCCCAGTCGGCGCTCACCAGGGTGTCGGCGCCGGTGGCAAGCAGGTGGCGGGTCTTGTCTTCGACCATGGCCTGGCTGATGTGGGGATGGCGCACCGAGAAGGTGCCGCCAAAGCCGCAGCACTCGCTCTCGTAGGCCTGCTCGTGCAAAGTAACCCCATCGAGTTGCCCCAGCAGGCTGCGAGCCGTGGTGTGCACCAGCATCTCGCGCCGGGCCGAGCAGGAGGTGTGCATGACGATGCTCGCCTCCCCCACCCCGTGCCAGCGCACCCGGCAGACCCGGGCCAGAAACTCGGTGAGCTCGAACACCCGATCGCAAAAATCGGCCACCTCGGGGCTCTCGGGGAAGAGGCGGCGGTAGTGGTGGTGCATCATACCCCCGCAGGAGCCCGACAGCACCACCACCGGCCAGGGCTCGGGGAAGAGCGCCATCTGGCTTTGCGCCACCTTGCGCGCCTCCTCCTCATGACCCGAGGTGTAGGCCGGCTGCCCGCAGCAGGTCTGTTTCTCGACAAAGTGCACCCTTATCCCTTCCCGCTCGATCAGGGCGATGGCATCGAGCCCCGCCACCGGGTCGAACAGGTCCACCAGACAGGTGGCGTAGAGATAGACATCGGCCGGCTTGGCCGGGTAGACCCGCATTACCTTCATCACTTGCTCTCCTTTACTTCAACTGCAGCAGTGCATCCGAGACGTGGAAGCTGTACATGAGCGCCAACCCGATAAGGCCGGTGGCCAGCAGGTAGTAGAGGGTCGGCAGCGCCGTCTTGCGCAGCGTCGCCCCCTCGCGGCCCAAGAGCCCCACTGTGGCCGAGGCCGCCACCACGTTGTGGATGGCGATCATGTTGCCGGCCGCTGCGCCCACGGCCTGCAGCGCCAGCATGGCGGCGGTGGAGACCCCCAGGGTCTGGGCCACCTCGAACTGGAACTGGCTGAACATCATGTTCGACACCGTGTTGGAGCCGGCGATAAAGGCCCCCAGCGCGCCTATGGTGGCGCTCATGGCCGGGAAGAACTCCCCCACCAGCCCGGCGGCAAAATTGGCCGTGGTCACCGGCATGCTGGCGAGATCCGCCCCGTTGACGCCGGAGTTGATGAAGATGCGCACCATGGGCACGGTGAAGATCAGCACGAAGCCGGCGCCGATCAGGGTGCGGCTCGACTCGCTCACGGCGCGGCCGAGGGGCGCCAGGGCACGGGCCTGAATGAGGGTGGCGAGCAGGGCGCAGAACACCAGCAGGCCCCCCGGCAGGTAGAGCGGCTCAATGGAGGCGCTGACCCCCTTCTCACCCAGCAGATCGGTGAAGGCGAGGCTCACCGACAACAGGCTTGCCTTGAACTCCGGGCTCACCCGGCTCGCCACCAGCAAGAGGGCCAGCGCCACATAGGGGAGCCAGGCCAGCAACAGGGACATGGGGCGGCCGGCGGCCTCTTTGAGATCGAGCTTGAGGGATCCCAGCCACTCGGCGGGCCACTCGCTCTCGGGGGCGAAGTCCCAGCTGTTTTTTGGCACCAGGAAACCGCGGCGCGCCGCCGTTACCACCAGGGCCAGCCCCACCAGACCGCCGATAAGGGACGGGAACTCGGGGCCGAGCAGCATGCCGGTCAGGGCATAGGGCACGGTGAAGGCGAGCCCGGCGAATATCGCGAACGGCAGGATGGAGAGCCCCTCGGTCCAGCTGCGGTTGCGGCCGAAGAAGCGGGTCAGCATCATCACCATCAGCACCGGCATCAGGGTGCCGACGGTGGCGTGAATGAGGGCCACGTTGGTGGTCACCTGCTGCAGGTAGATGTCCCAGCTGCTGCCGCCGGCACTCAGGGTGTGGCCGATGGCCTGGTTATCCAGCCCCTTGTTGATGCCCACCAGGATGGGGGTGCCCACCGCGCCGAACGACACCGGGGTGGACTGGATCATCATGCCAAGCAGCACGGCGGCGAGCGCCGGAAAGCCGATGGCCACCAGCAGGGGGGCGGCGATGGCCGCCGGGGTGCCAAACCCTGAGGCTCCCTCGATAAAGGCACCGAAGCACCAGGCGATGATGATGGCCTGGATGCGCCGATCCGGCGAGATGTTGGTAAAGCCACCGCGAATGGCGCTGATGGCGCCGGTGTGCTTGAGGGTGTTGAGCATCAGGATGGCGCCGAACACGATCCAGAGCACGGTCACCGTGATGATGAGCCCCTGCAGGCTGGAGGCGAGCACCCGGGTCGGGCTCATCTGCCAGCCCCACAGGGCGATGAATACGGTCAGGATAAAGGCGATGGGCATGGCGCGCTTGGCGGGCCAGTTGAGGCCGACCAGCAGCACGGCGGCCACCACGATCGGCGAGAAGGCCACCAGGGCCAACAGGGTGTCTGTCATCATTGCGTCCTTGTCCGAGCGGTGCAGAGGCGCACCTTGTTGTTGTTTTGTTAAGCGGACGTGACCTTACCCTGTTCTTTTTTCGCGATATATGGAAATAATGAACAACATTCGTTCCAAAAATCGATAAATATGGCCAGTACCGACGACCTCATTCTCTTCGCCCAGGTGGTGGAGGCCGGCTCCTTCAGCAAGGTGGCCGAGCAAAATTCCCTGACAAATTCAGTGGTTAGCAAACGGATCGGGCGTCTGGAGGAGGAGCTCGGGGTGCAGCTGCTCTATCGCACCACCCGCCGGCTCACCCTGAGTGAGGCGGGCAAGGAGCTCTATCAGGGTGCCAAAAATGTGAAGGCCGCCGCACTGGACGCCTTCGATGCGGTGGCAGGATTCGGTGAAAAGGTGAGCGGCCATGTGCGGATGTCGGTGCCCACCATCTCCGGCGAGCTGCTGCTGGCCGACGCCGTGGCCGACTTTTGCCAGCAGCACCCCGGGCTCACGGTGGAGATGTCGCTGGACAACCGCTTCGTCAATCTGGTGGAAGAGGGGTTCGATCTGGTCATTCGTACCGGCTATCTGGATGACTCGAGCCTGATTGCCCGCCACATCCTCGACTCCCAGTGGGTGATCTGCGCCGCGCCCGCCTACGTGCGCCGCTTCGGGGCGCCGCGCGAGCCGTCGGACTTGCTCACCCACAACTGCCTGCGCTACGCCTATCAGAGCACGGGGGCCTCGGAGTGGGCCTTCAAGGGGGAAGAGGGCAACTATCTGCTGTCGGTGTCGGGGAGCTTTTCAACCGACAACGCCGGTGCCCTGCGCAAGGCGGCGCTGGGGGGGCGCGGCATCGTCTATGTGCCGCGCTGTCTGGTCTATCACGACCTGATGCAGGGGGATCTGGTGGACTTGTTTCCCGACCGGGTGGGCAAGAAGCTCGGCATCTACGCCGTCTACCCCTTCACCCGCCAGCCGCCGCGCAAGATCCGGCTGCTTATCGAGCACATCCGCCAGCGCTACCTCGATATCGCCCACTACTTCGGCTAGCGAGGATGGCGGTCATCCTATGTCAACGCGGGGTTTTTTGAGTCGGGCGGCAGCGTTGCCTACCATGCCCCTCCCCTTCAGCGTGCTGGCTCAAGCCACCAGGGCCGTATCAAATCGGCGGCTGGCGCCAATTCAGCCGGGCTGGGCGGTGAGAAAGGCCAGCGACTGGCGGTTGAAGTGCTCGGGCCGCTCCACGTTGCAGACGTGGCCGCAGCCGTCGATGATCTCGAGCCGGCTGTAGGGGTCGCGCGCCACCTGCTCGCGCACCGGCGCCAGGAACATGTGATCCTCCTCCCCCATCACATAGAGGGTGGGAATGGGCAGGGCCCGCTCCTTGAAGTAGCGCATCAGGGGGTTCACCTCGGTGGCGAGGCGAAACCAGCGCTTGAACTCTTTCTGGCACAATTTGCGCGCCTCGCGCACGAAGAGGTTGCGCGACTCCTGATGGTGCTGGCGCGGCATGATGATGAAGGCGAACAAGCGGTAGAGCCACATGTAGGGCAGGATGTGCTGGCCGAGGCGGCCGAGCTGCACCAGCACCCGCGAGCGGATGTCGAGCCGCAAAATGGCGCCGCCCAGCACCATGCTTTTGACCCGCTCGGGGCAGAGCTCCGCCAGATGGCGAATGAGGATGGTGCCAAGGGAGATGCCGACGAAGTGGGCGCGGCGAATGTTGAGGTGATCGAGCAGTTGCAGGATATCCTCGGTCACCGCCCGGAAGCTGTAGTGACCCTTGATCACCTGCTGCAGCTTGTGGGACTGGCCGTGGCCGCGCAAGTCCAGCAGCAGCACGTTGAAGTGTTCGCGATAGGCGCGCAGCTGCTTGAACCAGATGGAGGAGCTGCCGCCCGCCCCGTGCACGAAGACTACCCAATCCCGCTCGGGACCCAGCTCGAAGGTCTTGTGATACAGCATCTTGCGACTCCCTCATCGACGGCATTGGGGTATAGTAGGCGCGCATCTTAGCAGATTTTTTCACCCGACTAATACGTTTGCACCGCAAGCAGCCAGGAGCATGACCATGGAGTTGACCCGTTTGAGATCCTTTCTGCTGACCCTGCCGGGCGCCCAGGAGGATACCCCCTTCGGCCCTGAAATCCTGGTCTATCGCATCGCCGGCAAGATGTTTGCCCTGCTGGACTGGCAGGCCGAACCGCTGCGGCTGAACCTCAAGTGCGAGCCCGAGCTGGCCCTGCTGCTGCGCGAACTGCACCCCGAGGTCAAACCGGGCTGGCACATGAACAAGCAACACTGGAATACGGTCACCTTCAGCGATGACCTGGCCGACGATCTCTGGCAGGGCTGGGTGCATCACTCCTATGAGCGGGTGGTGGCCGGTCTGCCCAAGGCCAAGCGCCCGCAGGCACCCCAGCGATGAGCCCCGCCATGGCGGCAGAGCCCAGGCTTGTCCGGCTGAACGAGCAGCACATCCCCGCCCTTTGCACCCTGTTCGAGCAGTCGGTGCGAAGGATAGGCCCGCAGCACTACAGCCCGGAGCAGGTGGAGCAGTGGGCCCTCGGCGCCCGTCATCCCGGCTTTGTCGGCCAGCTGCGCGAGCACCACGGCTGGGTACTGGAGCAAAACGGCGAGCCGCTCGGTTTCGTCACCCTGAGCCAGGATGGTCACCTCAGCCTGCTCTATGTGAGCGCCGATCACCCGCGCCTTGGCTATGGCGGCCTGCTGCTGGCCGCGGCCCTCGCCGAGGCGCAACGACTCGGACTCAAACAGCTGACGACAGAGGCCAGCGCCTTCAGCTATGGGCTATTTTTACGGTATGGCTTTGAGCTGACCGGATTGGAGAGCGTGGAGCGCGGCGGCGTCGGTTTTATCCGTTATCGCCTGCACTGTCGCTTGCCAAGCTAGGTCCAGCCACTAAAATACGCACAGTTTTTCCGTATTGTTGAGGATTGAGGCCGCCATGGTTGTAGAAAGCGAAGGCTATATCGCCCTGATTGAGTATCTGGTGGAGAGTCTGGGACTGTTTGAAACCCAGCAACAGAGCAGTGGTGAACAGACCATCGAAGATCTGGTGAGCAGCCGGGTGGCCGGCAACCTGATGGCCATCTGCGAGCAGAATCCGCAGCTCGATCCCAAGTTGCGCTTCGTGATCATGCAGGAAGCCGATGCGGTGGTGGCCGATCTGGAAGAGGTGCTCTCCGCCGTCTGGCTGCGCGCCCCGACCCCGGAGCAGAAAGCCTTCCTCGAAGAGTTCATCGATCTCATCAAGAACCTGTTTGACGGCGCCATCAGCTGAGCGCCGTGGCGAACGTTCGCGTCGCCACTCCCCCACCATTTTTCGCACCGCAGATAATGAAAAGGGCCGCCTTCATTGGCAGCCCTGCTTGCTAGCATTTCAACTCATCAAGTTTTTCAATGACTTTTATGAATTTCGAGGCAAGAAATGTGTCTGGTCTTGGCCGCCGTCCATGGTGGCTACCAAGTTGGGCAAGCCTGGTTCGAATAAGTTCCTCTCCATGACACATTTTTTATGATTTTTTTCACGCTTCTGACAAAGCCCGATAAAAAGGCCGCAAAGGCGGCCTTTTTCTTTTCACAAACAATGACGAGTCACAGATACCCGTCATCTTGCCCTAGCGGTTGAGGCTCGGCGGCAGGCAGACGCCGATGCCGCCCAGGCCGCAATACCCGTCCGGATTCTTCTCCAGATATTGCTGATGGTAATCCTCGGCGTAATAGAAGGGGGCCAGCGGCAGAATGCGAGTGGTGATGGCGCGGCCGTCGCCGCTGGCCAGCATCGCCTGCTGATAGGCGGCCAGACTCTGCTGGGCGATGGCCTCCTGGGTGTCATCCCCGAAGAAGATGACGGAGCGGTACTGAGTGCCGATGTCGCCGCCCTGGCGCATCCCCTGGGCCGGATCGTGCTGCTCCCAGAACAGCTTGAGCAGATCGCCGTAACTGATCACCTTGGGATCAAACACCACCTGCACCGTCTCGGCATGGCCAGTCAATCCGCTGCACACCTCCTTGTAGGTGGGATTCTGGGTCACCCCGCCCTGATAGCCGGCGGCGGTGGAGTAGACCCCTGGCTGTTGCCAGAACAGGCGCTCCACCCCCCAGAAGCAGCCCATGCCAAACCAGGCCACCGCCATCCCTTCAGGCCAGGGGCCCTGAGTCGGGTGACCATTGACCGCATGCTGCTGGCCAATCACCATCGCCTCGCGGCGTCCCGGCAGCGCGTCTGCCGGCGAAATAATCTGTTCCATGCACCCTGTCCTTGTATAAAAACCTGTGCAACCGCACAGCTGACGAAAAGGAATATCGAAGATAACAGTTTATGGGCCGGGATCAACCTGAGGCGCACCGCCACACCGCTGACGCCCCTGCCCCGCCTGGTATCGCCACCGTTCGACCTGCCTGACCACCGCGATGACAAAATCGCGCCAAATCAATATTTAATCTTGATTTGTGCATTTATTTTCATATATTGAGCCCATTGCTGTTTTTTTATGGAAGAAGCCTCAAGTGCGTGAACGCGAACCCAGCCTGGTCTATGCCTTTCGGCAGTCTACCCCCTACGTCAATGTGCACAGAGGCGCCACCTTCGTGCTGATGATGGGGGGGGAAGCCCTCTGCCACCCCAATTTTGCCAACATCGTCAGCGACATCGCCCTGCTGCAGACCTTGGGCATTCGCCTGGTACTGGTGTTCGGCTCCCGCCCGCAAAACGACGAGGCGCTGGCCCGCGCCGGCATCGAGGCCCAGTACCACAAGCGCATCCGGGTCACCGATGACGAGAGCTTCGCCATCATCAAGCAGGTGTGCGGCGGCTTGCAGTACGACATCACAGCCCAGCTCTCCATGGGGCTCGCGAACACACCGATGCAGGGTGCCCGCATCAGCGTGGTGAGCGGCAACTTCGTCACCGCCCAGCCGCTCGGGGTGGATGACGGTATCGATTTTTGCCACAGCGGCCGGGTACGCCGCATCGACGTGGAGGGGATCACCCGCCAGCTCGATCAGAAGAGCCTGGTGCTCATCTCCCCCATCGGCTGCTCGGTCACCGGCGAGAGCTTCAACCTGAGCTCGGAAGAGGTGGCCCGCCGGGTGGCGGTGGATTTGAAAGCGGACAAACTCATCTGCTTCAGCAGCACCCAGGGGGTGATGGACCGCCACGGCGAAGCCATCTCCGAGCTCTTCCCCGAGCAGGCCGAAGAGCTGCTGGTGGAGCTGGAGCAGGCGGGGGAAGAGATGTCCGGCACCGCCCGCTATCTGCGCGCGGCCATCGCCTCCTGCCGCGGCGGCGTGCCCCGCTCCCACCTGGTGAGCTATCAGGATGACGGCGCCATGCTGCAGGAGCTGTTCAGCCGCGACGGCCTCGGCACCCAGATCGTGCGGGAAAGCGCCGAGCAGGCGCGCGCCGCCACCATCGAGGACATCGGCGGCATCCTGGATCTCATCCGCCCGCTGGAGGAGGAAGGGATCCTGGTGCGCCGCTCCCGCGAGCAGCTGGAGATGGAAATAGACAAATTCACCATCATAGAGCGCGACGGCCTCATCATCGGCTGCGCGGCGCTCTACTGCTTCATGGAAGAGGCGATGGCGGAGATGGCCTGCGTCGCCATCCACCCCGACTATCGCAACTCCAACCGGGGGGATCAGCTGGTGGCCAAGGTGGCCGAGCGGGCCAAGCGGCTCGGCATCCGCCGCCTGTTCGTGCTCACCACCCGCTCCATCCACTGGTTCCGGGAGCGGGGCTTCGATCCGCTGGAGGTGGAAGATCTGCCGGTGGCGCGCCAGCGCCTCTACAACTGGCAGCGTCGCTCCAAGGTTTTGTCCAAGACCATTGTGTAACTCATTGATTCTGTGTTGAGTTGGCTGACTTTTTGAACTTTTTCACAAACTCGATTGACAGTGCAATCCAACGCAAGGTATTTCTAAATGCACTCCACCGCCCTGGTGGAGCCAGAAGAGGAGCGCTGCCCAGGCAGCCCGAGGGAGGACACCAGTGTCCGGTGAACTTGGGTCAGGGGGAGCAGCGCCGAGACATCTGAGGTAACTGGATACCTCAGTGTCGGCTGCGGGGGCTGAATCCCCCGGGTTGTCATCGGTAGTGGTCATCCCCCACCGCGCCCCGTCAGGGGCGGGTACGGGATGGGCTCTGCGGGTGGAGTGCTTCTGGCCGGGATAGCTTCGATCATTCCTGCCATTTTCAGCCTCCTCCTCTCTTTTTGCCCGATGGAACCGGATTTTCATATTAAGACAGGAGTAAGCAATGAGCCCGATCAATGTCGCCAAGTTTGGCGGAACCAGCGTCGCCAACGCGGCAGCCATGAACAACTGTGCCGACGTGGTGCTGGCCAACCCGGCCACCCGGGTGGTGGTGCTGAGCGCCAGCGCCGGCGTCACCAACCTGCTGGTGGCACTGGCCCAGGGCGATCTGGACGAGGCGGGCCAGGAGGCGCAACTGACCAGACTGAGCGAGATCCAGCAGGCCATTCTGGCCGACCTTGGCCACCCGGGCGACGTGAGTGCCCAGATCCACGACCAGCTCGACGAGATCCGCACCATGGCGCGTCAGGCCCATCTGCGTACCGATGCCGAGCTGGCTGACAGGCTCATCGCCTGCGGCGAGCTGATGTCTACCCGCCTCTTTACCGAGCTGCTGCGCCAGCGCGGCGTCAAAGCCCGCTGGCAGGATGTGCGCCAGCTGCTGCGCACCGACAGCCGCTTTGGCAAGGCGAGCGTGGATCTGGCCGCCACCCGTGACCTCTGCCAGCAGACGCTGGGCCCCCTGCTTGGCGACAGCCTCATCATCACCCAGGGCTTCATCGGTGCCGACGGCGATGGCCGCACCACCACCCTGGGCCGCGGCGGCTCCGACTACAGCGCGGCCCTCCTGGCCGAGGCGCTCGATGCCGGCTCCATCGAGATCTGGACCGACGTGCCCGGCATCTACACCACGGATCCGCGCCTGGTTACCCGCGCCCGCCCCATCCCCGAAATCAGCTTCGTGGAGGCGGCCGAGATGGCCACCTTCGGCGCCAAGGTGCTGCACCCGGCCACCTTGCAGCCGGCGGTGCGCCGCGACATCCCGGTGTTTGTCGGCTCTGCCAAGGATCCGGCCGCCGGCGGCACCTGGATCCGCGCCAGCACCCGCACCAATCCGCTGTTTCGCGCCGTGGCCCTGCGCCGCAACCAGGTGCTGGTGACCCTGCACAGCCTCAACATGTTCCACGCCTACGGTTTCCTGGCCGAGGTGTTCGGCATCCTGGCCCGCCACCGCATCTCGGTGGATCTCATCACCACCTCCGAGGTGAGCGTGTCGCTGACCCTGGATCACACTGGCAGCCAAAGCAACGGCGAACCCATCCTCAATGACAAGGTGCTGGCGGAGCTCGGCCAGCTGTGCAAGGTGCAGGTGGAGACAGGGCTGGCGCTGGTGGCGCTTATCGGCAACCGGATGAGCGAGGCGGTCGGGGTGGGCAGTCAGGTCTTTGACGCCATTCGCGAGCACAACATTCGCATGATCTGTTACGGCGCCAGCGCCCACAACCTCTGCTTTTTGGTCAAGGAGGACGAGGCGGGCCACATCGTCAACCGCCTCCATCAGGAGCTGCTCGACTAAGGGGCAGACAGCTAGCCAGGATCAACAGAGGGGCCGCCAGGCCCCTCTTTCTATATAGGGTGATTTTGGGATGAGAGAGTTGAGCGCCCCTAGCCCGCCGTAGTCAGCGCCGGCAGCAGGTTGGCCCGGATCTCCTCGCGCAGCCCTTCCAGTCGGCGCAGCAGCGCCCCCTGATCCAGCCCCGCCTCGTCGGGACCCAGGTTGTCCGCCAGTTCGGCGTAGTGTTCGGTCACCGCCTGCTCCAGCCAGTCGAGTCGGCGCAGGGTGAGCGGGCCACAGCTCTTGCCGCTGAGATCGTCGGCAATGTCGAGCCGGTGGCTGCGATACATGTCGCGCCACCAGTTGGCGGCGAGCGCCTCTTCGCTGGCCAGCGCCGAGCGCCACTCGCCCAAGAGCCCTTGCAAGCGGGCCAGCACCGGCGCACTCGCCCCCTCCCGAGTCAGGTGCTGCAGCTCCCGCTGCGCCCAATTGACGCACAGGCCGCGCCAGTAGCGAAACTGTGGCAGCGGATCCGGCTCGTCTAGCCACAGGCCAGAGAGGGTGCGGGTCTCCAGCCGTTCCGGTACGTGAAAACCGGGATCGGTGAGGCCGTTGGAGTTGAATTCATGGCGGGGATCGAAGGGCCACATGTAGCCAAAGTCGAACACGCTGATCTGCTGACCGTCATCCAGCAGGTTGCCGGGGCTCGGATCCCAGTCGAACCAGCCCCAGTGGGCCAGCTCCGCCTGCACCGCCAGCATCTGCGCCAGGTTGCGCTCGTTGAGATCATGCACCGGCACGCCCCGCAGCCAGGGGGAGACCAGCACCCCAGCCCGGGCCGAGCCAAAGCTGGTGCAGACCACGTTGGCCAGGATGGTGGGGTGCAACTCCCGCAGGGCCTCTATCTCCCGGCGGCGCTCCAGCTCGGTCAGGAAGGCGGTTCTGCCGTCCACGTTGGCCACCAGGGAGTCGTGCCGGCGCCGCTTCAGGCACCAGTGATGTCCCTCCACCTTGAGGTGGAACACCTCGGCGGTGAGACCGTGACGATAGACCTTGAGCACGGCCGGATGATCCTCCTTGAGGCGCACCAGCTGGGCCACCGAGAGGGGACAGTCCTGCTCGCGCCCGATCCGGATCTCCTCCTTGCTCTCCAGCATGCGGAGCAACCTTGCCTGACGTGCCGCTACTTTGGGATTCATACATGTACCTCCATCCATATTGAGAGACTAAGCAGCAAGGCTGGAGCAGACCAGCGGCAAAGCGTCATGATGACGCTTTCATCACAGAATGAGTGTGCCCCCCGGATCGGGATCACAGTTTGCATGGATCCACTGTCACGCAACCTTCATTGTTTGGTCATTAAATTGACAACAAGGAACAAGCCCATCACCATCGGGTCAAATTAAATGCAGCAGCCATGCATCACCGTCACTCGCTCAAAGGATGAGCCCATATGAAAGCCCCCACTTCAGCGCGCTTGCCAGCCAGGGTCTCCGGTCTCCCCGCCCTGCTGCTGGGCATGCTGGCCGCGCTGCTGTTGCTCACCCTGTTGCTGCCGCAGATCAATCCCGCCAGCTGGCTCGGCCGGGTCCAGCCGCTGGTGCTGGGGCCGGCGGACAACCCCATCGCCACCCTCACCCGCCATGCCCTGCTCTACAAGAGCGACAGCCGCGGCCTCTATCTGGTGGTACGCAGCCAGTGGCAACTACGGGGGCCGCTGCAGGAGGGAGACAAGGTCAGGGTGGAGCTGCTCAACGACAGGGGCGAGCGCATCGATCAGCTGAGCCAGCCGGTGGACAAGCGCCAGCAGTGCCGCAAGGGGCGCTGCACCCTGGATCTCAACAGCACCCTGCGCGCCCCCGACGACGCCCTGGCCAGCCGCTATCAGCTGCGGATCGGCCTGCTGCTCAAGGAGAGGCCCGAGAGCGGCGAGTTCAGCCAGATCCTGCAGACCCTGCCGGAGCGGGGCTTCAACCTTACCTATCTCTGTACCAGCCTGCTGCTGGTGCTGGCCCTGAGCGCCGCCGTGCTGAAGGTGGTGCTGCCCACCCTCAGGCGCAATCTGCGCTGGCGCATCGCCGGCAGTCTGCTGCTCGGCAACCTCACCTTCGTGCTGCTGCACGGCTTCGTGGTGTTCAAGCTGGGGGAATTTCTGCTCTGGTCAGGCTTTCGTCCCGAGCACTACTACCTCGCCTGGGGCAGCATGGTGCTGGGCTGGAGCCTCTGTGCGCTGGCGGGGTTCAACCTCTATATGGGGCTGGTGTTTACCGCCCTCTCCGGCATCGGTCTGTTGGCGAATTTCATGAAGATCGCCATCTACGGGGTACCGCTCGGGGGGGACGATCTCGGCAACCTGATGGCGCTGCTGCGCATCCTGCTGGAGCAGCACCCTGTGCTGCCGCTGCTGGGCGGTGCACTCGCCCTCTTCTTGTGCTGGCGCTTCGCCCTGTCGCGCTGGGTGCTGCGTACCGCCGCCGCCACCGCCGCCTTCTTTGCGCTGTGCGTGTTTGCCACCCAGACCGGCAACAAGCTGCTGGGGCCCAACATTCGCTACGTGGACAGGGCGGTCAACTACCACAGGGACATCATCCGCTCGGGGCCCGGCCTCTATCTGTTCAACCTGGTGGACGAGATGCTGCAAAGCGGCAGCGTGTTTCGTTATCCCTTGCAGATCAACGAGTTCACCCCCCAGCTCAGCCACGTCAGCCTGAACCAGCCGCCCCGCTTCGATCTGGTGATCGTGCTGCAATATGAATCCCTCTGGCTCGGCTGGCAGGGCAAGATCTGCGCGCCCCCGCCCACCCTGAGCCTGCCGGCCAGCGTGCAGCAGTGGCACAAGACCATCCACTCCCCCACCACCGGCGGCATGACGGTGCTGGCGGAGTTCGAGATGAACACCGGCCTGCCAGTGGGCCTGCTCAAGCAGGGGGTGGTGCCCTACTACTACCTCTCGGAGCAGGTGCCGGGTCTGGCGCAGAGTGCCAAACAAAGTGGCTACCGGACCCTGTTTGCCCACCCCTATGTGGAGAAGTTCTGGGGCCGTGCCAAGGCGATCCCGGCCCTTGGCTACGAGGAGCGCTGGTTCGACAACCGTTTCACCACGCTCGAGCATAAGGGGCTCTATATCTCGGATGATGCGTTGATCGACCACCTGCTCAAGCGCAGCGAACAGGATGAGCAGCCGCTGTTCGCCTACGCGGTCACCATGCAGGGGCACGGCCCCTTCGACGGGGATCGCTACCAGGCCCAGCAGCTCGACAAGGCCTGCCCGGATCAGAGCGAGGCCGATCGCCAGCTGCTCAACACCTACTACACCGGCGTGGTGGATGCCATGGCATCGCTTGAGCACCTGCTGACCAGCCTGGATCGCTCAGGCAAACGCTACCTGGTGGTGGCTTTTGGCGATCACCAGCCGTTCCTGATGTCGGCCGGCAAGGGCATCCACGGTGACAAGCCGCCCCGCGATGCCAGCTACCAGATCCCCATGATGGCCTTTGCCCGCGCCGATGACGCCCTCAATCTGACGACCCAGTTCGACCCGGTGCGCCAGCTCTATCAGATGGGCCAGGCCACCCGTCAGCTGCTGACGGGCGACATGACCCCTCTCCCGGATCAGGCCCTGCTTCATCCGGTGCTGGGAGAGGAGAAGGGATTCGACGTCTCACCCCTGGTGCCGCAGATCCGCGCCAGCTTCCGGCCCGACGCCCTGCCTTGAGCCCCGTAGCGACGGAATAGATGACAAAGAGGTCGCCCAGGCGACCTCTTTGTCTATGTGCCGATGCGACTATGGCAGCCGGAGAGGGAGCACTCGCCGAGCCAGGGCTCGCACAGGGTGAGACGCTGGGCATCGAGATCCAGTTCGGCCTCGATGCCAAGGGGCAGGGTCAGCATGGGGTGGGTGTGGGCGCAGTCATACTCCGCCAGAATGGGGAAGGTCGGCTCCCCCACCACCTCCAGCAGGATGTCGAGCGGTCGCCGGCCGCTGCCCTGACTGTCGAACAGCTCGTGTTTGCCGAGCACCAGGGCACCGATGCGATCAAACACCCCGCACAGCTTGAGATGGGCAAACGAGCGCTCCACCGTCTCAGCCGACTTGAGGCTGTCTTCCAGCAGCAGAATGTCACCTCGCTCGATGGCCGGCATATAGGGGGAGCCCCAGATCCCCGCCAGGGTGTTGAGGTTGCCGCCAATGAGCCGGCCCCGCACCCGACCTGTGCCCACCGAGATCAGCCGGTTTGGCCGGCACTGCTTGGCCCGACTCTGCTGCTCCCAGTCAAGCCGCTCCTCGGTCCATTGCACCGGGGTCGGCACTGTGTGAGGCACGGCGGCGCCACCGGCCTGGCAGATCTGGCGAAAGCCCGTCAGGGTCTCGTCCACCAGCGGCGAGAGCTCGCCAAAAGAGGCCACCAGCGCCGGCCCGTAGAAGGTGACGAGGCCGGTACGGGCATGAATGCCGAGCAGCAGGGCCGTCACGTCAGAGTAGCCAATGATGATTTTGGGGTCGCGCATGAGCGCATCAAAATCGAGGTAGGGCAGCAGGGAGTTGGAGTTGCTGCCGCCAATCACCGACATGATGCAGCGCACCTCCGGATCGCGAATGAGGGCATTGAGCTCGGTAGCCCGGGCGGCGATGGAGCCGGAGCGCCAGTGATCGCGCTGGCCGGTGAGGCTGCCCGCCTTGAGTCTGAAGCCCTGCCCTTCCAGAAACGCCCCGGCACGGGCAAAACGGTTTGGTGCCCAGGCGGTGGCCGCACTGGAGGGGGAGAAAAAGCCGATGGTATCGCCGGGCTTGAGCCCCGGCGGCTTGAGTGTTGTCATCGCAAAGGGTCCTGTTCCATATCTGGCCATTCAGGGCGTGGCAGCCACAAGAAAGGACTCATAATAGCCATTAGATGGCCATCAAGGCACCAAGAAAAGATGGCAGATCAGGTAGTAACCGACGCCACCCGGCTGGTGATCACGAAGTCGAGACCCGCATGGAAGATAGCGCAGCTCACTTGCCCGCCGGCTGCCCCCAGAAGCGACGCCCCCATGCCTGGCTTATCTCGTCAAAGGAGCCATCGCGGTGCATCTGCTCTAGCGCCGCCTGCAACCCTTCGATAATGACGGCATCCGTGTTGCGGCTGAAGGCAAAATAGAACGACTTGGTCTCCTGAAACTCAAACATGGGGACAAACTCCGAGTAGTGGTGGCCCAAGGTCTCTATGTGGTAGGCAGCCCCCATCTGCATGGCTGGCGCGACGTCGGCCCTGCCGCGCAGCAGCATGCGAAACTTGTCGTCTTCGTCGTGCACCAGCACCAGATTGAGCCCTTTCTCCGCCAGCTCGATGGCCAGCGCCGAGTCGCGTACCACCGCGATCCGCCAGGGGGCCAGGTCAGCCAGCTGATGGCCCACCACATCGTCGCGTTTTGCCAGGCGATACACCCAGGTGACGCGAGGCCCGATAGGGCCAACCCAATGAAAGAGCGCCTCGCGCTCGGGCAGCCTTATCATGCTGAAGATGACGGTATTGGGGTCATACTGCGCCATCTGATAGGCCCGCGCCCAGGGCAGGAGCTGGATGCCCTTGCGGTCGAGCCCGATGCCGCTGACCTCCAGCATTCGCTTGAGCAGATCCACCGACAGCCCCGTCACCTGGCCGTCCTTGTCCCGATAGTTGTATGGGGGGAGCTCCTCCGTCACCGCCTGAATGGTGGCCCCCATGGCGCTCCCCAGCCAGCACCACAGCAATATCCAGCGCAGAATATGGAACATGATTGCATCCTCAACCCGATCCCTCTTGTCATGAGTATGGCGGATGCGAACAACACAATACAGGCAGGCGGACAGGTGCATGTCAGGGCGCTGGCATCTCCCATCCGCTGGGAAGGCCGCAATAAAAAACCGGCAACAGGTTGCCGGTTTTTTATTGCATCAAAGCGTCAGACCAACACGGCGGTCCCGCTGATGCTGACCATCAGCATGCTGCCGCTTTGCCCCACCACCTCGTAGTCGATGTCGATGCCGACCACCGCATTGGCACCCAGCGCCGCGGCGCGCTCCCTGAGCTCGTCGAAGGCGATTTCCCGGGCCCGGGCCAGCTCTTTCTCATAGGCGCCGGCGCGGCCGCCGATGATGTCGCGGATCCCGGCAAACAGATCCTTGAACACGTTGGCGCCAAGAATGGCTTCACCCACCACGATGCCGCGGTACTCGCGAATGGTCTTGCCTTCCAGGGTGGGGGTAGTTGAGAGGATCATCTGGGTTTCCTTGTGGATTGAACTGGGGGACAGCCTAAAGCAGCGAAGGGGGAGCAGGCAAGCAGGGAGACCCGGTTCGCCCCTGGCGGAGCATGGCGGCGCGAGCCTGCCAGCACGGATCCCGTGCGCGTCGACGACGTGGCACCTGTCCACATTCAACGACGGAAGGCGACATAGAACCACCGATATGGCCTGCTCCGACAACCCCTTTCATTAGCCGATCCGGCTCAAACATCAAGTGACAAAAGTATCAGTTGTGACCCATTTTGCCTTTCCCTAGGGTGAGTCTGTCCCGGCCATAGACCGGAGACAGACCCACTTCTCACGAGGAGAGCAGCATGATGCAGCAGGATACCCGACTACCTCACCCCACCCTCGCACCGGGGGTATGTTCCCCCGCCAGCCAGCTCGCCGACACCGCTATGGAGACCATGTCATGACCACGATCGCCACCCTGGATCTGGGGGATCAGGGTCTGCTGGCAGCCTACCTGTCAGCGACCTCGCCCGCCCTGCTCAACCAGACCTATGCGAACTTGTTGTTGATGCAGCAGGCATTGGCCAACAGCGAGATCGACTCCACCCTCGCGGTCAAAATCGAGGCCTACCAGGCCCAGATGATGAGTCAGGCACGCTACTACCAGCAGACCAACCTGTCCGGCCTCATCCACCTGCTGAGCAACGGCTCCAACTTCTACGCCCTGGTCGCCGCGTTCAATCGCCTGCTTGGCCAGGAAGAAAACGCCGCCGTGCTCGCGGGTCGCGCCCGGCTGGCCGAGCAGCTGACGTCCCTCGCCGATCAGGCCCTGAGCTACCGGCTCAATGCCCAGGCACTCAATACCCGCGTGCAGGTGGCCTGGGGATCCCTGCGCCCCCTGATGGAGCAGTTCAATGGCGTCATCACCCAGCTCGAGCAGGATCTGATGGCCGACGCCAAGCACCAGACCGAGATCATTGACGCCCTCAACCAGGCGATCGCCGCCAATATCCAGGCCATCGTCGATGAGGGTGGCAAGGCCGGTGAAGGGGTCAACCAGTTGGGGCGGGCCATCGTCACCTCGCTGACGCTGGAACAGAAACCTGCCGACAAGGGGGCCAAACCCGCCACCTCGCAGGAGATAGCCAAACAGACAGACCAGCAGACCCAGTACATGGTCTCCGGTCTCAAGGCGATCTCATCGGGCATTGCCGGCTCCAGCCTGGCGGCCCGCGAGCTCAAGACCAACACCGACAAACTGGCCGAGGCCTACCAGGCGCTGGCCGCCACCAACACCCTGCTGAGCGTGGCCAAGTCGGTACAGGCGCAAAACCAGCTGTTTGTCGACACCTACAGCCGGGTTGCCGATGCCGTCACCCAGCTGCCTGCTGGCTGGCAGAAGGTGGCCGATGCCTACCAAGGGGCGGTGCCCGTGGTAGCCGACCTCAACAGCCCCGACGACGTACGCCAGTTGCGACGCACCGTGGCGCTCAACACCCAGTCCTGGTTGCTGCTCGCGGGCCAGGTTGACGACATCAAGGCAGCCTACGCCGGCAACGGCATCCTGCCCGACGCTTAATCCCACCACGCAAGGACACGCCAAATGACCAACGCAACAACCATCACCATGGACCAGGGTATGGCCAACCAGGCTTCCCAGGCCCTGCAGATCCAGACCTACTGCAACAGCGTCAAGCAGCAGGTGCCGGTGGACTTCAGCCAGTTCCCGAACCTCAAGGACAACCAGACCCAGATCAACCAGGGGCTCGATCTGGCGAAGGGGCACGCCGACCTCTATCTCAATACCGTCCAGCCGCAGATCATCACCAACATCAGCAACATCTCCAACTACTTTGCCCTGCAAAACGCCATTCCGGCCGTGCTGCCGCCCGGCTCCACCAAGGCGCAATGGCTCAGGCAACTGAGCGTCATCAAGGAGCAGGCCACCGAGTATCAACGGCTCTCCGCCGACACCCGGCTGGTGATCGTCAATCTCAACAACAACCTCATCACCGACTCCAGCAACTTCCAGGGCATAGTGGTGAACCTCAACAGCAAGGTGCAGGGGGACAACGGGGTACTCGCCCAGCTCAACGGTGACATCGACAAGGTGAACGCGGCCATCGACGGCGCCATCGCCGGCATCGTCGCCGGGGGGCTGCTGGTGATTGGCGGCGCCTTCGTCACCGCCATCGGCGCCGTGGCGGACTTCGTCACCGCCGGCACCTCGACCCCGGTGGTCATCGGCGGGGTCGCCATGATGGTGGCCGGGGCCGGCGGCATCACGGCTGGCGCCATCGTGCTGCACAACTCCCTCGGTACCCGCCAGGATCTGTACCAGAAACGCAGCAACCTCAACAGCGAGGTGCTGATCGCCACCCAGATCGGCAACGGCTACAAGGGGTTGCAGGTGCAGGCGCAAAACGCCGTCACCGCGGCCACCCAGATGAGCAACGCCTGGGACGCCCTCACCTCCGATCTGGGCAGCCTGATCACCGACTTGGACAAGGGGATCACCAGCGGCGACGACATCCGCCAGCTCTGGCTGACCGCCGCCGACACCACGGTCAAGACGGTGCTCACCGACGTGACCACCATCAAGGCCCAGATGGCCGGCGTGAGCCCGCTGCAAGTGCCGCAAACCGACACCATCGCCAACTTCGTGGCGCGCCTGGCTGCCTAACCCCCGGGAGGGCGGCCTGGCCGCCCTCTTTTATAAGGAGACCCCATGAGCAACGGCATTCTTTCCCAATCCATTGCCAACATGCAGCAGGCCGAAGCGACCATTCAGTCCTTCACCGGTCTGCCGCAAAACGCCGTCAACATCCAGCAGAACGTCGGTGAGGTGGTCGCGGCCCTGCTGCCCCAGGTGCAAACCATGCAGCAGCAGGTGTTGGCATTTGCTGGCCGCCTGGAAACGCAACTGACCCAGCAGCTGGCCAATACCGGCCCCTTCAACCCCGACGCCCTCAAGGCGTTTGTCGATCAGGTCCAGCAGGAGATAGCCCCCATCCAGACCCTGACCGCCCAGACCCTGACTGCCAGCCAGGCGGCCAACGATCGCATCACGCAGGACAACATAGCGTTGCAGCGGATCGGCGTGGAGCTGCAGGCCACCATCGCCGGGCTGCAGTCCAACCTGGCCGGCGCCCGGCAGGAGCTGGACTCCCTCAACAAGAAAAAACTCTATCTGCTGGGGCTGGGACTGCTGGGGCTGCCTGGCCTCATCGCCCTGGCCGTCACCCTGACGCAGACCCAGAACAAGGTGAGCAGCCTGGAGGGACAGGTGAACCAGATTGAGGGGCAGATCCAGCGCCAGCAGGGCTTCCTCGGCCAGACGACGGCGTTTTCCCAGCAATTTGGCTCCCTCATCGATCGGGTGAGCAAAGTGGGCAACACCATCACCCTGCTCGGCGGCGACATTGCCAACGTCGCCCGCGATGCCGGGCAAGGGGATCCGGAACTGGCGCGGCTCTTCTTCACCGCCGCCCTCACCGAGGTGCGCACCCTGCAGGTGGACGCCTCTTGATACGACCGCAATAAAAAAGGAGAGGCCAAGGCCTCTCCTTTTTCATGGTGTGCGGGACCATTATCGCCCCGCCACGTTTGCCCCAGGCTGCTTAGTGCAGCTTCAGGGTCGGGCGCAGCACCCGGTTGATGCGGCCCACCAGCATGATGAGGCCGGTCTTGATGTAGCCGTGCAGGGCGATCTGGTGCATCCGGTAGAGCGAGATGTAGACCAGACGGGCGATGTAGCCTTCTACCATCATGGAACCGCGCATCAGGTTCCCCATCAGGCTGCCCACGGTAGAGAAGCGGCTCAGGGACACCAGCGAACCGTGGTCGTGGTAGAGGTAGGGCTTGAGCTCGCCGCCGTTCATCTTGGCCAGGATGTTCTTGAACGCCTGGGTCGCCATCTGGTGGGCGGACTGGGCGCGCGGCGGCACGAACTTGCCGTCCGGCTGCGGGCAGGCGGCGCAGTCACCGATGACGAAGATGTTCTCGTCGCGGGTGGTCTGCAGGGTATCTTTCACCACCAGCTGGTTGATGCGGTTGGTCTCAAGACCGGCGATATCCTTCATGAAGTCCGGCGCCTTGATACCGGCCGCCCACACCATCAGGTCCGCTTCAATCAGCTCGCCATCCTTGGTGTGCAGACCATCGGCGGTCGCTTCGGTGATCATGGTGGCGGTACGCACGTCCACGCCGAGCTTGACCAGCTCCTGATGGGCGGCGCCACTGATGCGCTCCGGCAGCGCCGGCAGGATGCGGGGGCCCGCCTCCACCAGGGTCACCTTGAGGCTGTCGGTGGTCAGGTTCTTGAAGCCGTAGGCGTAGAGCTGCTCCACCGCATTGTAGAGCTCGGCAGAGAGCTCGACGCCGGTGGCGCCGCCGCCGACGATGGCAATCTTCACCTTGTCGCCCGGCTGGTATTCGGTGGCGAACTGCAGGAAGCGGTTCATCATGCTGTTGTGGAAGCGGTGCGCCTGGGAGGGGCTGTCCAGGAAGATGCAGTGATCCTTGATGCCCTTGGTGTTGAAGTCGTTGGAGACGGAACCGATGGCCATCACCAGGTAGTCGTAGGGCAGCTCGCGCTCGTTGACCACGATGTCGCCGTTCTCGTCGACGATCTTCGCCAGCACGATGCGTTTCTCGTCGCGCTTGATGTCGGTGAGGGTACCCAGCTGGAAGTCGAAACCGTGGTTCTTGGCGTGGGACTGGTAGCTCAGGGCGTCGATGCCCGCGTCCATGGAGCCGGTGGCCACTTCGTGCAACAGGGGTTTCCACAGGTGGGTGCGGTTGCGATCAACCAGGGTGATCTTGGCCTTGTTCTTCTTGCCCAGCTTGCGGCCCAGGCTGGTAGCCAGCTCCAGACCGCCGGCACCGCCGCCGACGACAACAATATTGGTCATGGTTAATTACCTCGGTTCCATTAAAGCGAAGGGAGCCATCGGCTCCCTTGATAGTTGAATCCATGACGTGACGATCAATCAGGCTTCTTTGAAAGCCTTCATCTGCTGCAGGTGATGAGAGATGTTCTTGAACTTGTGCGTCTCTCGTTCATCCCACACGATGTTGTAATAATTCTTCAATTCACGCTCAGTTTCGCCATTATCGCGCACTTCATCCTGAACGGAAAGGATGCAGAGGCAATTTCCTGAATTTTTACTACGAAACTCAGACACACATTTGGTGCCGATATCTTCGTACTCTTCCGGCCGGTCGATCTTGCCCTGCATGTTGATCTCGGGGTGCAGGTTGGGGTTGAAGATCACCTGCTTGATGCCGCACAGAAAGCCGATGCGCTCGCTCCAGTAGCCACCCAGTCCCACCCCGCAGATGAGGGGCTTGGGATCGGTACTCATGTCGAGCTGCTTCTTCACTTCCTTGAGCAGGTGGCTCATGTCATGACGGGGGTGAACCGTGCTGTAGTGCACGAAACGTACATCATCATCGATAAACTGCAACTGCAGCACTTTCTCGTGATTGCCGGGGCTGGTGGCATCGAAGCCATGCAGATAGATGATCATGGATAAGACCTCAGGATCTGTGTCGGTTTTATCGAAACTACCCCAGCGGCAGGGCCCTGCGCCACCAAAACATCCAACTTTCTTGCTTTGGATCACGCCCTCTGTTGCTGATGAAACCAGAGCGGCGGGGCCGGCACAGCGCCGACTATCAATCTGAGAGCCAGACCGACCGAAATGATAACCGGGCTACCAATCTGACAGCCCTCCCCTGCCGGCAGGAAAACGATTGGCAGCCATCAGCGTGTGCAAGCGTGATCCCGCCTGCAAAAATACCCACAGACAGGGCCAACAGACCCACATTCATGCCAACCGAGCACGGATCCTGCACTCCTCCTGCGATGCAGCGCGAAGGCGACCTTCGTCTGCGTGGCCGGATCCAGGGCGACCCGGACCACATCCATGAACGGGACAGCCAGCCTGCCCCATCTTGCCCGGCCCTTGCCGCCGGGTCGCAAAGAGTGATCTGTTCATGCACCAGACCCAGCCCCCCGGGGCGGCCAAGGGCCGCGCCATCGACGAAGTGGAGCGCCTGCTTCCCCCCGGCCAGCTCTTTACCCTCGGCCTGCAGCATGTGCTGGTGATGTATGCCGGCGCCGTGGCGGTGCCGCTGGTCATCGGCGGCAGCCTCGGGCTACCCAAGGACCAAATATCGTATCTCATCAGTTCGGATCTCTTCTGCTGCGGCATCGTCACCCTGCTGCAGTGCCTCGGCATCGGCCGCTTCGCCGGGATCCGCCTGCCGGTCATCATGTCGGTCACCTTCGCCGCCGTCATGCCCATGCTGGCCATCGGCGCCAACCCGGCGTTGGGGCTCACCGGCATCTTCGGCGCCACCATCGCCGCCGGCATCCTCTCCACCCTGCTGGTGCCGCTCATCGGCCGCTTGATGCCGCTCTTCCCCACCGTGGTGACCGGGGTGGTCATCACCTCCATCGGCATCAGCATCATGCAGGTGGGCATCGACTGGATGGCGGGGGGCAAGGGCAACCCCGAGTACGGCAGCCTGCGCTACATCGGCACCAGCTTTCTGGTGCTGGCCTTCATCCTGCTGGTGACCCGCTTCACCAAGGGCTTTTTCAGCAACATCTCGGTGCTGCTCGGCATCCTGTTCGGCTTCGGGGTGGCCATCGCCATGGGGGAAGTGAGCCTGGACGGCCTGAGTGAAGCGGCCTGGTTCGCTCCCATAGTGCCGTTCGCCTTCGGCTGGCCCACCTTCGATCCCATCTCCATCGCCACCCTCACCGTCATCATGCTGATCACCTTCATCGAGTCGATGGGGATGTTTCTGGCGCTCGGCGACATCGTCGGCCACCCGGCCAGCCGGGGCGACATAGTGCGTGGCCTGCGGGTGGATGGCATCGGCACCATCATAGGCGGCATCTTCAACAGCTTCCCTCACACCTCCTTCTCCCAGAACATCGGGCTGGTGAGCGTGACCGGGGTGTCGAGCCGCTGGGTCTGCGTCATGTCGGGGGGGATCCTGCTCGCCTTCGGCCTGGTGCCCAAGATGTCGGTGCTGGTCGCCTCCATTCCCCCCTTCGTGCTCGGCGGCGCCGGCATAGTCATGTTCGGCATGGTGCTGGCCACCGGCATCCGCATCCTGGCCAGGGCCGACTACAACAGCAATCGCCACAACCTCTACATCGTCGCCATCAGCTTAGGGATAGGCATGATCCCCACCGTCTCCGGCGCCTTCTTCCAACACTTCCCCGCTGCCCTGCAGCCGTTGTTTCATAGCGGCATCCTCTTGGCCACCCTCAGCTCGGTGCTGCTCAACCTCTTTTTCAACGGCTACCAGCCGGACCTGCGCCACCAGCCGAGGCCCCTGCTGGTAGGGCCGGTGCGCCCGCCCGCTCAGCCGCAACCAGGCAAACCCGCCCCATAAAAAAACCGCCGGACAGCATGGCTGCCCGGCGGTTTCATTCAGCAAGCCAGTGTTAACCGCGGGTCTGGGCGAAGCGCTCCACCGCCGCTTCCACCAGCGCCAGGCTCCCCTGCCAGAAGGCGGGCTCGCGAATGTCCTCCCCCAGGTGCTTGGCCACCAGCTCTTCTGCGCTCATGCGGCCGGTATCGCGCAGCAGGTCGCGGTAGGCCTGGGCCACATTCTGTTCTCCCGCCTTCTGGCGATGCATCAGCTGCTGATAGACGCCGAGGCTGAACAGATAGCCGAACAGGTAGGGGTAGTTGTAAAAGCCAAACCCGGCGATGGAGAAGTGCGCCTTGGCCGCCCAGAACAGGGGGTGATAGCGGCACAGACTCTGCTCGTACCAGCGGCCCCAGGCCTCGTCGGTCAGCGCCTTGAGCCGGGCCGGCGAGACATAGCCAGACGCCCGCTCCGCCACCAGGGCGCGCTCGAAATCGAAGCGGGCCGGGATGTTGACCAGGAAGGTGGCGGCGCCATCGGCTTCGGCCCAGGCGATGGCCTGCTGCTCTTCCGAGCTTTGCGCCTGCTCGAACAGGGCGCTGCGCACCAAGGTTTCGGCGAAGATGGAGGCGGTCTCCGCCAGCGTCATGGGGTAACGACGCTGGCTCATGGGCAGATCGCGAATGAGCCAGTTGTGCCAGGCGTGGCCCAGCTCGTGGGCGAGCGTGATGACGTTGTCCATGGTGCCGGCATAGGTGATGAAGACCCGCGGCTCCACCGGCTCGGCAAACTTGGTGCAGTAGGCACCGGTGCGCCGGTTGGGGGTGGGCGCAGCATCGATCCACCCCTTTTCGGCCATCATTCGGGCAAATTCCCCCATCTCTGGATCAAAACAAGAGAACGCATCGGCGATGATCTCGATCGCCTCCTCGAACGGGATCTCGCGGCTCACCGCGGCCGGCGGCGGGGCAAACAAATCCTCCGGCCCCAGCTCCTCGATGCCGAGGCGCTCGGCCATCAGCCCCAGCGCCCGCTGACCCAGCCCGCGTGCGCGCCAGGTCTCCTGCATCAGGGTATCCAGGGTCGCCCGCTCGATGTGGCTCTGGTGACAGGAGAGGTCGAGCGCATCGAGCTGGCGGCTGCGGCCGCGCTGGCGCGAAAGCTCAAGCCGCCAGCCATTGAGGGCGTTCAAGATGGCGGCCACCGTCTCCTGCTCCCCCTCCCAGCCGGCACTGATGGCATCGAACGCTTCCCGGCGCAGGGCCCGCAGCGGGCTGGAGAGCAGGTTGCTCGCCTCGGCCAGCCCCATCTCGCGGCCATCGATCAGCAGCCGGATCTTGCCCACCAGATCGTTGTAGAGATTGCCCCAGGCGTGCAAGCCGTCGGTGCCAAGGCCGATCACCAGCTGCTCCGCCTCCACCGGCAGGCGCTGATCCTGCAAGAGGCGCTCGTGGCGCAGCCGGTACGCCTCCTCCCCCAGCAGGGAGTCAGCCATCAGCTGTTCAAATTCGGGTTCCGGCAGGGCCAGCATCAGATCCTCGACCGGCGCCAGGGTCTTGAACAGATCGGCATTGAGGGCGCGGGCACGGGAGGCCAGCTGCTTGGCCAGCTCGTCGCGGGCATCCTGACTGCCACGGCAGGCCGCCAGCACGGCCAGGTTCCAGCCAATGTTGTGAATGTCCCGAGTCCGCAGCCGCACCTCGCGCAGGAAATCCTGCAGCGCCTGCGCATTGGCCCGGGCGGCGCCAAGCCCCTCGATAAACTGGCCGAGCTCGTCCAGACTGGCGCGCGCCAGGGCGAGATCCGCGCTCACCTGCGGGCAGTCGAGGGCGGGATAGATATGCTGGTTTTGCCACTGTTGTGGGTAGATTCGTTGCTGCATCAAACGCTCGTCATCAGGTTGCGGGGCCGGGCCCCGTTGAATGCGCGTGGCGAGCCACAGGCCCGCCACCAGGATAAAAACGGCCGGGCTACCTACACCAGCCGCTCGAGGCGGGCGACCGCCTCTTCCACATAATCGAGGCTCTCCTGCCAGAAGGCGGGCTCACGAATGTCGACCCCCAGGTGCTTCTCCACCAGCTCTTCTGCACTCATACGGCCGGTGTCGCGCAGCAGCTCCCGATAGGCGTGGACGAACTCGCGCCCCGCCCGCGCCTGCTGGGCATAGAGCCCCAGGCTGAACAGGTAGCCAAACAGATAGGGGTAGTTGTAGAACCCGAGCTCGGCGATGGAGAAGTGGCCCTTGCTGGCCCAGAACAGCTCGTCATATTGACTCAGGGTGTCACCATACCACTGCTGCTGCGCCGATTTCATCATCTGCCGCAGCTGGCCGGCCCCCACGTAGCCCTCCTCCCGCGCCGCCACCAGGGTCCGCTCGAAGGTAAAGCGGGCCGGCACGTCGAGCAGCAGGCTGGCGGCCCGCTCCCCGTCCAGCCAGGCGATGGCCCGGCGCTGCTCCATGTTGTCGGTGGCCGCCAGCAGGGCATCGCGCACCAGCGCCTCGGCAAACAGGGAAGCTGTCTCCGCCAGCGTCTTGGGGTAGTCACGCTGCTCCAACGGCAACTCCCGCATCAGCCAGCTGTGCCAGGCGTGCCCCAACTCATGAGCGAGCGTGATGACGTTGTCCAGGGTCCCCTCGAAGGTGAGAAACACCCGCGGCTCGGGCGGCTCGGCATACTCGGTGCTGTAGGCGCCGCTGCGCCTCTGTTCGCTCGGGGCGGCGTCAATCCAGCCATTGGCCGCCATCATGCGGGCAAACGCCCCCATCTCGGGATCAAACCCGGCGAAGGCATCGGCCACCAGGGTCAGCGCCTGCTCGAAGCTGATGGGGCTGCTCGCCCCGACAGGCGCCGGGGCATAGAGATCCCAGGGGGCGAAGTCGTTGATCTGCTGGGCGCAGGCCATGGCACGCAGGGCGCGCCGCCCCAGCTCCTTGTACTCGCCGGCCGCCGTCATCAGGGTCGCCAGGGTGGCCCGCTCCAGGTGCCCCTGATGGCAGGAGAGATCGAGCGCATCCCACCTGCGTTCCTTGCCGCGCTGGCGAGCCAGCTCGTTGCGCCAGCCGTTGATGGCGTTGAGGATGGCGGCCACCGTCTCCTGCTCCGCCTCCCAGGCCGCCTGGATGGCGTGCCAGGCCGCGGCGCGCCGAGACCGCTGCGGGTGAGCCAGCAGGTTGTCCGCCTGGGCCAGCCCCATGGGCTGCCCCTCCACCACCGGCCTGAGCCTTCCGACCAGGCTACCGTAGAGATCCCCCCACCCCTGCAGGCCATCCACGCTCAGCCCCGCGATCAACTGCTCGCTCTCGAGCGACAACCACTGATCCCGCTGGCGCCGGTCGTGGCGAATGGCGTAGGCGAGCTCGAACAGCTCGGGATCCTGCAACAGGGAACGCACCTGCTCCTCGGGGGCACGCACCCAGAACAGGGCCACCGGTTTGCAGAGCTGGGCCAGGCTTGCCTGCAACTGCTGGCCGCGGGAGAGCAGCAGCCGGGCCGCCTCGTCGCGCCCGTCCCGGCTGAGCCGGTTGTAGCCGTAGGTCTGCCAGTTCCACTCCAGCAGGCGTACCTCGCGCCAGCAGGCCCGGATGGCCCGCAGCAGATGGCGCAAGGCATTGATGTCGTTGGTCTTGGGCAGTTCATCCAGCAGGGGTTGCAGGCGCTTCATGGCCTCACGGGCACGCTGGAAGTCGGCGTCGATCGCCAGGCAGTCGGGGGCGGCATAGATGTGATCATCCTGCCAAACGGGTGGTTTCATGACGTTCCTTGTCTGTTTGCATCCATGTGGGTTGACCCCGCCTCTGTGAGCGGGTGTCAACCGGATAGTACGAAAGGAGGCAGGCCCTTGCCTAGCCCCCATCCGAGGCAACAGACGAGACAGTATCTGACGGGATGACCCGCTATCGCGGAAATGCCTACCGACAGTCAGGCCACTCGCACTATTTGGCGGGCTTGAGCTTGCTCACCAGGGTCATGGCCAGCACCAGCACCAGCCCGGCCACCACGCCGGCCACGGCGTTGAGCAGGGTCGGCGTCACCAGTGCGAGGGCGGCGCCGACCGCAGGCAGGGTGGCCACGGCAGCGGCAGCCCCTTCAATCAGGTGGTGCACGAAAGGCCAACCATGCACCAGGATGCCGCCCCCCACCATGAACATGGCGATGGTGCCGACCAGCGCCAGCAGGTGCATCAGCCGTGGCGCCGTCACCAGCAGCCCCTGCCCCACCGCCCGGCGCAGGGCGCCACCATCGGGCTTTTGCAGCAGGTGCAGGCCGATGTCGTCGAGCTTGACGATGAGCCCCACCAGGCCGTAAACCCCCACCGTCATCAATACGGCAATGCCCGCCACCACCGACAGTTGCAGTGCCAGGCTGGCTCCCTGCACGGTGCCGAGGGCGATGACGATGATCTCGGCCGAGAGGATGAAATCGGTGCGAATGGCCCCCTTCACCTTCTGCTGCTCGAAGGCAACCAAATCATCGGGAATGGGTGCGGTATTCGCCTCCCCCTCGCTCGCCTCATGGGGCAGAAACTTGTGGGCCAGCTTCTCGGCCCCCTCGAAACAGAGGTAGGCGCCCCCCAGCATCAGGAGCGGGGTGATGAGCCAGGGCACCAGGGCGCTGATGGCGATGGCAGCAGGCACCAGAATAAGCTTGTTGCGAAACGACCCCTTGGCCACCGCCCACACCACCGGCAGCTCCCGCTCGGCGCGCACCCCGGAGACCTGCTCGGCGTTGAGGGCCAGATCGTCCCCCAACACCCCGGCGGTCTTCTTCGCCGCCACCTTGGTCATCAGCGCCACGTCATCGAGTACGCTCGCAATATCGTCAATCAGGGCCAACAAACTGGTTCCGGCCATATCAGAGAATCCTTATGTCAGTAGAAGAGAGCTTCCCGCGGCACACCACGCCCTTGTTGCCCACGACCTTGGTCATCAGCGCCACGTCATCGAGTACGCTGGCAATATCGTCGAGCAGAGCCAACAAACTGGTTCCGGCCATATCAGAAAATCCTCATCAGGGTAGTCAGGGTCCCACGGTTCACCGGCGGCAACTGCCGATGTCGAGAGCGATGCCGGCCGAAGGGGGATCCCTATTGCGGGAAAAGATGGCACAGTGTAACCAGAAGCCGCCCGTTCGGCAGCAACCACATCAGGGTCATTTGGCCTTGATTCATCCGGTGCCCGCAGGCCCAAGGAGTGTTCCATGCAACCCTGGCAACCGCTGCTCACATTCTGGTTTGGCGAAGAGAGTGACGACGTCACCCGCGCCAAACGCCAAGCCCCCCTCTGGTGGGGCAAAAACAGCGCCACCGACGCCCTGCTCGCCAGCCGCTTCGGTGACCTGGCCGCGGCAGCCGCCGCCGGCGAGCTCGCCCACTGGGCCGAGGCGGCCGAGGGCCGGCTGGCCCTGATCCTGCTGCTGGACCAGCTGCCGCGCAACATCCATCGCGGCACTCCCGCCGCCTTTGCCCAGGATGCCAAGGCGCGGGATCTCTGCCTAAAGGGGCTCTCGCTGGGAGCGGATCTGGCGCTGCCACCGCTGGGGCGGGTCTTTTTCTACCTGCCGCTGGAGCACGCCGAATCCCGCGAGCAGCAGGCCAGAAGCGTGACCCTGTTCGAGGGGCTGGCGGCCGAGCAGGCAGCCGGCCCGGCGCGGGAGACCTTCGCCGGCTTTGCCGACTTTGCCCGCCGCCATCAGGTGATCGTCGAGCGTTTTGGCCGCTTCCCCCATCGCAACACCATTATGGGCCGCGCGAGCACAGAGGAAGAGGCCGCCTTCCTGCTGCAACCGGGTTCAGGTTTCTGACCCATAAAAAAATCCCCGCCATGTGGCGGGGAGCTGACACTCGCGGTGATCACCGGATGCGATAACGAGAGATCTGCTGGTGAATATTCTCGGTGGTCACATTCAATTCTTCCGCCGCAGCCGATGTCTCTTCCGCCGTGCTGCTGGTCTGCTGGACCACCTGGGCAATCTGCTCCACCTGATGGGCAATGGACTCCGCCGCCGAGCTCTGTTCGCGAATCGCAACGGTGATCTCCCCGACCTGATCCATGACGCGATGGGAAGCATGACGGATCTGGGTAATGATCTCCCCGCTTTCAGTGGCCATGGCCACCCCCTGCGCCACTTTCTCCTCCACCTGTACCATCTTGGTCACCGTGAGCTGGGAGCCCTGTTGAATCGCCTCCACCGTTTCCGAGATCTCCCTGGTCGATTGGGCCGTCCGCTCCGCCAGTTTACGCACCTCGTCAGCCACCACGGCAAAACCTCGACCCTGTTCACCGGCTCGCGCGGCTTCAATGGCCGCATTCAACGCCAGCAAGTTGGTCTGCCCCGCCACATCGCTGATCACGTTCACCACGCCACCGATCCGGGAAATGCCATCACCCAATGCCGACACTTCGCTGGAAGCCTGACGAATGGCCTCTGCGATCTCGTTGATGGCTTTCACCGTTCTGTCTATCGTGCTCCCCCCATCGCTGGCGAGCTTGCCGGATTCATTGGTGATGCGGCTGGCCTCCTGGGTTCGCTGGGAAATATCCGTGATGCTCACCGTCATCTCCTCCACCCCGGCGGCAATGAGACTGGTGGCGTCGTTGGCCTGACTCGCCGACGAGGCAAGGTGATGGGCCGCCTGGGAGAGCGACTCGGCAGTGCTCTTTATCTGCAGGCTGCCCACTGAAAACTCGGTAAAGGTTTGCTGCAAGGTGTCCAGCAGACGGTTGACGGCCGAAAGGGTCAGGCCAATCTCATCTTGCTGGGCCACCTTGGCCCGCAAGGTAAAGTTCAAATTGTGCTGAATATCGGAGAGCGTCGCCATCGCCAGCCGCAGTGGATTGGCGACCTGTCTGAACAACCAGATAAACAGCACCAGGGTCAATATTCCGGTACCGCCAGAAATAAACAGCATGGTCTGGAGGCTATTGTCGTAGTTCTTTTCACCCTGCAGTTTGACTGCAGCCCCCAAATCCATGTTGAATTTCACATGTTTATCTATGGCCTTGGAAAACTGCTCGAACAGTGGCATGACATTGCTGGCGATAAAGTCTCTGGCCTCGGTGTTTTTATTATCGCGAGACAATATCAGGACCTTTTCTATCTCCTGATAATATTGCTCAATGATGCGCTGATCATCCGTCGTCAGTTGCCGATCCTCTTCATTGGAGAGCATATCGGCTTGGTATTTTTGCAACAGAGAGCGGATTTCAGTACGAAGGTCTGCGATGCCCGTCTCAATCTGATTCATCTTGCTGTTGTCGGTATTGAGCACATGGGTCTGGATCAAGGCGTGCAATGCGTAAAAATCGGCTTGTACCTGTTTGATGAGGGAGATGCTGGGCACCGTATTGTCGGTGACATAGCCGAGATCAGTGTCGGCAGCAGAGAGTCGGTTGATGCTGAACCAGCTGAGAAAGGTCAGGGCCAGCATAACCAGCAGGGCAATGAGTTGAAGCCGGCGAGCAATGTTCATAAAGGCATACTCCGTTAATAAACTCCATTGCAGTGTAGACGATGGGCAATCTCCGGATGGCCCGTAAAATGTGCGCCTCCTTGCACATCTGTCACTGCTGCCAGCCCTCGCGCTTCACCCGCTGCCGATGGTCAGATCCAGGCCCGAAAATAACCTCGCTGGCTGAATGTGAATGCGAAAAAGACCCGGTTACGACTGCGCCGGCCAGCCAATAAAAAAGAAGGAAGACATGTCGTCTTCCTTCTCGTTATTTATCTTCGCTCGGGATGACCCAGCAGGCCCACAGTTTGGTGGCCGTCGATAAAGGTCACGCCGCCTCCGCCAGCTCCTCTTCTTTTTTCTGGTAAGCCTGCGGCGTGAGCCCCAGCAACTCCTGCACGGTGGAGGCCACCGTAATGGAGGAGATGGTGCCCACCAGAATGCCGGCGAACAGGGTGAAGGAGAAACCGTAGAGGGCGTCGCCACCGAACAGCAGCAGGGCCCCCACCGTGAACAGGGTGGTGCCCGAGGTGATCATGGTGCGGCTGAAGGTAGCCTTGATGGCCACGTCGGAGCAGTCATGGATCCCCATCTGGGTGCGCGAGCTGAGCAGGTCCCGCAAGCGGTCGGAGATGACGATGCTGTCGTTGAGGGAGTAGCCGATCACCGCCATCAGGCCGGCGATGACGTTGAGATCGAACTCGATGTTGAACAGCGCCAGCAGCCCCAGCGCCACCAGACCGTCGTGCAGCACCGACACCAGGATGCCGATGGCTTGGCGCCACTCGAAGCGCACCGCCAGGTAGGCGGAGATGGCCAAGGAGGCCACCAGCACCGCCAGCATCCCCTGCTGGAACAGCTCGGCGCCCACCTGGGGGCCGACGATGGTGGTGCGCAGCAGCTCCACCGGCAGGTTGAGCTGCTGACCCAGCATCACCGCCAGCTCCTCGGCCGGCCAGGGCAGCTCGTGGGGCGGCAGCTTGATCAGCCACTCGCCGGGCACGCCGGCGCCGTGCAGCTCGACCACGCCCGCCAGGGGGGCCGTCAACAGTGCGTTGAGCTCATGGGCCTCCTTCAGGGTCTGGATGCGAAACTCCAGCAGGATGCCGCCGGTGAAGTCGAGGCCGAGGGAGAGGCCGTTGATGGCGAGCACCGCGATGCTCACCACGGTCAGCAGCACGGAGGCCCACAGGCCGATGTAACGCCAGCGGGTCAGCCCCATGGCAATGATCATTCTCAGCATTCTTCTTCCCTCGACAGCAGATGGCTCGGGCTTCCCGCAGGGAAGCGCGTGACGCGGGCGCGGAGCAGGCTCGAACGCGCGGCGCGATGACACAGGTGGTGGTCAGTCATGGTCACACCCTCAGCAGCTTGGCGCTGCTCTTGCCCCACAGGGGGTTGATGATGGCGCGCGTGCCCCAGATGCCGGTCACCATGCTGGAGATGAGGCCCAGGATCAGGGTGATGGAGAAGCCCTGCAGCGGCCCGGAGCCGATGGCATAGAGCACCACGGCGCAGATCAGGGTGGTGATGTTGGCATCGAAGATGGTGCGAAACGCCGAGCGGTAACCGAAGTCGATGGCGTTGGCCAGCGAGCCCCCTTCCCGCAGCCGATCCTTGATCCGCTCAAAAATGAGCACATGGGTATCCACCGCCATGCCGACGGTGAGCACCAGGCCGGCGATCCCCGGCAGGGTCAGCACGGCCCCCGGCAGCACTGCCAGCATACCCACCTGCATCAAGAGGTTGGCAATGAGCGCCGTGATGGCGACCCAACCGAACTTGCGATACCAGGCCATCATGAACAACATCATGCCCGCCATGCCGAACGCCAGCGCGGTGAAGCCCGCCTCTATGTTCTGCAGACCCAGGGTCGGGCCTATGCTGCGCTCTTCCAGGATCTTGAGGGGCGCGGTGAGGGCGCCGGCCCGCAGCAGCATGGCCAGCTCCTGGGCTTCCGGTACGCTGCCAATCCCGGTGATGCGGAACTGGTTGCCAAGGGCGGTCTGGATGGTGGCGACGTTGATCACCTCGCTCTGGGCCCGCAGCTTGCCCTGGGCGTTGGTCTTGTACTCGGTGAAGACGGTGGCCATCGGCTTGCCCACGTGCTGGCGGCTGAACTGGTTCATCTTGCTGCCGCCCAGGCTGTCGAGCACGATGTTGACCTGGGGTTGCCCCATCTCACCCATGTTGGCGCGAGCATCGACGATGTGCTCACCGGTCAGCACCGGCTTGCGAGCCAACCCAATCGCCTGGCCGCTGCGATCCGCCATGAAGAAGCGGCTGTCGGCCTGGGCCTCGTAGAAGGCCAGCGAGGCGGTAGCCCCGATCACCTCTTTCGCCTGCTTGGGATTGTGCACCCCCGGCAGCTCGATGCGGATGCCGTCCTGCCCCTGGCGCTGCACCGAGGCCTCGACGATGCCAAGCTCGTTGATCCGCTTTTTCAGGATCGACAGGTTCTGGGTCACCGCGTTGTTGGCCAGCAGGGTGCGCTCGGCCTCGCTCATCACCAATCGCAGCTCGTTGCCGCTGCGCTTGAGGGTCCACTGATCCTGGCGGGTGCCGGCGGAATCCTTGATGATGGTAAGCCAGGGCGCCTGATCGGCCACCTCAGGCAGGGTCACCCTCACCTCCCCTTCGCTCACCCTGGCTACGTTGGCGCCGCGCAGGCGCGCCTCGCGAAACTGGGTGCGCAGCATGTCCACCAGGTTCTTGGTCTGGTTGTCGATAACGAAGCTCAGATCGACCCCGATCAGCAGCTGGGAGCCACCGCGCAGATCCAGCCCGAGCTTGATGGGGGCAGCGCCGAGCTGGCTGATCCAGCCCGGGGCGTTGGAGTAGAACTCCAGAGTCAGCGCCGAGCTGTCATGGCCCTGCTGCTCCAGCAGCTGCTTGGCGCGCTGCTGTTCGGCCTGGCTGGCAAACACCAGCTCGACCCGCTCGCCCTGTTGCACCTGCTTGAGTGGCTCGATGCGGTTGTCGGCCAGCAGGGTACGCTGCGCCTCGGTCAGGCTGGTCTGGCCGTGCAGACCAAGGGAAGGCTGCTCACCGAAGAAGGTGGGCAGGGAGTAAAACGCAAAGGTGAGCAGCATGAGCAGCAGCAGGGCGTACTGCCACATGTTCATGCGGTTCAAGGTGATACGACTCTTTTTTCTCATGAAATCAGCCTCTGTCAGGAGAAGGCGGCGCACTCGCCACGCCCGGGCGGCGGCACGCAAAAAAACAGGAATGAGACAGTGGCCCGCTCACGCGCGGTGAGCAGGCATCAGGAGGCGATGAGGTGGTATGAAGGACCGGACCCCATCGGGATCAGGCGAGGTAGCTCTGACAGAAACGGTATTGCAGGTGCTGGCGTTGCAACCGGTGCCGATGGATGGTGGCAAACCGATCGCGGAAACTGTGCTTGCGATAGAAGAGGGCGGCATAGAACAACAGGCCGCACAGCAGCAGCAGGATCGCCTGTTGGGACCAGCTGGTGACAAGCTCGTACACCACGCTGCCGGGCTGGTTATCGCTGCGCAGGGAGTGCTCGAGCCGCAGCAGATGATTCTGGTGGGAGCTGACGAACTTGACGATGCCGTCGTCGCTGTCGCTGGCACTGTGGATCACCTGGCCTGCGTCGGACGCCGCCGCGGCGTCATCCATCAACTGACCATGCTGGGCGTGATGCTGGGATACGGGCAGGGAAAAACCCTCCACCGAGAGGGTGGAGAACAACAGAGCGAGGGTGATGAGCAGGGTCATCAGCGCCAGTTTCACTTTGTCGGTCAGGTTCAAAAAGTTAATTCCCGCATAATAGAAAGGGCAAACTACCACAGGGGGCCCGTTGGAACAAGGATGAAGGGGGTCACCAACCCCCTTCCCCACAGGCTGGCCGCAACCATTACCCCTCAGACATCTGCCTGAAATCGCGGGCATATCCCTTGAGCAGGCTGTAGAGATGGGCCCGCTGGGAGATGTCCAGCGACTGGCTGAGATCGCTCAGCCAGTTGACGGTGCGCTGGCGCGACTGATCGGTGTAGCCGGTGAAGCGACCATCCATCAGGCCGTCCCCCTGTTGCAGCAGAGCGGTGAGCTGGGCGCCGAAGTCCTGGCTCTGGCGCTGCTTCATCAGCCGATCCAGCTCCTTGGTCCAGGCGGTCTGAAACTCAAGCCAGGGGGCCTGCAGTTCGTACTGCCACTGGGCCCACTGGGCCACCAGCGGGGCCTGGGCCGGCTTCACCTCGCCAATCCAGAACACCAGCCGCTCGTTCATCTTGTCGCGAAATTCCTTGAGCATCTCCTCCCTGGGCTTGTCGGCAAACTCTTTTTCCCGCTCGGCCTGACGGGTCAGCCTGTCCTTCATGAACATGGCCACCTGCGCCTCGGTCAGGGTACGCGCCAACCGCACCGCCCGCGGCACCGTGTCCTCCAGGGTGCGGGTCAGGCTCTGCTGGGCCGCATCCAGATGGCGGGAGACCTGGGCCGGGGTCATGGGGCTCGCCACCGCCTTGGCCAGCGCATCGAGATCCTTGGCGTAGCGCGGTACCTCATACTGGCGGTGCCAGGCCATCAACCCCTTCACTTCGTTGTCCAGCAGCCGCTTCTGGCTGTGATCCAGCGAGAAGTAGTCGTCCAGCTGCCAGACGATGGCCACGTCGAGCCAGTAATAGACGACCCGGGTGGAGCAGCCGGCCAGCAGCAGACAGAGCAGCAGCAGACTCCAGCTACTGGGCTTGCGCCAGGAAAAGGTGGTCACCATGCAGGGCTCCAATGTTGATGAAACAGGGTTGTCGATACGGATGATTCACAATGCCTGACCCTCTACTCCAGCCGCTGCCGGTTGAGATCGATCAGCGCCTGGTAGTCAGGCCCCGGCTGCTGCTCGGCCATCAGCAGCGCCCACAGCAGCCCTATATAGTCGACCCAGGGCAAAAAGGCCCGGCTCTGAAAGCCGCGCGGGCCGACCGGCTGCCCTGCCCGCTCGCAGTAGGCCTGCTCCAGTGCCTCGCGCTGGGCCTCCTGCCAGTTGTGGGTGCGCTGGATGCTGGCCACCTCGAAACCGGGATGCCCGGCGGCGCCATACTCCCAGTCGATGACCCAGGGCCGGCTCCCCAACAAATTAGCCGGATTGAGATCATGATGGCAAGGGAGCCAGCAATCGGCGGGCTCGCGGCTGGCCAGCAGCCCCCGCTCCAGCGCCGGCAACCAGGTCGGCACTCGGGCCAGCCGGCCACGATAACCGGCGCTGTGGGCCCGCACCGCCATCACCACGGTCGGCACCGGCAACCGGTGCAGTCGCGTCAGCACCCCGGCCAGCAGCGCTGGCTGCAACGCAGCCGGGGGCGGCGCCGCCAGCCAGTTCGGCTCGTCGCACCACTCCAGCAGCATCAGGCCAGTGGCGGGATCGCTGTGATGGCAGGGCAAGGCCAGTCCCTGCCCCACGGCCCCCTGATAGAGCTGCCATTCGGTGGCCCGATCGATGCCAAGACGCACCGGATCTGGGTGGCCCTGGCGCAAAAAGTGACTGCGCCCCGAGGGGAGGCGCAGTCGATAGTTGCAGTTGGTCAGACCGCTGGCCAATGGTTCCAGCCGACCCGAGCGCCAGGGTGGCGGCAGGCGGGCCAGCAGGGCGCGCTCGGCGGCCGCCAGAGAGACCTCGCTCGACTTACCAGCCAAAGGTGGACTTCTTGGCCTGCTTGCGGATCTCTTTCTGATCGGCCCACAGCAGTTCGCCGTTTTGCAGATCCATCAGGTTCATGGTCATCTGGTAGTAGACATCCTTCACCTTGCCGTTGTCCTTGACGATGCTGGCGAGGTTGCCATAGACCATGTAGCGAGCACCGGTCTGCTTGCCCAGGCGCACCATGGAGGCGGGATCCACCATGCCGCTGCTCTGCTGGTATTCAAGCTGCTGCTTGACCGCCGCCACCTTGCTCATGTCGACGAAGCGGAACTTGCCGGCCCGCAGCAGCTTGGTGCGGATGGTGTCGGTGATGGCCTCGGTGTCGATGTGCTCGGAGGTCTTGTTGCGGATGGAGTCCATGAACATCACCGGACGGCCGCCGGCGGTGATCTCGCTGGTGGCCGGCGACGCCAGCATGGAATCCGCCATCTTGTCGGCGATGGCCTGCAGATCGCTTGAACCGTAATCGACGGTCACCGTCTCGGTTTCGGTCGGATCGCCATAGCTGACGGTGGTGCTGGAGCAGCCGCCCAGCAGCAGGGCGCCGGTCAATATCAGCAGGGCATGATTCATTTTCATCAGTAGGATTCCTCAATCACTTCGCGTACGTAAATCCGGTAGCCCCGGGCGGCCGGGCTCGGCGCCAGGGCAGACAGGGTGCGGGTCTGATAGCCGTGCAGCTTGAGCGGCGTCCAGCCGCGGCCATCGCTGGCCACCTCCTGCCCCGCCTCATCATACCAATAGAACAGGTATTGCAGCTTGTTGTCACCGCGCTGGGTGCTGGCCGCCGCCACATTGACCTGCAGCAGGCCGTTCTGTTCGCGCCGGCTGAGCTCGGTCAGGGTGACATTGACGTTTTGATGCTGCTCCGCCACTGGCGCGGCACCCGCCGCCCCATAGAGCGCCACGCCGGAGGTATTGGTGGCACAGCCTGCCAGCAGCAGAACCAGGCCCAGAGCCAACCCGTGTGCTTTCATCTTGTTCTCCTCGCCGGCGGCCAAGGGCCGAACCGGTCACTCATGTGTATTGCCATCGTTCGCCGTCACAGCGGCATCACCCGGGTCGTCAGCCCGGCACCGAGGCGCTGCACCCACACCAGGGTGGTGCGTCCCTGGTGGATGGTGAGCGGCAATTGCCGCTGGGCTGCCCCGGCGCCTATACCGGTACTGAGGGTAAGGTTCACGTCGCCCACCGGCAGCATACCCTGCCAGCTCGATGCCTGCGCCGGCAGCGTCAGCCAGCTGCGGGTGTCGGCCCGCTCCGAGAGGGTATTGAAGATGCCGACCAGAATGTTGCCCACATCGCCCCCCTCCTTGGCCGCAGTGCGCCGCACCTGCTCCTTGGCCACCAGTCGCAGGGCCTGGCGGGTCAGCATGCCGGGCAGCCGCTCCTGCAGATCTTTGGCCGCCAGCGCCTCCAGCCTGACCAGCTCGCTGGTTTGCTCGACCCGCTTGCCCACCGATACCGTGAGCGGCCCGGTGTCGCTGGCCCGATTATCGTAATAGGGGATGGCGACGGTAAAGGTGCGAAAATCGCCGCCGGAGGTGGAGATAGGCAGCGGCAGGAACAGCTCGCGCCGTGCCGGGATCAGCCCATCTTCAAACAGCACCACCAGCTGGCCCTGACTCTTGGCCAGGGGCGGTGCCTTGCGGCCCACCTTTTTCTCGGTCTCACGGATCTCGTCCGCGGCACCACGAAGCACAGCCAGGCGCAGCAAGGCATCCTGCAGGCTCCGGTTGTCCGGTGCTATCTGGTAGCCACGCTGATAGTCGACCCAGGCATCGTTGAGATCGCCGGCCGCCTCATAGAGCACGCCGGAGAAATAGAAGGTGTAGGCGTTTTGAAAACCGTTCTTGACCCGCCCGATCAGCCGGTCGAGCTCGGGGGCGCCGCGCGACATCAGCTGGCGCATCTCCCCTTCAGTTGCGGTATCCGCCTCGGCCTCTTCGCTCTTTTGCTTTGCCTTGCGCACCTCGTCGGCCCGCCGTTTGAGGGCCTGCTCCTGCACCTGGTTGGCGCGGCGCACCTCCACCAGCGCGCCCTCGGCATCCCCGCGCTGCAAGTAGTTGAGAGCCAGATAGTGGTGCAGCATGGTGCGCTCGTAATCGGGCGCCCGGTAGGCCATGGTCTGGTCATTGGTAAGCAGGCTGCCCGCCTGGGCCAGCCCCTGGCTGACCCGGTACTCGGCCTGATTGTCTTCCCACGCCAGCCGGCTGTCGGCGGCGGCAAAGGCCTGCTTGCTGGCGGCATCCTGACTCGCCAGCCAGGCGATGCGCCCCTGCTCCAGCCGGTCCAGCACATAGGTATCGTCCCCCGGCGTGGAGTCACGCACCTCGGGCAACGCCTCGGCGGCATGGCCCAGCAGCAGCTGGTTGCGCAGCGGCACCATCTGATCGGAATAGGAGACGAACATGTCTTGCCAGTGGGAGGCACACCCCTCCAGCAGGGAACCGGCCAGCAGCAGGCCGGCCAGCGGCAGGCGCGGCATCACAGGCTGAGCAGGGGTCCCAGCGGCTGGCCGCCGACCAGATGCAGATGGATGTGGTAGACCTCCTGCCCGCCGTGGCGGTTGCAGTTCATGATGAGGCGATAGCCATCCTCCGCAATGCCCGCCTCGCTGGCCAGCTTGCGGGCCACGGTGAACATCCGGCCCAGCGCCAGCTCGTGATCCGGCTCCACGTCGTTGACGGTGGGGATCAGCACGTTGGGGATGATCAGGATATGGGTCTTGGCCTTGGGCTGGATGTCGCGAAAGGCGGTCACCAGGTCGTCTTGATAAAGGATGTCGGCGGGGATCTCTTTGCGGATGATTTTGCTGAAAATGGTTTCTTGCGCCATGGATAACTCCTTTATATGAAAAAGAAAATTCAATGCCTGTCTCAAGCGGTTCCAACGCCCGTCATCAAGGCCCGGCAAGTGTGACACAAGCCGACATTTGACACAGCCGTTGTCCCATTCTCTTCAGTTATTGTTAAAAATACCGATAGCCGGAAGACGTCTGCCGACGTTGCTCGCCCACAGTGGTAGCAGGGTATCAAATGGACGGGGTATTCAGGCAAGGGACTTTTGCATATACAGCGGGACAATAATGAAACAAACAATGTCAGACCTCTCCATCTTGCAGAGGGTCTATCTTGGCTTTGCCATCCTGGTGGCCGTGATGGCGGCCACCTCGGTACTCACCTTCCGCAGCCAGAGCGAGCTCAATCAGGCGCTGGATCAGGTCACCCGGCAGACCATGCCGCTGGTGATCGCCAGCAGCCAGACCCAGATCAGCCTGCTCAGCGCCAACAAGTGGCTCACCGACGTGCTGACCGAGCAGGATCTCAAGCAGATCCCGGCCGAAGTAGCCGAGCTGCAGCAGGCCAAGGCGCAGGTCGACCAGACCCTCGCCACCCTCGCCCAACAGGCGGCGGAGCACCCGGAGCTGCAGAGTGAGCTCGGCGCGCTCAACCAGCTGGTCAAGGACTACCTGCAGCTGACCGAGACCCTGCCCACCGAACACCAGGCCCTGCTCACCAGGCTCTACAAGGTGAACCAGGCCAAGGGCCAGTTCCAGGTCAGCCTGCCCCAGTTCAAGAAGAACCTCGGCGACATGATGATCACCATCGACGACAGCTTCATCAAGATGCTCTCCGAGACCCTGACCACCAAGCTCTCCGCCATTGAACTCTCCACCATGGATGCCCTCAACCAGAGCATCCCCGCCCCCATCGAGGCGGCGCTCAAGCGCAACAAGATGCAGATCGAGGGCTTCAACAGCACCATCAAGGATCTGCAGGGGGAGCTCAAGGAGTTCGACAACAACATGGGCCACTACGTGCACGGCTTCGTGCGCGACACCACCGCCAGCGACGGCGTGCTGGCCCAGTACCTGGCGCTGATGCAGCAGCAGGAGCGGATGCGCGAGCAGAGCAAGCAGGCCGGCAAGCTCATCGTCAACATCCAGAGCAAGCTCGAGCAGATCACCGCCCAGAGCCAGCAGCTGATGAACAACAGCATCCGCGCCTCCGGCAAGGTGCAGACCCAGAGCACCCTCACCCAGGGGGTGGCGCTGGTCATCGCCATCACCATCGCCATCCTGGTGGCCTACACCCTCGGCAAGGCCATTCGCCGTCCGCTCAAGGAGCTGCTGCGGGTGCTGACCGAGGTGACCCAGGGCGACATGACCCAGCGCATCGGTTTTCGCAGCAACAACGAATTTGGCCGGCTCGGCAGCCAGGTCAACCTGCTGATCGAGCAGATGGGCGAAGTGCTGAGCCAGCTCTCCCAGGCCTCCAACCAGCTCAACAACGCCGCCCATGACAACCGCCACACCACCGAATCGGTGCGGGCGGATCTGGAGAAACAGCGCCAGGAGACCGCCTCGGTCGCCGCCGCCATGACCCAGATGGAGGCCTCGGTGCGCGAGGTGGCCCAGGCCGCCAACCAGACCCTGGAGCGGGTGATGGACGTGGAGAAAGCCTCCGAGACCGGCCGCAAGGTGATGGCCGGCAACATCACCACCACCCACCAGCTGGCGGGCAAGCTGCAGCAGACCGGCAAGGTGATTGGCGACGTGAGCGCCATGAGCGGCCAGATCGGCAACATCCTCGACGTCATTCGCGGCATCGCCGAGCAGACCAACCTGCTGGCCCTCAATGCCGCCATTGAAGCGGCGCGGGCCGGCGAGCAGGGGCGTGGCTTTGCGGTAGTGGCCGACGAGGTGCGCAGCCTGGCCGGGCGCACCGCCCAGTCCACCAGCGAGATCCAGACCATGATCGAGAACCTGCAGCAGGGGGTCGCCAAGGCGGTCACCGTGATGCAGGAGTGCTCCCGCGAGATGGACAGCTGCATGGATCAGAGCTCCCACGCCAACAACGCCATGGAGGAGGTGCAGGGCATAGTGGTGCTCATCAGCGACATGTCGAGCCAGATTGCCTCCGCCGCCGAGCAGCAGCAGGCCACCAGTGCCGACATCGCCACCAACCTCAACCGCATCTCCGACATCTCGGATCTCAACTACCAGGGGATCGAGCGGGTGGCCGAAACCAGCCAGCAGCTCGACTCGCTGGCCGAGCAGCAGGAGAGCCTGGTCAAGCGCTTCCGGCTCAGCGCCTGACGCCCACGCCAACCCCAGCAACGACAAGGCCCCGCAGATGCGGGGCCTTGTTTTTTACTGGCAAGCGGGCGGGATCAGGCGTAGGCGATGGCGCCCTTGCCCACTCCTTCATAGGCCACGATCTTGATGAACTTGTCGCCCACGCTCTTCTTCACCTCGCGGGCGATGTAGTGGGCCAGCAGCTCGATGGTGGTGTCGGTGTCGATCATCTCCACCTCCGCCGCCGGCATGGCCAGCTGGAACAGCCCTTGCGGCGCCACATACTTGAAGCCGACGTAGTGTTCGCCAGCCTCTTGCAGGATGGCCTTGGCCTGCTCGCTCAACGCGAGATCGCCGAGGGCCACCCGATCCTCGTCGGTCCCCAGGTAGATGTCGGCCCAGCGCTCGGCCCAGTTGAGCTCAAGCTCCTGGTCACGCTCGCCGTCCACGTGGATCTCGATGGGAGAGCGGTGGCCGTGGGCGATGCGCTGGCAGTTGCCGTCGTGCTTCTTGAGGCCGTGGCTGTAGTGATAGAAGGCGCCGTCGATGGCCTCCTGGCGCAGGGTCAGCGACAAGTCCTTGATGTTGCCAGGCAGCCGCTTGGCCAGCACCGCCAGCAGATAGCGGGTGACGGACTCCTTGTCCACCTGGGGCGCCGGAATGAAGGCAAAGCCCTGGCTCGGGCAGCGCAGGTGGATGGAACGACCGGGCCGCAGCAGATCGACGGTGCTCTCGTCACCGTCCAGCTGGGCCACCTGCACCAAGGGGCACTCGGTCGGCACCAGCAGCTTGTGATCCACCTCGTCGTCGATGATCGACTTGATCAGTTTCTTGACCCGGCCGAAGTCCAGCAACATGCTCATCTCGTTGAGCTCGCCGCTCATTTCGATGTCCACCAGCCAGCTCTCCCCCACCATACCGCGGCGTTCGCACAGGTAGCTGGAGTCGATCACGGTCAAATCTTTTACAAATAACTTCATCAGTCAGGCCTTGCTACAGAGAAAGGGCGGTTTGCGCTATTATGACCCGCGATTATCGGCAAAGGAACTGGAACCCCCCATGAACAAATTGCTTATCAAGAATGCCACCCTGGTCAACGAAGGCCGCATCTATGCCTCCGACGTGCTGATCGAGGGGGAACGGATCGCCCGCATCGCCCCGGATATCCAGGCGCCCGATGCAGTGGTGATCGATGCCGCGGGCCGTCACCTCATCCCCGGAATGATCGATGATCAGGTCCATTTCCGGGAGCCCGGGCTGACCCACAAGGGGACCATCGCCAGTGAATCCCGGGCCGCCGTGGCCGGTGGCACCACCAGCTTCATGGAAATGCCCAACGTCAATCCCCAGACCACCACCCTCGATGCCCTCGAAGCCAAATACCAGATAGCCGCCAACTCCTCCGCCGCCAACTACAGCTTCTACCTCGGCGCCACCAACGACAACCTGGAAGAGATCAAGAAGCTCGATCCGAAACAGTCCTGCGGCATCAAGATCTTCATGGGTGCCTCTACCGGCAACATGCTGGTGGACAACCAGGAGACCCTGGCCGCCATCTTCCGCGAGAGCCCGGTGATGATCGTCACCCACTGCGAGGACACCCCCACCATCAAGGTGCTGGAAGACGAAGCCCGTGCCAAGTGGGGCGAAGATGTGCCGATGCGCGAGCACGGCCGCATCCGCAGCGCCGACGCCTGCTACAAATCCTCCAGCCTGGCGGTCTCCCTGGCTAAGCAGTACGGCGCCAAGCTGCACGTGCTGCACCTGACCACGGCGAAAGAGCTGTCGCTCTTCACCGCCACCCCGGATCTGAAGGATCTCAAGGACAAGAACATCACCGCCGAGGTGTGCGTTCACCATCTGTTCTTCAACGAGGCGGACTACGACACCCTGGGCAGCCAGATCAAGTGCAACCCGGCGGTGAAGAGCGCCGCCGACCAGCACGCCCTGCTGGATGCGGTGCGCAATGACGTGCTCGACATCATCGCCACCGACCACGCCCCCCACACCTGGGAAGAGAAGCAGAACAGCTACTTCAAAGCGCCGTCCGGCGTGCCGCTGGTGCAGCACTCCCTGCTGGCCCTGCTGGAGCTCTACCACAACGGGGTATTCTCGCTGGAGACCATCGTCAAGAAGACCTCCCACGCGGTAGCCGAGCGCTTCCAGGTGCAGGATCGCGGCTACATCCGCGAGGGTTACTTCGCCGACCTGGTGCTGCTGGATCTGGGCAAGCCCTACGTGGTCAACGACAGCAACCTGCTCTACCTGTGCGGCTGGTCGCCCTTCAACGGCTACCGTTTCCACAGCACGGTGGAGATGACCCTGGTCAACGGCCAGATCGCCTGGCAAAACGGTCAGGTCACCAACGAGGTGCTGGGCAAGCGGCTCACCTTCAACCGCTGATCCCTCCCAATCGGTGCCACCGTCACCATCGCATAACCACAGGCCGTCCACCCGGGCGGCCTGCTTGTTTTAAGCGGTTCTCAACCCCGCGATGGGCGGTTTTTGGGCAAGTGGCGGCACTTTGAGCGCCGATTGTTCGCAAAGCAGGCGAACGCACCGCCGCCGCGGTTTCCTTGTTGACAGGCCGGGTCCATCTCCATAAACTCAGCCCCCGTCAGCTCAGACTGACTTCGTCGGCGTGTAGCGCAGCCAGGTAGCGCACTGTCATGGGGTGTCAGGGGTCGGAGGTTCAAATCCTCTCACGCCGACCATCATTCCCCGAGAAAGGCCTTGTCAAACGACAAGGCCTTTTTTCTTTTGCCCGCGCGCCACCGCAGGAAGCGGCCCCCCGATTGTGCCCCCCATGGCTTTGTGCTGTAGTGAAGCCCTCTGCTGCCAACCGGTGATCGAGATGCCCTCTCCCCGTCCCTCCGTGCCCGTCCTGCTGCTGGCCTGCCTCTGCGCTGCCCTGCTGCTCGGCTGTGCCACCCCCTATCACAGCGAACCCTCGTTATGGAACGGCCAGACCGGCTTCTCCCAGACCCGGCTCGGGCCGGACAAGTGGCAGCTGGAGTTTGTCGGCAACGATCTGGTGAGCCGGGAAACCGCCCGCAAGTACGTGCTGAAACGGGCGGGCGAAATGGCACAAGCCGAAGGATATCAGTGGCTTGAGGTCAACGAGTTGACCCTGCAGCGGGATGCGGTCAGGGTGACCCCGAGCCGCCCCCTGTTCGGGTTCGATGATGACGAACCGGACCCCTTTCTGGATCAGCGCACCGTGGAGCATCGCATCTCGGCGCTGCTGGTCTTCACCCTCACCAAACGGGCAAGAAACGACCAAAGCCTGAAAGCTGATTATCTTGCCAACATCAAAATAAACAGCGATTAATATAGATAAATTGCAAGATCCATATCACATACACCTAATAGCAAGATAAAATTCTGCTACAAGGCGCTGGATTTACCCCCCCGGATTAGGCATGCTGCCAGCACACCGGCTGTCAGGAATCTACGGCTCGGATCACAAAAACGGACTGAAGTGGCGCCCTTGCCGCTTGAAATGCTCTGCACTTATCAAAACTGGGACCCACCCCATGAAAATGAACAAATTGACGGCTGCCATCCTCATCGCAATGCTGGTTGGCATCCTTACCGGTCAGGGCTATCGGATGTTTGCTCCTGACCAGGCCGCCGGCTTTGCCGACGACATTACCCTGCTGACCGACATCTTCCTGCGCCTCATCAAGATGATCATCGCCCCCCTGGTGTTCACCACCCTGGTGGTCGGTATCGCCAAGATGGGCGACACCCGCACCGTGGGCCGCATCGGCGTCAAGACCCTCGGCTGGTTCATGCTCGCCTCCCTGCTGTCACTGACCCTGGGACTGGTGATGGTTCACCTGATGCAGCCTGGGGTGGGGCTCTCCCTCTCCCTGCCCGATGACACCGCCAGCTCCGGCGTGGTCGCCACTGCCATCTCCCTCAAGGACTTCGTCACCCACGCCATCCCGAAAAGCGTGGTCGAGGCGATGGCCACTAACGAGATCCTGCAGATCGTGGTGTTCTCCCTCTTCTTCGGGCTGGCCGCCGCCGCCCTGGGGGACGCCGCCAAGCCAGTGGTGATGCTGATGGCCAGCGGCGCCGAGATCATGCTCAAGGTGACCGGCTACGTGATGAACTTCGCGCCGTTCGCGGTATTTGGCGCCATCGCCGCCATGGTCGCCAAGGAAGGGCTCGGCATCCTCGCTACCTACGGCACCTTCATGGCCCAGTTCTACCTGGCACTGGGCTGCCTCTGGCTGCTGCTGATCGCCATGGGCAGCCTGTTCATCCGCCGCCGCATGCTGACCTTGCTGGCCCTGATCCGCGAGCCCATCCTGCTGGCCTTCTCCACCGCCAGCTCCGAGGCCGCCTATCCCAAGACCCTGGATCGGCTGGAGAAGTTTGGTTGTGACAAGCGCATCGCCAGCTTCGTGCTGCCCATGGGCTACTCCTTCAACCTGGACGGCTCCATGATGTACTGCACCTTCGCAGTGATGTTCATCGCCCAGGCCTACGGCATCGAGCTCTCCATGGCCCAGCAGATCACCATGCTGCTGTTGCTGATGGTCACCTCCAAGGGGATGGCCGGCGTACCGCGTGCCTCCCTGGTGGTGATTGCCGCCACCCTCAACCAGTTCCAGATCCCGGAAGCGGGCATCCTGCTGCTGCTCGGCATCGACCACTTCCTCGACATGGGTCGCTCCGCCACCAACGTGCTGGGCAACGCCATCGCCGCCAGCGTGGTGGCCAAGAGCGAAGACAGCCTGGCTGAAACCGCGCCGCTCGGCGAGGTGGATACCGCCAAGGCGTGATCCCCGCCCTCCCATCAAAACGGCCCGCATCTGCGGGCCGTTTTCTTGTGCCTCATGGCAACAGCACGCTCCCTAGCACCAGCGCCGCACCCGCCGGCAGTAATCGGCATAGGCCTCGCCAAAGCGCCCCTGCAGCGCCCGCTCCTCCGGCACTATCTGCCAGCGGCTGAGCCAGCCCCACAGCAGCAGCGGACCGAGCCACACCAGCAGCCCGCCCAGATAACAGGCCAGCGCCATGGTCCAGCAGAGCAGCCCCAGGTACATGGGGTTGCGGCTGACACGAAAGATCCCCCCGGTGACCAGTGCACTGGCCTGCGCCGGGCGCAGCGGCGTCACCGTGGTGCCCTGGCGGCGAAAGCGCAGCACGCCTCCCAGCCCGAACAGGCTGCCGAGCATGGCCAGCAACAGGGCCGGTAGCGGCCAGCCACCGTTCACGTCACCCGCGCCCCATCCCAGCATGGCCGCCACGATCAGGCCAAACAGCAGCAACGGTGGTACCCGACACTCAAGACTCATCATCTATTGGCTCCCGGAAGGTGCCACGATCGGCACCTTGCGTTACACTCCCCGGCGGGAAAGCGCCGTGGAAAATTGACAAAGTTCATAACGATAACAATGCCTTGGCTACACTTTATCCCATCTGCATGAAAACGGTCACCCGCTGACCGTCATGCACCTCAACCCAAACAATAAAGAAAGAAAGGAACCACCCCATGCACAAGAAGACACTGCTGGCCACCCTGATCCTGGGCCTGCTGGCCGGTCAGGCCGTCGCAGCCCCCTATCTGCCGCTCGCCAGCGATCACCGCAACGGCGAAGTGCAGACCGCCAGCAATGCCTGGCTGGAAGTTGATCTCGGCGCCTTCGAGCACAACATCCAGACCCTCAAGGATCGCCTCGGCGACAAGGGGCCGAAGATCTGCGCCATCATGAAGGCGGACGCCTACGGCCACGGCATCGACCTGCTGGTCCCCTCGGTGGTCAAAGCCGGCATCCCCTGCATCGGCATCGCCAGCAACGAAGAGGCCCGTGTGGCCCGCGAGAAGGGCTTCACCGGCCGCCTGATGCGGGTGCGTGCCGCTACCCCGGATGAGGTTGAGCAGGCCCTGCCCTACAAGATGGAAGAGCTGGTTGGCAGCCTGGTGAGTGCCCAGGGCATCGCCGACATCGCCCAGCGCCACCACACCAATATCCCGGTGCACATCGCGCTGAACTCCGCCGGCATGAGCCGCAACGGCATCGATCTGCGTCTGGCTGATTCCAAGGAAGACGCGCTGGCCATGCTCAAGCTCAAGGGGATCACCCCGGTCGGCATCATGACCCACTTCCCGGTGGAGGAGAAAGAGGACGTCAAGATGGGTCTGGCCCAGTTCAAGCTGGACTCCCAGTGGCTGCTGGAAGCGGGCAAGCTGGATCGCAGCAAGATCACCATCCACGCCGCCAACTCCTTCGCCACCCTGGAAGTGCCGGACGCCTACTTCGACATGGTGCGCCCGGGCGGCCTGCTCTACGGTGACTCCATCCCCTCCTACACCGAGTACAAGCGGGTAATGGCATTCAAGACCCAGGTTGCCTCCGTCAACCACTACCCGGCCGGCAACACCGTCGGTTATGACCGCACCTTCACCCTCAAGCGCGACTCCTGGCTCGCCAACCTGCCGCTGGGGTACTCCGACGGCTATCGCCGGGCGCTGAGCAACAAGGCCTATGTGCTGATCCAGGGCCAGAAGGTGCCTGTGGTGGGCAAGACCTCCATGAACACCATCATGGTGGACGTGACCGATCTCAAGGGGGTCAAACCCGGTGACGAGGTGGTGCTGTTTGGCCGCCAGGGTGAAGCCGAGGTGAAACAGGCGGATCTGGAGGAGTACAACGGTGCCCTGCTGGCGGACATGTACACCATCTGGGGTTACACCAACCCCAAGAAGATCAAGCGCTAAGCCACTCTTTGCCATAAAAAAGGGCTCCCGCGGGAGCCCTTTTGCTTGTTTGCCAATTATGCCGTTTTCTTGCGGGTCACCCAGAGGCTCAGCCCCATGGAAGCCAGCAGGATCAGCGCAACCACACCCAATGCAATTCCGGTGGGGATCTTGAACACATCCAGCAGCAGCATCTTGACCCCGATAAACATCAGGATCAGTGCCAGACCGTATTTCAGCAAGGCGAAGCGCTCGGCCACGCCGGCCAGCAGGAAGTACATGGCACGCAGACCCATGATGGCGAAGATGTTGGAGGTCAGCACGATGAAGGGATCCGTGGTCACCGCGAAGATGGCCGGGATGCTGTCCACCGCGAAGATGAGATCGCTCACCTCCACCAGCACCAGAATGAGCAACAGCGGCGTTGCGTAACGCACGCCATCGCGCCAGACGAAGAAGTTCTCCCCCTCCAGGGTCTCCGTCACCTTGAAGCGGCGGCGCATCCAGCCCAGCAGCGGGTTGTTGGCCAGATCGGGCTCCTTGTCGGCCGCCCACAGCATCTTGACCCCGGTCAGCAGCAGGAAGGCGCCGAACAGGTAGAGGATCCAGTGGAACTGCTCGATGAGCCAGCTGCCGGCGAACACCATACCGGCCCGCATCACGATGGCACCCAGTACCCCGTACAGCAGCACCCGGCGCTGCAGCTCGGCCGGAATGGCAAAGTAGCCGAACAGCATCAACCAGACGAAGACGTTGTCCACCGCCAGCGCCTTCTCGATGAGGTAGCCGGTGAGAAACTCCAGCCCCTTCTGGTTGGCAATTTCACGGCCGGCACTGTGATCCAGCCAGAACCAGATGGCCAGGTTGAAGAGGAGCGCCACGCTGATCCAGATGAGGGACCAGATGCCCGCCTCTTTGAGCGACACCTTGTGCGCCTTGCCGCCACCGACAAAGCGGATATCAATCCATAACAGGACCAGCACTATGCTGAAGAAACCGGCCCACATCCACCATTCACCCATTTTCACTTCTCCCAAAAACGACAAAACCCACGGCCGGGAGGCAGTGGGTTCGCGTCTGGAGCAGATACACCTTGCCTCTCGGCAAGGTCTCACTTACAGCCGATTTTCATCGACTGCCCGGCTGCCGGGTGCACTGCAGGATATGGGTGCACCGTAATGACGACAAACCGGCGAGAAGTTACTCCCCTTGTGCGGCGGATAGTAACAGCGGCAAAAGCGAACGCCAAGGGGCATCTTCATCTCTCTCGCAAAAAAATGGGGCGCCATCTGGGCGCCCCGTTTTTTCGTTGCGACTCATCCATCAGAGCGGATCGGCCTTGAGGCAGGAGACCGCATGGTCAAAGTTGCCCTCAAGCTGGGGCCGGGTCTTGGCGCACTCCGGACCGGCCACCGGGCAGCGGGTACGAAACACGCAGCCTGAGGGCGGATTCATCGGCGATGGCAGCTCCCCTTCCAGGATCTGGATGGTCTTGCTGCGCTCCAGATCCGGATCCGGAATGGGCACCGCCGACATCAGCGCCTTGGTATAGGGGTGCAAGGGGTTGGCGAAGATCTCCTTGCCGGTCCCCAGCTCCACCGCATTGCCCAGATACATCACCAGCACCCGGTCGGAGATATGCTTGACCACCGACAGGTCGTGGGCGATGAAGATGAGCGACAGCCCCATCTCCTTCTGGATGGATTTGAGCAGGTTCACCACCTGGGCCTGGATCGACACATCCAGCGCCGACACCGGCTCGTCACAGATGATCATCTTGGGCTCGAGGATCAGCGCCCGGGCGATGCCGATGCGCTGGCACTGGCCACCGGAGAACTCGTGTGGGTAGCGGTTGACCAGGTTGGGCAAGAGCCCCACCTTGCTCATCATGGCGCGCACCTTCTCTTTCACCTCCTCCTTCGGCAGGGCCGGGTAGAAAGTGATGAGGGGCTCGGCGATGATGTCACCTATGGTCATGCGCGGGTTGAGGGAGGCCAGCGGATCCTGGAAGATCATCTGGATCTCTTTACGCTTCTCGCGCAGCGCCTTCTGGTCGAGCTTGGTCAGATCGTTGCCAAGCCACACCACCTTGCCGTCGGTGGCCGGCACCAGGCCGATCAGCGCCCGGGCAAAGGTGGACTTGCCGCAACCCGACTCCCCCACTACGCCCAGGGTCTCCCCTTCGTACAGGCGCAGAGTCACCCCGTCCACCGCTTTCAGGGCGGAGGGTTTGGCCCAGGGCCAGGCCTTGTCACTCTTGATGCTGAAGTGGACCTTGAGGTCAGACACTTCCAGCAGCAGTTTCTTGTCAGTCCCCATTTAGTTCACTCCCTTGATAATGGCATCCGATACCCAGTGGCAGGCCCGCTCCCGGCCGTCGTTGAACGGCGTCAGAACTGGGGATTGCCGGCCGCAAATCTCGCTCACCCGATGGCAGCGCTCCTGGAAGGGGCAGCCGGTGGGCAAACGCAGCAGGTTGGGAGGGTTGCCCGGGATGGTGGGCAGCACTTCCCCTTCGGTATCGAGGCGGGGAATGGCGCGCAGCAAGCCTTCGGTATAGGGGTGGCTCGGGCGATAGAAGATGTCGTTGACCTTGCCGTACTCCATGGTACGGCCGGCGTACATCACCAGCACCTTGTCGCAGATGCCGGCCACCACGCCAAGGTCATGGGTGATCATGATGATGGCGGTGTTGAACTCGCGCTTGAGCTCGTTCATCAGGGTCATGATCTGGGCCTGTACCGTCACGTCCAGCGCCGTGGTCGGTTCATCGGCGATGAGCAGTTGCGGCCGGCACAACAGCGCCATGGCGATCATCACCCGCTGGCGCATGCCGCCGGAGAACTCGTGCGGATACATCCCCATCCGCTTGCGCGCCTCGGGGATCTTCACCGCATCCAGCATGCGCACCGACTCCTCGAACGCCTCGGCCTTGCTGACCCCCTTGTGCAGCATCAGCACTTCCATCAGCTGATCCTTCACCTTCATGTAGGGATTGAGCGAGGTCATGGGGTCCTGGAAGATCATGGCGATCTTCTCGGAGCGGATCTTGTTGAGCTTGTGCTCCGGCAGGTTGAGGATCTCGTCGCCCTGAAACTTGGCAGACCCTGTGATGATGCCGTTCTTGGCCAGCAGCCCCATGATGGCGAACGCGGTCTGGGACTTGCCCGAACCGGACTCCCCGACGATACCCAGGGTCTCACCGGCAGAGAGGGAGAAGTTGAGGTCGTTGACCGCCACCACATTGCCGTCCGGGGTCTTGAACTCGACCCGCAGATCTTTTACATCCAGTAACTTCATAAAAACTCCTTATCGATCTTTCGTGACGTTTTCCTGTCGATCCGATGCGCTGTCCGCCCGATTGAGCCGCACTGTGCGGCTCTTCGGCGCGTTGTTCCAACGCTCTTTCGCCGCTTTCTCAGCGATCCTTCGGATCGAGGGCGTCACGCAGACCATCCCCGAGGAAGTTGAAGCAAAACAGGGTCACCACCATGAAACCGGCGGGGAACAGGAGTTGCCAGATGGCCACTTCCATCGACTTGGAGCCTTCATCCAGCAGGGCGCCCCAGCTGGTCATGGGCTCTTGCACACCCAGCCCCAGGAAGCTCAGGAAGGATTCGAACATGATCATGCCCGGCACCAGCAGGGTGGCGTAGACCGCCACTATCCCCAGCACGTTCGGCACGATGTGACGGGTGATGATCTTCCACTTGGAGACGCCGCAGACATGGGCCGCCTCGATGAACTCCTTGCTCTTGAGGCTCAGGGTCTGACCACGGACGATCCGCGCCATGTCGAGCCAGCTCACCGCGCCGATGGCGATGAAGATGAGCGCCAGGTTGCGGCCGAAGAAGGTCACCAGCATGATCACGAAGAACATGAAGGGGAAGGCGTTGAGGATCTCCAGTACCCGCATCATCAGGCTGTCGACCCGACCGCCGATGAAACCGGACGCCGCGCCATACAGGGTGCCGATGATGACGGCCACCATGGCCCCCATGATGCCGACCATCAGCGAGATGCGCCCGCCAAGCAGGGTGCGCACGAACAGATCGCGCCCCAGGCTGTCGGTACCGAACCAGTGGCCGGTCTCCATGTCGGGGCCGGTCTGCATGGCGCCCCAGTCAGGATCGTCAAAGGTGTACTGGGACAGATGGGGCCCCACGATCACTGCCAAGCCGATGATGGAGAGAATGATAAGGCTGGTGAGGGCCGCCTTGTTGCGCAGGAAACGGCGACGGGCATCCTTCCACAGGGAGCGTCCTTCCACCACTTCCACTTTCTGGGCGAACGCCTCGATGGCTTCGCGTTTTTCAGTTGTGACAACCATGATGTACTCCCGGCTTAGTAACGGATCTTGGGATCGATAAAGGCATAGAGAATATCGACCACGGCGTTAAAGGTGATGGTGAGGGCACCGACCAGAATGGTCAGACCGAGCACCATGGAGTAATCACGGTTGAGGGCACCGTTGACGAACAGCTGGCCAATCCCCGGCAGGCCGAAGATGGTCTCGATCACCACGGAACCCGTGATGATGCCGACGAAGGCCGGGCCCAGGTAGGAGACCACCGGCAGCATGGCCGGGCGCAGCGCGTGTTTCAGGATGATGTGGCGCAGCGGCAGTCCCTTGGCACGGGCGGTACGGATGAAGTTGGAGTTCATGGTCTCGATCATGCTGCCCCGCATGATCCGCGAGATGGCGGAGATGTAATACATCATCATGCCGAACACCGGCAGCACCATGAACTGCACGCCACCACCCTGCCAGCCACCGGCCGGGAACCAGCCCAGATGGATACTGAAAAACAGCACCAGCAGGGGCGCCAGCACAAAGCCCGGGATCACCACCCCGGCCATGGCCGACGACATCAACAGGTAGTCGATGACGGTATTCTGTTTGAGGGCGGCAATGGTGCCGAAGGTGACCCCCAGCGTCACCGCAAACAGAAAGGCGAAGGAGCCTATCTTGGCGGAAACCGGCAGTGCCTGGCTCACCAGATCATTGACGGTGAAGTCCTTGTACTTGAAGGAAGGACCGAGATCCCCCTGCACCAGGTTGCCCAGATAGGTGAGATATTGCACCCCGATCGGCTTGTCGAGGCCATATTTGGCTTCGATGTTGGCCATCACTTCGGGTGGCAGGGTGCGTTCGCTGCTGAAGGGGTTACCCGGCGCGAAACGCATCATGAAGAAGGAGACGGTGATCAAGACCAGCAGAGTCGGGATCGCTTCCAGTAGACGTTTAAAAATGAATTTCAACATAGACAATTCCTGTCCTGTACTGCTTCCAAAGGGTCGCGGTTGTAATAAAGGCCCGCCGTCTGGCGGGCCCTGCTTGTTATGCGACTTGTAACGAAAATCAGTGGGCGATGATGTACATGTCTTTGCTGTACAGGTTGTCCAGCGGGTTGGCCGGATAGCCGCCCACGTAGGGCTTGACCATACGGGAAGTCACGTACTGATAGATGGGGGCGATCGGCATGTCCTTGGCCAGGATCTCTTCAGCCTGGACGTAGAGCTTGTTGCGCGCCTCGGCATCCACCTGGTTGCGCGACTCGTTCATCAACTTGTCGAACGCCAGGTTGGAGTATTTGCCGTCGTTGTTGCCGTGGGTGGTCTGCATCAGATCCAGCATGGAGGAGGCTTCGTTGTAGTCGGCGATCCAGCCGGCACGGCCCACGTCAAACTGACCCTGTTTCTTGGTCTCCAGATAGGTTTTCCACTCCTGGTTGACCAGGCTTACCTGCACGCCCAGCTTCTTCCACATGGAGGCCACGGCAACCGCCACCTTCTTGTGGTTGTCGTCGGTGTTGTAGAGCAGCTCGAACTTGAGCGGCTTGCCCGGGCCGAAACCGGCTTCGGTCAGCAGCTCTTTCGCCTTGGCATCGCGCTCTGCCTGGGTCAGCTTGGACCAGGCCGGCGCCACCGGCTTGAAGCCATCCACGAAATCAGGGACCAGGGTGTAGCCCGGAGTTTCCCCCTTGCCCATCACCTTGTCGGCGATCACGTTGCGGTCGATGGCATAGGAGAGCGCGGTACGCACCCGCACGTCATCAAACGGCTTCTTCTTGAAGTTGTACTGGTAGTAGTAGGTACCGACGTAGCCGCTCACCTTCACCTCGTTCGGCAGATCCTTCTTCATCTGCTTGAAACGCTCGATGGGCATGTTGTAGGTGAGATCCACTTCGCCAGCCAGATAGCGGTTCAGCTCGGCGTTGGTGGACTGGATCGGCAGATAGGTCACCTTGTTGATGACGGTCTTGGCGTCGTTCCAGTAGTTTTTGTTGCGCTCTACGTCGACGCGCTCGTTGACCACCCAATCCTTCAGCACATAGGCGCCGTTGGATACCATGTTGCCGGGCTGGGTCCACTTGTCACCGAACTTCTCGATCACCTTCTTCGGCACCGGGTAGGTGGTGGTATGGGAGAGCATGCTGACAAAGTAAGGCACCGCCTTCTCCAGCTGCACCTCGAAGGTGTAGTCGTCCACCGCCTTCACGCCCAGCGTATCTGACGGCTTTTTGCCAGCAATGATGTCGGAGGCGTTGACGATGGTCGGGATCTCCAGATACCAGGAGTAGGGAGAGGCGGTTTTCGGATCGACGGCCCGTTTGAAGGCATATTCGAAGTCGTGGGCAGTGACCGGATCCCCGTTGGACCACTTGGCGTTTTTACGCAGGTGGAAGACGAAGTGTTTGTTGTCCTTGGTTTCCCAGGACTCGGCCATGGCGGGGAGCACTTCCCCCTTGGGGCCGGAGGAGACGAGACCTTCGAACAGGTCACGCAGAATATTGGATTCAACCGTTCCTTCGGTTTTGTGCGGGTCGAGGGTTGCGGGCTCGGAGCCGTTGCCTTTCACCAGCTGCTGAACCTCAGCCAGCTTGGTACCTGCGGGCACATCGGCGGCTTGTGCCGCGTTGACACCACCAAACAGAGCTGCCACCAATAGGGTATTAATCATTGTTTTTTTATGAGTCATTTCCATACTCCACAAGAACATTCCATGCATTTTTCCATCAACGAGATAAGTACCCCGCTGCCAGCATAATTCCCTGACATTTCTGATAATGCAATAGATATCGTCAGGCAGGACTGGACTTCATGGTCAAAAAAGCAGCTTTTGACCAATTATTCAGAATTTAAATATCCCGTAATGGACGTTTTTTATACAAACCCGCTCGATTCTAGGAAATGACCAACAAAAAAGAAACAATAAAAAGCCGGTCACAAGGACCGGCTCCAACAAAACAGACCTGAATCACATCAATCCGGGGAAGACCCCCTTGATCCCCGCCACCATGATCTCGATACCCAGCGACATCATGATGAGACCCATGATCCGGGTCACCACGTTGATGCCGGTGTTACCCATCACCTTGAACAGCAGGGGGGCGGCGCGGAAGATGAGCCAGGAGCAGAAGGCAAACACCATCACCACCAGCGACATGCCCAGCATCTGGGACCAGGTGCTCTGACTGGCGTAGACGATGGAGGAGGAGATGGCACCTGGGCCCGCCATCAACGGCAGCGCCAGCGGCACCACAGCGACAGATTCCCGCGCGGCCAGTTCCCCTTTCTCCTGTTTGTTGTGCTTCACCTCCCCCAGCTTGCCCTGCAGCATGGACCAGGCGATCAGGGTGATGAGCGAGCCGCCGGCGATGCGAAAGGAGGCCAGCGAGATGCCAAACCCGTCCAGGATCAGTTGCCCCATGGACATGGAGACCAGCAGGATGATCATCACCGCAATGTTGGCGGTGGTGTTAGTCTTCATCCGCTCTTCCGGCGTCTGATGGCTGGTCAGGCTGACGAACACAGGCAGCAAGCCGAGCGGGTTGATGATCGCAAACAAACCGATGAAAAACTTCAGATATAAAGAGACGTCAATCGCTGCCATAGGCGCCATCCAGAAGTAGTACGAGGCCCTGTGGGCCACCCCGATAAACCGAGCGTAAATTTACATCATGCCCGAAACCTTCACCAATCAAATAATCTCACCCTTTCCGTGGCTTTTCAGTTAGTTCCTCTAATGCATCGACAAAATTCGACAGATTGAATTGTTAATAAAGATTGTCGCGATTTAACACTCTGATAAAATCGCTTCGAGTTTTATCCGGCCATGGAGTTTGGCCGCAACATTTCATCTCAGCAAACAAGGATTTCGTGATGATTGATACGGACATCAAGTTGCAGTGGCACCTGGATGCACTGCCCGCAGGCACCCTGACCCCATTGCAGGGCTTCTTCGGGCGACTGCCGGTTGATCCCTACATTCAGGGCAGCTTTCGCCAGCGCCGCTACGGCCGGGTGGAGAAAGAAGGCTCCCGCTTTCAGCCTCTCGACAACGGCGTCTTCTTTCAGGCGGCCGCCATCAACAAGTTTCTGGGGGATGTGCCCAGAACCTATGCCGAGCTGGAGCCTGCCTTCGTCGCTCACCCCTCCTTTATACAACTGCTGAAACTGTTCGCCCGCCACACCCGGCTGGAAGACGGTCAGGCCATCGGCATTCACCAGATGCGCATCGTCACCGGCGAAGGGGAGAGCGTCCCACCCGCGCCGGAGGGGGTGCATCAGGATGGCTTTGACTTCATCGGGGTCTTCTTCTGTGGCAGTGAAGGGGTCAGCGGCGGCGCCTTGCAGCTCTATCATGGATTAAAAGAACAACCATTTTTCCAACAACAATTAAACGTCGGTGAGTATCTGATCCTGGATGATCGCCGTTTCTATCACAATGCCGCCCCCATTCTGCCCCTGGGCACGGACCGGGGACATTGGGACGTGATCGTGCTAACTGCTTGAAAAATGGCGCGTGAGCCCCTGTTCACGCACCATTCATCCCGCCTCTGGCTCACTAAACAACTGCGCAACATCTGGCAAACATGTATTGTGAAACAAAATTTCTTTTGTTCTTTTGTTACACATGATCCAGATCAAGTTTTTCTGAGTCAGCCCCGCTCTATAATCGACTCAGAAAGCGATTTAGTAAGGCATGTAAATACCCCGTTGTGGTGATTCTGTTCTTGACAGGGCATCTATAATTGCCGGGCATTGCCAAGGTCTTACTAAACAGTTTTCAAATCATCAGGAGATAAACATGGCAGTAACCAATTTGGCTGAACTGGATGCACTGGTTGCCCGCGTCAAAGAAGCGCAGCGTGAATTCGCCAGCTTCTCGCAAGAGCAGGTAGACAAGATCTTCCGTGCCGCCGCCCTGGCCGCCAACAACGCCCGTATCCCCCTGGCCCAGATGGCCGTGGAAGAGTCCGGTATGGGTATCATCGAAGACAAGGTTATCAAGAACCACTTCGCCTCCGAATACATCTACAACAAGTACAAAGAAGAGAAGACCTGCGGCATCCTCAGCGAAGATGACGAGATGGGTACCATCACCATCGCCGAGCCGGTAGGCATCATCTGCGGTATCGTACCGACCACCAACCCGACCTCCACCGCGATCTTCAAGTCCCTGATCTCTCTGAAGACCCGCAACGCCATCATTTTCTCCCCGCACCCCCGCGCCAAGAACTCCACCAATACCGCTGCCAAGCTGGTACTGGATGCAGCCATTGCCGCCGGTGCCCCGAAAGACATCATCGGCTGGATTGACCAACCCTCTGTTGAGCTCTCCAACGCCCTGATGAAACACAACGACATCAACCTGATCCTGGCCACCGGTGGCCCGGGCATGGTGAAGGCCGCCTACTCCTCCGGCAAACCCGCCATCGGCGTAGGTGCCGGTAACGTACCGGTCGTCATCGACGAAACCGCCGATGTGAAGCGTGCCGTCGCCTCCATCCTGATGTCCAAGACCTTCGACAACGGCGTGGTCTGTGCCTCCGAGCAAGCCGCCATCGTGGTCGACTCCGTCTACGACCAGGTGAAAGAGCGTTTCGCCACTCACAATGGTTATGTGCTGTCCAAGGAAGAAGCCGACAAGGTCCGCAAGGTCATCCTGATCAACGGCGCCATGAACGCCAACATCGTGGGCCAGCCTGCGGTCAAGATCGCTGAAATGTCTGGCGTCACCGTGCCTGCCAACACCAAGATCCTGATCGGTGAAGGCGTGAAGATCTGTGAAGAGGAAGAGTTCGCTCACGAGAAGCTCTCCCCGACCCTGGGTCTGTTCCGTGCCAAGAACTTCGAAGAAGCCGTCGAGATGGCCTGCGACATGGTCAACCTGGGTGGTATCGGCCACACCTCCGGTCTCTATACCGACCAGGATCGCAACGCCGACCGCATCAAGTACTTCGGCGACAAGATGAAGACTGCCCGTATTCTGATCAACACCCCGACCACTCAGGGTGGTATCGGTGACCTGTACAACTTCGCGATGGCACCGTCTCTGACGCTGGGCTGCGGCTCCTGGGGTGGCAACTCCATCTCCGAAAACGTGGGTCCCAAGCACCTGATCAACAAGAAGACAGTCGCAAAACGGGCAGAAAACATGCTGTGGCACAAACTTCCGAAATCCATCTACTTCCGTCGTGGCTCCCTGCCGATCGCCCTGGGCGACCTGGAAGGTAAGAAACGCGCCATGATCGTGACCGACCGCTTCCTGTTCAACAACGGCTACGCCGACGAAGTGGTTCGTCTGCTCAAGGGCCTGAAGATGGAAGTGGAAGTGTTCTACGAAGTCGAAGCCGACCCGACCCTGTCCGTGGTGCGCAAGGGTGCCGAAATGGCCAACTCCTTCAAGCCGGACGTGATCGTCGCCCTGGGCGGTGGTTCACCGATGGATGCGGCCAAGATCATGTGGGTGATGTACGAGCACCCGAACACCGCGTTCGAAGATCTGGCCATGCGCTTCATGGACATCCGCAAGCGTATCTACAAGTTCCCGAAAATGGGCGTGAAGGCCGAACTGGTCTGCATCACCACCACGTCCGGTACCGGTTCTGAAGTGACCCCGTTTGCGGTCGTGACCGACGACGCCACCGGCGTGAAATACCCGCTGGCCGACTACGAGCTGACCCCGAACATGGCCATCGTCGACGCCAACCTGGTGATGGGCATGCCCAAGTCCCTGTGCGCCTTCGGTGGTATCGATGCCGTGACCCACGCCATGGAAGCCTATGTTTCCGTGCTGGCCAACGAGTACTCCGACGGTCAGGCACTGCAAGCCCTGAAACTGCTGAAGGACTACCTGCCCTCCAGCTACCTGAACGGTGCCAACGACCCGATCGCTCGTGAGAAGGTACACAACGCGGCCACCATCGCCGGTATCGCGTTCGCCAACGCCTTCCTGGGTGTGTGCCACTCCATGGCCCACAAGCTGGGTGCCGAGTTCCACATCCCGCACGGCCTGGCCAACGCCCTGCTGATCAGCAACGTCATCCGCTACAACGCGAACGACAACCCAACCAAGCAGACCGCGTTCTCCCAGTACGACCGTCCGCAGGCTCGTCGTCGCTACGCCGAAGTGGCCGACCACCTGGGTCTGACCGCCGCCGGTGACCGTACCGCCGCCAAGATCGAGAAGCTGCTGGTATGGCTGGACGAGCTGAAGGCGACCCTGGGTATCCCGGCCTCCATCCGTGAAGCCGGCGTCGCCGAGGCCGACTTCCTGGCCAAGGTTGACCAGCTGGCCGTGGAAGCCTTCGATGACCAGTGCACCGGCGCCAACCCGCGCTACCCGCTGATCAGCGAGCTGAAAGCCATCCTGCTGGACACCTACTACGGCCGTCCGTTCACCGAGGAGGCCCAGGTTGCCGCCAAGGTTGATGCCAAAGTAGAAGGCAAGAAGAAGTCCAAAGCCTGATAAGCTGAGTCGACTCGAGAGCCCGCGCACATGCGCGGGCTTTTTTGTTTGTCTATCTGCTTAATTTTGCTAGCTTGTTCATAGGCATTCATGAAATGCGAGCGAGCGTATGGCGCTGATACAGGCATCCATAGAACAGTTGCGGGTCGGTCACTATATCCATCTTCCCACGGGATGGACCAATCACCCTTTTATGTTCAATGCCTTCAAGATCAAGGATCAACAGCAACTCGACATCATCCGCCACCTTGACCTCAATCTGCTGATGGTCGACCCCGACAAGAGCGACCTCCCTCTCGAGCCCCTGTTGCGTGGCGATATTCCGAGCCCAGGCCCCGATCTCTCCGTTGTCGAAGAGCCGGAGGATAGCGGCCCTCCCCCGTTTGACGAGAAGGCATTTCGCCGCTCCCTGCGCGCCGCCGACAAGGCCTTCGGCCAGTCCATGTCCGAGCTGCGCGATGCCCTGGGCGCCCTCAACCTCAAGCCGGACGAAGGGCTTGCCAACACGGCGCAGATAGTGCGCAACGCCGCCGCCCGCATCAGCGCCCACGAGGGCCCCCTCGGGCTGCACCTCATTCGCAGCCCCCATACCGACATCCTGCTGCAGCACAGCCTGAACGTGGCCTTCATCGCCATGTTGATGGCACGGGAGCTGGGCATGACTCCCATCGAGATCGAGGAGACCGGCCTGGCCGGGCTGGTGCACGACATTGGCGAGCTGAAGATCCCGACCCAGATCACCCAGAAGCGGGGGGAACTCAACAAGTCGGAGCAGAACTTCCTCAAGATGCACCCCCAGTACGGACTGGAGATGCTGACCCAGTTGCAGGCCTTCGAGCCCAAGATCCGTCAGGTGGCCCACCTGCATCACGAGCGGCTCGACGGCAGTGGCTTTCCCCTTGGCATCAAGGGGGGGGAGATCCCGCCGCTGGCACGGATCATCGGGTTGGTGGATTACTATGACGAGCTGCTGCACCCGCGCAACAGCGCGACACCGGCGGCGCCGAGCCAGGCCATCAGCCAGCTCTACAAGCTGTCGCAAAAGAAATTCGACCAGGATCTGGTCAAGCTGCTGATCAAGGTACTGGGGGTCTATCCGCCGGGCTCGTTGGTGCTGCTCTCCGACGACTCGGTGGCCCTGGTGCTCTCCACCGAACCCACCATGCCCCTCAAGCCCAAGGTGTTGCCCTACATCAAGGCACAACGACCGGAAGGGGTGGCCATGGTCGACCTGCGGGAGGATGAGCGCACCATCAAATCCTTTCTCAAGCAGGAAGATCTGGACGAAGGGCAGCGTCTGTTTTTCAACCTGACCCGACGCTTCTGTTACTATTTTGCATTCTGAGTTATCCCCAGAAGCTGGGGATAACTCATTGGACAAACCTGAATAATTGCCCGATTACCCTCAAAATGGTTTGCCACGTCCCCTGGATAAAAAACGCCCGACCTGCTGGTCGGGCGGAGCATGCCACCTCCGTGTGGCGTATCCAACGGATACATTCATGCTCAATTCAGCAATATCAATCCTTGGGCAATTACACAAATATCAATTTAACATGCTGATTTGATATGGTTTTATTCCGCGTTTCTGGCACACTTCGCCGGCGTTATGGCCAGAATGGCCCACAGAACAAGATCCTGATCACATTTATTCAAGACTGCCGCTTTTTTCGGCACGGACTCTGAGGAACGTTTTTTATGCAGTTGGTCCTCTCCCTGCTTCAACAGATGAGCGTCAGTCTGGTCATCGCCTACCTCTTTTCCAAGAGTCCGCTGCTGCGCCCACTGACCAACTATTCGGTCAGGCTGCCCCACAAGGTGCTGATTTACCTCATCTTCTCCTGCTTCTGCATTCTGGGTACCTATGTGGGGCTGGATATCGACGATGCCATCGCCAATACCCGCGCCGTGGGCGCCGTGCTGGGGGGACTGCTGGGAGGCCCGCTGGTGGGATTTCTGGTGGGACTGACCGGCGGGATACACCGTTATACCCTGGGGGGGTTCACCGATCTCGCCTGCGCCATCTCCACCACCTGCGAAGGCTTGCTGGGCGGACTGGTGCACTGGCGACTGATGCGGGCAGGCAAGATGGATGCGTTGTTCGAGCCGCGCATCGCCTTCTTCATCACCCTCTACGCCGAGATCATGCAGATGGTGATCATCCTGCTGGTAGCCAGCCCGTTCGACAAATCCCTGCTGCTGGTGCGCACCATCGCCACCCCCATGATCCTCGCCAACTCCTGCGGTGCGGCCCTCTTCATCAGCATGATCCGCGACCAGCAGCGGATGTACGAGAAGTTCTCCCGGGTTTTTTCCGCCAAGGCGCTCACCATCGCCAACCGCACCGTGGGGATCATGAGCCAGGGGTTTACCCCCGAGGCCAGCACCCGCATCGCCCAGATAGTGCAGGAGGAGACCGGGGTCGGTGCGGTCGCCATCACGGATACCGACAAGATCCTCGCCTTCATCGGCATCGGCGAGGATCACCACAAGCCGGGTACCCCCATCACCTCCGCCATCACCATGCAGGCCATCGCCCAGAACAAGGTGCTGTTTGCCGACGGTAACAGCCAGCCCTACCGCTGCAGCATCTCGCCTCAGTGCCAGCTCGGCTCTGTGCTGGTGATCCCGCTGCACGGCGACGAGGGGGTGATCGGCACCATCAAGCTCTATGAACCCAAGAAGCGGCTGTTTCTCAAGATCAACCACACCCTGGGGGAAGGGATCGCCAACCTGCTCTCCCAGCAGCTGCTGACCGGCCGGCTGGAACAGCAGCAGCGACTGCTGGTGCAGTCCGAACTCAAGCTGGTGCAGGCCCAGATCAACCCCCATTTTCTGTTCAACACCCTCAACACCATCAGTGCCATCACCCGGAGCGAGCCCGAGCGGGCGCGCCAGCTGCTGCTCCACCTCTCCCTGTTCTTTCGCAAGAACCTCAAGCGCCAGAGCGGGCTGGCCACCCTGCAGGAGGAGCAGGAGCACTGCCAATCCTATCTGGAGATCGAGCTGGCCCGCTTTGGCGACCGGCTGACGGTGCAAAACGACATTCCACCCGACCTCGCCGGCCTCAAGCTGCCGAGCTTCACCCTGCAGCCACTGATTGAAAATGCCATCAAGCACGGCATCTCCACCCTGCTGGAGCAGGGGCGCATTCGCCTCTACACCGAGCAGACGGCGGATCGGGTTACCATTCACGTCGAAGACAATGCCGGCACCTGGCAGGAGAAACCGGCCGGTGACGGGCTCGGCATGACCCTGGTGGATCGGCGCCTCAAGAGCGCTTTTGGCAACCGCTACGGCCTGAGCGTCAGCTGCGAGCCCGACTGCTGGACCCGGGTTTCCGTCACCCTGCCCAGGGAGGCGCCATGATCCGGCCGTCACACCACGCCAGTTTTGCCCCCCAGCCACGCAGGAGAACCCCATGATCCGCACCCTCATCGTCGATGACGAGCCGTATGCCCGCGAGGAGCTGATGCAGCAGCTGGCCGCCGAGCCCGATATCGAGCTGCTGGGGACGGCCACCAACGCCATCGAGGCGCTGCCGCTCATTCAGCGGCTCAGACCCGACGTGGTGTTTCTCGACATCCAGATGCCCAAGCTGAGCGGCATGGAGCTGGTGGCCATGCTCGATCCCCTGCCCCGCATCGTGTTCGTCACCGCGTTTGACGACTACGCCATCCAGGCGTTCGAGGAGAACGCCTTCGACTACCTGCTCAAGCCGGTGGAGCCGGCCCGCCTCGCCAAGACGCTGGCGCGGTTGAGACAGGATCTCAGCCCGCAGCCCATGACGGCGATCGCCCCCGCCATTCGCCATATTCCGGGCTACCTGCACAACCGGGTGCGGCTGCTGCCCATCGAACAGGTGGAGTACGCCTTCTCCGATCTCGGCGGCGTGCACGTCGCCAGCCAGGGCGGGCTGTTTCACACCCAGCTCACCCTCAAATCGCTGGAAGAGAAGACCCCGCTGCTGCGCTGCCACCGCCAGTATCTGGTGGCCCCGACCGCCATCTTTGAAATCCGGCTGCTGGAGAATCAGCTGGCGGAGATAGTGACCCCGAGCGGTGCCCAGGTACCGGTCAGCCGCCGCTACCTGAAGGAGTTGAAGGAACAGCTCGGGCTGGAGTGAGCCGCGCGGTGTGAGCCGGATCACGAGCGCCAACCGCTCGGGTCGCCATACGGCCGCTCGCCCCTTTTTACCTGCCGTTAACAGTGCAAGCCCCTACACTGGCCGCGCACACCAAAAAATAACAAAGCAGGAGCGTAGCAATGATCTGGTTCTTCCTCTGTGTCGGCTTGTTGATAGCCGGCTACTTCGTATACGGCAAATTCATCGAGCGGATATTCGGGCCAAAACCCGAGCTGAAAACCCCCGCCATCACCATGGCGGACGGGGTGGACTATGTCCCCATGTCGGACAAGAAGGTCTACCTGGTGCAGCTGCTCAACATCGCCGGCGTCGGCCCCATCTTCGGCCCCATCCTGGGTGCCCTCTACGGCCCGGTCGCCATGCTGTGGATCGTGTTCGGCTGCATCTTCGCCGGCGCGGTTCACGACTACTTCTCCGGCATGCTGTCGGTACGCGCCAAGGGCGCCTCTGTGCCGACCGTGGTCGGTGAGCACCTGGGCACCGCCGCCAAGCACTTCATGAACCTCTTTGCCGTGGTGCTGTTGATGCTGGTGGGCGTGGTGTTCGTGCTGAGCCCGGCGGGCCTCTTGGCCAACCTCACCTCCACCGACCTGGTCTACTGGATTGTGGCCATCTTCGCTTACTACATCCTGGCGACCATAGTCCCCATCGACAAGATCATCGGCCGCTTCTACCCCATCTTCGGCGCCCTGCTGGTGTTCATGTCGGTCGGCCTCATCATCGGCCTCATCGTCTCCGGCAAAGGCTTCTATAACACCGGGATGGACTTCTCCAACCTGCACCCGACCGAGCTGCCGCTCTGGCCGCTGCTGTTCATCACCATCGCCTGCGGCGCCGTGTCCGGCTTTCACGCCACCCAGTCCCCGCTGATGGCGCGCTGCATGCAGAACGAGAAATCCGGCCGCTTCATCTTCTACGGGGCCATGATCGGTGAAGGGATCATCGCCCTCATCTGGTGCACCCTGGGGCTCTCCTTCTACGACAGCACAGAAGCGCTCAACGCCACCCTGGCCAGCGGCGGCCCCTCTGCCGTGGTGCACGAGGTCTCCACCAGCCTGCTCGGCACCGTCGGTGGCATCCTGGCCATCCTGGGCGTGGTGATCCTGCCCATCACCTCCGGTGATACCGCGTTTCGCAGTGCCCGCCTCATCGTGGCGGACTTCCTGAACCTGACCCAGAAGCCGATGGCCAAGCGACTGCTGATCGCCATCCCCATGTTCATCCTCGGTTTCATCATCTCCAAGGCCGAATTCGGGGTGATCTGGCGCTACTTCGGCTGGGCCAACCAGACCACCGCCGTGATGATGCTGTGGGCCGCCGCCGCCTACCTCGCCAAAGAGGGCAAGCTGCACTGGGTCTGCACCCTGCCGGCCATGTTCATGACCGCCGTGGTGTTCACCTATCTGGCCAACGCCCCCATCGGGTTTGGACTGGAGATGGGCGTCTCCACCCTCATCGGTCTGGCCAGCACTCTGGTGGTGACCGTCGCCTTCCTGATGAAGTTCAGACCCGCCCTGATCGGCAAGGCCAGCGAAAGCTGATCCACGCCAAACATGTCAGAAAAGGAGCCATAAAGGCTCCTTTTTTTGCTGCTAATTTCCCCTCACTGATGCCATACTCCCTGCGTAAGTCCTTGTCATGGATACGACTTTATGGACTCGCCCCAATAATACCGTCATCTATCTTGACGATTTCGAAGCCACTTAAGCTTCAGTACAACAAGATTGCTTAAGATTTCGGGCCCAACAGGATGGAAACCCGGTTGCTGGTTGTGTTGCAGAACCCGGGCTCCAATGACAATGCTGTGCGTCACGCCGGTGGAGGCATAAATGACACTCGATTATTTTGCTCTTGGTCTGCTTTTTTTTGTGGGTTTGGTCATCTTTTACGGGGTCATCGTCATTCACGACATTCCCTATGAAATAGCCAAGCATCGTCAGCATCCCCATCAGGATGCCATTCACGTGGCCGGCTGGGTCAGCCTGTTTACCCTGCACGTGCTGTGGCCCTTCCTCTGGATCTGGGCGACCCTCTACCGGGAGGATCGGGGCTGGGGCTTTACCCAGCGTATCGAGCGCGACGAGAAGCATCTCGCCGAGCTCAAGGATGAGGTCGCCGCCCTGCGCAGCCGCCTCGATCAGCTGACCCAAGAGAAGGAGTGATCATGGATCTCTTGCTGGTACTCACCTACACCGCCATCTGTGTAGCTGTCTTCAAAATCTTCCGCATCCCGCTCAACAAGTGGACCGTGCCCACCGCCGTGCTCGGCGGCGTGCTGCTCATCGGCACCCTCATCATGCTGATGAACTACAACCACCCCTACTCCGAGATGGCGCGCAACTACTACGTCTCCACCCCCATCGTTCCCTTGGTCAAGGGCCGGGTCAGCGAGGTCGCGGTCAAGCCGGACCAGAAGGTGAAGAAGGGTGACGTGCTGTTTCGTATCGACGACGAGCCGTTCCGCCAGCGCGCCGCGAGCCTGGAGGCCAGGGTCAGCTCCAACGAGGAGCACCTCAAATCCATCGAGGCGCGCATGCGCTCGGCCAAGCTCGACCGGGATCGCGCCGCCGAGCTGATGCGCCGCGGCATCGGCAAGCAGCGCGATCTGGACGTGACCCAGGCCAATGTCGACGATCTGGTCGCCCAGCTCGATCAGCAACAAGCCACCCTGGACGATGTACGGGCCCAGCTGCGCGAAGCCAAGTATCAGCTCGACCAGACCGTGGTCTATGCCCCGAGCGACGGCCATGTGGTACAGCTGGCCCTGCGCCCGGGCATGATCGCCACTCCCTTCATGTATCGCCCTGTGATGACCTTCATCCACGAGGACGACAATGCCTACGTCGGCTGGTTCTGGCAAAACAGCATGCAGCGCCTGGCGGTAGGGGACGAGGCCGAAGTGGTGATCGACGGCATCCCCGGCAAGATCTTCAAGGGTGAAGTAGAAGCAGTGATCCCCGCCATCGCCTCGGGCAACGTGCAGGCCAATGCCGCACTGATCGACCAGAGTTCGGCGGTGATCCCCGGCCGCCTGCCGGTGCGCATCAAGATCACCGACCCGCGCTGGCAGGAGTATCAGGTGATAGCCGGCTCCAGCGGTCAGGCTGCCATCTACACCAAGCATTTCCATCACGTGGCCATCATGCGCAAGGTACTGCTGCGCATGGCCAGCTGGATGAACTACATCTTCCCCTTCCACTAAGCCGCAACGACGCAGCCAGCGGGCCGGCACCATGCCGGCCCGCTGTTTTTTGGCGCCAAGTCCCCTATAATGGCGCCACCCTGCTCCGCCCCTCGTCGACGTACCCAGCCCGCATGTTCGTTCTCAGACCCTACCAGACCGACGCCGTCAACGCCGTCATCAGCCACTTTCGCAAACACCCGGATCCCGCCGTGGTGGTGCTGCCCACCGGGGCCGGCAAGAGTCTGGTGATCGCCGAGCTGGCCCGCAAGGCGCGCGGCCGGGTACTGGTGCTGGCTCACGTCAAGGAGCTGGTGGAGCAGAACCACGCCAAGTACGAAGCCTGGGGCCTCCAGGCCGACATCTTCGCCGCCGGCCTCAATCGCAAGGAGGCCCGCGCCCAGGTGGTGTTCGGCTCGGTGCAGTCGGTGGCGCGCAATCTGGAGGCCTTCGACGGCGCTTTTTCGCTACTCATCATCGACGAGTGCCACCGGGTCTCACTCGATGATGACAGCCAGTACCATCAGGTGTTAGGCCACCTCAAGGCCGCCAATCCGGCCCTCAAGATCCTCGGCCTCACCGCCACCCCCTATCGGCTCGGTCTGGGCTGGATCTACCGGCGCCACTACCACGGCATGGTCAAGAGCCACGGCGAGCGGCTGTTCGGCGACTGCGTGTTCGAGCTGCCGCTGCGCTTCATGGTCAAAAACGGCTACCTGACGCCGCCGCGCATGGTGGATGCCCCCATCGTTCACTACGACTTCAGCAAGCTGGTGGCGCGGGAGAATGGCCTGTTCAGCGAGGCGGATCTCAACGGCGAGCTCAAGCGTCAGGAGCGGGTCACCCCCCATATCCTGAGCCAGGTACTGGAGTATGCCCGCGAGCGGCAGGGGGTGATGATCTTCGCCGCCACCGTCGAGCATGCTCGGGAAATTCACGGCCTGCTGGATGCCAGAGGGGAGCCGGCGGCCCTCATCACAGGTGACACCTCGGGGCCGGAGCGCGACGCCCTCATCAGCGCCTTCAAGGCGCGCGAGCTCAAGTTTCTGGTCAACGTGGCGGTGCTCACCACCGGCTTCGACGCCCCCCACGTCGACCTCATCGTGATGCTGCGCCCCACCGAGTCGGTCTCGCTCTACCAGCAGATCGTGGGCAGGGGCCTGCGCCTGTCGCCCGGCAAGACTGATTGTCTGGTGCTCGACTACGCCGGCAACAACTTCAACCTGTTTGCTCCCGAAGTGGGGGAGCCCAGACCCCATGCCGGCACCGAGCCGGTGCAGGTGCCCTGCCCCGCCTGCGGCTTTGCCAACACCTTCTGGGGCAAGACCGACGAGGATGGCAAGGTGATCGAACACTACGGTCGCCGCTGTCAGGGGCTGTTTGAAGATGATGAGGGCAACCGCGAGGAGTGCGACTACCGCTTTCGCGCCAAGATCTGCCCCGTCTGCGGCAGTGAAAACGACATCGCAGCCCGCCGTTGTCAGAGCTGCGATCAACTGCTGGTGGACCCTGACGACAAGCTCAAGGAGGCGCTCAATCTCAAGGATTGCATGGTGATCCGCTGCGCGGGGCTGACCTTGGCGGCCGGGCGCGGCAAACAGGGGGAGCGGCTGGAGGTTGTCTATCACGACGAGGATGGCCTCACCCTCAATGAGTACTTCGGATTTCACTCGGCAGGCGCACGGCGCTTGTTTCAACAGCACTTTGTGCGTCATCATTGGCCCGCCCCGGGGCTGGAGCCCGAATTTGCCACCCTGGCGAGCGTGCTGGCGGTGGAACATCAGTTTCGCCACCCCGATTTTGTCATCGCCCGCAAGTCAGGGCGCTTCTGGCAGATCAAAGAGAAGATTTTTGATTATGACGGCCGCTATCGCACCGCCAATTCACTGGCGTGATGGCCACTGGCGACCGGCATAAGGCGTATGAACTGCTTTGCCACGGTCGATCCCGTATCGGCGGGTGAAACAAGGTTGAATTGTCAGGGCCGGCACCACTGCCGGCCCCTTCGTCACGTTTAGAGGATGTTATGCAGCGGCTGTTGATTGGTTTTTGTGCTCTCTTTTCCCTGGCGGCCCAGGCCGCCCCGCTGACGCCCCCCCAGGGGGGCCAGTACGCCATCGTGGTGCAGGGCAACAACGGCATCGAGTTTGCCCGCCATGCGGATCAGATGATCGCCCCCGCCTCCACCATGAAGGTGCTCACCGCGCTGGCGGCCCGTCTCGAGCTCGGCGCCGACTTCCGCTTCGCCACCGACATCCAGGCCCAGCCTGGCGCCAAGCAGGGCAACGTCATCAACGGCGATATCTGGATCAACTTCGTCGGTGACCCCACCCTGTCACGGATGGATCTGCTGGCCCTGTTCAAGCAGCTCGGGGTCAACCAGATCAAGGGCAACGTCTACGTCAACACCGGCGCCTACAACGGCTACGAGCGCGGCAACGGCTGGTCCTGGGGGGATCAGACCCTCTGCTTCGCCGCCCCCGTCTCCTCGGTCATCATCGACAAGAACTGCGCCTACGCCACCATCACCGCCACCCAGATCGGCAAGCCGGCGGTGGGCAACGTGGCCACCGGGGTCCCCATCGGGGTCGGTGCCGACAACGTGGAAGTGATGAGCTATGGCGACATGGCGCGCCAGTTCTGTGCGCTGGAAGTGGACATGGCCAAGGGCAACTTCTACGAGCTCAAGGGCTGCATCACCCCGAACAAGGAGCCCCAGGGGCTGCGTTTCGCCATCCACGACGTGGAAGCCTGGGGCTGGGACAACATCCGCTGGGCCATGGACCGGGCCGGCATCAAGCATGACGGCCTGCTGCGCGTTACCCACAGATCGCCGGACAATGCCGAGACCCTGGGTACCCACTACTCGGTCTCCCTGCCGGTGATGCTGGCCAAGATGTTGAAGAAATCGGACAACCTCTACGCCGATACCTTCCTCAAGACCGTCGGCCGCCACTACTACAACAAGCCGGGCAGCTATCGCAGCGGCACCATGGCGGTGCGCGCCATCCTGACCAAGAACGGCATCGATCTGGGCAACGCCACCCTGGCCGACGGCTCGGGCCTCTCCGCCCACAACCTCATCAGTGCCCGCCAGATGCTGTCGGTGCTGAACTTCATCCAGAAAAATGACGCGGAGCTCGGTCTCATCAAGCTGCTGCCAAGCTCCCAGGTGGACGGCACCCTGGCCTGGCGGCGCAGCGTTACCGCCCCCATGATGAAGAACAAGGTGCACGCCAAGACCGGCACCATCACCGGCACCTCCAACCTGGTGGGCTTCATCGACACCGCCGGCGGCCAGCGCAAGGCGTTCGTGATGTTCCAGCGCGGCCTGTCGCAGGATCCGGCCACCCACGAGCGTTACCGCGCCAGCAAGGCCCCCTGGCCCTGGACCGTGTTCGAGAAAGGGGTGCTGGAGAGCATCTACCAGCAGCAGCCGATCCAGATCGCCGATGAGGGTTGATCCGCTGCGAGGTGAGTGACGATGACGGCCGGCGCAGTGCGCCTTATCGAAGATGGCGAACGGCCGTATCGACAATTTCCACTTTGACTAGTCACGAGGCGGGGCTATCCTGTGCCCAGCCTCAAATGAATGGAGAGAGAACATGTTTGCAGTGATTTTTGGTCGTCCCGGTTGCCCCTATTGTGTCCGTGCCAAGCAGATTGCCGAGCAACTGGTCGAACAGCGTGACGATTTCAAATTCCGCTACGTGGACATCCACGCCGAGGGCATCACCAAGGAAGATCTGGCCAAAAGCGCCGGCAAGCCGGTCAATACCGTGCCGCAAATCTTCCTGGACGAGCAGCACATCGGTGGCTGCACCGATTTCGAAGCCTATGCCAAAGAGAACCTGGGTCTCTACCAGTAAGTTCACGTTGTAAAAAAGGCGCCATCAGGCGCCTTTTTTCATGGTCGTTCCCCGGCGTCACTCCGCCACCGGGCTGAAGCGGCTCACCACCTGACCCTGATGCTCGATCCACTCCATGAACATGACCACGGGACGGGCATAGACGGCGCCATCCTGCTCCGATTGATAGACCACCAGCTGCTCCCCGGTCTCGGTGTGCAAGGCCAGGGTCAGCACCTGATAATAACCACCCTTGAAGTGACGATAACGACCGGCGGCGGGGGCTTGCATGATGACTTCTCCATGGTGTGGGTACGGGGCCCGGACAAACCTGACAGCACGCGTCAGCTCCTGTTTTTGGCCGCCGTGGGCAAAAAGAACGGCATTTTTCACGCAAGCCAATCGTGCCAGCGAGCGTGAATATTTCAACACAGTCGGGTAGCTTTGTTAATGAGCCCCTCATCTTTCACTGGATAACCTTGGTTCACACAAACGATCGTGCTGAATTTAACGTTTTGGCAACCCGGTTTCAGGGCTAAAAATCAGGGAATTCTACTAAAAAGAGGATTGTTCTAGCATTCAATTCTGTGAAGAATAGGGGAAAAGAAATTTGATACTAAAAACCGCCTTTTTCGCCAACGCGTCCCCATGGGGAAGGAATCACAGTCACCATGTTCACAATCGACAAGTCGCACAAGCTCGACGATGTCTGCTATGACATCCGCGGCCCGGTGCATAAAGAAGCTCGCCGTCTCGAAGACGAAGGCCACCGCATCATCAAGCTCAACATCGGCAACCCGGCTCCGTTCGGCTTCGAAGCGCCGGAAGAGATCATCAAGGATGTGATCCTCAACATGCCCCAGAGCCAGGGCTACTGCGACTCCAAGGGGCTCTTCTCCGCCCGCAAGGCGGTGATGCAGTACTACCAGCAGAAGGGAATGCGCAAGGTCGACATCGACGACATCTACATCGGCAACGGCGCCAGCGAGCTCATCGTGATGGCGATGCAGGCACTGCTCAACAACGGCGACGAGATGCTGGTGCCCTCCCCTGACTACCCGCTCTGGACCGCGGCAGTGACCCTCTCCGGTGGCCATGCGGTGCACTACCGCTGCGACGAAGGGGCCGACTGGTATCCGGATCTCGACGACATCCGCGCCCGCATCACCCCGCGCACCCGCGGCCTGGTGCTGATCAACCCCAACAACCCGACCGGCGCCGTCTACGGCAGTGAGTTTTTGCTGGAGGTGATCGAGATCGCCCGCCAGCACAACCTCATCATCTTCGCCGACGAAATTTACGACAAGATCCTCTACGACGACATCTCCCACACCAGCGTCTGCACCCTGTGCGACGATGTGATGGTGGTGACCTTCAACGGCCTCTCCAAGGCCTACCGCGCCTGCGGCTTCCGCCAGGGCTGGATGGTCATCACCGGACCCAAGGGCCGTGCCAAAGGCTATATCGAAGGGCTTGAAATGCTGGCCTCCATGCGGCTATGTGCCAACGTGCCCATGCAGCACGCCATCCAGACCGCCCTCGGCGGCTACCAGAGCATCAACGAGCTGATCCTGCCGGGCGGGCGCCTGCGCCGCCAGCGTGACAAGGCCTGGGAGCTTTTGAACGAGATCCCCGGGGTCTCCTGCGTCAAGCCCAAGGGGGCGCTCTACATGTTCCCGCGCCTCGATCCCAAGGTGTATGACATTCGCGACGACCAGAAGATGGTGTTCGACCTGCTGCAGCAGGAGAAGCTCTTGCTGGTGCAGGGCACCGGCTTCAACTGGCCGGCCCCGGATCACTTCCGACTGGTGTTCCTGCCCCGGGAAGAGGAGCTGGAAGAGGCCATCGGCCGCCTCGCCCGCTTCCTCAAAGGCTACAAGCAGTAACCGGAACGCGGCGTCTGCCCCGGCCTGCGGCTCGCCAGCAGCAGGCCGACCATAAAAAATCCGAAGCGGTCTGCACCGCTTCGGATTTTTTTATGGCGAGAGAGTCCCGTCGCAAGGCCCGCGTTGCGGGCTATTTCTCCCCGGTGGCCACTTCGACAGGCGGCACGGCGGGGGCCTGATACCACTGCTCGCGGGGCACCAGCACCGCCTGCTCCGGCTGAGCCACGAAATTGGGGGACATGATCTGCACCCCGAACTCGTTGAACACATCCTGGATATGGCCGTGCAGCTCGGTTCTGACCGGGCCGGGCAACAGCCCCTCTTTCATCCGTACCTGCAGCTCGTACTCCACGTACCAGTCCTGCAGATTGAGCTGACGCACCAGCGGGGCCTGCTCCTGATTGATCAGCTGGCAGCGCCTGGCCGCCAGCTCCAGCATGGCGTGCACCTGACGCCAGGGGGTGTCATAGCCGATGGTGACCTTGGTGAGCAGGGCAATGCCCTTGTCGCTTGCCAGCCGGCTCAGGTTGGTCACCTTGCCCCCCACCACCACGGCGTTGGGCAGGGTCACCTCGTGATCGTGGCGCGTCACCAGCTTGGTCGAGAGGGCGCTCAGCTCGGTGACGACCCCCTCCACCTCCCCTATCTGCACCAGATCCCCCGGCCGCAGGGCCCGCGAGTAGATCAGCACCAGGCCGCTCATGGCATGGTTCATGATCCCGGCCGAGCCCAGGGTCACCATCAGACCGAAGAAGACGCTCACCCCCTTGAAGGCGTCCGAATCGGCCCCCGGCAGATAGGGATAGGCGACGGTCAGGGCAAACAGCCAGATCACCACCGAGAGCAGACGGCGGGTCGCCCCTATCGTCTCGGAGTGCAGCCCCTGCACCCGGAAATGGCCGCGCTCGATGCGCGCGAAGATGACCGCCAGCATGCGGATGAACAGCTTGGTCAGCACAAAGATGACCAGCACGGTCGCCAGCCCCGGCATGGCGGCGACGATCCCGCCCAGGATGTTGCTGCACAGCTCCAGCAGGGAGGAGCCCAGCTGATCGCTCCAGATCCGGGTATGCGGGAACAGCCCCAGCACATAGGTGAGCCAGCCATAGGTGAGCAGCAGGATCACCAGCCAGGTGAGCACGCCGATGACGCGGATCTCCAGGTTGCCGAGCACCTGGCGCCATTGATGGGGGATCAGCCCCTTCTGTTGCAGCAGGTTGTTGGCGAACCAGCGACGTGCCCGCTGGTGCCCCCGCCGCAGCAGCTGCACCACCATCAGAAACAGCAGGGTCACCAGCAGCGTCTTGCCCGCCGCCTTGAGCAGGTAGGTGTTGGAGTGCAGCTCCAGCACCTTGACCCGCACATTTTCCAGCCGCAGCCGCACCCGCTCTGCGGCCTGATCCAGGGTCAGCTCATCGAGCCACTCCAGATCTTTTTCCAGCAACACCAGCAGGTGCTTGTCATTGAGCCTGAACTCCCTGGCCTCCTGACCGAGGCGGGTCGAGCTGACCACGGTCACCGGATGGGTCAGATCCTCGGGCTGCAGCTGTCTTACCCGCTCCTTGACGATCCGCACCCGGGCCGCCCCGTCCAGGCGACCGAATTTCGCCTGCAGCATCACTATGGGTTCGTGAAACAGGGTCAGGGTCTGGGCCTGCTCCTGCTCGGTCGGCTCCAGTCTCGGCTCCGCCGCCCACCCGCTATCGACCATGAGCAGGGCCAGCAGCATCCCTGCCAGCCTGATGATCCCTCTGTGCCCCATAACCTCTCCCTCGTGACCGTCCGGTTTCATCATGATGACCACGTTCGGCAACGGACGGGGCAACGGCCCCCTATCCCTCTCCTGGCGTCATCCATGACACATAGGGCTCATCGCCCTCGCTTGCAAAAAAATCGAGTCATAACAAAGATCACCAGCAGTAATAGCACTGCAGTCGCGGCGGCGAAAGGGGCAGCACTGCATTGTGCCACTGTGCTCACTTCGCCTGTCTGGCGCCTCAGTCAGGACTCATATTGATATGCTGCCAGAGGCACGCATAAAAATGAACGCCATGGCGTCCCCTTCCTGATCCATCGCGCGTCAAGGTGGCGAGCCAGCGGCGGCCTTTCACCCTGCTCTGCGCGACATGAATAAACAACAGGGCCGCTCAACCCCGGCTGAGCGGCCCTGTTTCATCGAGACGGCGGTCTGCTTATCACCCCTGCAGCAGGGCCCCTGCCACCAGCACCGCCATGGTGATGAGGGCCACTCCTATGATGAAGGGCAACACCCAGCGCACGAAGCGATCGTAGGGGATCCTGGCGAGCGCCAGCCCCGCCACCAGGTGGGCGGCGGTGGGGGCAAACAGGTTGATCCAGCCGGAGGCGGACTGGTAGGCGGTGATCACCAGATCCCGGGAGATGCCGGAGAAGTCAGCCAGCGGCCCCATCAGCGGCATGGAGACAGTCGCCAGCCCCGAGGTGGAGGGGATGAAGAAGCTCAGGATGATGTGCACCAGATAGGCCATCAGGATGAAGACCGACGAGGAGAGCCCGCTCACCAGCCCCTCGGCCCAGTGCAAGATGGTGTCGATGATGACCCCGTGCTCCATCACCACATAGATGCCGCGCGCCACCGCCACCACCAGCGCCACCCCGATGAGATCCCGCGCCCCGTTCAGGAAGGTTGCCACATAGTTGGACTCCGGCATCCGGTTGATCAGCGCGATCAGGATGGAGGCGCTGAAGAAGAGGGTGGAGAGCTCGTCAAACCACCAACCCAGGGTGGGCAGCAGATCGATCCCCAAATCCGACCAGGGCACCACCGCATAGATCATCAGCAGGAAGGTGCCGAAGAAGACCAGCATGGTGAGCTTCTGCTTGCCGCTGAAGGCGAGGTTGCCGCTCTTCATCTGGGAGAACTCGTCGTCATAGGCGATGTCGGCCAGCACGGAGCGGGACTTGTCCTGCTGCACCTGCCTGGCGTAGCGCATCACGAACCAGGAGGCGAAGATCACCAGCAGCAGCCACTGGATGACCCGCAACCCAATCCCCTCACCGATGGGGATACCGGCAAAACCGGAGGCGATGCCGGTGGCAAATGGGTTGACGGTGGAGGCGAGCACCCCGACCCCGGAGCCGAGCAGGATGATCCCCGCCGCCACCATGCGATCGAAGCCCGCCGCCATCATCACCGGCACGATCAGCGCCCAGAAGGCCACCGTCTCCTCCGCCATGCCGAAGGTGGAGCCACCGAGGGCAAACAGGGCGATGAGCACCGGAATGAGCAGCCGCTCGCGCCCGGCAAAGGCACGGACGATGGCCCCCACCCCGGCATCGAGCGCCCCGCTCTGCATGGTCACCGCCAGAAAGCCGCCGATGATGAGTACGAACAGCGCCACGTCCGCCGCCTTGTGAAAGCCCTGAATGGGTGCCTTGAGCACATCGAATAGCCCCTGCGGCTGGGAGGGGAGCTCGGTGTAGCTGCCTGGCACTGGCAACAGCCGCTCATCGCCGCTGTAGTCGGCCACGGCCGCCGCCGCCACCGGCTGCTGGCTTTTGGCAGTCACATAGTTGTATTTGCCCGCCGGCAGCACCCAGGTGAGGGCCGCCATCAAGGCGATGATGATGAAAAGCAGGGTGTAAACCGTGGGGAGTTGGCGCTTCTTGGGCGCGTCATTTGGAGTGGTCATAGCTTCCGTACCTCGGCAATGCCGTCATGTGATCCGATCACCGCCAGACTAGCGGGTTTGATATGGGAAAAAGGTGATCGCGGATAATAAAATTTCGCAACCTAGCGGGATTTTTGCCAAAAAAACAGGGCCCCGCGGGGCCCCGTTTTCACTTGGGTCAGACTCAGAGTTCGACCACGTCGAACTGCACGTCCGGATTCACGTCCGCGTCGTAATCCACCTCGTCCAGCCCGAAACCGAACAGGCGCAGGAACTCCTGCTTGTAGCCGGTGTAGTCGGTCAGATCCGAGAGGTTCTCGCTGGTGATGGACGGCCACAGGTCGCGGCAGGTCTGCTGCACGTCTTCGCGCAGCTCCCAGTCATCCATGCGGATGCGGGCCTGCTCGTCCAGCGCCAGATCGGCACCGTACAGACGGGTGCGCATCATGCGATCCACCTGCTCCATGCAGCCCTCGTGAATGCCCTTCTCCTTCATGATCTTGAACGCCATGGAGATGTAGAGCGGCATCACCGGAATGGCGCTTGATGCCTGGGTCACCACGGATTTGAGCACGGCCACGTGTGCGGTGCCGCCCTTGGCGGCCAGATCGCCACGGATGGCGGCGGCGGCGCGGTCCAGATCTTCCTTGGCGCGGCCCAGGGTGCCATGCCAGTAGATGGGCCAGGTCAGATCGGTACCGATGTAGGAGTAGGCCACGGACTTGGCGCCGTCGGCCAGCACGCCCGCATCGCGCAGGGCCGCCATCCACAGCTCCCAGTCCTGACCGCCCATGACGGTGATGGTGTTCTGGATCTCTTCCTCATTCGCCGGCTCGACGGTGGCGGTGATGATCTGATCCTTGTTGGTGTCGATGGCGGTGGTGGTGTAGACCTCGCCGATGGGTTTGAGGGCGGAGCGCACCACTTCACCGGTTTCCGGCATCTTGCGCACCGGCGAGGCCAGGGAGTAGACCACCAGATCAATCTGACCCAGATCCTGCTTGATGAGCTCGATCACCTTGGCGCGGCATTCGTTGGAGAAGGCATCGCCGTTGACGCTTTTCGCGTACAGACCTGCCTCTTTGGCGGCCTTGTCGAAGGCGGCGGAGTTGTACCAGCCGGCGGTACCGGTCTTGGTTTCGCTGCCCGCTTTTTCAAAGAAGACGCCGAGGGTGGCGGCGCCGGAGCCGAAGGCGGCGGCAATGCGAGACGCCAGGCCATAACCTGTGGAGGCACCGATCACCAGCACCTTCTTGGGACCATTCTCGATGGTGCCCTTGGCCTGGGTATAGGCAATCTGACGACGAACATTGGCTTCGCAACCGACCGGGTGAGTGGTGGTGCAGATAAAGCCGCGAACCTTGGGTTTGATGATCATGTGTTGTCTCTTATCCGTTTGATGGATGAAATCGGGGCATAAGATACCTCATCTTGCCGCGATAAGGTGCTCTGATGTGTTGAATCGCAGGGAAAATGAGCAAATGGAGGGACAAAAACCACCGTCGCCCCTCCTACCGTCACGCCCTCAGGCGGACTTGCTCCGTTCCCCCTGTTGCCGCTCACCCGCATGGAACAATAAATAATGACAAAACAAGCAGTTCCCCCCAATGGCCACGGCGATGGCCAAAGAACCTGTACTAGTATTCAGACGGTCGGTTATTGTCATGAAGAGCCTCACAGGGGTCTTAACAAGGAGCTCCGCCATGTTTTGGAATCGCACGGGAAATCACGACAAGAGTGAACAAGCGGCAAAGATCGCAGCACTCGGCGCCTTTGAGCAGGCCATCCAGTCACGGCTGCCCTATATCGAATTCACCCCGGAGGGGGTCATCACCTTCGTCAACGATCGCTTTCTCGCCATCGTGGGTTACGGCCGGGAGGAGGTGATCGGCAAGCACCACAGCTCCCTCTGCTTCCCCGATGATGTCAATACCCGGGAATACGAGCAGCTGTGGCAGGAGCTGCGGCGGGGAGAGTCGCGCAGCGGCCGCTTCATCCGTCAGGCCAAATCGGGCAAGGCGGTCTGGCTCGAAGCCAGTTACTTCCCGATCCTCCTCGATGGCAAGGTGAGCAAGGTGGCCAAGGTGGCCTCCAACGTCAGCGAGCAACAATCCACCCTGGAGCGCACCCAGGCGCTGCTGACAGCACTGGACAAGTCCCTGGCCGTCATCGACTTCCAGCCCGATGGCACCGTCATCACCGCCAACCAGAACTTCCTGCACTGTTTTGGCTACCGGCTGGACGAGGTGGTGGGTCAGCCCCACCGCATGTTCTGCGACGAGGAGTTTTATCAGCAGAATCCCAACTTCTGGCGGGATCTCGGATCCGGCGCCATCCAGTCCGGGCTCTTCATGCGCCGCGGCCGCCACGGCGAGAAGATCTGGCTGGAGGCCACCTACAACCCCATCTTCAACCACGAGCGCAAGGTGGTGAAGATCATCAAGCTGGCGAGCGACATCAGCGAGCGGGTGGAGAAATCCATCTCGGTGCGCGAGGCGGCCCAGAAAGCCTGCGCCATCGCCGGTGAGACCGTTTCGAGCGCCGCCAAAGGGCGGGAGGTGATCGACAAGGTGCTGGAAACCTCGGCCCACATCAACAGTTCGGTCAGCGAGGTCACCCGGCAGATAGAGAACCTCAACCAGCAGTCGAGAAGCATAGAGTCCATCATCTCGACCATCAGCAGCATCGCGGATCAGACCAACCTGCTGGCGCTCAACGCCGCCATCGAGGCGGCCCGCGCCGGCGAGCAGGGGCGCGGATTTGCGGTGGTGGCCGATGAAGTGCGCCAGCTGGCGGCCAGAACCTCCACCTCCACCGGCGAGATTGTCTCCGTCATCCGGCTTAACTCTGACATCACCTCCAGGATCACCCAGACCGTCTCTGTGGTATCGGACAAGGCGATGGCAGGTCAGGCCCAGGCCGACATCATCGCCGGCGTCATTCAGGAGATCATCGAGGACGCCAACTCCGTCTCGGAGACGGTCAAAGGGCTCTCCATCTAGCCATTTCGCCCACAACAGACAGGCGACGCCGGTGCGTCGCCTGTTTGCTTTGTCTCCTGTGTTACCCGCCTGCATTTGATGGGGTGCTCCGCCCGTTACCCCTCGGCGGTAACGGCCTGCGCCCCCTTGCGCCTGGCCGGCAGTTGCCCCAGCGCGATGCCCAGCAGCACGGCGCCGCAGGCCACCCATTGCAGGGCATTGAGGGTCTCCCCCAACAGCAGGTAGGCCAGCAGCAGGGTAAACACCGGGATGAGATTGACGTAGGCTGCCGCCAGCGTCACCTTCACCTGGGTCACCGACCAGTTGTAGAGCAGGTAGGCCCCGAGCGTCACGCAGGCACCGAGAAAGACGATGACCGCCATATCCTGCCAGGCCCAGCCTGCAGGCCAGGGCTCGCTGAGGGCGAAGGGGGCAAAAAAGAGGGTGCCGACAAAGGCCTGCAGGGCGGTCAGGGTCAGCACGCTGTAGCGGCTGCAGAGCTTCTTGAACACCACCGAGTAGGTGGCGGCGCAGAACATGGCCGCCATCTCCAGGCTGTTGCCAAGCAGGGCGTTGGGGGCAAACTCATCGGCTCCGCTGCCAAAACCGAGCAGGGCAATGCCGAAGATAGCCACGGCAAAGCCGAGCAGTTGGCGGCGGCTCACCCGCTCCCCGATCAGCAAAAAGGCGACCAGGGCCACCACCAGCGGCAGCAGGGCGCAGACCATGCCCGCCTGGCCGGCGCTGGTGTAGCGCAGGGCGTTGACCTCCAGCAGAAAATAGAGACAAGGCTCCAGTGCCCCCATCAAGGCCAGCCAGCGCCAATCCCCTGGCTGGTAGCGAAAATTGCCGAGATAGCGGTAGCAGCACAGCCAGCAAAGGGCCGCCACGCTCATGCGCATGAAGAGCACCTGACCGAAGCCCCAGACCCCCAGCACATGCTTGAGCGCGATGAAGGAGCTGGACCAGAGCAGCATCGCCAGAGTCAGGGTAAAAATGGGTAAAGGGCGCACGTTTCCTCCATGAAATTGGCTATTTGAATAATAACCATGCGGCCTTGCGGTTGTTAAAAGGCACCTAAAATCAGATAATACCGCCGCCTTCAAACCGGATAACCAACCTGCAATGACTGAGTACCTGCTTTTACTGGTCGGCACCGTGCTGATCAACAACTTCGTGCTGGTGAAGTTTCTTGGCCTGTGCCCCTTCATGGGCGTCTCCGGCAAGCTGGAAACCGCCATCGGCATGGGGTTGGCGACCACCTTCGTGATGACCTTGGCCAGCGCCTGTTCCTATCTGATGGAACACTATATCCTGATCCCGCTGAACATCGCCTACCTGCGCACGCTCGCCTTCATTCTTGTGATCGCTGTCGTGGTTCAGTTTACCGAGATGGTTATCCGCAAGAGCAGCCCCACCCTCTACCGTCTGCTTGGCATCTTCCTGCCGCTCATCACCACCAACTGTGCCGTGCTGGGGGTGGCGCTGCTCAGCATCAACGAGCACCACAACTTCATCCAGAGCATCATCTACGGCTTTGGTGCCGCCACCGGCTTCTCGCTGGTACTGATCCTGTTTGCCGCCATGCGTGAGCGCCTGGTGGCCGCCGATGTTCCCACCCCGTTTCGCGGCGTCTCCATCGCCATGATCACCGCCGGCCTGATGTCGCTGGCCTTTATGGGCTTTACCGGCCTCATCAAGATATAGCGCTATGATTCACATTCTTTTTGCCGTTCTGGTGTTGGCTCTGCTGGCCCTGGCTTTCGGCATCATTCTGGGCTTTGCCGCCGTCAAGTTTCATGTGGAAGCCGATCCCATCGTCGATCAGCTCGACGCCCTGCTGCCGCAAACCCAGTGCGGCCAGTGCGGCTACCCTGGCTGCAAACCCTACGCCGAGGCACTGGCCAACGGCGATCAGATCAACAAGTGCGTGCCCGGTGGCGATGCCACCATGCGCAAGATTGCCGATCTGATGGGGGTCGAACCCCAGCCGCTGGGCGGCGCAGAAGCCGCCGTACCGGTCAAGAAAGTCGCCTTCATCCATGAAGATCAGTGCATCGGCTGCACCAAGTGCATCCAGGCCTGCCCGGTCGATGCCATCGTCGGTGCCACCAAGGCGATGCACACCGTGATCAAGGACGAGTGCACCGGCTGCGATCTCTGCGTCGATCCCTGCCCGACCGACTGTATCGAGATGATCCCGGTGCCCACCACGGTCGACAACTGGAAGTGGGATCTCAACAACGTCACCATTCCGGTCAAGATAGTGGAGTAACCATGCAGTCCTTACTCGAACGCATCAAAGCCGGCACCCTGTGGGATTTTCACGGCGGCATTCATCCTCCCGAGAACAAGGAGCAGTCCAGCCTCACCCCGGTGGTGGACGCGGGCCTGCCGCCCCAGCTCATCATTCCGGTACGCCAGCACGCGGGCCCGGCCGGCGATCTGCTGGTGCGGGTCGGCGACCGGGTCAAGAAGGGTCAGCCACTCACCCGTCATGAGAAGGGGCGGATCGTGCCGGTGCACGCCTCCACCTCCGGCACCATCACCGCCATCGGCCACCATACGGTGGCCCACCCCTCCGGTCTCGACGATCTCTGCATCACCCTCACCCCGGATGGCGAAGATGCCTGGGGCGAGCGCAAGGGCCAAGCCGACTACTGGAATCTGGAGCGGGGCGAGCTGCTCGAGCGCATTCAGCAGGCCGGTATCGCTGGCCTCGGCGGCGCCGTGTTCCCGACCCACAGCAAGCTTGATGGCCGCGGTCAGCTCACCGAGATCCTGATCGTCAACGGGCTGGAGTGCGAACCCTACATCACCACCGATGACCGGCTGATGCAGGAGTACGCCGACGAAATCATGGACGGCATCCGGGTGCTCAAGCACCTGCTCAAACCCAAGCTGACCCTGATCGGGGTGGAAGACAACAAGCCGGCCGCCATCGGCGAGCTGACCCGTCACGCCACCGACGAAGACGTACTGGTCAAGACGGTACCCACCAAGTACCCCTCGGGCGGCGCCAAGCAGACCATAGAGCTGCTCACCGGTCGTCAGGTACCCAAGGGAGGCCGTGCGGTAGACATGGGCATCATGGTGCTCAACGTGGCCACCGTGTTTGCCATCAAGCGCGCCATCATCGACGGCGAACCGCTCATCTCCCGCATCGTCACCCTCACCGGCGATGCCTTCAAGAAGCCGGGCAACGCCTGGGTGCTGCTGGGCACGCCGGTGCGCTGGTTGCTGCAGCGCTTCGAGCTGCAGCCCGAGGCGGATCAGCGGGTGATCATGGGGGGCCCCATGATGGGCTTCACCCTGCCCCACGCCATGGTACCCGTGGTCAAGGCCACCAACTGCCTGCTCTCCCCCACCCGGGCCGAGCTGCCGCCGCCCGGTCCGGAGCAGGCCTGCATTCGCTGCAGCGCCTGTGCCGATGCCTGTCCGGCCAACCTGCTGCCCCAGGAGCTCTACTGGTACAGCCGGGCCAAGGAGTACGACAAGGCAGAAGGGCTCAACCTGTTCGACTGCATCGAATGTGGCGCCTGCGCCTGGGTCTGCCCGAGCGAGATCCCGCTGGTGCAGTACTACAAGATTGCCAAGGATGATATCCGCGAGGCCCGCTCCGAGGCCGAGAAGGCCGAGCGCGCCAAGCAGCGCTTCGAGGCCAAGCAGGCCCGCTTCGAGCGGGAGAAAGCCGCTCGCGAAGCCCGCCATGCCGAGGCGGCAGCCCAGCGGCGCCAGGCTATGACGGCGGCCGGCGGAGAAGATCCGGTAGCCGCGGCCCTGGCCCGTCTCAAGGCCAAGCAGGAGGCTCCCGTCACGGCCGTTGCCGCCACTGCCGAAGGTGTGCCCGACAACAGCGCGGTGATCGCCGCCCGTGAGGCCCGCAAGCGGGAGGCGGAAGCCCGCCGCGCCGCCAAGGCGCTCGACACGGCGCCAGCCATGCCGGGCGATGCCACTGCCACCACAGAGGCGGATCCGAAAAAAGCGGCCATCGCCGCCGCACTGGCGCGGGCCAAGGCCAAGAAGGCAGCCCAGAGCGGTGACACCGAGGCGGCACAGGCCACCCCGGCGGATGCCACAGCGTTAACCAGTGCTGCTGCCCAGAGCGATCCCAAGAAGGCCGCCATCGCGGCAGCCATTGCCCGTGCCAAGGCGAAGAAAGCGCAAGCCGGCAGCGAGGCTGATGCCACCGAACCTGGCGCTGACAGCAGTGCGGCAGCAGCCGAGCCGACCGGCGCGGGGGACGATCCCAAGAAGGCGGCCATTGCCGCCGCCATCGCCCGTGCCAAGGCCAAGAAGGCCGCTGCTCAGGCGCAAGGTGACACTGTCGTAACCGAAGATGAAGAGGCCGTCGCGGCAGCCCCTGCCGCCGTCTCGCAACCTGACGCTGCCGACGCGGATCCCAAGAAGGCAGCCATCGCCGCCGCCATCGCTCGGGCCAAGGCCAAGAAGGCCGCGACTCAGGCGCAAGGCGACGCAGCCGTGAGCGAGGGTGAAGAGGCCGTTGCAGCCGCCCCTGCTACCGACCCACAGCCTGACGCTGCCGACGTGGATCCCAAGAAGGCGGCCATTGCCGCCGCCATCGCCCGCGCCAAGGCCAAGAAGGCCGCGGCTCAGGCGCAAGGTGACGCCGCCATCGCCCGCGCCAAGGCCAAGAAGGCCGCGGCTCAGGCGCAAGGTGACGCCGCCATAAGCGAGGGTGAAGAGGCTGTTGCAGCAGCCCCTGCTACCGTCCCGCAGCCTGATGCCGCCGACGCGGATCCCAAGAAGGCGGCCATCGCTGCCGCCATCGCCCGTGCCAAGGCCAAGAAGGCCGCGGCTCAGGCGCAAGGCGACGCAGCCGTAAGCGAGGGTGAAGCGGCTGTTGCAGCCGCCCCGCAGCCTGACGCCGCCGACGCAGATCCCAAGAAGGCGGCCATCGCTGCCGCCGTGGCCCGTGCCAAGGCCCGGAAACTGGCGGCCGAGGCGGCAGCCCAGGCCTCCCCTTCTCCATCGACCGACAAGAGCCACTGATCCATGTTCAATATCGCGAGTGCGCCGTTTGCCCATAACCGCAGACAGACCCAAACCCTGATGTTGCTGGTGATGCTGGCCTGTCTGCCCGGTTTTCTGGCGCAGACCTGGTTCTTTGGCTGGGGCACCCTGATCCAGATCCTGCTGGCCCTGGTCACGGCGCTGGCCTCCGAAGCCCTGGTGCTGCGCCTACGCCAACGCCCCGTCAAGCCAGCCCTGCTGGATGGCAGCGCGGCGCTCACCGCCGTGCTGATCGGTCTCTCCCTGCCGCCGCTGCTGCCCTGGTGGATGCTGGTGCTGGGCACCGCGTTTGCCATCATCATCGCCAAGCACCTCTACGGCGGACTGGGCCAGAACCTGTTCAACCCTGCCATGGTGGCCTACGTGCTGCTGCTGGTTTCCTTCCCGGTGCAGATGACCAGCTGGCTGCCGCCGTCTAGCATCGCCGCCTACGACATCGGCTTTGGTGATGCGGCCTCGGTGATCTTCACCGGCTTCAGCCTGGATGGCTACAGCATGGCCCAGCTCAAGCAGGGAGTGGACGGACTGACCATGGCCACACCGCTGGATACCCTGAAAACCGGGCTGACCCAGGGCCTCACCGCCGGCGAGGTGATGACCCACAAGGTGTTCGAGGGCTGGGGCGGCATCGGCTGGAGTTGGGTCAACCTCGGCTACCTGCTGGGCGGTCTGTTCCTGCTGCAACAGAAGGTGATCAACTGGCGCATCCCGGGGGCCATCCTCGGCGCCCTGCTGCTGGCCGCCACCCTGGGTTATCTGGTGACGCCGGATGCCACCGCCACCCCCATGTTCCACCTGTTCAGCGGCGCCACCATGCTGGGGGCCTTCTTCATCGCCACGGATCCGGTGAGTGCCAGCACCACACCGCGCGGCCGCCTGGTCTATGGCGTGCTCATCGGGGTGCTGGTCTACCTCATCCGCCGTTTTGGCGGCTACCCGGATGCCTTCGCCTTTGCCGTGCTGCTGGCCAACCTGTGCGTGCCGCTGATCGACAGCCTGACACGCCCCAAAGTCTATGGAGCCCGCCGCAAATGATCTCGACAGCCAACGCCTGCATGGCTTGCTGGACAGACAGCCTGAGCTGTCCCAGCGCCCATGGCGCCCGTCGTATGAGCGTCGCACACACCTCACTCTCAGGAACGATGCAATGTTAAAGAGCATGCGCAAGAACGGCGTCACCCTGGCCATGTTCGCCCTGGCCTGTACCGCCCTGGTGGTGCTGACCAACGAATTGACCCAGGGCCGGATCGCCCATCAACAGCAGCTGGAGAAGCTGCGCACCCTCTCCGCCCTATTGCCGGAGGGGAGCTATGACAACGATCTGGTGGCCAGCTGCAAGCTGGTGCAGAGCAAACGCTATCTGGGCAGCGACCAGCCGATGCCCCTCTACACCGCGACCCTGCAGGGCACCACCACCGGCTATGCGCTGGAAACCGTGGCCCCCGACGGCTACAGTGGGGCCATTCGCCTGATCGTCGGCACCGACGCCAAGGGCACCGTCAGCGCGGTGCGGGTGTTGACCCACAACGAGACGCCCGGTCTTGGCGACAAGATAGAGTTGAAAAAATCTGGCTGGATCAACAGCTTCGTCGGCAAGTTTCTCAACCGCGACAACGAATCCAGCTGGGCCGTGAAGAAGGATGGCGGCGAGTTCGACGCCTTCACCGGCGCCACCATCACCCCCAGGGCCGTGGTCAAGGCGGTGAAGAACCTGCTGTTGCTGCAACAGGAGCACCCCGAGCTGCTGCGGGACGCCCCCGCCTGTGACGCCACCCCCTAACGCCGGAGCACAAGCTATGGAACAAGTTGATGTGATTGACGGGCAGAGCCCGATCAGCGAGAGCAATGGCCGCCGTGAAGAGCTCAAGGAGCTGATGCTGCAGGGGCTGTGGAAGAACAACCCCTCCCTGGTGCAGGTGCTGGGGCTCTGCCCCACCCTGGCGGTCTCCTCCACCTTCACCAATGCGCTGGGGCTCGGCCTTGCCACCATGGCGGTACTGGTCAGCTCCAACCTCGCCATCTCCCTGGTGCGCAACTGGGTGCCCAAGGATATCCGCATCCCGGTCTACGTGATGATCATCGCGGCCCTGGTGACCAGCGTGCAGCTGTTGATGAACGCCTACACCTACGGCCTCTATCAGGCGCTCGGCATCTTCATCGCCCTCATCGTCACCAACTGCGTCATCATAGGCCGGGCCGAGGCCTATGCCTCCAAGAATCCGCCACTGCTGGCGGCCATCGACGGCTTCATGATGGGACTGGGCTTTACCCTGGTGCTGCTGGTGCTGGGGGGCCTTCGCGAGATCATCGGCATGGGCACCCTGTTTGACGGTGCCGACCTGCTGCTGGGTGAGTGGGCCAAGTCCCTGCGCATCGAGCTGTTCCACGCCGACGCCAGCCTGCTGCTGGCGATCCTGCCCCCTGGCGGCTTCATCGGCCTCGGCCTGATGATCGCCGGCAAGAACGCCATCAACGACTGGATGGGCCGCAAGCAGAGTGCCGAAAAGGCCCATTGCAGCGTGCCGGCCGCGGGCGCCCGCGCGACCCAGCTCTGAGCCAAGAGGGAGCCATGAACAACCAGAAACGCAGACTGATCCTGGAGCGACTGCGGGACGACAATCCCCACCCCACCACAGAGCTCAACTTCACCACGCCGTTCGAGCTGCTGATCGCCGTGCTGCTGTCGGCCCAGGCCACCGACGTGAGCGTCAACAAGGCCACCGACAAGCTCTACCCGGTGGCCAACACCCCGCAGGCCATGCTGGATCTGGGGGTGGACGGGCTCAAGGAGTACATCAAGACCATTGGCCTGTTCAACACCAAGGCCGAGAACGTCATCAAGACCTGCGCCATCCTGCTGGAGCGCCACGGCGGCGAGGTGCCGGAGAATCGCGAGGCCCTCGAGGCCCTGCCCGGTGTCGGCCGCAAGACTGCCAACGTGGTGCTCAACACCGCCTTCGGCTGGCCCACCATCGCCGTCGATACCCATATCTTCCGGGTCTCCAACCGCACCGGTTTTGCGGTGGGCAAGAACGTCGATCAGGTGGAGGAGAAGCTGCTCAAGGTGGTTCCGGCCGAGTTCAAGCTGGATGTGCACCACTGGCTGATCCTGCACGGGCGCTACACCTGTCTGGCCCGCAAGCCGCGCTGTGGCTCCTGCATCATCGAAGATTTGTGTGAGTACAAAGAAAAAGTCTACCCCGAGAGCTGATCCGCAGGGCGAGGCCTGGCTCACAGGCGTCTGCGGACCCAGGCCGAGGGCCATGGATTCAAGGCAGTACCAATCACCAACCCGGAGAATTGAGCAATGAGAATTCTGCATACCATGTTGCGCGTCGGCGATCTGCAACGTTCCATCGACTTCTACACCCGTGTGCTGGGCATGAAACTGCTGCGCAAGAGCGAGAACAGCGAATACAAGTACACCCTGGCCTTCGTCGGCTACGGCGACGAGAAGGATGAGGCCGTCATCGAGCTCACCTACAACTGGGGCGTGAGCGAGTACGAGCTGGGCTCGGCTTACGGCCACATCGCGCTGGAAGCGGACGACATCTATGCCACCTGCGATGCGCTGCGCGCCGCCGGTGCCAAGATCACCCGCGAGCCGGGTCCGGTCAAGGGCGGTACCACCGTCATCGCCTTCGTCGAGGATCCGGACGGTTACAAGATTGAACTGATCGCCAAGAAAGATGCCGGCAGCGGCCTTGGCGAGAGCTTCTGATCCAGGCTTGTCCCCGAAAAAACCAAAAAGAGCGCCGAGGCGCTCTTTTTTTATGGCAAAGATATTACTCAGATGGCGCCATTGCGGCCCATGTTGATCACCACCCGCCGGTTCTTGGCACGGCCACCCTCGGTCTCGTTGGAGGCGACGTGCTGCTTCTCGCCGTGCCCTTCCACCGAGATCTTGCCGGGATCGATACCCAGATCGACAAACACCTTCTTGATGGCATCGGCCCGCTTCTCCGAGAGCTTCTGGTTCGGCCAGCGGCCGCCATAGCTGTCGCTGTAGGCGTCGATCACCACCACGTCGATGCTTTTGTCCACCTTCACATACTCGCCGATCATCGCCAGCCGCCGCTTGGAAGCCAGCGACAGCTGATCGCTGTTCTTGTCGTAGGTGAGCACGCTGAAGGCGATGTCGTTGAAACTGTAGGGCAGCAGGCCGTTCACACAGTCCATGAAGGCCTGGTACTTGACCCGGAAATTGACCGAGGAGAGGGAGACCCGCACCGGCCGGTTCTGGCGATACCAGTCGCGATACTGGAAGGTCGGCATGCGCCCCCCCTCCAGCTCGTCCAGCATGGTCCAGGCGGTCTGCCCCTCCACCAGGCCATCAAACTGCTGGTAAAAACGCAGCTGGCTTATCTCCCGACCGGCCAGGCCAGGGCGCCAGATGGGCGGCATGATGCCCAGACTCACCGTCTGGGTCTGGGCCTGCTGGCGCAGCCCCTTGAGTTCGAAGTCCAGATTGATCTTGCGACCGGCGCGGCTGACGAAGGCCCCCGTGCCCCAGCTGGGGATGGGATGCTCGAGCCGGCACTCCACCTGGGTATCAGAGGTCAACCGCCAGACGGATTGATCCAGGCCGGCACCGAATTCGGTGACCCCCGCCTGCAACTGCATACTCACTGATATGCTGACCAACCCCAACACCCAAGCGTTCAACTGCCTGCCCTCCACACGATCTCTGGTTAGGTATCGGCAGGGACAGGACAAGCTTTAGGTCAAAGCGCTCAATGGGGTGAAGATCCGCCCATCAGCTTGAAGCTGGCGATGCGGCCTGCCAGCTCTCGTGCCAGCTGATCCAGCTCAACGCTGTTCTGCTGCAGGGTCTCCGAGTGCTGGCGATGCGCCTCGTACACCTCGCGGATGGTCATCACGTTGTGCTGGATATCGTCGGTGACGTAGCGCTGCTCCTCGGTGGCGGTGGCCACCTGGGCCGTCATGTCGCTCACCTTGCGCACCTCGTTGACGATGTCGGTCAGCTCACTGCCCGCCCGCTTGGCTTCGGTCACGCTCAGCCCCGCCTGCTCGGTCCCCAGGTGCATGGCAGTCACCGCCTGATTGGCCCCCTGGCGCAGACGCGCCAGCATCCGCTCGATGTCGTCGGCGGCCTGCTGGGTGCGCGATGCCAGCGCCCGCACCTCTTCCGCCACCACCGCAAAGCCGCGACCGGATTCGCCGGCACGGGCCGCCTCGATGGCCGCGTTGAGGGCCAGCAGGTTGGTGCGATCCGAGATCTGCTTGATGAGGTTGAGGGCCTCCCCCACCGACTCGGTATCCTGATGCAGGCTGTCCACCAGTTGCTGGGTATCGCTCAGGGTACCCGCCACCAGCTGGATGGCGTCTATGGTCTGATCCACCTCCTTGTCCCCCTGCCGGGCCCGGCCGATGGCCTGCTGGGTCGCCAGCGAGGTCTGGGTGGCATTGCGCGCGATCTCCGCCACCGTCGAGGCCATCTCGGTGGCGGCGGTCGCCACCAGGTCCACCTGACCAAAGCCCCTGGCCACCCCGGCGTTCACCTCGGTGATGACGTTGGCCGAGGCGGCGGCGCTGCGGGTCAACACCTCGCAGGAGCGGCGCACCGCCAGCAACAAGCCTTCTAGGTGTTCGAGGAAGTGGTTCAGATCCCGCGCCAGCGCCCCCAGCTCGTCACCGGATTGCCAGTTGACCCGCACCGTCAGGTCGTTCTCCTTCACCAGCCGCTTGAAGGTCTGGTGCAGCGCCGTGAAGCCCAGATGCAGATCCCGCACCACCCGCCAGCAGACGAAGGTGGTCAGTGCCACGCACAGCAAGACCCCGATGGCAGCCCACCAGAAGTCGCTGGCACTCTGGGCCCGCATCTGGTCGACCCGCTCGGACAGCTGTTGATAGAGGCGATCCTCACTCTGTTTGAGCAGGCCTATCTTGTCGGTACTCAAGGCAAACCAGGCTTCGGCATCCACCCCGAAACCACCGCTGGCCGCCTTGTCGAGCGCCAGTTTCTCCATGGCGGCCACCTTGGCTACCACGGGCGAGGCCAGGCTGTCGGCCAGCAGCTGGCGCTGGGAGAGGCTCGCCACCGCCTGGAAGCGTTCAAGATAAGTATTCTGGGCCGCCAGCAGCGAGATGAACTGCTGCAGCAGCGCTGGCGTGAAGCTGTCTCGGCCGAACACGTTGCTCAAGGTCGCCCGCTCCAGCCCCATCCGCTCCTTGCTCTGCAAGAAGGCGGCATAGGCGTTGGTCTGCAGCGCTATGGTGGCATCCCGGCTGTGGATGCTGATCTGATCCACCACCGCCAGCAGGCGGGAGATGATCCGGCTGTAGACGCCGACCTGCTCCGCCACCTCCACCCCCAGCGCACTGACCCGCTCGCGCATGGCCGTCAGCCCGGCCAGCTCCTGCTGCACCTCGCTGAGCGCCAGCAGGGCCGGGTCTTGTGCAAAACGCTGCAGCAGGCCATCCACCACCTTGCGCTGGGCCGGCAGGGCATCGCGGAACTTGTTGCCGCCAGAGCCGAGGAAGCCGGCCGACATGCCGCGCTCTTTTTGCAGCTCGTGGGCCAGTTGCGCCGCTTCCCGAACCACATCCAGCGCGGCCTGGGCCTGGCTCATCTCCTGTTCGACCCGATAACGCTCATACACGTACCGGCCGGAGAAAAACAGCAGGGCCAGCAGTGGCAGGCAGACAACCAGCAACATCTTGTGCGCCAATCCCAGCTTCTTCATCCTTGCTCTCCATTCCATTGATTGAGTGGTCAATTATAAGCTCGCGTGTCGATAATAGAATCGGCTAGCGCCTGCAGGGCGGCGGAGATGGGACAAGGGCCCGCTTTTTTGCCATAATGCCGCCTCATTTCACGCCGACCGAGATACCATGACCGACGCAGTTCACACCCTCAAGGGCCGTTTTCGTGGCTTTTACCCCGTCGTCATCGATGTTGAAACCGCCGGGTTCAATGCCAGAACCGACGCTTTGCTGGAGATCGCTGCCCATACCCTCAAGATGGACGAGCAGGGCTGGCTCGTGCCCGATCAGATCTTCCATTTTCATGTCGAACCGTTCGAGGGCGCCAACCTGGAAAAGGCGGCGCTCGACTTCACCGGCATCGACCCCTTCAATCCCCTGCGTGGCGCCGTCAGCGAGAAAGAGGCGCTGACCGAGATCTTCAAGGGCATTCGCAAGGGGATGAAGGAGCAGGATTGCGGCCGCGCCATCATAGTGGCCCACAACGCCACCTTCGATCACGGCTTCGTGATGGCCGCCGCCGAGCGGGCCGGCCTCAAGCGCAATCCGTTCCATCCGTTTGCCACGTTCGATACCGCGGCGCTCTCCGGCCTGGCCTTGGGTCAGACGGTGCTGGCCAAGGCGTGCCAGAGCGCCCGCATCCCGTTCGACAACAAAGAGGCACACTCCGCCCTCTATGACACCGAACGCACCACAGAGCTGTTCTGCCATATCGTCAACCGCTGGAAGAGCCTGGGTGGCTGGCCACCCGCTCACCCGGACAACGAGAGTGACGATGCGGGCGAATAAACCCCGATCTCAAGCAGGCTGCCACGGCAGCCGCTTTTCTTTGCACGGTTTGCCTCTGCTGGTTTATTCCTGATCTGGTTTGACCAGAATAGATAATAAAGTGCCATCCAGCGCCTTTTTTCACGCCTCCGACCCCGTTGTCGGCAGCAGAGCGCCGTGAATGCTGCAGATAGGCCATCAGCCTGATTTTTTACTCGACATTTGTCACATTTTTCGCAAACTAACTGCCTTTCACACGACAGACAGCAACACAAACTATAAGGAAATCAAATGAATCCTGTTGTTATCGCAGTGGCGCTGATGCTGGTGCTCAGCCTACTGCGGATCAATGTGGTGGTCTCCCTCGCCATCGGCGCCATCGCGGGCGGCCTGATCGGGGGGCTCACCCTTGAGCAGACGCTCTCCACCTTTACCGGTGGCCTGGGTGGCGGCGCCGAGATCGCCCTCTCCTACGCCATGCTGGGTGCCTTCGCCGTCGCCATCTCCCGTTCCGGCATCACCGATCTGCTGGCCCGCAAGGTGATCAGCCAGCTCGGCAAGGATGCCAGCAGTACCCGCATTCTCTGGGTCAAGAGCCTGCTGCTCGCCTCCGTGCTCGCGGTCTCCGTCTCTTCCCAGAACCTGATCCCGGTTCACATCGCCTTCATTCCCATCCTGATCCCGCCGCTGCTGCACGTCATGGCCCAGATGCAGATCGACCGTCGTCAGGTGGCCTGCGTCATCACCTTCGGCCTGACCGCGACCTACATGCTGCTGCCGGTGGGCTTTGGTGGCATCTTCCTCAACAACATCCTGGCCAAGAACCTGATCGACAACGGCGTGCCGGTCGAGCTCAGCCAGCTGCCGATGGCGATGGCCATCCCGGTGCTTGGCATGTTCTGCGGCCTGCTCATCGCCGTCTTCTTCAGCTACCGCAAGCCGCGCCAGTACGATCTGGAGAAGATCCTGGCCGCCGAGCCGGAGACGGTCGAGCTCAACCTCAGTCACATCTGGGTGGCCCTGCTGGCCATCGCCGTGGCGCTGGGGCTGCAACTGATGACCAACAGCATAGTGCTGGGGGCCCTGGCGGGTTTCGTCATCTTCACCTGTGGCGGCGTCATCAAGTTTCGCGAGAGTCAGGATGCCTTCACCCAGGGCGTGCGCATGATGTCCCTCATCGGCTTCATCATGATCTCCGCCGCCGGTTTTGCCGCCGTGATGAAGGAGACCCACGGGGTCGACAGCCTGGTGCAGTCCGTCGCCGGCATGATGACCGGCCACAAGGGGCTGGCCGCCCTCCTGATGCTGCTGGTGGGCCTGCTCATCACCATGGGGATCGGCTCCTCCTTCTCCACCGTGCCCATCATCGCCACCATCTATGTGCCGCTGTGCATCCAGCTCGGCTTCTCGCCCATGGCCACCATCGCCCTGGTGGGTGCGGCCGGCGCGCTGGGGGACGCGGGTTCGCCCGCCTCGGATTCGACCCTGGGTCCCACCTCGGGCCTCAACGCCGACGGCCAGCACGACCATATCTGGGACAGCGTGGTGCCGACCTTCATTCACTACAACATCCCGCTCATCCTCTTCGGCTGGATTGCCGCCATGGTGCTCTAAGCCGGGCAGCAAGAGACAAGACAACAAAAAGGCGACCTACGGGTCGCCTTTTTGCTGCCTTCATAGTTCCATGTATACGCCGGAATATATGAGCGGACAGGCGAGGTACTTTTCCTTCCTGGCTGCTCTGTCGGCCCTCTCTTGTTCTGCTTCGCTCTCCCCTTCGCGCAGGTTCTGCTCGCAACGGCACAAGGCGGCTCCTGGGCTGGCAACCTTAGTTACCATCCTGCACTTGGCAGCCGATACCGGTGGCAGTGCCAGGCAGCCTGTCGGCGATACCAATGACGCTCAATGGGTGAGCCCCACCAGCACAGCGTGGGTAAACCTCAGGCAATAAAAAGGCCGCTCGATGAGCGGCCTTTTTAGATAACAATCAGAGCTTAGCTGTCGCGGCGCTTGCCACCGAACTTGCGACCCTTGTCGAAACCGCCTTCACGGCGATCCTTGTTGAAGGGACGGTCACCCTGCGGACGGCGATCCTTGTTGAAAGGACGGTCGCCACGGAACGGACGATCACCGCGCGGCGGACGGCTGCTGGTGTTGCCACCGGCCGGCACCTCGGTGTAGCGGCTGATCTGCAGCGGACGCTGGCAGACACGGGCCTTCTTGATCACTTCCAGCACGTCAGGGCTGATGCCCTTGGGCAGATCGACGGTGGAGAAGTCGTCAGCGATGTCGATGTTGCCGATGAAACGGCTCTCGATGTTCGCTTCGTTGGCGATGGCGCCCACGATCTGACCCGGCTTGACGCCGTGATGGGCACCCACGTCTACGCGGTAGCGCTCCATCTCCACGTCCGGGTTGTCTTTGAGCGGACGCGGCTCCAGGGACGGCATGCGACGGGCCGGGCGATCGCCACGGTCACCGAAGTCACGACCGCCGCGGTCGTTGAACTCACGACGCTCGAAACCACCGCGATCGTTGTTGTTGCTGAACAGAGGATCCGGGATGGAGTCATCCAGCAGCAGCGGCTGATCACCCTGTACCAGCTTGGCCAGTGCGGCAGCCAGCTCCAGCGGATCGGCAGAATCTTCTTCGATCAGCTCGTTCACCAGGTTCACGTAGATCTCGAGCTCTTCGCCCATCATGGTTTCGCGAATGCGCTCCTTGAACTTGGCCAGACGGTGCTGGTTGATGTCCTCGGTGCTCGGCATCTTCATCGGCTCGATGGCCTGACGGGTAGCGTGCTCGATGGCGCGCAGCATGCGGCGCTCGCGCGGTGCCACGAACAGGATGGCCTCGCCCTTGCGACCGGCACGGCCGGTACGGCCGATACGGTGAACGTAGGATTCGGTGTCGTACGGAATGTCGTAGTTCACTACGTGGGTGATGCGCTCAACGTCCAGACCACGAGCAACCACGTCGGTGGCGATCAGGATGTCCAGCTGGCCCTGACGCAGCTTGTCAACGGTACGCTCACGCAGCTTCTGCGGGATGTCGCCGTGCAGCGCTTCACAGGCGTGACCACGAGCAGCCAGCTTGCCGGCCAGCTCTTCGGCGGCGTTCTTGGTACGCACGAACACCAGCAGCGCTTCGTAGGGTTCCACTTCCAGCAGACGGGTCATGGCGTCCAGTTTGTGCAGACCGGTCACCTGCCAGTATCGCTGGCGAATGGTGGTGGCGGTCGCAGTCTTGGAGGCGATCTTGATCTCTTTGGGCTGCTTCAGGTGCTTCTGGGCAACGCGACGGATCTGCTCCGGCATGGTGGCAGAGAACAGGGCAACCTGACGACCGGCCGGGCACTGATCCATGATCCAGTCCACGTCGTCGATGAAGCCCATGCGCAGCATTTCGTCCGCTTCGTCCAGCACCAAGGCTTTCAGACCGGAGAGGTCCAGGTTCTTGCGACGGATCAGGTCCATCACACGGCCCGGAGTACCCACGACAACCTGAGCACCGCGACGCAGGGCGCGGGTCTGGGTTTCGTAGGAGGCGCCGCCGTAGATGGGCAGCACGTGGAAATCAGGCATGTGGTGGGCATAGCGTTGGCACGCTTCAGCCACCTGCAGGGCCAGTTCACGGGTAGGCGCCAGCACCAGGATCTGGGTGTTGCGGTTACCAGCTTCCAGACGAGACAACAGAGGCAAGGCAAAAGCAGCGGTCTTCCCTGTACCGGTTTGCGCCTGCCCCAGCAGATCGTGGCCCGCCATCAGGTGGGGAATTGCTGCGGCCTGGATGGGGGACGGGCGCTCATAGCCCACGTCCTGCAGCGCTTTCAGTACAGGCGCGGCCAGTCCAAGCTCACTAAAAAGGGGCAGTTGTTCGGTATCAGACATAGATTCTTCCAGATTAAGGCAGGCGGCTAACACCGCGGAATAGCAAAAAGGCGGCGATTATAGCGCCACTTTGTTCTGCTGTCTTGAAAAATGTGATAGGCCTCTCAAGACGTTGGCAATTATAGAGGGATCTGACGACTATGGCTTGCTTATTTTTCACTCATGGTGCGTGATTGCGGATCACGCTTCGCCAGAGTCCTTGTCTCGCTTGTGCTTGAGCACCGCCATGGTCAACCGGCTGGTGCACAATAAACGACCACGTTCATCGCGAATTTCTATCTGCCACACCTGAGTGGTCGCCCCCAGATGCAGCGGCGCGCAGCGCCCCGTCACCACCCCTTCCCGCTTGGCCCTCAAGTGGTTGGCATTGACCTCCAGCCCCACGCAGTAACTGTCAGGTCCGACCGCCATGTTGGCCGCAAGTGATCCCAGCGTCTCCGCCAGCACCACGGAGGCGCCGCCGTGCAGCATGCCGAGCGGCTGATGGGTGCGGTGATCCACCGGCATGGTGGCCTCCAGCCAGTCAGGGCCAAAGGCGGTGTAGACGATGTCGAGGTGGGCCATCAGGGTATTGCGGGAGCAGGCGTTGAGCCTCTCAAGGCTCATGGGCTTGCGCCAGATGGGGGCGTTCTCTTGACTCATGACGAGCTGACTCCTTCTGTGATCAATGGGTTATCGCTGCGCCGTAGCGGCAAACCAGCAGTGTCGGCGAAAATGGCGCAGAAAAAAAGATGCCCCGCTTGAGGGGCATCTTCAGGGCTGGCCGGCTGGCCAGACCCTGTCACCAGGGGTAGGTCACCCCGGGCCACTCGGCCCAAGGGACGTCCCGCCCCGGCAGGCTCGGCGCGGGCCACTGCCACACCTTGCCAAGCCAGGTGCGCAGTTCGGCCTCCAGTTCGGCATCGGTGAGCGGCGCCTCGGCCACCTTCCAGAAGAAGAGCTCCACCGCCACCTCCGGCAGCACCGAGGGGTAGAGATAAACCCCGCCCCAGAACTCGGGCTCCCGCGCCGGGCTCCAGAGGCCATAGGCAAAGGAGCGTTTGGCCAGGAACTCGGAGCGCTGCCACTCCAGATCGGCCTCGTGCTGGCTCAGGCTGAAACTGGCGGAGGGCCACACATCGTCCGGGCGAAACAGCTGATGAAGCTGCTCGCGCTCGCGCAGCATGGCGACGAACTCCACCACCGCCTGGGCCGGGCTGACCGGCAGCAGCAGGAAGTGCGGGTGCCGATAGGCTTGCGGCACCCGAAACCGCTTGGGCAGAGTCAGCATCAGAGCAGTTCCAGCAGGGCCTGCAACGGGTGCTTGAGTTTCCCCCCCTCCATCCGCTTGACCTGGCTGCGGCACGAATAACCGGTGGCCAGGCAGCGCTCCTTGGGCAGGCGCGCGAGGGGCTCGGCCCAGCTCAGACCATAGATGCCTTTGGAGTTCTCCACCTGTTTGGCGTCGTGGCCATAGGTACCGGCCATGCCGCAGCAGCCCACCGAGACCGGCTGCAGCGTGGCACCGAAGCGGCGGAACAGGGTGCTCCAGTCGCCGTGGGTGGTGGGCTTGGCGGTCTTCTCGGTGCAGTGAGCGAACAGATACCAGGGTTCGGTGCCCGCCTCTTCCCGCACCGGCAGCGCCTCGGCCGGCAGGGAGAGCAGCCACTCCTGGGGCAACATCACCTGGAAGTCGCCGCGAGCGGGGCCGAGCACCTTCACGTATTCATCCCGATAGCAGAGCACCAGGGAGGGATCGACCCCCACCATGGGGATGCCAAGGGCCGCCACCTTGTTGAGGAACTGGGCGCTGCTGGCCGCGGTACGGGCAAAGGCGCGCAGGAAACCCTTCACGTGCTGGGGCTTGCCGTTGGGCTTGAACGGCAGCAAATAGGGCTGCAGGCCGAGCTTGCTGGCCAGCTTCACTAGGTCCCGCACCACGGGGGCGTCGTAATAACTGGTGAAGGGATCTTGCACGATGAGCACCACTTTTTGACGCTGCTCTGGGCTCATGGCCTCGAGGCCCGGCAGATCGAAATAGCGGGCGCGATGGTCGCGCAGCTCCTCGGCCAAGGTCGGCACGCTCAAGAGCGGCACATCCACCATGCCGATGCTCTTCTCGGTCGCCTTCTGGGCCCACTCTTTTTCGAGGAAAAAGTTGACCAGTTTCGGCGCCTTGGCCAGCAGGGGGGCGTAGCTCTCCACCGTGCCGACGAAGTAATCCTTGGGTCCACGCAGATAGCGGCTGTGGTAGAGCAGCATGAAGCGGGCGCGGAAGGTGGGTACATCCACCTTGATGGGGCACTGGCTGGTGCACGCCTTGCACGCCAGGCACCCCTCCATCGCCTCCATCACCTCGTGGGAGAAGTCATACTGGCCGCGAGCGCGGGCCACCGTATTGCGGAACTTGTCGACAATCTGCTTGAAGCGCAGACCGCCGCTTTGCAGCGCCACCTCTTCGGCAAGAGGGTCGAAGCCCTGCTCCGCCAGCTGGCGCAGCCATTCGCGCATCAGGCCGGCCCGCCCCTTGGGGGAGTGGCGGCGATCGCGGCTGATCTTGACCGAGGGGCACATGGGGGAGTCGGTCTCGAAGGTGAAGCACAGACCGTTGCCGTTGCAATCGAGCGCCCGGGTATAGCTGGTGCGTACCGCCAGCGGGATCTGGCGGTCAAACTTGCCACGCTTGGGCCCGTCCACCGACACCAGTTCGGCGCCGCTGCCGTAAGGCATGCAGATCTTGCCCGGGTTGATGCGATTGGCCGGGTCGAACGCCCCCTTGACCCGTTGCAACTCCTCCCACAGCTCGCCGAAGAAGGCGGGGCTGTATTCGGAACGAAAGCCCTTGCCGTGCTCCCCCCACATCAGGCCGCCATATTTGGCGGTCAGCGCCACCACCTGATCGGAGATGCGCCGCAGCAGCACCTCCTGCTCCGGGTCGCACAGATCGAGCGCCGGGCGCACGTGCAGCACCCCGGCATCGACGTGGCCGAACATGCCATAGTCAAGGCCATGGCCATCGAGCAAGGCTCGAAACTCCATGATGAAATCGGCCAGGGATTCCGGCGGCACGGCGGTGTCTTCGGTGAAGGCCACCGGCTTCTTGCGCCCCTCGGCGTTGCCGAGCAGCCCCACCGACTTCTTGCGCATGCCGTAGATGGTCTCGATGCTCGGCAGGTGGTCGCACACCTGATAGCCGATGACCCCGGCTTCACCACGCGCCAGCAGGCCGTCGATGCGCCGGCACAGCTCGGCTACCTTGGCTTGGTGCTCGGCCTCATCGGTGTCGGCAAACTCGACGATGTTGAGCCCCTGCAGATCCTTGCCGGGTACGTCCTGGATGAGATCCTTCACCGAGTGCCAGATGATGTCGGCGCGGGCCAGCCCCAGCACCCGGGAGTCCACCGTCTCCACCGACAGGGCGTGGGCCTCCACCATAAAGGGGGCGTTGCGCAGGGCCGAGGGGAAGCTGTCGTACTTGACGTTGACGAGCGTGCGGTAGCGCGGGATGGGGGTGATGTTGAGCCTGGCTTCGGTGATAAAGCCCAAGGAGCCTTCCGAGCCGCACAGCACCCGGCTCACGTCCAGGGTGTCGCTCTCTGGAATATAAAGGTGCTTGAGATCGTATCCGGTCAGAAAGCGGTTGAGTTTGGGGAAGGTGGCCTCGATGTCGGCGCGCCGCTCGCGGCCTATGCGATAGAGGGTGCGATAGATCTCCCCTTCACGACTCTCCAGCGCCAGCTTGTCGGCCAGTCGCTCACCGGTCACCGGCTCGGTGGCCATGAGCTCGCCGTTTTCCAGCACGGCCTTGAGACCCAGCACGTGATCCGAGGTCTTGCCGTACACCAGCGACCCCTGCCCGGAGGCGTCGGTGTTGACCATGCCCCCCAGGGTGGCGCGGTTGGAGGTGGAGAGATCCGGCGAGAAGAAGTAGCCATGAGGCTTCAAATAGGCGTTGAGCTGGTCCTTCACCACCCCGGCCTGGGCTCGCACCCAGCCCTCTTCCAGATTAATTTCCATGATCTGGTTCATATGGCGCGAGAGATCGACGATAATGCCGCCGCCCAAGGATTGACCATTGGTGCCGGTACCGCCGCCGCGAGGGAAGAAACTCAAGGCTGCGTACTCGGGCCCCTGGGCCAGCTTGAGCATCACCGCAATATCGTCTGCGCTGCGCGGATAGAGAACCGCCTGAGGTACGACCTGATAGACGCTGTTATCAGTCGCCATCGCCAACCGGCTTGCATAAGACTTTTCGATATCACCACGAAATGCTGATCGCGCCAGCAACTCAAGAAACTGCAGGGTTGTAGGTGACAAACTGTCCTGGTAATCGAGTCTCGGGATCATGAATCCTTGTTCCCATCCTTTGCTTGATGCCGGCATTCCGGCGACAACGACCGTTCGGGCCAGCCTCTTCGCGGGCCCCCGAACCAGTCCGCTCACATGTGAGCGGGCAGTATATCAGCTAGAAAACCGCTTGCGCGCGCAATCTTCACCATTTGAAAGGAGGACTTTTATGGCTCACTACAGCCATGTTATCAGTACGCTTATCCGCACCGAAAAACAGGCACTGACCCTGTCGCTGTTTGGTTGCATCACCTTTGCCATCTTCGGAATCGGCTATGGCCTCTTCGTCGGATCCAACGCCATCATGCTCGACGGCATCTTCACCCTGTTCAGCATGGGCATGACGGGCCTCGGGCTCATCACCGCCTACCTGGTCACCCGCCCCTCCGACGCCCGTTTTCAATACGGCTACGCCCACTTCGAACCCATCGCCAACGTCATCAACGGCACCATCATTCTGCTGCTCTGTCTGGCTGCGCTCTACAACGGCCTGACCACCCTGCTGGCAGGGGGACGGGAGATCGATCTCGGCCACGCCCTCATCTATGCCGTCGTCTCCACCTTCTTCTGCGGCATCATCTACCTGGTCGAGGCCAACGTGGCCGAGCGGGTCAACTCCGAGCTGGTGCGGGTGGATTCCAAGGAATGGCTGGTGGACACCCTGCTCAGCACCACCCTGCTCATCGGCTTCGTGGTCGCCATCGGCCTCGATGCCATCGGCTACGGCCACTACAACCGCTACATAGACCCGCTGCTGGTCTCTCTCTTGGCCCTGTGCGCCACCCTCATCCCCATCAAGGTGCTCGGTCGCAACCTGCGGGAAGTGTTGAAGATCGCTCCCAAGGGGGACGTCTCCCGGCTGGTGGCAAACGAAGTCGAGGCCCTGCGCCTGCGCCATGGCGTCGAGTGCTACAGCCATCTGGCGAAAAGCGGCCGCCGCTTCGATCTCGAGCTCAACATCCTGGTGGCGCCGGGTCAGGAGTGGCCCATCGAGCGCCAGGATGCCCTGCGCCAGGAGCTCTGGTCCCGCCTCGGCGACACCCTGGGGGACGCCTGGTTGTCGGTCTGCTTCACCCGCGAAAAGCGCTGGCTGTAACCACCGCTTGAACTGCCGTTTGGGGGAGGCCAGCCGCCGCCTCCCCCTGTCATCACATCTTCATGGCTTCCCTCTTGCCAAAACGGCGCCAACCGCTATCATCAGGGCTCACTTTTAACCCGAGGTTTTATTGCCCATCATGGACAATCCCCGAAGTTGCCCTTCGTTTCTTCCCGTCAAAACCTATCTTTACCTGCTTAATCAGCGCCTCTGAATAACGTCATAGCCTTGCTGTCACTACGGCCATCGTGCGCCGTGATCACTCTTTGCTCTGTCTGTTTTTATTGAGGTCACTACATGGAATTGCTGCTGGATCCCCACATCTGGATCGGTCTGTTTACCCTGATCGTTCTGGAAATCGTGCTCGGGATCGACAACCTGGTCTTCATCGCCATCCTGGTGAAAAAACTGCCCCCCGCCCAGCGGGACAAGGCCCGCATCATCGGCCTGTCGCTGGCCCTGTTGATGCGCCTGGGGCTCCTGAGCGTCATGTCCTGGCTGGTCACCCTGACCACCCCCATACTGCACATCTGGGATCACCCCTTCTCCGGGCGGGACCTGATCCTGATGGGGGGCGGCCTGTTCCTGCTGTTCAAGGCCACCTCCGAGCTGCACGAGCGGCTGGAGGCCAAGCCGCCCGAAGAGGGACCGGTCGGCGTCTACGCCAGCTTCGGCGTGGTGATCACCCAGATCCTGGTGCTGGATGCCATCTTCTCGCTGGACTCCATCATCACCGCCGTCGGCATGGTGGAACAGCTCGGCGTCATGATGGCGGCCGTGACCATCGCCATGGTGGTGATGGTGCTCGCCTCCAAGCCGCTGACCCGCTTCGTCAACGCCCATCCCACAGTGGTGGTGCTCTGTCTGAGCTTCCTCTTGATGATCGGCTTCAGCCTGGTGGCGGAAGGGTTCGGTTTCCATATTCCGAAGGGCTACCTCTATGCGGCCATCGGCTTCTCGGTGCTGATCGAATTCTTCAACCAGCTCTCCCAGCGCAGTGCCGAGCGCCACGAGGCCAAGCTGCCCCTGCGCGAGCGCACCACCGCCGCCATCTTCAAGCTGATGGGCAGCAAGGCGTATCAGGACAAACCGGACGACGATCTGGATGCCCCCGCCCCCGAGCCGGTGAGCTTTGGCGAGGAGGAGCGCTACATGGTGACCGGGGTGCTGTCGCTGGCCGATCGCTCCATCCGTACCATCATGACCCCGCGCTCCGAGATGGCCTGGATCGACGTCAACGACACCGATGACGAGATCCGCGCCCTGCTGAAGCAGGAGCCCCACAGCCTGTTCCCGGTCTGTGACGGCGATCTGGACGAGGTGATCGGGGTGGTCAAGGCGCGCGACCTGCTGTTTGCCCTCAACGAGGGGCAGTCCTTAAGCGCGCTGGCCAAACAGAACGACCCCATCATAGTGCCGCAGACCATCAACGTGATCAGGTTGCTGGCGGAGCTGCGCCAGGCCAAGGGCAGCCTCATCCTGGTGGCCGACGAGTTCGGCATCATCCAGGGGCTGGTCACCACCCACGACCTGCTGGAGGCCATCGTCGGCGAACTGCCGGATGAAGATGAAACGCCGGACATGGTCCGCGACGGGGAAGGCTGGCTCATCAACGGTAGCACCAACATCCACCACGTGGAGCAGGTGCTGGAACACGAAGGGTTGGTGAGCGAGAGCGACGAATACGTGACCCTCGCCGGCATGCTGCTCTCCCACTTCGGCACCCTGCCCGCCCCGGGCCAGCAGCTGCAACTGCAGCAGCTCTGCTTCGAGGTAGTCGAGGTGAGCGAGCGGCGTATCGAGCGGGTGCGCGTCATGCCGCTGGCGGCCTGACGCTATCTCGTGAAGCCTGCTGCAAAAGGGGACCTTGCCGGTCCCCTTTTCTATTTATCCTCCCCCTTTCTCCTCTCTCATTTCGCCATTGCTGTCATCAGCGCAATTCTTATCTGCAATTACCCCTCTTTTTCGCAAGGGATGCCGGCACTAGAGTGAGCCCATCATCACCATGAGGAATTCACTATGCACCACGATCACCTGTTCTGCCCCCTGCGCCTCGGCCAGCTGCACCTCAACAATCGCATCGTCATGCCCCCCATGACCCGCTCCCGCGCCAGCCAGCCCGGTGACGTGGCCAACGCCATGATGGCCACCTACTACGCCCAGCGCGCAGGGGCCGGTCTCATCATCAGCGAGGGCACCCAGATTGACCCCATGGGCAAGGGCTACGCCTGGACGCCGGGGATCCACAGCGCCGAACAGGTGGCCGGCTGGAAGCAGGTGACCGACGCCGTGCACGCCAAGGGCGGCACCATGTTCGCCCAGCTCTGGCACGTGGGCCGGGTCACTCACCCTGACAACCTCGGCGGTGCCCAGCCCATCTCCTCCTCCGCCATTCAGGCCAAAGGGGTCAAGGTGTTCGTCGACAACGGCAGCGACGCCCCCGGGTTTGTCGAGACCGTCACCCCGCGCGCCATGACCCAGGCCGACATCGACCAGGTGGTGGGGCAGTTTCGCCAGGCGGCCCGCAACGCCATGCTGGCCGGCTTTGACGGCATCGAGCTGCACGCCGCCAATGGCTACCTCATCAACCAGTTCCTCGACTCCGAGTCCAATACCCGCACCGACGGCTACGGCGGCTCGCTGGAGAACCGGCTGCGTTTCCTCAAAGAGGTGACCGAGGCGGTCTGTAGCGAGATCGGGGCCGACCGGGTCGGGGTGCGCCTCGCCCCGCTCACCACCTTGAACGGCACCGTGGATTCCAATCCGCAGGAGACCTATCTGGCCGCCGCCCGCCTGCTGGGCCGGCTCGACGTGGTCTACCTGCACGTTGCCGAGGCGGACTGGGACGACGCCCCGCTGATGGCTGAGAGCTTCAAGCAGGGGCTGCGCGATGCCTTCCCCAACACCCTCATCTACGCAGGCAAGTATGACGGCGAGCGCGCCCGGGCGGCGCTCGAGGCGGGCTGGGCCGACATGATAGGCTTCGGTCGCCCCTTCGTGGCCAACCCCGACCTGCCCGAGCGGCTGCGCCACGGTTATCCCCTGGCCCCTCACGATCCGGCCACCCTGTTCGGCGGCGGCGAGAAGGGCCTGACCGACTACCCGACCTATCAGGCAACCGCCCAGCCCCACTCGGCCTGAGTCAGCACCGCTGCCCTGGCACAACGAAACGCGCCCACCATCGCTGGTGGGCGCGCCGTTTTTGCTTTTCACGCGTGCCAATGCTCAGTAGAGGCTGACCCCGTAGCAGGCGGCGTAGCTTCTGATCTCCCGGGTCAGCCGCGCCTTGTCGGCCAGGCTCAGCCAGCTCGCCTCGACGGCATTGAGTGACAAGCGGCAGAGCTGGTTCATGCTGGCCCCCAGCTCATGAGCCAGGGCGTGAAAGTTGGCGTTCATGTAGCCGCCGAAATAGGCGGGGTCGTCCGAGTTGATGGTGACGCACAGCCCCTGCTCCAGCAAATTCAGTACGTTGTGGTGGGCCATCTGGTCAAACACCTTGAGGCGGGTGTTGGAGAGGGGGCAGACGGTGAGCGGCAGCCGGGTATCGGCCAGATAACGCAGCAGCTCGGGATCGTCGACGCAGCGCACCCCGTGATCGATGCGCCGCACTTCAAGCTTCCGGATGGCCTGCCAGATGTACTCCGCCGGCCCCTCCTCGCCGGCGTGGGCCACCACCGGCAACCCCAGCTCGCGACAGCGGGCAAAGACCCGGGCAAACTTGCCGGGCGGGTTGCCCAGCTCTCCCGAGTCGAGGCCGATGCCGTGAATGCACGACAGGAAGGGCTCTGCCTCTGTCAACGTGGCGAAGGCCTCCTCTTCGCTCAGGTGGCGCAAGAAGCTCATGATGAGCCGCCAGCTGATGCCAAACTCTTTCTCCCCGCGCTGCAGCGCCCGCTCGATGCCGCCCAGCACGGTGGCAAAGGGAATGCCGCGAGCGGTGTGGGTCTGGGGGTCAAAGAAGATCTCCACGTGCACCACCTTGTCGGCGGCGCAGCGCGCCAGATAGGCCCAGGTCAGATCGAAGAAGTCCTGCTCGGTGACCAGCACGCTGGCCCCCAGGTAGTAGAGATCGAGGAAGGATTGCAGGCAGTCGAACTCGTAGGCGGCGCGCACGCTGGCCACGTCTGGCCAGGGCAGGGCCACGCCGTTGCGCTGGCTCAGGGCAAACATCAGTTCCGGCTCGAGCGAGCCTTCGATATGGAGGTGCAGCTCCAGCTTGGGCAGACCGGCAATAAAGTTATCCATGATGACGGCTCCATCAGTGCACAGACAGCGGGACCCGCCAGTGGCAGAGCGGCTCCCTCCCCTGCAATTGATTGTGCACCTATCTCTGTTTATGGGGGAGACTTGTCATCAAACAGACTTATAATGGCGTCACAAAAACAACATAACTATTTGAAGATCTTGAGCGTTGGCGCAACTTTCCGCCGCCTCTTGCGCCTACACAAGGAGTCCCCATGAAGAAAAGCGTCATCTGCGACATCGACGGCGTCATCCTGCACAACAACGATCTGGTGCCGGGCGCCGACCGCTTCGTCCACCGCCTGCTGGAGCAGGACAGCAAGCTGCTGTTTCTGACCAACTACCCGGCCCAGACCCAGAAAGATCTGCAAAACCGCTTCCGCTCCGCCGGGATCGAGGTGCCGGAGGAGTGCTTCTACACCTCCGCCATGGGCACCGCCGACTTTCTCAAGCGCCAGGATGGCAAGAAGGCCTATGTGATCGGCGAAGGGGCGCTGACCCACGAACTCTACAAGGCCGGCTTTACCATCACCGACATCGATCCCGACTTCGTGGTGGTGGGCGAGACCCGCAACTACAACTGGACCATGATGCAGCTGGGGGCCAAGTTCGTCGATCAGGGGGCCCGCTTCATCGCCACCAACCCCGATACCCACGGCCCCATGATGCACCCGGCCTGCGGCGCCCTGTGCGCCCCCATCGAGCGGATGACCGGCAAGAAGCCGTTCTACGTCGGCAAGCCGAGCGCCTGGATCATCCGCGCGGCGCTCAACCGGATGGAGGCCCACTCCGACGACACCATCATCATCGGCGACAACCTGCGCACCGACATTCTGGCGGGCTTCCAGGCCGGCCTCGAGACGGTGCTGGTGCTCTCCGGGGTGAGCAAGGTGGCCGACATCGACCGCATGCCGTTTCGGCCGAACCACATCTTCGACTCAGTAGTGGACATCGACATCGTCTGACCCGCGACCCAGGATAGAGAAGAGGGCAGGCCGGCCCTGCCCTCGCAGGAAACAACATGGAACCCATTCTTATCGCCGTGGCCTTCGGCTGCGGTATGCTGGTCAACCTCATCGGCCTGCCGCCCCTGCTGGGCTTTCTAGCCGCCGGCTTCATCCTCAACGCCATGGGCTATCACAACACCCCGGCCCTTAGCGAAGTGGCCGATCTCGGCGTCACCCTGCTGCTGTTCACCATCGGCCTCAAGCTCAACGTCAAGATCCTGATGCGGCGCGACGTCTGGGGTACCACCAGTTTGCACCTGCTGCTCTCCACCCTGCTGTTTACCGTGGTGCTGCTGGTGTGCAAGGGGCTCGGGCTGGCGCTGGCCATGTCGCTCGACTGGAAGCTGGCGCTGCTGCTGGGCTTTGCCCTCTCCTTCTCCAGTACCGTGTTTGCGGTCAAGGTGCTGGAGGAGCGCAGCGACATGAACGCCCTCTATGCCCGTCTCGCCATCGGCGTGCTGGTGATGCAGGATCTGTTCGCGGTGGCCTTCCTGGCGGTCTCCAGCGGCGAGTGGCCCAGCATCTGGGCACTCTGGATCCTGGGGCTGCCGCTGCTGCGCCCCTTGCTGCTGAAACTGCTGGAGCGGGCCGGCCACGGCGAGCTGCAGGTGCTGTTCGGGATCTTCCTAGCACTGGTGGTGGGGGCCGCCGGCTTCGAGGTGGTGGGGCTCAAACCGGATCTTGGGGCTCTCATCATCGGCATGCTGATCGCCTCCCACCCCGCCTCCGCGGGGCTGGCCAAGTCGCTGTTCAACCTCAAAGACTTGTTTCTTATCTGCTTCTTTCTCACCATCGGCCTCAACGGCCTGCCGACCCACGACACCATGTTGCTGGCGCTGGCACTGGTGCTGGCCCTGCCGCTCAAGAGCGCGCTCTACTACCTGGTCTACAGCGGCGCCCACCTGCGGGTGCGCACCGCCCTGCTCTCCACCCTGGCGCTCACCAACTTCTCGGAGTTCGGCCTCATCGTCGCGGCCATCGCCGCCAAGGCGGGCTGGATCTCCCACGAGTGGCTGGTCGCGCTCTCTCTGGCGCTGGCGGCCAGCTTCATGATCTCGGCCCCCCTCAACGGCCAGAGCGAGCGCATTTACCATCGGCTCGGCAACTGGCTGCGCGGCATGCAGGCCACCACCCTGCACCCGGAGGACAGGCCCATCGAGCTTGGCGATGCCGAGGTGATCATCCTCGGCATGGGGCGGATCGGCCAGGGCGCCTACTTCGAGCTGGAGAACAAGTACGGCACCGTGATCCTCGGGGTGGAGAACGACAGCGACAAGCTGCCCACCCTGCGCGCCCAGGGCATGAACGTCATCGAGGGGGATGCCACCGATACCGACTTCTGGGACAAGGTGCTGCTCTCCAACCAGGTCAACCTGGTGCTGCTGGCCATGCCTCACCACTCGGGCAACCTCTACGCCATCGAGAAACTGCGCAGCCACGGCTTTGCCGGCAAGATTGCCGCCATCGTCCGCTTCGAGGACGACATCGCCTCCCTCAAGGAGCAAGGGGTGGATGCGGTGTTCAACGTCTACGACGAAGCGGGCAGCGGCTTCGCCCGTCACGTCATCAAGCGGCTGCAGCCACGCTGACGGGCGGGAGCAGCCCCTTGGCAAGGAGGGCGCTATCGTTTACGTTATGCGTAACCTCGTTTAATAAAACGAACAATAACGGGGCCTGGATGGCCCCGTTTTTTATCCCTTGCCAAGGAGGCAGCATGAAGACCCTCAACGACTGGATCCTGCTCGATCGCCACGAGGCGGCTCCCACCCCGCTGATGCCCGCCCCCGAGCGCCTGCGCGCCGGCAACCCGCGCCAGACGGTCTGGAACCACTACTCGGATCCCAGCCAGCAGTTCCACGTCGGCTTCTGGGCTTGCGAGCCGGGCCGCTGGGTCATCCACTACACCGAGCATGAATATTGCCAGCTGCTGGAGGGCGAGGCGGTGATCCACGACGGCCAGGGCGGCAGGCTGCCCCTCAAGCCCGGCGACCAGTTTGTCATTCCCGCCGGCTTTGTCGGGGAGTGGGAGACCCTCACCCCCTGCCGCAAGCTCTATGTGATCTTCGAGCCCGCCAACTGACGTTCACGTCAACCTCCCCTCTTTTTTTCCGGCGGCCGGACGGGTCGCCGCACTCCCCTGTCGGCTTGACGCTTACGGCATGATTTTCTGCGGTTTTCCCGCTTGCAAAAGGTTTTTGCACTAGGCATTGTGATTGGCGAGGAATGTAAATGGAATTTCGAGCCCGAACGTGGGGGGCTCATATAAAAATCAAGAGGATTACCGCCAATGTGTTCTATTTTCGGCATTCTGGACATCAAATCCGATGCGGCCGCCCTGCGCAAATCGGCGCTGGAGATGTCCAAGCGATTGCGTCACCGCGGTCCTGACTGGTCCGGCGTCTACAGCTCCGACAAGGCCATTCTGGTGCACGAGCGCCTGGCCATCGTCGATCCGGGCAACGGCGCCCAGCCGCTCTACAACCCCGAGCGCACCCATGTGCTGGCCGTCAACGGCGAGATTTACAACCACAAGGAGCTGGAGAAAAACCTCAAGGTCGACTTCCGCTTCCAGACCCACTCCGACTGCGAGGTGCTGCTCGCCCTCTACAAGGAGAAGGGCCCCGCCTTTTTGGACGATCTCAACGGCATCTTCGCCTTCATCCTCTATGACGCCGAGCAGGATGCGTATCTCATCGGCCGCGACCACATGGGGATCATCCCCCTCTATACCGGTCGCGACGAGCACGGCAACTTCTACGTCGCCTCCGAGATGAAGGCGCTGGTACCGGTCTGCAAGAGCGTCGAAACCTTCCCGCCGGGACACTACCTGTGGAGCAAGGATGGCGAGCTCAAACAGTGGTACAAGCGCGACTGGATGGAGTACGGCGCGGTCGAGCACAACGTCAGCGACAAGGCCGAGCTCAAAGCCGCCTTGGAAGCGGCAGTGAAACGCCAGCTGATGTGCGACGTGCCCTACGGCGTGCTGCTCTCCGGCGGGCTGGATTCGTCCGTCATCTCCGCCATCACCAAGCTCTATGCCGCCCGCCGGGTGGAAGACGATGGCAAGAGCGAAGCCTGGTGGCCTCAGCTGCATTCCTTCGCCGTGGGTCTCGAAGGCTCGCCGGATCTCGCCGCCGCCCGCAAGGTCGCCGATCACCTTGGCACCATCCACCACCAGATCCACTTCACCGTGCAGGAAGGGCTGGATGCCCTGCGGGACGTCATCTATCACCTCGAGACCTATGACGTCACCACCATCCGCGCCTCCACCCCCATGTACCTGATGGCGCGCTACATCAAGGCCATGGGCATCAAAATGGTGCTCTCCGGCGAAGGCTCCGACGAGCTGTTTGGCGGCTACCTCTACTTCCACAAGGCGCCGAACGCTAAAGAGTTCCACGAGGAGACGGTACGCAAGCTGTCTGCCCTGCACCTCTATGACTGCCTGCGCGCCAACAAGTCGATGGCCGCCTGGGGGGTGGAGGGTCGCGTGCCCTTCCTCGACAAGGAGTTCATGGACGTGGCGATGCGCCTGCAGCCTGCCGACAAGATGTGCGGCAAGGGCAAGATCGAGAAGCACATCCTGCGTGAAGCGTTCGAGGATCTGCTGCCCCATGAAGTGGCATGGCGCCAGAAGGAGCAATTCTCCGACGGCGTAGGCTATTCGTGGATCGACAGCCTGAAAGCCATGGTCGAGCAGGAAGTGACGGATCAGATGTTCGAGGCTGCGGCCTTCCGCTTCCCCGTCAACACCCCGCTTACCAAGGAGGCCTACTACTACCGCGCCATCTTTGACGAGCACTTCCCGCTGGAGTCCGCCGCCCGCACCGTGCCCTACGGCAAGTCGGTCGCCTGCTCCACCCCGACTGCGCTGGAGTGGGATGCCAAGTTCAAGGAGATGGCCGACCCGTCCGGTCGCGCCGTGATGGACGTCCACCAGCAGGGTTACTGATCTGCCGGCGACCTCCCTTGCCTCAATGCCAAGCCCCTCCTGCGAGGGGCTTTGTTTTTTCCCGCCGACCCATTCCCGCTTTTTGCATAACAAGGGCCCATCTCGCCCTTGGCGGCCGGGCTCGCTCGTGTCACATTGTTGCGGCTTGGAAGCAACCACAACAACACAAGGAGCTCGTGATGAACCGACTGCTATTGCCGCTGGTGCTTGGCACCGCCCTGTTTCATGGCGAGGCGTACAGCGCCGACCACCTCTGGAGCCAGACCCTGCCCGACTACAGCCAGGGCTATGACGAGCAGCGGGACCCGGCCCGCGATCTCGCCGCCGCCACCGCCAAGGCCAGCGCCGAGGGCAAGAAAGTCCTGCTGCTGGTGGGCGGTGAGTGGTGCAGCTGGTGCCAGGAGATGAACCACTTTCTGGACCGGGAACCCAAACTCGCCGGCCAGTTCAACCGCACCTTCGTGGTGGTCAAGGTGAACGTCAGCAAGCAGAACAAGAACGAATCCTTCCTCAAAGGTTATCCCGAGTACCTGGGGGTGCCCCACTTCTACGTGCTGGATGGCAAGGGCAAGCTGCTGGAATCCTTCAACACCGGGCTGCTGGAGAAGGGGGACAGCTACGACGGGGAGAAATTCGGCAAGTTCATCGCCTTCTTCCAGCCCAAGCCGACCCGCGGCTAGCGAGCCCCTGATATGAAAGCCCCGCACGGTCGGCTGACGGTGCGGGGCTCGATAATTGGAACCTGACAGGAAGGCGCAGCCTCAGGGCTGGGCATCCGGCTGATTGGCAGGGGCGGCCTTGATAAAGGCCTGCAACTGCTCGCAGTTGGCGACGATGCGGTTGATGGTGGGATAGTCTTCCAGCGACATGTCGTAGCGGCGGGCGTTGTAGACCTGGGGCACCAGCATGCAGTCCGCCAGGGTCACCTCGTTGCCGACGCAATAGATGCCGGCGGTGGTCATCAACAGTTGCTCCAGCGCGCTGAAGGTTTCGTCAATCCAGTGGCGATACCAGGCCGCTTCCTGCTCCTTGCCCGCCCTGAGGTGCTCTCCCAGGTAATTGAGCACCCGCAGGTTGTTGAGGGGATGGATGTCGCAGGCAATCATGTTGACGATCTGGCGTACCCGGGCCCGCTCCTCGGGGGCGGACGGCATCAGCGGGTGAGCGGGGTAGGTTTCGTCGAGGTACTCCATGATGGCCACCGACTGCCCCACCTGCACCTCACCATCCACCAGAAACGGCACCAGCCCCTGGGGATTGAGCCGGCGATAGGCCTTCTCGCGCTGCTCGCCCTGCCGCAGATTGACCGGATGCTGCTCGTAGTCGAGCCCCTTGAGCTGCATCACGATCCGTACCCGATAACTTGCCGATGAACGCCAATATCCAAACAACTGCAACATACTTTGTCCCTGTGTTGACAGGTGCATGGACACCTGCCGCTCACCCGTCGGCCACGTGTCCATGCCGGCCCCTTCACTTCGTCTGACTGGCCTCTGCCGGCGTGACCCGCTGCAAAATGGTGCCAAACAGACTCATCCCGTTGCGATCCTGCATCGCGATGGACACTGTATCACCAAAGCGCAGAAAGGGTGTAGTGGCTTGACCTGACTCGATAATTTCCAGCATGCGCAGCTCGGCGAGGCAGGATGAGCCACGACTTCTGTCGTAGTTGGAGACGGTCCCCGAGCCGATGATGCAGCCCGCCCCGAGCGGCCGGGTCTTGGCGGCGTGGGCGATCAGCTCATAAAAGTTGAAGGTCATGTCCACCCCGGCATCGGGGGCGCCGAACAGGGCGCCATTGAGGTGGGTCTCGAGGGGCAGATGCACCTTGCCGTCGCGCCAGTCATTGCCCAGCTCGTCCGGGGTGATGGCCAGCGGCGAGAAGCTGCTGGAGGGCTTGGACTGAAAGAAGCCGAAGCCCTTGGCAAGCTCGCCCGGAATGAGGTTGCGCAGGCTCACGTCGTTGACCAGCATCAGCAGCTTGATGTGGCTGGCGGCGGCCTGCGGGCTGATGCCCATCGGCACGTCGTCGGTGATGACGGCGATCTCCGACTCGAAATCGATGCCCCACTCCTCCGACCCCATCGGGATGACACCCCGCGGCGGCAGGAAGCTGTCCGAGCCTCCCTGGTACATCAGGGGATCGTGCCAGAAGCTTTCCGGCATTTCGGCGCCGCGCGCCTTGCGCACCAGCTCCACGTGGTTGACGTAGGCGCTGCCGTCGGCCCACTGGTAGGCGCGCGGCAGCGGGGAGAGACAGGCCGTCTCGTCGAACGGGAAAGCATCGGCGCAGGTGCCATCGTTGAGCTGCTGATAGACGGCGGTAAGCTTGGGCGCAAGCTCGGCCCACTCGTCGAGGGCCGCCTGCAGGGTGGCGGCCAGCTGCGGCACGCGCACCGCGCGGCTCAGATCGCGACTCACCACCACCAGGGCGCCGTCCCGTTTGCCATTGTTCAGGGTTGCCAGTTTCATAGGGATTCCTTTTATTTGCCGTTGGTGGCGGGTGTGAGTTCCGGGCGCAACCAGCTGGTGACGTAACGCGGGTTCTCCACCCCGTCACACAGGCTGCCGACGTTGAGCGCATCGCGGGTATCGAGCATCACAGCCACCTCGTCGGTGAACTTCTTGGCGTAGGCCTGACCCGCCGCAAACGCCTTGGGATGGGGACCGTGGGTAAACCCGGCGGGATGGAAGGTGACCATGCCCCGCTCTATGTTGTCCCGACTGAAGAAATCCCCGGCGTGGTAGAAGAGCACCTCGTCGTAGTCGTCGTTGCTGTGGTAGAAGGGCACCTTGAGGGCGCCGGGATCGCTCTCGATGGGGCGCGGCACGAAGGTGCAGACCACGAACCGGCTCGCCACGAAGGTGGAGTGAGCCGACGGTGGCAGGTGGTAGCGGTGGCTCATCAGCGGGCGGATGTCCCGCCAGTTGAGGCGCACCACGCACAAGTCCCCGTGCCACCCTTGCGCATCCAGCGGATTGAACGGCCAGGTGATGACCGACACCTGGTTGTGGCGCTTGACCTGCAGCGACCAGGGATTCTCATCCTGCTGGGCCAGGAAGCGCTCGTTGATGGCGGGCACATCGAGCGCCGCCGGGTCGAAGATGGCGTGATTGCCCACCAACCCCTTGTCCGGCAGCTGGTAGCTGTCGTTGGTCGCCTCGATCATCAGGATGAACAGGGGCGCCGTCGGCTCGATGCGCCACATGGTGCCGCGGGGGATCACCAGGTAGTCGCCATCGCGCAGGGTCAGGTGACCGTAGTCACAGTAAAACTCGCCGCTCCCCTCGTGGATGAACAGGAGCTCGTCGCCATCGGCGTTGCGCACCAGAAACGGCATGGGCTCATGCAGGCGCCAGATGCGGTAACGGCAGTGGGGGTTGCTCAGAATATCCGGCATCACCCAGGGGGAGAGAGAGCTCACCTCCTCGCCCAGCGCGTTGAGATCGAACAAGCGCGGGCGCAGCGGCCCCTCCCAGTTGATCCAGTCGGTGGGGGCATGCTTGTGGTGCATGTGGGTGGCCGGCCCGAAAAAGCCGGAACGGCCCAGTTCACGCTCATAGATGGCCTGCTCGGGCAGGTCGGCATGAGCCTGACGGGAGTGTGTCCCCTCCCGGTGGGGAAAGTTAATCCAGTTACGCATTGCCAACCTCCCTTGCCTGACCGACAACCTGCGCGTGGCGGCTTTCGTTACGCATCATTGAGCACCCCGCGGCGGATCTGATCCAGCTCGATGGATTCGAACAGTGCCTGGAAGTTGCCCTCGCCAAAGCCTTCATTGCCCTTGCGTTGGATGATCTCGAAGAACACCGGGCCTATCACGGTGTCGGTGAAGATCTGCAGCAGGATGCCGTCCTTGGTGGGAGAGCCGTCGATGAGGATGCGCAGCTCTTTGAGCGCCGCCAGATCCTCCTGGTGACCCTCGACCCGACTGTCCACCTTCTCGTAGTAGGTGTCCGGGGTCGGCATGAAGCCGGTGCCACGGCCACGCAGGGTACGGATGGTGTGGTAGATGTCGCTCGACGCCATGGCGATGTGCTGGATCCCCTCCCCCTTGTACTGGCGCAGGTACTCTTCAATCTGGGACTTGTCGTCGGAGGATTCGTTGATGGGAATGCGAATTTTGCCGCAAGGGGCGGTCATGGCGCGGGAATGGAGCCCGGTCAGCTTGCCCTCGATGTCGAAGTAGCGGATCTCCCGGAAGTTGCCGATCCGCTCGTAGAAATTGGACCAGACATCCATGTTGCCGCGCTGCACGTTGTGGGTCAGGTGGTCAATCTCGTAGAGCCCTGCATCCACCTCGGCCATGCGCGCCTGCCAGTCCGGATAGAAGACGAAGTCCACATCATAGATGGAGCCCTTGTCGCCGTAGCGGTCGACAAAGGAGAGGGTGCTCTCGCCGATGCCGTAGATGGCGGGGATGTTGAGCTCCATGGGGCCAATCTTGCCGACGAACGGCTTGGCGCCCTTGCCGATGGCGTACTGCTGGGCCTTGCCGGCATCGCTCACCCGAAACGCCATGCCGCAGACGCTCGGCCCGTGCAGGCTGGCAAACTGCTCGGCCTGGGAGTGGGGCTCGGCATTGACCACGAAGTTGATGTCCCCCTGACGATAGAGCCAGCACTGCTTGTGCTTGTGCTTGGCCACCTCGGCAAAGCCCAGCGAGACGAACAGCGCCTTGAGGGCGGCAATGCCCTTGGCATCGGGCGCCGTGTACTCGACGAATTCGAAACCATCGGTACCGAGCGGGTTGATGGTGTGAGTACGGGCAGAAGAAGTGGTCGTCATGATGCGCTCCTTGCGATTGACTGATAACGAAACGGGTCACACCGGGGCGCTGCGGGCAGCTGCCCCGGCGTTGTTAACAACTTGTTTCATTAGAGGCAGGGGCGTAGCGGAAGAAAAGAGGCGGCGTTCAGATAGTTTGGCGGGGGGCGGCGCTAAAAGATGTAAATAGATTGTGACATTTAAGCCGCAACCTTGTGGCACGCTCGGTGGCGACCCACAAGGCTGTCAGTTTTGCCTTACAGGGACCAGTATCTGGGCTCGATGCGGGGCAGTGACTGCCGCGCTCGTTGCAGCCGCGCCGGGGTGGGGTTGATGAGCCAGGCCGCCTGCCCCTCTGCCAGCAGTGGCAAGTCGTGCAGGCTGTCGCTCAGGGCCAGGGTGGCGCTGAGGGCCTGGATCCCGGGCAGGATCTTGTGGCGGCCGTGACAGTAAAAACGTGGCATCAGGCCGCCAAGGCGATAGTGCATCCGCGAGCCCAGAATACGATGGGGCAGTTGGCCGGGCAGCTGCTGATGGAGCTGACCCCGCACCAGGGCGCGGGGGCTGGCGGAGAGCACCCAGCAGCGCTGCCCTTCGGCCAGCAGCAGGGCGCGCGCCTCACGAAACAGCCCTGGTCGGGTGCGACAATAGGCCCGCACCAGGCGGCGCCACGCCAGCGGCGAGAGCCCGAGGGTGATGGCCCACCAGATCAGCGAAATACCGCGCCTGCGCTGGCTTGGCAGCAGATAGACCAGCCCCCCAGCGCCATCACAGGCCACAGCAGCAGCGGCCAGATACGGCGGCGCAGGATGAAGCGCAGCAAGTCAGCATGGCTGTCATCCGGTGCCAGGGTGTCGTCAAAATCCGCCAGGATCCAGCCGCTGGCGGGTAGATCCGGCACTGTCGCCCCCATCATTCGGCCAGCCCCGCAATGGCGGCGTGCAGCTCGGGCAGCACAAACAGCGCGCCTTCGTCGGGCGGACAGACAAAGTCGAACGCCTCCCCCGCCAGGGTGAAGGCGAGGCGCCAAGCGTGCAGATAGCCGCGATCGGCCGCCGTGCCGCCGTAGCGCTCATCCCCGAGGATGGGCGCCCCCACGCTCTTCAAGGCCACCCGGATCTGGTGGGTCTTGCCGGTCTGAGGCTTGATGCGATAAAGGCGCAACCCTTCGCGCACCGAGACGGAGTCGAACCAGCTGATGGCGGGGTTGTCGAGTGTGCGGGTCAGCATCCAGCTGCCGCCCCGCCCCTTTTGCATGTCTCCCTTCACCCAGCCCTGCTTCTTCTTGGGCTTGCGATCGGAGAGGGCCAGATACTGCTTGCTCACCTCCCGCGCGGCAAAGGCCATGCTGAGGGCCCGGTTGGCCTCGGTGGTGCGGGCCAGCAGCACCAGCCCGGAGGTCATCTTGTCGAGCCGATGCACCGGATAGAGCAGCAGACCGGTGTCGGCCTTGACCCGGCTGACCAGGCCAGGATGGAGCAGACCGGACTCGTCGGTCTCGTCGTGCATGCCGAGCCCGGGTCCCTTGTTGATAACCATGAAATCTTTGTGCTGCGCTAGTATCCGGTACATCAATAACCCTTTAGAATGTTTTTAATTACAAGAAGATGACCCTGCGGGGTCGCACCCCATGAACACTCAGAACAAGACTCGCACGGATGAAGAGATGCTTGCTTTGGCTGCTGCTGATCGGTATCAGCCATGCTGTTCCCCTGCGGGCCAGCGAATCCCCCCTTGAGGCCCCGGAGCGGGTGGTGCTCCAGTTGCGCTGGCTGCACCAGCCCCAGTTCGTTGGCTATCACATGGCCAAGGCCAAGGGCTTCTATGCCAGTGCCGGGCTGGACGTCGAGATACGGCCCGGCGTCAAGGGCATCAGCCCGGTAGAAGAGGTGCTGAGCGGGCGGGCCGACTTCGGGGTCGGCAACACCGAGGTACTGACCAGCTATGCCAACGGCAAGCCGCTGCTGGCGCTCGCCAGCGTCTATCAGCACTCGCCGTCCATCTTTCTGGCACGCCGTGACAGCGGCATTCTCACCGTTGATGACATGCGTGGCAAACGGATCATGATGTTTTCGGCCCATCAAGACGCCGAACTGCTGGCCACCCTCTTCTATCAGGGGCTGAGCGAGCGTCAGCTCATCCCGCTGCCCACCTCGGTCAACATCGAGGATCTCATCGAGGGCCGGGTCGACATCTTCAATGCCTACCTCAGCAACGAGCCCTTCTATCTGGAGGAGCGCGGCATCCCCGTCTCCGTCATCAATCCGCGCAACTACGGCATCGATTTCTACAGCGACATCCTGTTCACCACCCAGGCCCAGGAGCACGCCCATCCGGATCGGGTGGCCCGCTTTCGGGCCGCCAGCCTGGCCGGCTGGCGCTACGCCCTGGCCCACCCGCAGGAGGCCATCGCCCTGCTGCGCAAGGAGTATGGCGTCAACCGCAGTCAGGCCCACATGGAGTACGAGCTGCAGGTGAGCAAGGAGATGATCCAGCCGCTCTATGTGGAGATCGGGTATATGAATCCGGACCGCATGGCCCATATCATGCAGCAACTGGTGGAGATCGGGCTGGTGTCAAAGCCGGCCTCCTTGAGCGACTTTCTCTATCAGGCCCCCTCCGAGCATTGGATCTTCTGGCGCCCCTGGTTCCTGCTGAGCCTGGCGGCCAGCGTGCTGATCCTGCTGCTGGCCCTCTATCTATTGATGTGCAACCAGCGGCTCAACCGCGAAATTGCCCTGCGCCGTCAGCGGGAGGAGGAGATCTGGCAGCTGGCCCGCCGCGACCCCCTCACCAACCTGCCCAACCGGCTGAGCCTGATGGAGCGGCTCGATGCCCAGGTCAAGGGGCCGGCGCCAGGCTGCCTGCTGTTTTGCGATCTCAACGACTTCAAGCAGGTCAACGACAACTTCGGCCACAGCCACGGCGATGCCCTCCTCTGCCAGCTGGCGGAGCGGATCAGCCGCAGCCTCGGGCCGCAGCACTTCTTCGCCAGGCTGGCCGGCGACGAGTTCGTGTTGCTGTTGCCGGACCATGATCAGGCGCAGGCTGACGCCATTGCCGAGCAGATCAGGGCCACCATGCAACCGCCATTCGAGGTGGAGGGAGTCCCGCTGTCGGTCGGCATCAGCGTCGGCATCAGCCAGTACCAGCCGGGCTGGCGCCCAGAGCAGTGGTTGATCCAGGCCGACCGCGCCATGTACCACGACAAGGGGAACCCGCTGGGCCAGGCCACTGCCTGATCGACACGCCTGACAGCACAAGGCCACCCGTGGGTGGCCTTGTTGTTGTATGGATGTCAGCGGCGGCTAGCCGAAGGTCTGTCCCAGGGATTTGAGCTGTCTGGCCTTGGTCAGCAGGATCTCGCTCGACTCGTCCACGTCCTGCATCTTGTTGCTGTTGGCGTGGGAGTGCTGGGAGATGAGGTTGACGTTCTGGCTGATATCCTCCACCACCGCCTGCTGCTGCTCCGCCGCCGCCGAGATCTGGGCCGAGAAGGCCATCACCAGCTCGATCTCCGCCAGCACCTGATGCAGGCTGTCCGACCCCATCCGGGTCATCTCCACGCAGGCCTGGGTCTGTTGCAGGTTGTTCTGCATCATTCCCTTCCAGCCGTTCAGGGTGCGCTGGATCTGGCCGATGCTGCCCTGGATCTGTTCGGTGGCCTTGTGGGTGCGGGTAGACAGGGTGCGCACCTCGTCCGCCACCACAGCAAAGCCGCGCCCCTGCTCGCCAGCCCGCGCCGCCTCGATGGCGGCGTTGAGCGCCAGCAGGTTGGTCTGATCGGCGATGCCCTGGATTTCCCCCATCAGCACCCCGATGCGATCCGACTCGCTGGCCAGCGCCACCGCCGAGGCAAAGGCGTGTTCCGCCTCCTTCGCCAGATCGGTGATCTTGTGCTCGGTCTCGATCAACTGCTGATCCGTGTGCTGGCAGTGAGCCTTGGCCTCGGCAATCTGGCTGTTGGTGTCCTGAATGTTGCGGGCGATCTCCTGCGCCGTGCTCGCCATCTCGGTGATGGCAGCCGCCATCTGCTGGGTCTGGGCATCCTGCTCGGCGATGTCCGAGCTCGCCTCGCTGGAGGCGCTCTTCAGATGCACCGCCAGATCCTGCAACGAGTGCGTGGCATCGTCCACCCGGCCAAGCACGGTGCGGATGCGGGCCTGCAGCAGCTTGATGTGAAAGTCGGCGATGGCGCTCGGCTCCTGCCCCGAGTAGATGAGGCGGGTCAGGCTGTCATACTCGCCGGCCAGTTGCTGCAAGTAACGGGGGGTGGTGATGAGCTCGTGACGATAGAGCAGCCCCAGCAAGATCAGCGGCAGCGCCATGTAAAGAGCGGCCCAGCCGCCCAGTTCTACTGTTCCGAACCAACCCAGTGCCAGCAGCCCGGCCACCGCCACCCCGTGGCGCAACCGCGCCAGCGAAATCCTGGGCCTGCCGCCCCCCTGCTCCGCCGCCCGCAGCCGCGCATAGGTGCGAGCGGCGATCTGCTTCATTTGAGGATCGGCGCGGCAGCGCACCGACTGGTAGCCGCTGATCTTGCCCTGCTCGAAGATGGGGGTGACATAGGCATCCACCCAGTAGTAGCGACCATCCTGGCAGCGATTCTTCACCATGCCGCGCCATGGCTGGCCTTGCTTGAGCTTGCCCCACAGGTCGGCAAATGCCGCCTTGGGCATGTCGGGGTGGCGCACCATGTTGTGGTGCTGCCCCACCAGCTCGGCCCGGCTGTAACCGGCGACCCGGCAGAAGTTGTCATTGGCGTAGGTGATCACGCCCCGCAGATCCGTGGTGGACACCAGCTGTTCATCGGCGGTGAAATCCACTTCCTGATCAACTAGATGAGCTCTTTGTTCGCGCATGCAGCCCCCTCTACTGTTTTATTGCTCAGTAGAGTGTTGGGAAGCAATCCACGCCTGTAAAGGCGAAATCAAAAAGAAACAGGCCGGCTGCGCACAATCCGGCCTGATAGGGAATGAACTTTGATTTACATCAAGTTTTTCTGCCCGCGTTCACACTTACTGCAGGTTGAGATGGCTGACGATGGCCTTGAACAGCACAGGGTAGTCATCCTCGAAATGGTGGGATCCCGGCAGGGTCACCGTAGTCACGTTGGGCTGCTGCAAGTGGGGGCAGAGCCGCACCGGCGAGTCGTCTGCCGCCCCCTGCAGGCAGAGCATCGGCAGGGAGTGAATGGCGTTGACCTCGGGCTGGGTGGGATAACTGCCCGCCTTGTCGCGGGTCACCATGTCGCTGACGTGGATCTCGAAGTCGGAGGCGGTCGAGGGGGAGAGCATCACGGCCCCGACCAGGCTCTTGCGGAAGGGCTCGGGCAGCCGGTTGATGACGAAGGGCACGATCTCCGCCCCGAAAGAGAAGCCCACCAGCAGCCAGCGCTGACGCCCCCAGCGGGACTGGTAATCGTCCAGGATCCGCACCAGATCGGCGGTGACCTGCTCTGGATCCTTCTTCTTCCAGTAGTAGGTGAGCGAGCTCCAGCCCACCACCGGCATGCCGTGCTGTTGCAACTGGGCGCTGAGCCCCTTGTCCAGCGCCGCCCAGCCGCCGTCACCGCTCAGAAACACCACCATGGGGGCACTCGAGGCTTGCGCCACCGGCAGCTCCACCAGCCCGAGATCTTCTTTCACCGGCGCGGCCGAGAGCGAGAAGGCGCAGCACGCCAGCAGCAATAACAGGATCCTCATGAACGACTCCTACTTTTTGATGAGCCCGAACGGGCCTCGGCTGATCAGGGAGATCAGGTTGGTCAGCACCCGCGGCAACACCAGCTTGCTGGCGCAGAGCAGGTAGCGCGGCTCCCAGTCCGGCGAGAACTTCTCCTTGTAGCGCCTGAGCCCCTGAAAATTGTAGAAACGGCTGCCCCGGGTGAAGATGGTGTTGCCAAGCTTGGTCCAGTAGCCGCTCAGGGGGTGATCGTTGAAGCCGGACATGGGGGCCATGCCGAGGTTGAAGCTGGCGTAGCCCTCGCCCTTGCCCCACAGCAGCAGCTCGACGAACAGGAAATCCATGATGGGGGCCGTGCCCGTGTCCAGGCTGTAGCGCATCAGGTCGATGGAGAGGCTCGCCTTGTTGTCGCTGACCCAGAGGTTGGCAAAGCCGACGATCTGACCCTCGTGCCACACCAGGGCGGCCGGGCTCAGACTGAGATAGGCCGGCTCGAAACTGCCCACCGAGAAGCCTTTCTCCTTGCCCTGCTTGCTCTGCAGCCAGGTGTCCGACACCTCCTTGAGGCGGGGCAGCAGCGCAGGCACGCACTCCGGCGCCACCACCTCGAACGACAACCCCTCCCGCTTGCCCTTGGCATGGCTCTGGCGCAGGTTGCGCAGCCGGCTGCCGGCCAGCTCGAAGGCCGCCAGATCGACGATGGCCTCCTCCCCCAGCTTGAACGGGATCAGCCCCAGCTCCAGATAGAGCGGCAGGTAGCGGGCCGACACCTGGTAGAACACCGGGCTGGCATCGTGCTGGTCGCACAGCTCGCGAAACTGCCAGAGCAGCTCCTCGATAAGCTCAGGTTGACCGATGGGATCCCCCATCACGATCCAGCCGTTGCCTTCGACGCCGTACATCAGAAACGCCTCGCCGCCGGGATGAAACAGCAGCGACTTGTCGCCAAGCTGGGCCAGGTAACCGTGACCGCCCCCCTCGCGCAGCACCAAGGCATGGGCACGGGCCAGCTCGTCCGGCTCCGGCTTGCGCCCGGAGACCCGCAGCGGCGCCAACAGCTGGGCCACCCCCACCACCGCCAGTACCGCCACCACGCTGCCCATGGCCCGCAACCCGCGGGAGGCGGCGCCATGGGGCGAGAAGTGGAACCAGAGGGCGTGGTCATACTCCACCTGGCGGTAGGAGAAGAGCAGCAGCCAGAGCGCCCCCAGCAGCACGGCCCCCACCGAGATGAGCCAGCCCGGGGTGAACTGGGCGTGCAGCAGGGAGCCCTTGCGATAGAACAGTGAGCGACAGGGGGTGATGATGAGCAGGAACAGCCCGAGCAGCAGGGCCGACTCCCAGTCAAACCCCTTGAGCAGGGAGAAGATCATCCCCAGCCCCAACAGCAGCTGGGTGATGCGAAACGCGGCATCGTGGCGCCGGTAGAGGCTGCGAGCCAGCAGGATCAGCAGCACGCCGCTGACGCTGCCGAGCACATGGGAGAGCTCCAGCAGGTGCAGCGGCAATACCTGCAGGAACATCTCGATGCGCCCGCGCATGGTGGGGATCATCCCCGAGCAGAGCAGCAGGCTGCCCGCCGCGAACGCCCCCAGGCTGATCAGCGCCGGCAGGAACTCGCGCACCGCGCTCATGATGCCCTGCAACCGGCTCCAGCGCGCTTTCTGCTGCAACAGCTCCTGGCTGGTGAACAGCAGCAGGGCGCACAGGAAAGGCAGCACATAGTAGATGCAGCGATAGAGCAGCAGGGAGGCCAGGAGCTTGTCCACCGGCAGGTACTTGGCCAGCAGCAGGCTCATGCTCGCCTCGAACACCCCAATCCCGCCCGGCACATGGGCCAGCACCCCGAGGAAGCTGGCCAGCACGAAGGCACTGAGCAGCACCGGATAGGAGACGCTGTCTGCCGGCAGCAGCACATAGAGCACGGCGGCGGCGGCCATCCAGTCCAGCAGCGCCACCAGCAGTTGCAGCAACCGGGTTCTGAATACCGGCAACACCAGCTCATGGCCGCGCCAGACCAGCACGGGCTTGGGCCAGAACAGGTAGCCAAGCACCGCCAAAAGCGCCAGCCCCCCCGCCAGGTTGAGCAGTTGATCGGCCCACAGTGGCCAGTCCGGCAACAGGGTGGTGGCCTGCCCCACCAGCAGGGCGGAGCCCCCCCAGGCCAGCAGGCCGAGAAAGAAGGTCACCGAGCAGAAGAGGATGATCCTGGCCACCTCCCCGGTGTTGAGCCCGAGTGCCGAGTAGATGCGATAGCGCACCGACGAGCCGGTCAGCAGGGCGAAACCCAGGGTATTGGAGAAGGTGTAGGCGATAAACGAGGTGACCCCCACCTGCTGCCAGGGCAGCCGCTTGCCGAGGGCATGCACCGCCAGCATGTCGTAGCAGCAGAGACAGCCATAGCTGAGCAGGGTCAGCAGCAGGGCACCGCCCAACAGCGGCAGCGGCAAAGACCAGATGGCCAGCCGGATGTCGTGCCAGTGCCAGAGGTGGGTCAAACGATAGAGGACGACCAGCGCCGCCCCCAACAACAACAAGCTACATAACGGGCCTAACCAGATAAACAGATGACGCCGCATTGCCAATCCCTACCGACGCGGCTGATGGCTGCCTGCGTCATGTTGCTGAACATTGCACCGATGGCGGGCAGTGCCCCTGGCACGTACTCGCCCCTTGCTCTTTGATTGCTGTGTGATGCGCCATGACGGACGAGCCGGGAAGGTGAGCGTGACGGCCTGTTCCTCCGGCAAACCAGCGCGCCCCAGCATGGCATCCCACTTTATATCGACTCTTTTGTAAAAGACGAGTCTCGCCGCGAAAATAAATTACTCAGCTCTGGCCGGATTAATTCCCCGGCGACGCAGACTCACATCCCACCATCGCTCTGAACAATTAATAAACAGAAACATCATACGCCAGATAAAGGGATCCGCCCGCCCCATCTGGTCGGTGCGGCAAGTCGCTCAAAGGATAATCATACTGGCGCACCAAAATAAAAAAGGGGAGCCTGGCTCCCCTTTATCTCGCTATGGCGTTATTGCACGCTGCGACACTGGCTGAAGATATCCAGCGGCTGTTCATACACGGCCGTATTCACATCCCAGATCCCCAGCATGGAGGAGAACAGATTGTCGTGAGAATAACGGGTATTGGCCGCCTTCTGCTGCAAACAGTCGAGGTTCATCCCCTTCTCTTTGGCAAAACCCGATGACATCCACACCTGCATGGGGACCCGGGTCTGATCATCCGGTGCAAATTTATAAGGGGTGCCGTGCAGATAAAGTCCCAATGCCCCCAGTGACTCACCGTGGTCGGAAATATAGACCAGCGCCGTATTGTATTTGTCCTCGTACTTTTTCAAGCGCTCGATCATGCTGGCAATCACATAGTCGGTGTAGCGAATGGTGTTGTCATAGGTGTTCTCCAGCTCCTGATCGGTGCAGTTCTCGATGTCGCTGCGCTGGCAATCCGGCAGGAAGTGGCGGTGCGAGCCCGGATAACGCTTGTAATAGGTCGGCCCATGGCTGCCGATGAGGTGGAAGCCCACCAGCTTGTCCCCCTTCATGCCAGCCAGTTCGTCATCCACCCCCTCCAGCACCACCTCGTCATAACAGGTGTTCTTGTCGCAGAACTTGGGGTGATCCTTCGGGTTGACCACCATGTTGGGCACCCGATCGCACACCCCTTTGCAGCCGCCGTCGTTCTCCTTCCAGAAGATGGAAACACCGCTCTTTTGCAGAACGTCCAGCAGCCCTTCGCTGTTGCGGGCCTGGTTGCCGTCGAACTGGTTGCGCCCCATGTTGGAGAACATGCAGGGCACCGAGACTGCGGTCGCCGTGCCGCAGGAGCGCACGTCGTTGAAGGAGATGATCCCCGCCTGCTTGCTGGTGAAGGGGTTGGTCTCCTTGTGATAGCCGTTCATGGAGAAGTTCTTGCCGCGCGCCGTCTCCCCCACCACCAGGAACATCATGGTCGGCTTGTCCGCACCGGCCACCCGCCTGGCGTCGTCGCCCAGGCGCTGGAACGGCACCGGCTCTGTCAGATAGCGTTTCTGCAGATACCTGGCGGTGCTGTACATGTAGTTGGCCGGTACTATCTCCCGGTTCAGGGTCTGGTTGTTGCGCCCGACCGAGGCGTAGTCCTGGTAGTAGGCCGCGGCGATGAGCCCCAGTACCACGAGGGAGGCCAGCATGGAGAGCCCGCGCTGCAGCAGCCCCTGATACCATCTGGCCGGATACTCTATCTTGACGAAGAACAGCAGCACCGCCGGCAGTACCCCGGCCAGCAATACCCAGATCACGATGGGCACGCTCAGATAGGAGTGCGCCTCGCTCTGGTTGGTCTCAAAGATGTTCTGGATCATGTCGCCATCAAACAACACCTTGTATTTCATCATGGTGTAGCTGGCAATAGCACCTGTGATAAACAGAAAGGCAAAGAAAGGCTTGATGAAATAACGCACAGAAAATGGCATGAAGACAAAGTTCAATGCCGCAACCAGCACGATGGGAATAGAGATGGCAAACCCGATTTTAAAATGTTCAAGCTGCGTCAATATTTCATAAAAATGCAGCAATACTGGCCAGTTGAGCAAGAAGGCAAAGATGAATGCCAGCAAAAACACAAATGGAACAATTCTTATTCTAAGAAAAGAAGGCATGTATATCTCCCTGTTACACTTCTTTATTACACCTTGAAATACCTGCTCCGGAGTCGACACGCCGATATTTGGCGCCGGATAGTAACAGTGTGTTGAAAACGCCAAATGCGATATTTTCAGACATTTTCAATAATGTGATAAATATCAACAACCACAGCAAACCGACAGCCTAACCGGCAAAACTTAAGGAAGAATTAAGCAATCCGTGTTATGTGGTCGCTCAAAAAACCGGCGCGCTGTCATATTGAATGACAACGCCCTCCCATCGGCACGTCGTTACCACCATTTTTCAGGTCCCTCTCCCGCGCTTAAGTTTTGCTTAAGAGTGCTCGGCGACGCTGTCTCCTGACGAGTCCTCGTCATACGACAGATACGAGAGAGGGTTAACATGCACGACAACAGCAAGGCAGCGATCAGCAAGGTGCCAGAGATCACCCTGGCGTTCTGGGTCATCAAGATCCTGGCGACCACCCTGGGGGAGACAGGGGGGGACGCCGTTTCCATGTCGATGGAGCTCGGTTATCTGGTAAGCACAGGCATCTTTGCCGTGATCTTCTTCGTCTCGGTCAGCGCGCAGATCGCGGCAACCTCCTACAACCCCCTCCTTTACTGGACCACCATCATCGCCACCACCACGGTCGGCACCACACTGGCAGACTTTGTCGATCGCTCGCTCGGGCTGGGCTATGCCGGCGGCTCCACCCTGCTGCTGGCCTTGCTGATGGGCTCCTTCCTGCTCTGGTATCGGCTGCAGGGCAGCATCTCCACCGGCAGCATCACCACGCCGCGCACCGAGCTGTTCTACTGGGTGACCATCATGTTCTCCCAGACCCTGGGCACCGCATTGGGTGACTGGACCGCAGACGAGGCCGGCTTTGGCTATGCGGGCAGCACCCTGCTGTTTGGCGGCATGCTGGCCGCCATCGTTGCCGCCTACTACCTGACCCGGGTATCGCGCACCCTGCTGTTCTGGGCCGCCTTCATCCTGACCAGGCCCCTTGGCGCCGTGGTGGGGGATTTTCTGGACAAGCCACTCAGCAAGGGCGGGCTTGAACTGAGCCGTTACTCCGCCTCCTTTGCCCTGCTGGCCGCCATCGCCACCCTGGTGCTCATCTCGACCCTGCGCAACCGGCAACCGGTTCGGGCCGAACTCGACATCGAGCAATGATGCCGTGACCGCAGGCAACCGTCTGCGCTTACGCTGGCAGACATGATCAGCCAGCCCGGCAGCCTTGTGGCGGCCGGGCTGGCTATGCTCTGGGTGAATCGATGCAAGGCAGGAGAACCCCATGACCACAACAAGCCGTCCCCCCGCTCCCCAACCCGCCGGCCGGATCCCGGGTGGCGTCTGGGTGCTGGGGTTTGTCAGCCTGCTGATGGACATCTCGTCCGAGATGATCCACAGCCTGCTGCCCCTGTTCATGGTGACCGTGCTCGGCAGCAGTGCCCTCACCATCGGCCTCATCGAAGGGATGGCAGAGGCGACGGCCCTGATGGTCAAGGTCTTCTCCGGCACCTTGAGCGACTATCTGGGGAGACGAAAGGGGTTGGCTTTGCTGGGTTACGGGTTGGGAGCCCTGACCAAGCCGCTGTTCGCCATCGCCACTGGCAGCGGGTTGATACTGACCGCCCGCCTGCTGGACAGAATCGGCAAAGGCATTCGGGGCGCCCCCCGCGATGCGCTGGTGGCCGACCTCACTCCGCCGGAGCTGCGCGGCGCCGCCTTTGGCCTGCGCCAATCCCTCGACACGGTCGGCGCCCTGCTGGGGCCACTGCTGGCCGTCGGATTGATGCTGCTCTGGCACGATGACTTTCGCGCCATCTTCTGGCTGGCGGTGGTGCCTGGGCTGGCCTCGGTCACCCTGCTCGCCATCGGCCTGCGTGAACCCAAAGCGGCTGGCCACCACGCCCGCAGCAACCCCTTGCGGCGCGACAACCTGCGCCGGCTGGGTAAACCCTATCGCTGGGTGGTGCTCATCGGCGCCCTGTTTACCCTGGCCCGTTTCAGCGAAGCCTTTCTGGTGCTGCGCGCCCAGCAAAGCGGCATGGCGCTCGCCCTGGTACCGCTGGTCATGGTGGCGATGAATCTGGTCTATGCCCTCAGCGCCTATCCGTTCGGGCGCCTCTCGGATCAAATGAGTCACCGTACCCTGCTGGTCTGGGGGTTGCTGGTGCTGGTGGCCGCCGATCTGGTGCTGGCGGCCAGCCCCCACTGGGGGTCATTGCTGTTGGGGGTGATATTGTGGGGCATTCATCTGGGGATGACCCAAGGTCTGCTGGCCGCCATGGTGGCCGCCAGCGCCCCCGCGGAACTGCGCGGCAGTGCGTTCGGCTTCTTCAATCTGGTCTGCGGCCTCGCCATGTTGCTGGCCAGCCTGCTGGCCGGGCTGCTGTGGGACACTCTGGGCGCCGCCTGCACCTTCTACGCCGGCGCCGCCTGCTGCCTGCTCACCCTGCTGGTGCTCGGCAGATACAAGCAGCCCACCCCCGGCAGCCAGCCATGAGCAGCGCATCCCGCTTGCAACAGACAGCAAAAAGCCCCGGCAACCAGGTTGCCGGGGCTTTTCTCAATACCCAAGAGCCAGCCATCCACTGACGGAACTCACTGCGATGTCGTGATGCTATATATGTGCTATGAGCGTGCTTCGCCCCGTTCCAAGGTCAGAGAAATGGCCCGAGACAAAGCCTCCAACTGACCATCCAGACTGGCATCGATAATTCCCACTTCGGTTTCCAAAATACAGCCGCCCTGATCCAGACGGGCATCGGCAGAGATCTCCAGATAACCGATTTCGGGGAAATCCTTGTGTACCTTGGCGATCTGCTCACGCACCGCCGCAACCTGTTCAGGGTTTACCCGAACCGTGACCTGTTTCTGGTTGCTCACCAACGAGAGTGCTTCGCGCACTACCTTGAGGGTCAACGCAATTTGGTCATAGTCATGCAGGATCTTGCGCACGGCCTGCAACACGACCTCGCTCATCTGCTGCTCCACAGTGCGATAGTACCCCTGACACTGCAACTGGGTCTGATGGATCAACACGGCTTGCTCACGACGAGCCTGTTCCATGCCGGCTTGCCAGCCAAGTTCGCGCTGCTGCTCATACACGCTGTGCGCCTCCTGCACTATCTCGGCAGCCTGTGCTCTGGCCGCATCAACCAGAGCCTGTGCACTCAAATAGGACTGATAATCCTGACTACGCAAGATACGCTGGCCTGGGGCCAGCTGCAGATGTTCACTCTTTATTTCAACAAATGGCAGCATTGCGGCGTTACCTGTTTGGCTATTTTGAGACAAAGCGCCCGGGCAAGTGGTACCTGCTCAGTTGCCATATGCCATGTTGGTGCGGGAATCATTGGAGGCAACCGCAACGCCAGCCGCTGACACCAGCCGGACGCCGTGTCTCCCGCAGCCGCCAGCCAGAATTGCAATCCGGTGGCCTCCAGACAGGCATCATTCAGCTGCTGCGGCAAGGGTTGCTGCCAACCGGCAGGCCAGGGACCGATCAACAAGTCAAGCTGGGACAACAGGGTTCGGTACCCATCTTCCCCCAACAAATTGATGATATGGCGCAAGGTGGAAGCCAGCAGGCAATGACGAATGGATTCACCGTGCAAGACGGCACCGAGGTATGTCAGCAGGCGGATGAGTTCACTTCGAGGAAAGAGAGCCAATCCACCCAGAGGGGAAGGCAGCTCATAGACAGTGTCCAATGTCAGTTCATCCAGCAACGCCTCGTTGACGGCAGGCAGAGTGCGCCACTCCGGCATTGTTTCCTGCACCCAGCGCCAAGACTCGGGAAAATGCCCCTCATCAAGATAGGCAGCCGGGCAAAATCGCAATTGGTAGGGCGTCAGACCAACCGTCATCAACGACTCCGACTTCGATGCCACATATATTGGGCCAGGTTGGTGGTCACCACCAACATCAACAAGAGGGCAATCAACCCCGTCAACCGCCACTTCGATGACTCGCTCACCTCGATGGAGAAAATACTGGTATTGCGCGATACCAGAGGCATTTGGCGAATATCTGCAGAAGGCACCAGCACAACACTGATCCTGTCATAGGCCAGCCCTTCGATACTGTTATTGACCAGTTGTTTTATCTGCGGAATATAGGTATCCAGCTGGATGTCTGCCGCATGCTTGATAAAAACGGAAGCCGATGCGGGGGAAGGTTTCTTGCTGATCCCTTCATTCCCCTCGGGCAGCACCACATGCACCCTGGCTACCAGTACACCGTCTATTTCGGACAGGGTATGGGAAATTTCCTGGGCCTTAGCATAGTTGAGGCGTGCCCGCTCCTCAGTTGGGGATGAAATGAGTCCATCTTTGGGAAAGACATCCTGCAAGGTGGAAAAGCTCTCGCGCGGATAGCCTTTACGCTTGAGTGCCTCTATGGCCTGCGCTACATCAGACTCCTCCACCAGCAATTTGACATGGCCATCCTTGTCCGGCTGCTTGTCCGAGGAGATCCCCTCGGTGCGCAGCAACGCCAGCATCTCGTTGCCTTCCTTCTGACTGACCCCGGTATAGAGTTCCACCTTGCAGCCACCGAGCAGCAGTGAGGTGAACACCACCCCCATCAGCATTGATCTCTTCACACTACCTCACTGGGTCTTTAACAGTGTTTCAACGTTCTGGCTCATCTTGCCGACCGTCTTGGCAATCAGTTCTTCCTGCATGGTGATCCGCATCAATGACCACTGCATCTGCATCAGACTGTTGGGATCATCGCCCGGCGTCGATAGCTCGGCGCGCAAGCTCTCCTTGGCTTCTACAAATTGCTGCCTGATCTCCCCCAACTCCCCAAGCAAAGAACCACCAATCCCCTGGGATGGGGAACTCATCGCCTGTTCAAAACTGGCAACTTGGGAAGAGGTCGCATCCGTCGTCTTCAACTCATCCAGGCTGGTTACGACCGCCTGGGCTGACTGGGAAATTTCCATCATGCCTCCAGATCAAGTTTGTGCGAGTGTCGCATCAGGTTGTTCACCATGCCGTTGAGCGGGATCAGCGTCATCAATTCACGGCGGGCCAATTCATCGAGATATATCAGGTCAGTTTGATCTCCGGTGGCAACTTTCTTGAGGTCTGCCATTACGTTTAGCAGTACCTTCTCCCGTCGCGACGGCAACGGGTCAAACTCGCGCATCAGAGCCCGCAACTCCGGCAGATCAATCGCGGCCACGACAGGCAACTGACGACCTGAAAAATAGGCGATCAGCTTGTCTGTCACCGGCTGAAACAGCTGACTGCCAACCAATTTTGCCTGCTCCCCTCCTTGCTGATGAATTTGCCATAGCAGATCCCGCTGAACCGCAGATGACGCACCCTGCAATAGGGATTCCAATGCAGAGCCCTGTTTCCAGCGTTCAAACAGTGTTGGTTCATCCGTGCGAGCCAGCAGACGTTCAAACCCGTGCTGCACCAGCGGCTTGGAAAACGTCTCGGACTGCCCCTCCCCATAGCCAAGGGAATTGACGCCGCCTTCAATCTTCATAATGCCATCTGCTCACGCAAGCCAGCCGCAAACTGCTGCAAAGCGGGTTGCCCGCTCTCTTCCAGCCTTGTCAGGCGCACAACCAGCTCATCATGCATATCAAGGCGCCATTCACACAGGGCTAACCAAGGCTCAATATCCTGCGAAGAGTTAGTGCGCCCCAGTAACAGAGCCCCCTGATAGTCCCCTTGATTCATCAGGGAGGACAGGCGGATCAAGGTCACGCATTCAGCCATGGATGTTTCATGATCCAGCCAGTCGGCGATGGAAGCCGCCTCCCGATGGCAATGATGCCCTGTGCCCGCCAGAGCCAGTTCTGCCAGAAGCTTCTTGAGTTCAATATTCATCATCAAATTTTCTGCAAAATGCCCTGCATCAGATCCTTCATGGCCCGAGTCACGGTGGAGTTGATGTTGTAGATAACCGACCATTTGTTGATCTTGTGCTGCAGCTCGGCAAGCAACGCAGGGTTGTCCGGGTTGGTTTTCATCGCCTCAATGGCCTTGTTGACCTCAGTATTGGCCGTATTGGCCTGTCCCGAGAGATTGGTTGCCACCTGGTCGAGGGTGTTACTGTTCTTGTCTGTATAGGTAAAGTAATCAGCCATGGTTGTACTCCTTTATCTTGCCAATGATCTTGAGCCCCGCCTCAATGGCGTCAGCCTCCTGTTGCCACTCTCGATATTGTTGCGGGGTTCCACCGCGCAGCAGTTGCCGTTTCACAGCCCCCAGTGCCTGCACCAGCTGCTCCTGCAGCTCGCGAGCAAAGGTGGGATCAACGCCGGACAGTCGCGCTTCCAAATTGGTCATCATGACGCTCGACTCCTTTTAACTTGACGATATATTGTTGTTTTCCCTTGCTGACCACCACGGCATCCGGACGGATGGCCAGCACGCGAACCCCACCAGCCGTCGCACCACCGACGGGATAACGCTGGTTATCAGCCAGGATCACGTAAGGAACGCGGCCAAACGAGACACTGCGTACCTCAAATTCCAGCTCATCCTGACGTGGCGTCCTGGTCTGATTAATCAGCTCCAACACAGGATGAGCACCAAACTCCCGCCGAAATTGCTGTTGTACCAATTGAAACTTGACAAGCTGGGTGCCATCCAACTGCCCGGAAGCTTCAAGCCGCCCTTTCGTTTCACTCACGCGCAGCGCACGGGACAGTCCTTGTTCCTGCAACAATCCATCTAGCCGCTCGCGATAAGTACCTGCGATCTGCACCTGATTTTCAATCCCCATCAGCCCGGGGACCTCCTGTCTGAGCAGGGAATCAAGCTTGTTCCAATTTGGATCCTGCGTATCAATCTCGCCGCTCAACCGCAGCCAGCCAGGCTCCTTGCCATTGCGGATCTGCAACTGCTCATAGCCCAACTTCTGCAAGATGAAGCCGGCACCCTGGCGAAGATCCTCCATGGTGCGAACATCCAGCCGATAATTGAAACCACTGCCGTCCAAATACTGTTGCAGTGCCAGTCGAGTGCTGTTCTCATCCACATAACCGGACAGCAGCCACAACCCCTGGACATCGCTGTTGAGCGTTACCTGCTGATAAACCGGTGACACAAGAAAACGCTTTAGGGTCTGCTCCTGACGAACAACGTCATTGTCACTGTTTCCCTGCCACCAGCCATGTCCAAGCAGAACCAGCACTGCGATGACCAGCATCAGACACAATCCCCCCATCCAGAGGTCGGCGCGCCGGGCACGCTTTGGTGGGCGAAGAACAGTCTGAGCCACCAATAGCGGTTCCAACTGCTCTGGCAGTGATAGACTGCCATCACAAAAACTCCAGAGCAGCGGGCCGGCTTCAAGCCGGGTAGCAGCCTTGAGCAAGGCTCCTACCTCCAGCACGTCTCCGTCCTGGGTAGGGACAACCCCTTCAGCCCACTCCTGCAAAGTGATCCCTTCCGAGGTCACCATCAAGGTCAGGTGAACGGGAGCCATTCCCTCATCCACCAAAACCAGATCGGCTTGCAGCGGATCTGCACCGATGACCAGACGCCCCTCTGGCAGCGTGACTTCGACCCCCTGATTCAACCCGCGGTATATGCGACATTTCCAGCTCATCGCGCTTCCCCGGCTTGCACACACCACTCCAGAGCCGGTGTGCATTTCTGTTCTTTGCTCATTTCGACCAGGCGCCACCCCTGCTCACGACCCATCTGACAACGAGTCAGAGAAGAGCTCCTGCCCCCCTGGCGCAGCAGTTGCTGTACCTCACGGGCTGCGGCCAAGGGTTGACACTGGGCTCCGCCGAGCACCTTGCCAAGGGAGAGACTCTGATTGGAGATCTCATCGACACCCAGCACCCCGGCGCGCAGATCCTGCCCATGCCCCAACGACAGGTAATGAGCGATGCCATCATCGATCAGCCGGGGCTCGATGATGAATAACCTCACCTGACGGCGTGTCTGGCTCTCCTTGCTGCGAAACAGAGCCCCCAGATAGGGGATATCCCCCAGAAAAGGTACCTTGCTCAGGCTCTCGCTCAATTCGTCACGGTAAATCCCACCGATGAGCAGGCTCTGCCCATGTCCAACCCGAGCAATGGTATCCACAACGGTACGACTGATGGTGGGAATACCATCCAAACCCGAACTGTTGGGTTTTTGACTGCCATCCTCGATGTGCAGGCTCAGGCTCACTTCCGGCCTGTCTCCCAATTGGATCACCCTGGGCGTCATCCTCAACATGGTGCCGTAGGTAATTCCTTTCAGCTCTGCTACCCGTTCTCCGCTGATCTTGACGTAATAGGTTTCACTGTGATCGATCACGGCCTGAGTATTTTCCTGGGTCAGCAAGGTCGGCCGAGACACCACCTGGGCATTTCCTTCATTTTCTAGCAGATTGACCCTGGCCAGCAGATAATCGAGTCCTCTGGAGTCCACCAGACTGCCGAGAGCGGCCCCCCCTTCTATCCCTTTGCGGTCCCCCGTGGTCTTGATAATCACCTGTTGGTTGGAGCCGGTACGGATCCCCACTCGCCAATCAACCCCCAGCTGGGAGAGATCCTCGGCGTTGATGTCAATGATGGAGAGCGCAACTTCGATACGAGCGGCAGGTTTGTCCAGAGCCGCAATCAGCTTGCCATACATGGCCATCCTCTCCGGCGCATCACGTACCAGCACGGCATTGAGGGAAGGGTCTGCCTGGACAATGGCCTGGCCCGAATGAGTGCCAACCCCTTTTGCGCCTTCGCCATTGACCATCTGCACACCTGCATTGCTGAGCAACCGGGAAAGAATGGTGGCGACACCGGGGGCATCGACATCTTTGTCACGATATTGAATGGCCCGGTCGGTGGCTGACGCGTACTTGAGCGGAAAAATCTCGATGGCAAGTGGTCCAGTCTTTTCGCTGCGCAGTTGGGACTGCTGCTCCAGCGCCATGGCGGTTTGCTCAATCAGTTCGAGGTAACGCGGAGGACCTGAGACATAAACCAGACGATTATCTGCGTCCGGACGCCAGCCAAAACGAGGCTCCCAGATACCTGCACGCAACAGAGCCTGCTTCAGCTCCGCGGCACCAGTCTGTGCCAACTTGATGAGTCGGGACTGGACTTCACTGTTCTTGAACACGTACAACACGTTGCCGTCGTAGTACCAGACCAGGTTGTAGAGGGATGCCAGCTGCTGCAAGAATGCCAAGGGTTCCTCATGTTCAAACTGGCCATTCACCTGATCGTTGATCTTGTCGCTCACCACTACGGAAACCTCGTAGTTAGCACCAAAATTGACCAGTACATCCCGCAGACTTTCCCCTTCAGCTACATAGCTGTAAGGCATGGGAAGCCAATCCAGTTCTTGCGCCAGTGCAGGGCGAGACCATGCCATCGCTCCCATACAGAACAACAACAGAGGACGAAGCAGGCGTTGCACGCTCAGGGATGCCATATCATCTGTCTCCATTGGGGGGCCATGGCAGCCTCATTCAGTTGGGGTTCGAGCCTTTCCAGCAAGGCGATGTGCTGACTCAGATGCGCCTCCAATTGATGCTCATCAAGCCACTCCAGGGCGAGTCGGGCCTCCAGCTGCAGATTGCCCAATTCGTCTAGCACCAAAGCCTGGGGAGCATGGCGCGCCCAGGCGACGGCTTGTTGCAGAAGGCGCTTCAACAGTGACGGTTCCAGCAATTGGGCTCGCTGCCCAGCGGCACTTGCCAGGGGCGTACTCACCAAGAGTTCATTTGGTCTTGGCAACAGAAAAAGAGGATAACCATCAAGCCGCAGATGGTACTTTCCCTGAACATCAGCAACAAAAGGCCCTTGGCCCAGCTTTTCGGCCAATCGATTGAGTAGAGTTTGCATAGGTCCTCGGGTTATCTAGCGGGCCTGTGGCAGCCAGTAGAAACGATCCTGGGAAAGGGCCAATCCTCTTTCTGCCAGCCACGCATGCAATGGCTCGGCAGCTGTGGACTGAACTGGCAGGGCTTCCAGTAAATGCCAGAATTTTTCCAGCTCCAGCGGGACCGGCATCAATGTCTGTGGCTCGCCCTCTGTTGTGTGCCGTGCATACCATGCAGGCCAAGCCAGATGAAGACGTGTTTCACATTCGGCTTGCAACTGCAGCAGCTCCTGTTCACGCCGCGTCAACTGGGCAAGCTGGGCATCAATCTTGCTCTCGATACCGGATTGGACATCCACCACCGTCTGCCAGAAAACGGCTTGAGCATTCAATTGACGCCGCATGACCTGCAGTTGCGCCAATTCGGTTGTCCAGCCTGAGTGGAGAGGCTCCTGATGGCAAACCCACCAGCGATGCAGGGGGTAGAGCACCCAGTGCCACAGTAACGGGCGTTCAGCCAGGTTGATAGCATCTCCCAGTTGCTCGACCCAGGAGCCCTCTTCTGCGTTCGCAGCCGAGCGCAGGATCCGTTGCATGTCCTGACGTGACACAGCCATGGCAACCTCCATGCGGCGCTGCAGCCAGACAGATGCAAGCAGACCCTCCAATCGGGTTCTGGGCAACACACGCTGCAGCAGGTTCAGTTGCTGTGCAGTGAGCACACCGGCATCCTGGTAGCAGAGCACGGATTGCTGGCCAACCAGCTGCTCTAGAGAAAGACGCTCTGGCTGGACAACCGTAACCCGACGGCCTGCAAACAAGCCTCGTTTTGGGGAGTGGTGATCTTGCTGACTCATGCTATGCCTTGCTCATCTTGCTGCGGGCAATAATCGAATAGTGTGTTGATATGCTGGCTATTCTATCCATTACTCCCTCTTCCGACTTATAAAAAACGTCAGATTATTTTAGTCCGGCGTTAATCTTTGCCATGTCTGGCGCGGCTTGGCGTACAACCAAACCGGCGCCGATAACTTTGAGTGAAATAGGACTGGCTGGAGAAACCGGCCTCCATCGCAATATCCACTATGCTCATCTCGCTATTGAGCAATAACTGATGAGCATAGAGAATACGGCGCTCGCTGATCCAGGCACGAGGAGAGACACCATAGATAGAGCCGAAAAGCTCCTTGAAGGTGGTCAGTCCCATACCAAACTCTTTGGCAAACTCGCTGAGTTTCCACTCCATCAGGTAGTGCTTTTCCATGAAATGCTGCAAGCGCTCAACCTGTCGATTACTCAGTTGACGCAAGATGGACATCAATTGCGGACCGAGCTCCCCAAATGCCAGCAGAAACAGCAGTTCCTCGGTACGCAATTGAGCAAGGGCTGGTGGATATTCGTGTTCAGTCAGGCCATGCAACCCTTGAATGCATTGAGTCAGCAACGGTGAGGTGCCAAATGGCAATAAACTAGGTGCAATCGTGTCTATTCTGGGCACGTCACTCAACAGTGCACCAAAACGTTGCAAAAAACCTTGCAGAAAAGTATTTGAGAGGGGTAACCAAAGCAGGTGACAAGGCGCTTCACCGGTACAGACCGCATAATTGCCACGGCGCACGAACATCAACTCGTTAGCGGATAACTCGTAAGTATCGGTGCAGTCCTGCCAGGTCATAGTTCCATCCAAGAGGATATATATTCCCTCCTGCGAATGCTCAATGACACTAAAAGCAGACATGCACCACTGGAGCCGGGCTATATCACCCTTCTCTGTGGTTGTAATGCCTTTCATATTGTCGTTTTCCTGAATCTGCGCGTGGTGCCTGTGACTCCTCAGCAAAGACAGGATTTCTGCCGGGCGTCTTATTATTGGCGTTTTATTTATTCTGTATTGAATTAACTGATTCCAATATAGGCAATTAATTAATCACCTTTGAAATGAGGGGGAGCATCCTACAACAGCTATGCGCAAGAAAACCAGTCATAAATTAGAGTCAATACACTACTCATGTATCATTTTGATGACCAAACTAAAGCTGTCGTTATATACCGATGATAGTTTGTTACAAAAATAAACTTTTCCAATAAGACAGATTGTTGATAAACAATTGATTTGAGCGCCGTTTGTTAGTTCAGCATTTATTGACATTGCGGATAACAAGATCTTGGCCGCAATTCGAAATGATATGTATCCGGATTAAATTCCTTAAAAACTTTTTGTTGATACGCTGCTTGCACAACTGAACTGCCAAGGAAACGCAATCTGGCTCGCAGATATATATTGCCTTCTGCCATTTGCAGTGGCGTCAAACGTAGCTCGAATGTCAGTGGCAACATGGTTACTTCGTATTCCGTTGCAGCCACCACCAGAGGACGACCGTCGATAACGCTCAGCGCAGTGACCTCCACTCGGGCAGGCCGAGGGAGTGTTCCAGCCAGATGAACCTCTCCCTTCAATTGCCTCAACGCTGGCTTGACCATCGGCGTCGTGACGCAGCCTGTCAGCAGGCCCAACATCATCAACACCAGCCATTTTTTCATACGACCCTGATCCTCCGCTCCGACAGTGGCAAATGTTCTCCCTGCTGCAAGCGTTGCAACGCCACCTCATGAGTTTGATCAAGGTGGATGGAAGCACGCAATTGTACCGCCAACGGTTGAGGATCACTGCCAATCGAAACTATATGCATCTCCCGCCCGGCAAAGTTGCCATCTTGAGATCGTGCGGCACCTTGCGACAGGGCCGTCACTTGCTGCTCTTGTATCTTCATGGTTATACCCGAACACCCTGCATCTCATCATGATTCGTCTCAACGTGATGTGATGACCTCAGCAGCTCCTGCCAGAACTCGGCATGTTCAAGCATGCTGGCAAGGCTTGTTTCAAGAGAGGCCAACGTCAGCTGGCTGGCTGACATCTGACGATAGAGCTGTACCATCAGTGACGATTCGTCAAAACCGAAGTGCAAATTGAATTGATACCAATGACGGTTGAAACTAGCCAACTGGCGGAATATACCCTCACCAACCTGATGCAGCTCGGCTACGTTGGCCTGCAAGACCAGCTGATCTCGCTCTGAAACCAGGATCAAGGCTAGTTGCAAGTGATCATCAAAACACAATGCCGCAACACCTTCCTGGTTCAAAACCAGAGATGGCAGGCCGTACTTGGTAGCAAACTCAGCAAGCAGCTGATTGATGATGAGGGGTAGATCCATGATGTCCTCCAGCAGAGAGGAGAGGATGGTAGCCTGCCATTCCACCTCAGGCTGTCACTCAAGGGCGGCTCTTTTATGAAAAATGGCCGGAAAACAAAAAGGCGCCCGAATGGGCGCCCCGACGATCATGGTGTTTATGCAACACCAAAGGCCGCTTTCCAGGCCTGGTTCTGGCTCTGAGCATACTGCTGCATCAGTTGCAGCACGTCTTTCATGAAGTTGACATTGAAGGACATGTTGTCCTCAATCTTCTGCTTCTCGGCCTGACTGATGGTCGCTTTGACCTCGTCTTCCTTGGCCTCTGCCTGGCTCGTCCCCTGCGATACCTGCACTGCAGAATTACTCATTTGTCCCACTGACTGGGTCACGGTGCCGGCAAGTTGTTGACGGCTATTGTTGGCATCAAACTTCTTGTTCAACGTCAGCAGGGCTGCCTTGTCGTTCTTGATCCTTGCAGTCAGATCCTGGCCAGCATCCCCCATCTCAAGACCCGCCGTCTTCTTGATATCCCCGATCTGCTTCAGCTCCTGCTGTCGCCCGGCAATATTGGCATTCAGCGCCTTGTCCTGTTTGATCGTCTTGGCCGATTTGGCCATGGAGAAGCCTCCCATGACCGCCGATGCAACAGCCATAACACCGGAAACCACGGCAGTGGCAATCATCAACATGGCGCCATGGCGCATCTCATCGACTTGCGCCTGCTGATGACCGATAACCAGCTTGTTCTCGGTATCCCGCTGTACAAGTCCCATTTCACGGGCCTGACGTGCCAGCTTGAAGAGCAGCGACATCATGTCCATCACGCTTTCCAGCTGTTCCGTCATCTGGGTAACGCCCTTGGTATCAAAGGGAACGGAGGGACGCGGAAGCACTGGCAGGCTCTTGTTCTCTGCCGCTCGCTGACCGCCCGAGCCAGCAGCCTCATGGATCGTTTCCGGGTGACGAACCTGTTGGCTCTCGCCGGTGCGCATTTCGGGTAACAGGCTGGTATGGTTTACGCCATTGGCATAATCACTGTTAATCATGAGCAATACTCCTTAGATAGCGGCCGGCCTGCGGGCCAGGTTGTTCATCATGTCACCCTTGGCGTTGAGCATCTGAAAGATCATCTCCATGGTCTGCTGAAACGCCTCGATCATCTGGGCAATCGCCTCTTTGAGTTTGTCAATCACCCCTTGCAGCGCCGTCATCTCTTGGCGGTTCTCCAGTAGATCAGCTTGCTTGAGCAGCAGCTTGGCCTGGTTTGCACTATCGACGGTCTTGGTCACACCATTGCCCACATCAACGATGATATCCGCTGTTTGGGTACCGATCTTGGCCATTTTCGCCGTGGTACTCGCGGCATTCCCTGCTACTTTGGCCGAGATGTCAGCAGCCTTCATATAAACCTTGGCGGAGTTCTGGATAAGCTTGAGGCCCATTTCACTCGCCCCCTTGCCCGCCATCTTGAAGCCCATTTTTACCCCCAGCTTGGCAAGTCCCTTGACCGCTCCCGCGCCAAATGTCACCACCGCCGAGGCAACTGCGAGGATAATTTCCACCGCCATAAGCACAGGCCCTAGCTTCTCCATCACCTCCTTGGAGATAAGACCATCCTCAGCTGCCTGCTGTACCGCCATATTGACGACACCGACCGCACCAGCGGCAATCATCAGTGCACCTGCTGCGGCCCCGACACCGGTCGCCACCATGATAGCCCCGATGATCATGGACGCGATGGCACTGATCCAGCCAAAGATCTTGCTGGCCAGACCCGATTTTTTGGCCTTCTGTGCACTCTCTTCGGCCTCTTTGATCTTCTCCTGGTTCTCAGCGATCTTCTTCTCGTTCTGGGTGCGGGCCCGATCGAGATCGGCGAGTTTGAGCCTGTTCTGGGTCTTCTCCAGATCACTGGTCAACTTGCCCAGCTCAATTTCAAAGGCTTCCGGCGAGGTAAAGGCGGCCGAAACCAATGCGTTGGTGTGCGGCAGGAGCAGGCTGGCATTCTGCTTGACCTGTGTCAGCAATCTGCTGACGTCAGTCAATTGCTGAGAAGCGGGTTGACCATTGCTCACTGCCAGGGGGGCGTTCAAAGAAACACCCGGCTTGCGGACTTGCCCACTGGCTGGGGCCGTCGCGGCATCGAGCCGCGTTTCACTGCGAGGCTGAGCAACGGGCTTCAGACCCGTTACGTCACCTGTGTTTCCCAGCGAGGAAACGCTTCTTTCATTGCTGATCGGGTTCATCTTGCTGATCCCTTCTGATTGCGATGGCTTCCAACATGACCTTGGCGCTTGCCGCCAGATCGGCCTGCGACGGATCCGCGTCCGCCAGCAGGTGGGCCGAGTAGAAGCCACTCTCGGCCCCGTTCAAATCACCTTGTTGCAACCGGCACTCGGCGGCATGAAACGGGAAACGGGGATCGTTCAGATCGAGCATGGCGCCAAAGCTGTAGCTCTCGACCGCCGTCTCGAACTCTCCCATCGCCTGCCGGCAAGCACCGAGCCCGAGGAAATAGCGCGGCTCGTAGTGATCCAGCATGCAGAGGGCCTGAAAAATCTTGTGGGCATCCTCCCACTTGCCAGCCTGATACTGACCAAAGGCCAACGCATAAAGCTGCTCCAGGGTGTCGTCGGAAATATCCTGCAGCATGGCCAGGGTGCCACCATCGGCCATAAAGGCTTCCAGCTTTGCTTCATATTCCGGAGTCTGGGTGGTATCGGTCTGCATGTTATCTCCTCAAATGGCGCCAAGAATGTCGCGCATGATGCTGTCGTATTTCTGGATAAAGCGGTTGAGTGCCTCGATGGCGGCGTTGTAGCGCGAGCTGACGTCGTTGAGGCGGGTGGTTTTTTCACTGACCTGATCGTTGAGCGGCCGCGAGCGGTCACTCACGCTGGTGGAGAAGTTGCCAAGCTTGTTGTTGTCCTTGTTATAGGCATACTCGGCCTCTATACCACTCATGGCTCCGCTCTGCTTCTTGTCGCTTTCAAGAAATGCCTTCACCGTCACCTTGCCGGCACTATCTTGCATTTGCGCAAGCAACTTGAACTCAGCCCCCAGCTTGAATTGAGCCTCCGAGCCATAGCCATAGAGCTTGTAATCCATCAGGTTGAAGTCGGTCTTGAAGGTCTGGTCAGATTTTGCAGAGAGCGCCTTGTTGATCTCCGACTGGATCACCCCATAAATCTTCAGCTCGGCGGTCATCCCCTTGAGCTCGTCACTGAGCACCTTGCGCTTGTTGTCCTGAAACGCCATCACTCCGGTAAAGGTGGTGATGATGTCGTCATCCAGACGATCCATGGTCAACGCGCTGAGAGATAGCAGCATGAATTCAGATACGCTCCACTGTGTCTTCGGCGGAGTCTGATTCTTCCCCCGCTCGATCATGCCTTTGATGGCATCAATTGCCGCCTCTTGGCCTGCCTGGAACTGGCCTGTGGCCCAGCCCCCATGAATGGCGTCAGGATTGGTCAGATAGGCGGCCAACAACTTCTCAAGCTGTGCCTTGGTCAGCAGTGTCGGTTGGTCGGCGCTGAGGGTGATCTTGCCGTCGAGCAAGGTGAGCAACTCGGCCAGTTTGGGATTTTTATTGCCCGGCAACTGGTCGAGCGATTGCCCGTCGAGCCAGCCGACGAACCCGCCGGGGTTGGTGTTGTAATCAGGGATAGTGCTCATCACGACTCCTTAAATCATCAGTCCGCGCATCATGGTAGGGCGACGGCTCTTGCGGGACTCTCCCGGCTGGGATGGAGATAACGCCTGCCGGCGCTGGATCTCCGCCAGCATCTCTTGTTCGGCCACTGCCACCTGTTCGGTCGGTGCATCGAACAGCAGTTGACAGGTCTGCTCTGACAGATCCAGTCCGGCCAGCATCTCCTGCAACAGGGCATGACGGTGATCATTGTCTGCAATGGCCTGCTCCGCCTGGGCGACGGTTTCGCTATGGTGGGCATAACGCGGTTGTTTCATCTTGGCTCCTATTCTATGAGGCCCTTTTGGGCATGCCTGTCACGCAAGGCCGCCCTTTTGTCGTTTTCGCATATCTCGCAGTGAACAGACGCGCTCGGCCGCCAACATGAACCAGCCCGGCTCGGGTTCGCTGGCGCCGGTCCAGCGCAAGTAGAAGCGGCTGAGTCGTTCGCCGCTCAGGGAGCTGCCGCGAAAGACATCGACGTTGCCGTAGAGAAAATGGCCCGGTCCGAGCACTGCCAGAGTGGCTTCAGCCAGCAGATAGAGGGCGGCGAAGGGGTTGGCCAGCCCGGGCCGCTCACCGTGGCGGCGTACCAACAGTATCCACACCCGTCGGGTTGCGGGATCGACCCGCCAGGCGAGATAGACACTGCGGTACCAAAAACCGTGACCAAGCTGGACTGGGGTATTGCCGAGATAGTAGGGCGCCACCTCCAGCCCCCTGGCCTGCAACCAGGGGATCAGGGGCTCGCAGGTCGGCCGCTCGACACTCACAGGCAGACCCTTCCCAGCGGCTGAATATTGATCTGCTGGGTCAACTCCTGATAGGAGAGCACCGGCAGGGTATGGTAATCCCCCTCAATGAGCTTGCGCACATAGCGGCGGATATCCATGGAGACGATGAGCACCGGCTTGTTCTGCATCTGCGTCAAATCTCCCACCGTATGGCGAACCTGATCGAGAAAGCCTTGAGTAATGGTGGGATCGAGCGCCAAATAACTACCGGCACTGGTCTGGCGAATGCCACCGCGTATCTGCTCTTCCACCTGCTGATCGAGCAGATACGCAGGCAGTATGTTGTTGCCGTTGGCGTACTTGTAGCAGATGTAGCGCTTGAGACTGCTGCGGATGTACTCGGTGAGCTGCACCACATCCTTCTCCTTCTGACCCCACTCCACCATGGCTTCCAGGATGGCTCGCATGTTGCGGATGGAGATGTCCTCCCCCACCAGCCGCTGCAGGATTTCGGTCATGCGCTGCAACGGAATGATCCGCTGAGCCTCCTTCACCAGTTCCCCATAGCTGCCCTCCATCTGCTCCAGCAGATAGCGGGTCTCCTGAATGCCGATGAAATCTTCGGCATACTCGCGCAATACATGGGAAAGATGCCAGGTCACCACCTGATCGGGGGTCAACGAAGCCAGCCGTGTTTTCTCAAGCCGCGCCTGATGCTCCCTTGCAATCCACAGGGTCTGTTGTCCGGGCAGCAGAGGTGCGCCCTCTTCATAGGGAACCCCCAACAGATCGAGCTGGGAGGCATTCTCCTGCACCAGCAGATGGCCAGGCCGCAGCAGACCGCGAGCCACCGGCACCTCCTGCAACTGGATCAGGTACTCACCCTGCCCCATGCCTTCATTGAAACGCAGATGAATACCCGGAAAGGGCACCCCGAGGTCGAGATACAGCGCCCGCCGCACCCGTACCAGTTCATCGTTGAGCGCGATGGCTTCCAGCTCGGCCTGCAGGGCGGCATCCACATCGATCAGAAGGGGCACCGTCATGGCGAACTCCTCCTTTTCAGCAAGCTTGCCGCGGGGTTTGCTGCCGGCCTTGGGCTTGCTACGGGCAGCGGGCGCCCCGGCCCCCTGCGCCAACACGGCAGGGAGATCCTGGCTGTTGTTGCTCAGCGCCTTGTGCTGGCGCACGCCGATAAAGTAGCCGCCTGCCGTGACCACTGCGGCCAAAGTAAAGAAGGTGATCATGGGGAAACCCGGGATCAACCCGAACAACACCAGCAGTACGCCGCCAATCAGCATCGCCTTGGGCTGGGCCACCACCTGGGCACCGATATCGGAACCGAGATCGGCAGACTCTTCGGAAGAGACCCTGGTGACGATAATGCCCGCCGTAATGGCGATCAGCAGCGCCGGCACCTGGGAGACCATGCCATCCCCCACCGTCAGGATGGAGTAGAGCTGCAATGCCTCGGCGGCCGCCAGCCCCTTCTGGGTCACCCCTATGGTGACCCCGCCGAGGATGTTGACGAAGATGATGATGAGGCCCGCGATGGCGTCCCCCTTCACGAACTTCATGGCACCATCCATGGAGCCGAACATCTGGCTTTCTTTCTCGATGGTGCTACGCCGCTCCCGCGCCTCATGAACATCGATTACGCCAGCACGCATGTCGCCATCGATACTCATCTGCTTGCCAGGCATGGCATCGAGAGAGAAGCGGGCGCTGACTTCCGCCACCCGCTCCGAGCCCTTGGTGATCACCAGGAACTGCACGATGGTGATGATGAGGAAGATGACGATCCCCACCACCAGATTGCCCCCCACCACGAAGTTGCCGAAGGTGTAGACGATCTGCCCGGCATCGGCCTGCAGCAGGATCATCCGGGTGGTGCTCACCGACAGGGCCAACCGGAACAGGGTGGTGATCAGCAGCACGGCGGGAAAGGCGGAGAATTGCAGCGGCGAATTGATGTAGACCGCCATCATCAGCAGTACTACCGAGATGGTCATGTTGATGGCGATCAGGATATCCAGCGCCACCGGCGGCAGTGGCAATACCATCATGAAGACGATGGCCAGCAGCAGTACCGCCAGCATGATGTCCTTGCGCTCGCCTATCCGGCGCAGCAGCTCAAGAGAGCGTGGGTTCATTCTGCTCTTCCAGTTCGAGATAGTGTTGATAGGCGAAGCGGGCTTCATCCAGTCTTCCTGCCAACTGGCAGGCACGGCTGCGACAGAGCCACAAGGCCCCATCCGCCTCGCCTTCAGCCACCAGCTGTTCCACGTGCGCCAGCGCCTCCTCGCCACGGCCCAGCTTGAGCAGTGACACCAGCAGCATGCGTCGTCCGGCCTGATGTGCCGGGTAGAGCTGCAACAGGGCGGCCAGCAGCGTGGTCGCACGATCGGCGTGGCCGTACTGCAAGTGCAGCCAGCCCGTAAGCAGCAACAGATCCTGCTGCTGTGACGAAAGAATCATGGTCATACCTTGTGCAGCAGATGGAGGGTCATCTGCATCAGTTGTTCATCCTCGTGCATCCGCTCGAGCAGTAATCCGGCCGCCTTTAGCTCGGCCGTCTGCCCCTCCATTAGCACGGCTCGCAACCCCTGCATCGCCATACTGAAATCCCGCGGCCGCCGCAGATCGTGAAAGCCACGCTCTGGCGCCGCGAACTCCAGCAGCGCCCGCTCGGCCAGACGCTCGGGATAAAGCCTGGTGATATGGGGTTCGATGGATTGGCCATCCGGCAACAGGGCATAACGCCCCGGCAGGCTCTGATCCTGCTCATCGAGCCGGATGGCACTCAGTTGCTCGATACCGATATGGGCCGCAGTAATACGACTCATGACGCCAGAGCCTCACGCTGTAGCTGGGTCAGGGTGCGCAGCGCCTGGTGCAGAAGAGGAAGGGTGACATTTCGCTCATCCAGAGTGACGAACAGGATCAGCTGATCCTCTTCCAGCCAACCGCAACGAACCGGCAGGACGGGAGCCTGAGCCGCGGCGGTGAGGCTCATGGCGCGGCGAATGGCGTCGCCACTCTGGTGCCATGGCACCCGGCGGGCCAACCAGAGGGTCAGTTGCCCCTGATGACGTTCCAGTTGCAGGGTGCCGCTCTGCTCCAGTTCAAGCTGGATTAGGGAATGGGGATTATCCCCGATGGTAATCCCCAGATCCTGGCAAAATTGCACCAGCTGGGGTTCAATCCAGTTCATGACGGGTCTCCAGACAGCTCATCCTCTTCGCGCTCGATGGCGTTATCGAGCGCCCCCTGACAACATTGCAACAGGTTCTGACGCTGCTCTTCCTCACTGAAGAGCTCCACCGGCAGCAACCGGACCAATCGCTTGAGCTCCTGGTAGAGCAACACCTGCGTCTGGACCTCATCCAGTTCAAGCGCCACCCCGACCTGCTCCACATCACGGACGGTTGCCCAGCGTTTTTCCACCAGTGCAATCAGATCGCCCATCAAATCAGAAGGCCCGTATGCCATGGGCCGTTCCCTCCTTCACTCGTTGCCACAGCTCATCTACCTGGGCCGACAAGGTATTGAGCAGCCGCAGTTTGTGCATGTCGCTCATCACCCGCTCCAGCTTGACCGGATCGAGCCAACGTTGCTGGCTATCCAGATCGGCGCTGAGGGCCTTCATCATGAAGCCGGTCACCTTCTCCAGCGCACCATTGCCAAAACGGCTGTGAATATCGCGCCAGGCGGTGGAGAGGGAGCGATAGTCCTGCACCGCATCGCGATAGAGATCCCGCAGATCCTGCACATGGCCTAACCCCTCGCGGGCAGCCTCCTGTGCCGGGCCGGTAATGCGGGCACCCAGCACGATAGCGGCACCTTGCTCCTCAGCCAGCTTGGCCAGCGCCTGCTCGATAAGATTGAGGGTTCCCTGCATCTCGGGCCGCCCGGCCAGCGCCTTGCGGGCCTGACAGAGCGCCTCAAACTGTTCACTGACTTCGCCGGAATAGCTTTCCAGATAAGCCAGCAGCTGAGAGAGATTGGCCAGCCTGCCGCTGCCGAGATGGCTTACCATCTCCTTGATCTTCTGCTGGCGCTCGAGCTCGGGCACCTTGTCCAGATAGTCGCCCACCAGTGCCTCAATCTCGCTGATACGGGCATGGCTGTCACTCAGCTTGCGCTTGGCGAGCGAGATCTCTGAACGTTCGGAGAAGACAAAGGTGAGCTCTTCCGCGGCATCTGCCAGGGATTGAGACGCAGAAGCCAGCACGACCCGCTCGCCCTGAAACAACCCTCCCGGCAGAGGAAGTTGTTGCCGAGAGGCCTCCTCCCCGCGTCCTTCAGGTTGGATAGCGGTAACGTAGGGGTTGCTCTGGATAGTGGCCATGGAAACTCCCGTGATGAATGGTTTGATGAGGGTGGCATTATAAAAACCGCCTCATTGCACCTATGCCAAAATCAGCCGTGAATTTTTAGGCCTACCCCAACCGTTTTCTAAAAAGTCCCGACTCGTGCTGAAATCCAGCACGACAGGGTTTCCTTATAGTGGCCACCGTTTCCACTGGTGCAGTTTCATGACCCTTTCCCTCGACCACATCTCCGGCCAATTACGTCATGCCATCGACGAGTGCCGTCTTATCCAGATCCGTGGCCGGGTCACCCAGGTGACCGGCACCCTGCTCAAAGCCGTGGTGCCCGGAGTGCGCATCGGCGAGCTCTGCCATCTGCGCAACCCCGACAACACCCTCTCCCTGCAGGCCGAGGTGATCGGTTTTGCCCAGCATCAGGCGCTGCTCACCCCGCTGGGCGAGATGTTTGGCATCTCTTCCAATACCGAAGTGAGCCCGACTGGTGCCATGCATCAGGTCGGCGTCGGCGAACATCTGCTGGGCCAGGTACTGGATGGCCTTGGCAACCCCTTCTCGGGCGGCCAGCTACCGGAACCCGCCGCCTGGTATCCGGTCTATCGGGATGCCCCTGCCCCCATGAGTCGCAAGCGAATAGAACAACCAATTTCGCTGGGCATTCGCGCCATCGATGGACTGCTCACCTGCGGCGAGGGACAGCGGATGGGGATCTTCGCCGCCGCCGGTGGTGGCAAGAGCACCCTGCTGGCATCGCTTATTCGCAGCGCCGAGGTGGATGTCACCGTGCTGGCGCTGATCGGTGAGCGGGGCCGGGAGGTGCGTGAATTTATCGAGGCGGATCTGGGGGAAGAGGGTCTCAAGAAAGCCGTGCTGGTAGTGGCCACCTCGGATCGCCCCGCCATGGAGCGGGCCAAGGCCGGCTTTGTCGCCACCTCCATCGCCGAGTATTTTCGGGATCAGGGCAAGCGGGTGCTGCTGCTGATGGACTCCGTCACCCGCTTCGCCCGCGCCCAGCGCGAGATTGGTCTGGCCGCCGGCGAGCCGCCTACCCGGCGAGGCTACCCGCCGTCCGTCTTCGCCGCCCTGCCCCGCCTGATGGAGCGGGCCGGTCAGTCGGACAAGGGCTCCATCACCGCCCTCTACACCGTGCTGGTGGAGGGGGATGACATGACAGAGCCGGTGGCCGATGAGACCCGCTCCATCCTCGATGGTCACATCATCCTCTCGCGCAAGCTGGCGGCGGCCAACCACTACCCGGCCATCGACGTGCTGCGCTCCGCCAGCCGGGTGATGAACCAGATCATAACGCCAGACCATCAGGCACAGGCCGGTCGCCTGCGCAGCTGGCTGGCCAAGTACGAAGAAGTGGAGCTGCTGTTGCAGATCGGCGAATACCAGAAGGGGCAGGACAAGGTGGCCGACGAGGCGATCGCCCGTATCGAGGCGATCCGGCAGTGGCTGAGACAAGGAACCCATGAGCCGAGCGCCCTGCCAGACGCGCTCGCTACCCTGGATGCACTGACCCGATGATCGGGCGTCTGCAAAAAATCAAACACTTGCGGCAGGAACGAGCCGAGCAGCAGCTCGCGGCCCAGCAGGCCCGGCTGCAACAGGCCCACGCCCGTCAGCAGGAAGCCGAACAGGAGAGCCTGGACTACCGCCTGTGGCGCCTTGCCGAGGAGGACCGCCTGTTTGCCCTCTGTCAGCAAGAGCAGCTCGATCGCAAGGGGCTCAAGGCGTGGCAACAGAAGGTCGCTCTGCTGCGAGAAAAAGAGGCGCACCTCGAGCAGATGGCGGCCGAGCAAGGCGAACGGGTGGCCGAGGAGCGCACCCGCTTGCAGGCGTGCCAACTGGCGGTGCACCGCGCTCGCCAGCAGCTAGAGAAGTTTTCCGAATTACACCGACAGGAGCAGGCCGCCCGGCAAGCCCTGCGCGACTACAACGAAGAGCAGGAACAGGAAGAGTTCCGCCAGCAGATCAGGATGTGACCAGAGATGAACCGACTCATCACCCCCAGTGCAGACACTATGGCCGCCTCCGAGCCGCTGAGTCTGCGACAGGAGCTCATCAAGGCCGATCAGGCGCAGCAGCAGCGCTTCGAGCAGGCCCTGCGCCTCGGTTCCACACAGCAGAAGGCAAGTGGCCCACAGGAGCGGCTCGGCAAACCGAACGAGAGCCGCAGGTCGACACCGGATGACGATCTTGCCGGCCGCCAGGGCGCCACCGAAGAGAGAAGACTCGCGCAGAAGCGGCAAGCTCGCCAGGCCCCACGACCCAAGGAACCCTCCGACCAGCCAGAGGGAAGCGATCGGCAGGAAGCCCAACCACTGCCCGCCGCGTCACCATCAACAGGGGCAGGCAACACGGCGCCGGTTGCACAACAAGGGAGCGAGGACGCTCAGGAGACGAGGTTGCCGCGCGATATCGCAAGCGATGCCACGTCCCCTGTTGCAGCCGAACCCGGCGCGCAGAAACAACCCTATGTGCACGCACCGGCTCTACAAGTAGAAAGCCAGCCCCCGACAGAGAGCGACACTCTGCCGGAGCGCGGCGAGCTCGCATCCCTGCGATGCGTTGAGCCGACACAACCAAAAGAGGAGCCGCTCGAGAGTGCGCCCATCAGCGACGAGGAAGTACCGCCTGAGGGGGGAAGCTTTGTCGGCTCGGTCATCCGGGTGCCCCCCCTCACAGTGACACCGGGGGATCTGCTGCTGGCTCGAGTTGCCCCCAGTTCTGATTACCACGAGCTGGGTCAGCTGCTGAGCCGGCTTGCGGTAGACATTCAGCTGGAAGTGGGTCGCCCGGATCGCCCTCCCCTGCTGCAGCTCACCCTGCCTGCGCTCGGCGATCTCGCCATCCGCATCGAGCACCATCAGGGGGCGTTGCAGGTGGAGATCCTCGCCAGCGAGCAGGGGCAGCTGCTGCTCAATCAGGGGCGCAGTGAACTCATCGATCGCCTGCAGCGCCTCTACCCCGGCGAGCGGGTCGCCTTCGATCTCTTCACCCGAGGCGACAGCGAACAGGGATCGCGCCAGAAACGATCCATCTATGACGAGTGGGATGCCGACGCATGACATCAATTGCCTTTACCCTTGCCTCGCAGACTGAGCTGACCCTGCAGCAGCGGCTCAGCCAGTGCCGCCACCACTACAGCTGGAGCGGCGGCGAGCTCCGACTCGCCATCGCGCCGCTGCCGGCCAGCCTCGACTGCCGCTTGCAACTGCAGTGGCAGGGGCTCTCTGTGCCACTTCTGTGCCATGGCGCCGAGCTGGCCCGCTGGCTGGCACCGGATCTGCAGCAGGCGGCCCTGCTGAGCCTGCCCGAATCCCTGCAGCTGGCACTGATCGAGCGGCTGGGGCAGCCCCTTGGCGGCCTCACCTGCTCGGCGCTGGCCGCTCATGCTATCGGTGAAGAAACTGCCGAGCCTGCGCTGCAACTCCTGCTCAAGCGCCCGGGGGCGACCCTCGCCCTCTGGCTCGCCGAGCCCGGCCCACTGCTTGGCAAACTGCCTCCCCGGCCTATCCAACAGCGGTTGCCGCTGCCGCTCACCCTCTCCTTGCAATGGGGGGCGATGCGTGTCGCCATCGCCGATCTCGAGACGCTGGCCTGTGGCGATGTGCTGCTGCCGCCGCCGAGCCCCTTGCTCGGCCAGCAACTACTGGTCTGCGTCGAGGGACGCCCCTTTGCCTACTGCCAACCCCATCCACAACATCTGGAACTGACTGCCATGCACAACGCCGCCCCCGATGACGCCCTCGACTCCAGCCAGCTGGAGGGCCTGCCCGTTCAGGTCACCTTCGAAGTGGGCCGCCAGACGCTGGATTGGCACACCCTCACCACACTGCAACCGGGCTCCCTTGTCGATCTCGGCGCCCCCATTGATGGCGAGGTGCGTATCATCAGCAATGGTCACCTGCTCGGCAGCGGTCGACTGGTCGAAATCCAGGGACGGCTCGGGGTACGGGTCGAGCACCTCAAGAGCGAGTCGCAATCATGATCCAGTTGCCGGACGAGCTCAATCTCATCGTCGGCTTGGCCCTGCTGGCCCTGCTCCCCTTTATCGCCGTGATGGCCACCTCCTTCGTCAAGCTGGCGGTGGTCTTCTCGCTGCTGCGCAACGCCCTCGGGGTGCAGCAGATCCCCCCCAACATGGCGATGTACGGGCTGGCCATCATCCTCAGCATCTATGTGATGGCACCGGTCGGGTTTGCCACCCAGGATTACCTGCGCCAGAACGAGGTATCGCTCACCAAGTCAGAATCGGTGGAGAAGTTTCTCGATGAGGGGATGGCCCCCTATCGCGCTTTTCTGAAAAAGCAGATCAAGCCGCGGGAGCATGCCTTCTTCATCGACAGCACCAAACAGCTCTGGCCAAGCGAATACGCCGACCGGCTGGAGCCAGACAGCCTGCTGATCCTGCTGCCCGCCTTTACCGTGAGCGAGCTGAGCAGAGCCTTCGAGATAGGGTTTCTGATTTATCTGCCCTTTATCGCCATCGATCTCATCATCTCCAACATTCTGCTGGCGATGGGGATGATGATGGTCTCCCCCATGACCATTTCGCTCCCCTTCAAACTGCTGCTGTTTGTGCTGCTCGATGGCTGGGCCCGTCTCACCCACGGACTGGTTACCAGTTACGGAGGCTAGTCATGAGTCACGCCGATATTCTTCACTTCACCAGCCAGACCCTCTGGCTGGTGCTGATCCTCTCGATGCCCCCCGTGCTGGTGGCCGCACTGGTGGGCACCCTCGTCTCGCTGTTGCAGGCGCTGACCCAGATCCAGGAGCAGACGCTGGGCTTTGTCGCCAAGCTCATCGCCGTGGTGATCACCCTGTTTGCCACCACCGCCTGGCTTGGCAACGAGCTCTACAGCTTTGCCGACATGGTGCTGCTCAAGGTACCGCAGATCCAATGACCTTCGAGAGTCTGCAGGGCCAGATGCTGGCCTACACCCTGCTGCTGCCACGCTTTATCAGCTGCTTCGTCATGCTGCCGGTGCTCAGCAAGCAGATGCTGGGGGGGGCGATGATCCGCAACGGCGTGGTCTGCTCGCTGGCACTATTCGCCTATCCCATGGTGGCCGACACCCTGCCCCCCACCATCGATGCCCTCGATCTGGCCCTGTTGGTGGCCAAGGAGGTTCTGCTCGGCCTGCTGATCGGTTTTGTCGCCGCCATCCCCTTCTGGGCCGTTGAGGCAAGCGGCTTTCTGGTAGACAACCAGCGCGGTGCGGCCATGGCCTCGCTCTTCAACCCGAGTCTCGCCAGCCAGACCAGCCCCACCGGCCTGCTGCTGACCCAGACCCTGATCACCCTCTTCTTCTCCGGAGGTGCCTTTCTCGCCCTGCTCTCGGCCCTGTTCCAGAGCTATGCCAGCTGGCCGGTCACCCGCTTCTTTCCCGCCATCGGCGATCTCTGGGTGAGCTTCTTCTACAGCCAGTTCAGCCAGATGTTGCTGCTCTGCGCCCTGCTGGCGGCGCCGCTCCTGATCGCCATGTTTCTGGCCGAATTCGGGCTGGCTCTCATCAGCCGCTTCGCCCCCTCCCTCAACGTCTTCGTACTGGCGATGCCGATCAAAAGCGCCGTCGCCAGCCTGCTGCTGGTCATCTACATCAAGCTGATGATGGATCACGCCTATAGGCAGGTGCTGGCGGTGATGGATCCCCTCCGGCTGCTTGCCCCCATACTGGAGCCACGATGAGCAGCGAGAAGACCGAACAGCCCACCGCCAAGAAATTGCGCGATGCCCGCAACAAGGGGCAGGTGGTCAAGAGCAAGGAGGTGGTCTCCACCACCATCATCCTGAGCCTAGTCGGCATGCTGATGGCGATGTCCGATTACTACCTCGAGCATCTGGGCAAGCTGATGCTGATCCCGGAGTCCCACCTCAATCTTCCCTTCAGCCAGGCCCTCAACCACGTGGTTGAGAATCTGTTGCAGGAGCTCGCCTACCTCTGCATCCCCATTCTGGCGGTTTCGGCGCTGGTAGTGCTCGTCTCCCACATCGCCCAGTACGGCTTTCTACTGAGCGGCGAATCGATCAAACCCGATATCAAGAAGATCAATCCGGTAGAGGGGGCCAAGAAGATCTTCTCCATCAAGAGCCTGATGGAATTCGTCAAATCGCTGCTCAAGGTGAGCCTCTTGAGCCTGCTGGTGTGGGTCACCATAGAGGGTAACCTGCAGGCCATGCTGCAACTGCCCGGCTGCGGCATGAGCTGCATCACGCCTGTGCTGGGGGGCATGCTGGGCCAGCTGATGGCGGTCTGCGCCATGGGTTTCGTGGTGATCGCCATCGCCGACTATGCCTTCGAGCACCATCAGCACATCAAGCAACTCAAGATGAGCAAGGACGAGGTCAAACGGGAGTACAAGGAGATGGAGGGGAGCCCCGAGATCAAGAGCAAGCGTCGCCAATTCCACCAGGAGCTGCAATCGAGCAACATGCGCGCCGACGTGAAGCGCTCCTCGGTCATCGTCGCCAACCCGACCCATATCGCCATCGGCATTCGCTATGAGCGGGGGGAGACCCCGCTGCCGGTGGTCACCCTCAAGTTCACCGATGCCCAGGCACTGTTGGTGCGCAAAATTGCCGAGGAGGAGGGGATTCCGGTGCTGCAGCGCATTCCGCTGGCCCGTGCCCTCTATCGTGATGCCCTGATCAATAATTACATCCCCGCCGATCAGATAGAGGCGACCGCCGAGGTACTGCGCTGGCTGGAGCAGTGGCGCCAGAGTGAAGGTCCGCAGTGGTAAACGCAAACCCCCCCTGACACGAAAAACTGACAAATCCCCGACCGCGGATTGATATAGCACACATCCATGACTCGTTATGATTCGTACTCGTCAGCCATTTCAGGAACAACAGCATGGCCTTATCTGCCATCGGGGGACCCGTTCAGCAAGCTCCCGTCTCTTCCCAATCATCCCAGGGCAATGCTCTGCTGGCTCGGGGGAACACACTGTTTGAGCAATCGGTACAGCGGGGCATCGGCCATTTTCAGAGCGGCGATCTGAAGAGTGTCATTCATGCGCTGCGCCAACTGCAGACCACCCCGGATGCAGGCAGGGCGCAGCGGGTACAAGACGCCATCCAGCACTGGGAGCAACATCACCCCAAGGAGGTGGCGGCCCGTGGCGCTCGTCTGACCGAGTTGAAACAGGCGCTGGCGGAGCAGGGTGCCATCGCCAGACCCCAGCAACAGACCACTCGCGTGGTCGGCGGCGGAGCACAGGCGTTATTGCAACGGAGCATGGCGGGCCTGGAAAAGTTGGGCAGCTATGCCTGTACCGATGCCCAGACCTTCGTGCAGCCGAGTAACCCGTCGTACCAGAAGATCATTGGCAAGCTCAATGCCTTCGGACAGGATCCACAACGTCTGGCTGCCAATCAGCGCGCCAATAACAGCGCCAACATGGCCGCCATTCAGATAACCCGTCACAAGCAGCCCATCTCACTGCGTACCATGGAGAACATCGCCAAGGCGGTGGATGAAGCCAAAGCGGGTTGCTGTTCAACCCTGGCCTACTCGGCCGCGGCCGAGTTGCTGCGCCACAACAGCGATCAGCGGATCGAAGTACTGGCTCATCGTGGCGCTCAGGGGCACTCCCAGACCCACTGCTTCGTGGTGATCGGTCGGGCCGAAGGGAGTGAACTCTCCAAGCCCCAGAGCTGGGGCCCTAATGCCAAGGTTATCGATCCTTGGGCTGCCACCATCGGCGCTCGCCTGGTCGGCACACCGGACAAGCCCCCGATCGCCAATCTCTGGCCGCCCACCGAGTCCGTTTTTGATACCACCAGTCAGGAGTCCCGATGATGTTCAATGCCCTGCTATCTGCCCTCTGCCGCCATCTCTCCCTGCCACAGGAGTATCTGCATGGGGATGGACTGGACATCCCGGTCGGCGCGTTCAGCCTCCATGTCCGGCAGCGGGATCAACTGGTTACCCTGTTCATTCCACTGGGGAACGTTCAGGCAACATCGCTGGCCAATATGGCCGATTGGCCGGTGCTGCAGCTTAGCAGCACGGATGAACACACAACCCTGCTCTGGGCTCGTGAGTGGCTGGACAAGCTCGATCTGGAGATCATGGTGGACCTGATAAGCCGCATGCTGCATCAGGCGGAGGCTTTGACTCTGGAGAGCCCCCCGCTCACGGCCTTTGCAAGCTGCCAGCCCTCGGCGGCCATCCGCGGTTAAAGGCGCAGGGGGGCATCACGACCCCCTCGAACTATGGTCAAATCCGCATAGCAAAAATCCCCGGCAAGCAGGTTGCCGGGGCTTTTCTGAAGATGGCGGAGGAGGTGCCCGCCGTAATCAAGTCCAACCAACGCCACACTCATCCATCAAGCCCTTTACTATCAGTGTATTAGGCGCAAATGCTGTCCAATTCATCCCAATCACATATTACCACTGCGCATGCCTGGTGGCATACTGTGTGGCATATTCAATTCTCAAGGAGGTTACCTGATGGCGATCCTCACCGATACCAAAGCTCGTAGCATCAAGCCGGAAGATAAACCCCTTGCACACGGTGGCGTTACAGGCTTGACGCTACACCCTTCTACCGCCAAGGGTAGAGGCAAGTGGGTATTCCGCTATGTCAGCCCACTGACAAAGAAACGGCGGAATGCTGGCCTCGGGACTTACCCCGAGATCACCATCGCTGATGCAGCTCGAGACGCACAGGCAATGCGGGAACAGCTGGCGAATAATCTGGATCCGCTAGAGGTCCGGCAGCAGGAGCAGAACAAACCGAAAATCCCGACGTTGGAAGCATCTGCCAGATTGGTCTACGAAAGCTTGTTACCTGGCTGGAAGAACCCCAAGCACGGCAAGCAATGGATTACCACATTGGAGCAATATGCCTTTCCCACCATTGGGGCTTTCTACATCGATGCGATTATCCCCGCTCATATTGCTTCAGTCCTGCAGCCGATCTGGCTGACGATCCCAGAAACGGCAAGCCGTGTTAAGCAACGACTGCACGCCGTGATGGCTTGGGCATGGGCTCATGGCTATACCTCTGCAAATCCGGTGGATGTGGTGAGTCACTTACTACCGGCTCAACCGAGCAAATCAGTGCGAGTAGAGCATCAACCAGCAATGCCTTGGCGTGATATCCATGCCTTTGTTGAGCAGCATCTGAGAACTGCACAACGCTTCGATGTGACGCGTTCCATGCTGGAGTTCTTGATCCTGACAGCTTGTCGCTCAGGTGAGGTCCGAGCGATGAAATGGTCTGAAGTAGATCTGGAGGCAAAGGTCTGGACCTTGCCTACCAAGCGTATGAAAGCTAAGCAACAACATTGTGTTCCGTTATCTCTTCGGGCCATCGAGATCCTGATGGGGTTAAGGGGATTGCATGACGAGTTGGTATTCCCGTCTCCCAGAGATCAGGTACCGCTCTCGGACACTGTGCTGACTATGTTTCTGAGAAGAGCTAAAGCGGAGAGTTGTACTCCTGGCCGAATGGCAACGGCACACGGCTTTCGTTCCAGTTTTCGGGACTGGTGCAGCGAGCAAGGCTATGCGCGGGATCTCGCTGAACGAGCATTAGCTCACACAGTTCAAAACAAGGTAGAAGCTGCATACCACCGCACCGATCTGCTGGATCAACGTCGACCCATGATGGATGCTTGGGCTGAGCTCGTGGCTGGAGATCTACCGACCAAATAAGAAGGAAGCGGCCAGATGGCCGCTTCCTTCTATGTTCATTTTTTTAGCTTTTCCTGACGGTTAATGGCATCTTACCAAACCAATGCTCCGACAGCTTCTGAGCTTGTTTGACTTCTGGCTTGGTCATCACGGCCTCCAGTTCATCACGGGCCCGCACGGCTTCAGGCATCCCTTCGGTAGCAGCCAATGAGAGCCAGGCATAGGCATGTACCCGGTTACGCGGTGCCCCCAAGCCTTCCTCTCGCAGTGTTCCTATACGGTATTGAGCCATGCGGTCACCTTGCTGGGCAGCCAGGCGATACTGCTTGAGAGCCAGTGCGTAATCCTCTTTGCCACCTTGCCCAAGACGCAGCATTTCACCGTAGGTGTACTGCGCGGCAATGTGTCCTTGTTGGGCTGCTTTGGCATAACTGGCTCTGGCCTGCTCAAGAGCCCCTTGCTTATGCTGAAGCTCCGCCAGCTCAAACCACGCTTGGGTTACCCCCCCCTCGGCAGCCCGAGCTAACCACTCAATCTGCTGCTCTCGGTCAACCTGCTGCAAGCTCAGTTGGTACTCGGCTTCATGGGAACCGTGACTTGCTGCCAGTTCCAGCCAATAGCGACCCAAGGCTGGGTCTGTGGGAACCTGTTTCCCTGCCAGATACGCCTTGCCAAGCCAGAGTTCTGCTTCGGCGGAACCTGCACTAGCTGCTCGTTGATAAGCTGCGAAAGCGTTGGCAGGTGCCACCTGCTTGGCTTGCCACAACAAAGCGTCCGGTTGCTGCTGGGCGGCAGCCTTGTCATTCCAGCGTTGGGCGAGATCTGGTCGTTTGGTGACCCCTCGGCCTTGCTGGTAGCGCTCACCCAGCAGGTACTGGGCATCACGGTTACCAAGTTCTGCAGCCCGTTCAAGCCACTTGATGGCGTCCGTATCTGCCCCTAGTTGTTTGCTGTACCACCGGGCCAGTACCAATTGTGCTTCAGCATGATCCAGCTTGGCAGCGTGCTCGAACCAGTCGAGGCATTCGCTCACCAGTTTGCCTTGATGCTGCTCCTGGCACATCAGGCCTAGCCGATAGCTGGCATTGGTGTTGCCAAGGCGAGCAGAGCGCTGCCACCACTGAGTGGCCAGCGCCGGATTTTTGGGCTCCCCGAGCCCAGCCTGATACCAGTCACCGACTTGCCAAGCAGCGTTAGCCCGAATCTTCTGATCGGCGGCCAAGGGCCCTGATTGCTCAGCAGACTGTTGCATCCAATGCATGGCGTTGGGGTAATCGGGTTGGTTGGCCAGTCGCTTGGCTAGCTCATATTGGGCGCTGCCATCCCCCTGCTGTGCGGCTTGGGATAACTCGGCGTCAGTGAGAGGCGCAGTGGCAGAACAGGCCGCAAGCATGCTGGCTGCAAGTGCCAGCCATAAGACTCGATGTGTCATGGGAAAATTCTTCGCAGAGTGAAAAGTGACGGATGAGGTACTGCTGTATTGCGGGCTAATCCGTTATGCTACGCAGCCACCTGATGGGCATAAAGCTGATGCGGCGCCTTTCCCTGGCTATTCGCCTTGTCTATCAGGTGGTTAAATTACTAAACGATAAGATAAGCCTCGTATAAAGTTAATCATCCTTGTCAACGTGTAAGAGTTAGGGCTAGTTACCTTTCATACCAATCTATATATATGAGGCTATATAAATGATATTTCCGCAGGTTCGACATAAATAACAACACCATCGATTCTTATTCTCACGCCAATGCCATGCTCTGTGTCCCCACCCCAGTTAAATAACAGCCAGAACTCTCTCTCAACGTCGTGAGATGTATATATTTTCATTAACTTTAAGTTATTGTCATCAGACTTCTTACGCACATACTTAATAATGCCGGCAATCACACTTCGATATATATCTAATTGATTCTCATAAATGCACCTAACCTCTTCTTTGAACTTCTCATCAAGCTCGTAGCACTCAAGATTGATAATTTCAATTGGTTCATTGCCAAAACACTCCAAGACGATATCACAACAAACCCCTTCGTTACTACTTATAAGCCTTTATAAACTCCATAGATACAAAATCAACCTTTTAAGAGTTTTTCAAGACATTTAAACACCTACATAAAAAGTCGCAAGCATATAACCACATGCATTTTAAAACTAGGGAAGGTGCAAACAAGTCACTTAACAAGAAGTCATGCCATCATAACCCATTGATATTGAATGACTAAACTCTCAACCCGTTGTTAACTGAGTACTTATTCGCACCTTCCTTAAATAAAATCCGAAAGGATCGTTGGATCACTTCCGGTTATCATTTACAAGCTAGACCAAAAAGATTTATTTTCACTTCCAACTAATTTTTCCACATCAATAGGATTTTCCTTATTTAAAAACATGGTTCCAACACCTCTACAAAAGAGATAAAAATCAGATGATACCTGTTTCATATAATTCAAATCAGACTCACTAGTAATCGCATAAACCTTCCCACTGCTTAGTTCTAACAAAATAGAATAAGGATCATTATACGTTACAAGAAGTAAACTTTCAGGGCGCGGTCCCTTCCCCCACCACTGAGTTAGATCATTCTCATTATTTAACTCAAAAATCTTCCCCAGATAATCACCATCATCACCGAAGATAAAGCTACCAAGAGAAAAATTACCTAAATCATATTTCAAAATAAAATTCTTAAATTTATCATGCAACTTAATGTTTAGCTTTTGTTCTAAATCAATAACATCATCAACAGAGCCCCCTCCGTTTTTCATGATCAAGTCATCCATTTCCCCACCAAACGGAGAAAATTTCTCATATAGCTTAGATTCTATTTCTGATAATTCCAGCAGCATAAAAACCTCTCTATTTCGTATGCCAAATACCACCACTTCCTACATGCGTTTTCCCTGGAACCGGTATTGCGTAGCGCCCCTGGTCAACATGATGATGAATTAATGTATCACCTTTGTAATTTGCATGTTCAGGAAACATTTTAATCCAAGTATCATCTATTTTTGGAGACAACCCTAACTCATTAACTCTATATGCGTTACTTTTACTCAATGAATCAGGTTGTAAATCACCCCACTGCTTCCAGAATTGTTTATTATCTCGAAGACCTCCGTTTGCAGTCTTAACCCCTGAGCTAAATGTTGCTGTATCAATTGAGTACGCAGGGTCTGGTCGCCCTGGAACCTTTGGGTCAATTCGAGTCTGATATGGATTATCACCTCTCGGGATTGGCTCTTTAGCTTGTTCTTCTTTGCCCGGACATCCACTCAATCCCAACGGATCAATATAAGTGAGCGGGTTCTGCACATACCCTTGTGGCCTCAGCCCTCCTGCAAATCCTATCGGGTCTGATGAGATATACTGCCCCAACTCCGGGTCAAAGTAACGATGACGGTTGTAGTAGAGACCCGTCTCTTGGTCATAGAGCTGACCCTGATAGCGCAGCTCGCAGTAGATTTCTTCGTTCGCCGCATCTCCCAGGAAACGTCTGAGCTGTTGTGGTATCGCATCAGCGCGATGGTTACCCCACAGCAGCTGCTCACCCCGCCAGACAATATTTCCCTCTTCACTGCACAGCTCTCTAGCAGTGCCCGCTACGTCAGTCACGATATAGTGCAGACGCTCGTCCTGTTCACTAGCCTCCCACTGGGCCAGCGGCCTGAAGCTGCCCGGCTCATACACCCACTGCACCTGCCAGGCGGCGTTGCCATCGGCCCGGTAGCTTTGTTGCTGCACCAGCTGGTCACCGTCCCAGCGATAGTGGACGCGGGTTATCGCGGTGAGTTGGCTCGCCTGCCCCTCCCGCTCCTTGCCGATACGTCGACCAAATGGGTCGTAACGGTAACGCCAGCGGCTGCCATCGGGCAAAATGACCCGTTGCAGGCGGTCAAAGCCATCCCACTCAAACAGCGTGGTCTGAGGCCGGAAACCGGGGCGTGATACCACCTTCTCACTGAGCCGTCCGCACTTGTCGTAGCGGTATTGATTGGGCTCTATCTGGCTGACCCGGCCCGCAGCGTCATAACGGCGCAGGGGCTCGGCCTGCGCCTGCTGGCTATGACGGTTGCCCATCGCTGGGCAGAATATGGGAGAGCTCGCAGAGGTTCAGCTCGCTGTCATAACCAAATAGCCGGGCCTGACGCTCGTGGCCGCGCTTGCTGCGCTCGGCCACCGCCTGACCGTTGCCATTGAGTTTCCAGCCCTGTGTCGCCTCAGTGGCTGTAAAAAAAACACCGGCAATATGCCGGTGTCAGGGATTTTGCTTTTTTCTAAGGAGTTAATTGATTTTTTTGAGAAATTGAGAATGTATCAAAAAACAATCATTTATTTATAGTGTAATCGTAATTGATTTTTTTATATCCCTTCGGAGGCAATGCTAACTCTGGATATAATATTGATTTTTGCTTGTCCCAGTTGATTCCAGTTTTATAATAGTTGCTAATGCGCTCTAATAAAACGTCTGGTTTCCCAACCATCCCGAAATACTCAAATGAGTAGATAATGTCGCGATGCTTTTCAGCATCCAATAAAGGAACTATGATCTCAATATTATTTGGATCATATATTTTACCATGTTTTTCAAGTCTTAGGCCAGGTAATCCTGTAGACGGTCTTACCTCTGAACTGAATGCCAAACTCATTGAAGGTTGTGGTCTGTCGTTGACTTTAACTATATTTGTTACTTGCATTGAGAATAGTTTTAATAGCCTATGCGCCGCAACCACAATAGTGAATAAGATGGGGGCAGCGCTGAGATCTTCACCTTCCCATGAGTTATTTTTTCTCAGGTTGTCGAAGACATCCATACAACAATCTTCTCTCAACTGAGCCAAAATATATCCATATTCCGGCACTTCAATAGAGAAAACAGTGTCAACTTGTAAATCTTTTTTTCTAACGACCATATTAGCCTCCCTTCTTAACACCCTTGTTTAGGTGGTTTGTTATTATGCTCATCCGCCTTACGTAAATACTCGTCTCTTCTAGGGTTATTGGGACCTACAGGATTTTGTTTATTTGATGTTCCCTCTAATCCACCTAACTCTTCAAATCGCCGCTGTTCTAAGCCTCTTGCGGTATATTTTCCCTCTACCCCCTCCCCGCGGTAAAATGGTTTAGGTTCGATATCAAATGCGTCGTAGTTATTACCATATCTATAATCTAAAACATCTTGAGCGCTATGGCCAAATCCAGGCTTACTTGCGTAACCGACATAGGGTTTTCCATTTTTTATTCCTTGATACGTGATATGGGTAGCATTAGCTGGATCACCCACCAACCCCAGTGGATCCACCCACTCCAGCGGATTATGCACATATCCCTGTGGCCTAAGCCCCCCCGCAAAACCTATCGGGTCTGACGAGATATATTGCCCCAACTCCGGGTCAAAGTAACGGTGCCGGTTGTAGTAAAGACCCGTCTCCTGGTCATAAATCTGACCCTGATAGCGCAACTCACAGTAGGTCTCTTCGTTTGCCGCATCCCCAAGAAAACGCCTAAGCTGCTGTGGAACTGCATCTACGCGATGGTTGCCCCACAGCCGCTGTTCACCACACCAGATAATGTCACCGGCTTCGCTGCACAGCTCACGGGCGGTGCCCGCCACGTCCGTCACGATATAGTGCAGACGCTCGTCCTGTTCACCAGCTTCCCACTGGGCCAGCGGCCTGAAGCTGCCCGGCTCATACACCCACTGCACCTGACGGGCGGCGTTGCCATCGGCCCGGTAGCTTTGTTGCTGCACCAGCTGGTCACCGTCCCAGCGATAGTGGACGCGGGTTATCGCGGTGAGTTGGCTCACCTGACCCTCCCGCTCCTTGCCGATGCGCCGACCAAAGGGGTCGTAGCGGTAACGCCAGCGGCTGCCATCGGGCAAAATGACCCGTTGCAGGCGGTCAAAGCCATCCCACTCAAATTGGGTGGTCTGGGGTCGGAAACCGGGGCGTGATACCACCTTCTCACTGAGCCGTCCGCACTTGTCGTAGCGGTATTGATTGGGCCCTATCTGGCTGACCCGGCCCGCAGCATCATAACGGCGCAGGGGCTCGGCCTGAGCCTGCTGGCTGGACAGGGGTTGCCCATCGCTGGGCAGGATATGGGAGAGCTCGCAGAGGTTCAGCTCGCTGTCATAACCAAATAGCCGGGCCTGACGCTCGTGACCGCGCTTGCTGCGCTCGGCCACCACCTGGCCGTTGCCATTGAGCTTCCAGCCCTGTTCGCCCCAGTGGCTGTCGTTAACCCCAACCAGCCGGTCGAGGGCATCATACTGATAGTGACGCGACAGAGTGTCTGGCACAGCGCCACTCGCAGATACCAGGGATTGAGAGAGCAAAAGCCCGGTGGCGCTCCACCCTTGATTGAGGGCAAACCCGGCCTCGCTCTGGCGCATCTGCTCACGCCCTTGACGGTCGTGGGCAAACTGCAGGGGCTGGCGGCTGCCCACGGTGAGCTGGGTCAGTCGCCCTTGCTGCCAAACCAACCCCAGCGGCGCCAGCAAGCCGGTGATGGCCTCACGCTGGCCCGCCTCGCCATAATGGCTCTCTATCGTCTCGCCATTGACGTGCTCGCAGACCACCCGGCCCAGTGCATCCCACCCGTATTCCACCACCGCATCGGTGTTGCTGGCCCGCAACAGACGACCGGCGGCATCATAAGCAAAGTGGGTTTCACTCTCTTTTGCCCTCGCCGTCGGGTCACTATGCTCGCCCTGGGCACGCCAGGCTTCAATTCGAGCCAGTCGCCCCAACACATCATAGTGATAGTGCAGCTCGCGATTATCCGGTGCCCGGCGCAGTACCAACTGCCCCGCCACATCGTAACGGTAGTCATAGCGACGCCCGTCATAGTGCACTTCCGTTGCGACCCGGCCGCAGGCATCAAACTCATAGCGCCAGTGATGCCCCTGACTGTTGGTGACACCGGCAAACTCGCTCTCGGCGTTGTAGTGATAGCGGGTGGTGGCCCCCAGTGGGTCGGTTACGCTCTGAAGGTTGTCAAAGGCGCCATAGGTCAGTTGGTGGTGATGGCCCAGCGCATCGGTCAGCCGAACCAGATTGCCTTCGATGTCGTAATCAAAGCGACTCTCGGTACCATCTTCATAGATGACCTTGCTGGGTTGCCGGGCGTGGTGACGATACTCCCAGCGACGTACCAGAGCTCCTTGTTCGCCCTCCTGATAACGGGCGACCAGACGGTCTTGCTGGTCATAGACAAACCGCCAGGGGGCACCGTTAGCTGGCTCGTAACGAACCGGCAAACCTTGCTCCCCATAATGCCACTGGCTGCGCTGACCAACCGGGTCGGTCACCGCAGCCAACAAACCCTGAGGAGTATATTCATGACGCCAGCACTGACCCAGCGGGTTAGTCACCCCTTCAACGAGCCCCTGAGGGTTATAGCTGTATTGCCAAGGCTGACCGTTCGGGTCGATATAGGCCAGCAGCCTGCCCGCGTCATCGTAGCCATAACGGTGGGCACTGCCATCGGGCAAGGTCACGCACGTCACTTGACCCCACGCGTTGCGTTCAAACTCGGTGCGCTGACCCAGGGGGTTAACCAGTGCAGTCAACTGATTGTTCACCCATTCAAAGCTGGTTTCGCCGCCATACGGCTCACGGCGTAGCAGGATATTGTTGCGCTCATCGCGCACATAGGCGGTGACGCCACCAAAAGCGCTGTGGTAATAGCTGGTGAGATTGGCATCGTCATAACTAAAACGATCTTTCCAATAGCCGCCCGCACAGCGGTTAGCCAGACAACGGCCTTGCGAGTCATAGTCGTGTTCGACCCAGGTTTGGGCCAGGTCATTCCAACGGGTGAGCCACCCTTGCGGTGAGTATCGGTAATCAAAGCTGCGCCCGGCACCCGCCCTGACCCGCAGCAAGGCACCGCTGTCGTCATATTCATAACGGGACAGCTCGCGAGGTGGGTCAAACTCCGACACCACCAGGGTAAGCGCAGAGACATTGCGCCCCTGATGACTGACCCGAATATAGCGACCATCGGCCAACAAGACCCGCACCAGGCGACCCCGTTCCCACACCCAACGTACCCGGTTGCCGCTGGCATCACTCATGGATGTGAGATAAAGGTGGGGGCCACGGGCATGCTCGAAGCCATAACGACGACCATCCAAATGGTGCAGTTGCAGCAGCCCTTCGAAGCGGGTCAACCGCCACTCGGGGTTGGAGGGGCTGTGTGCCCACTCACCTTCGTCAGGCAGGGTAAAGAAGGCCTGGTTGAATTCGCCATCAGTGAAGATGACCATGCCCTCCTGCAGCTCCAGCGACATGTCCCATTCTGTGCGCCAGAGAGTCCCCAGAATACCCGGACGACGTTGCCCACCCGAGCGGTAGTAACGGGCCAATCCGACCGGCAACAAGCTGGCCAGGCGCCAATCTTCGCGCTGTTCAAACACGAAACCGGTGGCCATATCGACTGGCTCACCTTTCTTTTGGCACGTTTTTGTGGAAGCACAGTTATTACCATCAGCCTCCCCTGCTCGGGTTGTTTCGGTGGGTGGTTTATCGAGATCACCATCCCCCTTGTTGCGACCAGCATTGACACCCTCTGGCAGATCAGCACGCCCTTTAGCCCGTGGTGAGCCGGTGACTCGGGTGACCACCTTGCCAATAAATTCATCAAATTTTGCAGCTATATAGGCAAGTGCTGAGTCGTATTTTGCAGAGAGTTTCTCCAGCGCGTGGATAATCCCGGTAATTTGCTCCTTCATCATGGCAATCAGCCAGCGGTTGCTCGCTGGGTCTATCAGCATTTTCTTCAATGCCGCAATCACCTGCAGCAAGATGGCTTTGGCTTTTTGCCCATATGTCGTTATCTGGGAACGTAGCTCCGTCAGCCCTTTAATCAAGTTGCCATTAGACAGACTGCGAATGGTCTTGATGGCAAACTGAATTGACTTCCTATCGCCCAGTTTCAATGCCTTGATAATGGCCTTGCCACTGACCTTGATGGCATCACCAAAGCCGGGGATAACCCCTATCAAACACAGGGCTCCTCCCGCCAAGTGCAGATTGTCATCCAGCTTTGCCGGCTCCTTGTAGGAGACGTAACCCCACTCACCAATCGCATACAGGTCGATGACCTGACCGACCACAGGTACAAACCCGAGTAACACCTCACACACCAAGAGCACAGCTTCATTGCTGCTGGCCTTATCACCCAGCTCGGCAGCGAGACTGTGGTGTATCTTGTTGACCGCCACTTTGAGCTCGCGGCTGCCCTTGTTAATTTTTTTATCCAGCGCCCAAAAACGCTTGTAAGCCTGGTTGTACTTATCCGGGACACTATTGAAAATTCCACCGAGCATGCCGACATCATCAACATCCACCTCATCTGCGTCACTGTCAGAGGCATCATACTCAATCAATCCTTGCTGACGCAGAATAAGAAATAGCGTGAAATATTCAGCGGCCAGTGCTGCATGGGCGGGATTCGATTGAAAGACTGGGTTATTTTGCAAGGTTTCTTGGGGTTTGAATTCATCGCTCCCCTCTTCCATTAGCAACTCAAAAGGACCACAGCCCATGTCTTTTATCTTACAGAGCCCATTTTTATCCGTCTTGCCACTGATCTCTTTCTTATTACTGTCTGTCAGTACAAAAGGGGCATTAGGGACCGGCTTTCCATCGTCATAATGATAATGGATGATGACTTCACAGCCACACTTTACGCAACCGCCAGAAATGATATTATCGGTCGAAAAGTTGTTTTTGGCAGCCTCATCGCTGGACATCAGGCTTGCTGTTTTATTTTTACTCATGAGTCCCTCAACCTACCTCTTATCCAATTCATGAAGTGCCTGTTCAAACAACCTATCCATGCGGTTTTGTTGCCCAATCAGTTCAGGCGGTTCAGCCATTATTTTTTTTGCCCAAGGAAGCGCCATAAAGCCCGCTGGCATTTCCAGTTTTAAACTCAAGAAGCGAATAACATCCTGCTGGTTTTTGAATCCATTGGAGATAGCCTCTCGCTCACCCTCTTTGACGAAAGAGAACAATTGCTCTGGTTGCCACCCCTTAACCACTTGATGATGTGCCTGGATATGCGCGACATACTCATCGTGTGCAACTCGATCTGACAGCGAGTTCAATGCAGTCCACTGTGCAGGTGATAACTGTTGCGGAACACGCCCAGCGAGGTCATGTTCGACCCGTTCAATGAGCTGGAGATATTCACAACTCCCCTCCGGTGACACATCGATAATCTTGGCGACAGGGCCAAACAGCGCAGTGGCTTCGGCAGGCGAGCTTGCCATCAAGAGGGGTTTGACCACCTGCCAGTCACTGAGCCGTAAGATGGCGGTTTCATCTTCAGGGGTTGTTATCCAGGACCACTGCCGCAGATGTGCCAGCAATGCTTGCAATTGTTGCAGCGGCGTATACGCCAGCATGAACCAGTCGAGCTGAAACATCAGGCCCCAGCCTGGTTGATGGGTGACAAGGCGCTGAAGCTCTGCCCAATTTTGTCGATGAACAGGGATGAGATAGGGGGAGATAGTGCTATGCAGCTTTCCCGCCTCCCCCCAATACAACCTGGTCTGCTCAAGGCTACCGCCCCATTTTTCTGCTAGGCCAGGCACAGCCTCGTTGATGGCCGCTTCGGCAAACATGAACAAACCTTGCCCATCAAGCAACTGCTGCCACTCATCATCCTGATGCTTGCCAGATATCATCACCTTGTTTGTCTTCACGTCTTACGCCCCTTTGTCGTCAGCCAGGCCAAACATCCATTCACGTCGATGGAAATGGGTCCGTGAATCACTGACCAGCGCGGCATCCATTTTGAATTTTTTAATGGCCATCGATAACGAATAATGAGAAACCAATTTAATAAACTGAGGGTGCCGATAATAATCTGAACCTATGATCCAGCGATGTGCCGACCAGGACTCCCACTCATTTTCAGATGCAGCAGGATAAAACTCACTTGCCAAGAGAATACCGCTTATGAAACGCTGCTCTAGCCATGTTATATCCAGCAAAAATGGATAGTATTCACTGGCTCTAACGAATAAAGTTTTGGTCAAATGTTGGTAACGTGCTTGGTTAGTCAGTATGCGATAAGCCTCGGCACTCAACTTATTTTCATATAATTGTAGTGATATGTTCTGAGGCGTCACTGGCGTGCTGATACATTCAAATTCCAAGCTTGAATAACATGTATCGAACACCTCGGGAAGATATATTCCTCCAAAAGGCAATTCAAATTGCTGCCTCGTTGACACATCTGCCATTGTCAGCCAAGTTTTTAGCGTAGTCGGTTCATGAAAGGGGAAGAAGACATGCCGACCATCGGGATAAACACAAGTATGGCGATGTAAGCAAGCTTGCTGTATGTCATCTATTTCTGCTGTTGCCGTGAACAACACAACGCCCGAATCAGGGTAGTGTTGATGGGATAACAGCCATAACAACAGACTTTCGGTTGCTGAACCTTCTGTTATAGAGAGTAACAGTAATTCAGTGACCGGATAGCACTGCACACCATAGTGATTGGGCAATAGCCGCCACTCTTCCTGGCATTGTCGATACAGGGATTTCCAATAAGTGATGCCACCTTCTAGCTTGCTGAGGTCAATAATGGCATACACATTAGCAGTCTCATTCCTGACTATGTCGAATATAGGTAATGACATTAGAAGCGATTGCCTAACTATTATGTTAATTGGATATATTTATCACATCTAAAAATGACAAATCACTTAGTGATGAGAAGATCGATAATGAAAGTGGGTGTATGGTGTCGGTGAAGTCACAAAAATATCACCTTCAATGCCGAGGTTATAGGGCAATCTTTCTTGCCCCATTTGTCTCACATCACTATATCTTCTCACCTTTGGCCCAGCGTTCACGTACTTCGGCAGGTGTCAACGGGGGGAATTTAATACCTTTATCTACCAAGAACTGTTTTACCTTAAGCGCCCAGGGATACTGAGGAGATGACTTGTCCATCAGTGACAAGCTATCTTCTACCGAGAAAGCCAAATCAGAACCCCCGCTGTCTCTCATCCGGTAATCTGCACCGTGCTGTAACAGCCAGTAAACAACTTCATACTGATTGATATAGGCGCCATACAATGCGCTATTGCTACCAGGACCATCAGTTAAATTAAGATCTGCACCACGTTCCACCAATAACTTGATATCAGCCCAACGCGCTTCACCGATCGCATTGAAAATGGCTGGCTGCTTAATACCACTGAGTGAATTAGGGTCACCACCAGCATCCAACATCACTCTTAATAAGTTGGGGTATTTAGAGCCGGCGGCCATAGCAACACAATTGCCCCCTGTACCAAATTTGAAATTGGGATCTGCCCCCAACTTCAACGCCAGCTGAATGGCTTTTTCATCTTTAGTATTGATCAACCAAAGCAATGGCGTTGCTCCCGGTGGCTCCGTATCTCTAATATTGAGATCAACGCCTTGTTCCATTAACCGCCGCGCCGTCGTTTCATCACCACGCTGGATGGCATCCAGAACTTTCACTACTGGGGCAGGGAAAAACTCATCGGCTTGCATACTTTTCCCTCCTACCTGACACGCAAATAACATGCTCAGTATGGCGCCCCAGAAACTCGTCAGACAGTATCTCGACCTCAAGTTAGACCTTCTCACCCTTAGCCCAACGTTCACGTACCTCGGCAGGTGTCAGCGGGGGGAATTTCACACCCTGGTCAATCAAAAACTGTTTTACCTTGAGCGCCCAAGGATACTGAGGAGAGGACTTATCCATCAGTGACAAGCTATCTTCTACCGAGAAAGCTAAATCAGAACCCCCGCTGTCCCTCACATTATAATCGGCACCATTTTGTAACAACCAATAGACTACTTCATACTTATCAATATATGCACCATATAGCGCACTATTACGGCCAGGACCGTCGGTCAGATTAAGATCTGCACCACGTGCCACTAATAACTTGATATCAGCCCAGCGCGTCTCTCCGATGGCATTAAATATTGCCGGAACACCGTTCTCCCCCAACGAATTAGGATCTCCGCCTGCATCCAATGCGACCTCTAGCAGTTCAGGATATTTGGAACCCGCAACAGAGCTCACAATATTTTCACCGAATCCATTCTTATAGTTAGGATCGGCACCTACTTTAAGAGCAAGTTTTACAGCCCTATAATCCTTAGTCTCATAAACTAACCAGAGTAGTGGTGTTAACCCTTCTTCTCCCTGGATATTGAGATTGACCCCTTGCTCAATCTGACGACGGGCTGCGGCTTCATCACCACGCTGAATGGAATCCAGAACTTTCACTACTGGGGCAGGAAAAAACTCGCTGGCTTGCATACTTTCTCCTCCCACCTGACACGCAAATAACATGCTCAGTATGTCGCCCCAGAAACTCATCAGACAGTATCTCGACCTCAAGTTAGACCTTCTCACCCTTGCCCCAGCATTCGCGTACTTCAGCAGGCGTCAGTGGGGGAAATTTTACGCCTTTTTCTACCAAGAACTGTTTTACCTTAAGTGCCCAAGGATACTGAGGAGATGACTTATCCATCAGTGATAGACTGTGCTCAACTCGATAAGCTAAATCAGCTCCCGTTGCAGATCTCAGTTGATAATCCGCACCATGTTGCAGCAACCAATATACAACTTCATATTGATTGATCGATGCACCATATAGGGTGCTATTGCTACCAGGACCATCTGTCAGGTTAAGATCTGCACCACGTTCCACCAATAACTTGATATCGGCCCAACGTGCTTCACCGATAGCATTGAAGATGGCTGGTTCATGATCACCATTGAGTGAGTTAGGGTCGCCACCGGCATCCAACATCATTTTTAGTAAGTTTGGGTATTTAGAGCCGGCGACCATAGCAACACAATTGCCACCAGTACCAAATTTGAAATTGGGATCTGCCCCCAATTTCAACGCCAGCTGAATGGCTTTTTCATCTTTAGTGTTGATCAACCAAAGCAATGGCGTTGCTCCCGGGGCCTCTGTATCTCTAATATTGAGTTCTACTCCTTGTGCAATCAACCGGCGCGCCGTCATTCCATCGCCACGCTGGATGGCTTCCAGAACTTTCACTACTGGGGCAGGGAAAAACTCACCGGCTTGCATACTTTCCCCTCCTACCTGACACGCAAATAACATGCTCAGTATGGCGCCCCAGAAACTCATCAGACAGTATCTCAACCTCAAGTTAGACCTTCTCACCCTTAGCCCAACGTTCACGTACCTCGGCAGGTGTCAGCGGGGGGAATTTCACACCCTGGTCAATCAAAAACTGTTTAACCTTGAGCGCCCAAGGATACTGAGGAGAGGACTTATCCATCAGTGACAAGCTATCTTCTACGATGTAGGCCAGATCGGCGCCTACAGCAGCTCGTATCCTAAAATCGGCGCCATGCTGTAACAACCAGTAGACAACTTCATATTGATTGATAAATGCACCATATAACGCACTATTACGGCCAGGACCATCAGTCAAATTAAGATCTGCACCACGTTCCACCAATAACTTGATATCGGCCCAGCGGGTCTCACCGATAGCATTGAAAATGGCCGGCTCACTATTCCTGTCCAGTGAGTTTGGGTCACCTCCCGCATCTAGGACAACCTGAAGCAGTTCGGGATATTTAGAACCCGCAACAGAGCAAACAGCATTATCACCAAATCCATCTTTATAGTTGGGATCTGCCCCCACTTTTAGGGCAAGTTCAACCGCCTTGTAGTCTTTGGTCTCAAGGATTAACCATAATAACGGGGTAATGCCCTCTTCATCTTGAATATTGAGGTCAACCCCCTGCGCAATCTGACGACGGGCTGCGGCTTCATCACCACGTTGGATGGCTTCCAGCACTTTCACTACCGGGGCGGGGAAAAACTCACTGGCTTGCATACTTTTTCCTCCTACCTGGCATGCCGATAACAAACCCAGTACCCCTACGCAGAGCACTTTTAAACGAGAAAGCCATATCATTTTACTCCTCCAAGTTTGCTGGTAATGATGCCAATATCCTCACTCTTCTGCGCTTCAATCCCGGCGATGACTTGATCCATACCGTGGCGAGCGACGGGGTTTCCCCCTTGCGAGGGCAAGGGTAACATCTTGCCTGCAGCAGGGGGGAGTGCCCCACCTGCCAGAATCAGGCTTCCCAAGGCACCACCAACAGCCGCACCGCCTGACCCGCCCAATGCACCGCCAATCCCGGCAAACAGGGTTGGCACTGCCAGTTTCCCCACCCCTTGCACCATGGTAAGCACCTCGCCATCCACTGCCTGGGTTGTGATCAACTCACCTACTTTGTCCAGAGGCAGGCCACCCTTGCGGCTGACGGTATTGGCGTGTAATCCGGCCGCGTTGAATGTGTACCCAGGTAAGCCGGTAACACCAACTCCCGCTGAAGCCAATCCTCCACCCAATGAATGACCAACCGCGACAAGCGACGAAGATGGCGAAGCCACCGCAAGTTGCACTTGCCGCGCCAAATCCATCGCCTGATTGTATTGCTTGGTTTCCGAACCAATCCCCTGAGCCCCATTGGTCATCCAGTCCATTTTACCGGTCACCGCGTTGTTAGTGCCCCGGTAGGTGAGCATGGTCTCGTTGTTGATGGAGGATTTGAACAAAGCGGCACCAAAGCCACTCTTTTTATCGGTAAAAACAGCTTTTTCCAGGCCGGGTATTTTTTTGGTATCTACCTGAGAAAGGCCAACAGGAGCCGCAGGCAAGTCAGTTCGCGCACCGCGATTAAATTCATCGACGGCATAGACATACTGCGCAGCCTCAGCACGCAGGATACTGTCATTGTTAAAGCCCAGACGTTTACCTGCATCTGCCAACCCTGGCACCTTGGCGGCACGCTCGGATAATTGTTTACGCGCCTGATAGCGCAGCTTGCGCTGTGCCTCTGTCAAGGTTTTCTCTACCTCTGGCAAGGCGACGGGAGCTGCCCACTCAAGCAATGTTTGCCATGGCACCAACATGGGCGAGAGCGCCAACAAGGGCAGCCGTTTTTTGGCCGTCTGCTCAGCACAGCTTTTGGCGGGAGATTGATAGGGGCTATCCCCGATGATCACATTGCCACTGCCTGCAGCAACGGAGCCGCCACAGCCGATGGCATCCCCCACCCTTGCTGCCGCCTTGCCGTTGATAAATACATTGCTGGAACCACCGGAGATGGCGCGACTATGAATGCCATGGGGCATGTTGGGACAAGGGCAAGCATGGAGCAACACGGCATCTCCTTTACGTGCTGCAGGCTTGCCATTGATGATGACATCACCACTACCAGCAATGATGGGGGTCGCCGGAAAACAGCCATGACCGGCACAACTATCACCTAATCGGGCAGCACTTGGCATAATGACTCCTTAACGACGATCCGGTGCATCCGGCAGGGTGGGCTTGTTCGGTGCCTCCGGTTCTATTGCGACAGGAGCTGTACCGGCACCTGGTGAGCCGCCATCGTTGATCTTGACCACATTGCCCGAGATAGTCACTCCCGCGCCATCAAGCTTGATAAAACCACCTGGCCCCTTGATGGTCAGCGCTTGCCCCGCCTCCAGCACAATCTCGGTGGCTTTGAGGTAGCTGTCTGTACCCACCACCACACGTTGATGTGCTCCCACGACCAGCTCTTCTCCACCAGAAATAGAAGTCTGGCGGCTACCATCCAGATGAGTGATCTCGCCCCCACCGATGAATCGTTTGAATGAGGCCATCACTTTTTGCACAAAGTGGCGACCGATCAGTTGGTGATGATCCTGCCCAATTTGTTCAACATCATCTTGAGCTACCGTGCGATGACTATGGCGGTCCACTCGCTGGAACTGATCCTGATTGACCGTCAAATGCTGATCCAGCCCCACACTTTGGCGATGGATATGGTTGATGACTACATCCATGTCTTTTTGGGCGTGAATGTAAATCTGCTCTCTCGATGCTTCATCTTCAAAACGCAGCTCGTTGAAGCCTTGGCCCTTATGTGTGTCGGTTCGCAGCAGTGTTCGTGTTTTATGTTCGGGCAAGACATAGGGGGTTTGGTTGGTGGCGTGATAAGTACGACCTGTCACGATGGGCTGATCCGGATCCCCCTCGAGGAAGCTCACAATCACTTCGTGACCGATACGCGGTACCGCCATCATGCCATATTGGCCACCCGCCCAACCTTGGCTGACACGTACCCAACAGGAGCTCTGGTCATTGTTGGCACCATAGCGATCCCATGGGAACTGCAACTTGATCCGGCCATATTTGTCGCAATAGATCTCTTCACCAGAAGGCCCCACGACGGTGGCAATTTGGGGACCATCCACCATGGGTTTATGTGGTAAGAGCGGTCGCCAGGTTTGCAGCGCTTTCACAACCGAGAACTCATTGGTCACCATTGTCGCACCATTGCCACCTTCTTCTTCCAGTGCTTGGGGCTGCTTGCCGGTATGGACAATGCTGACGATTTGCCAATCGGTATTCAACGCTGCATTTGGGTGCTCACTCAATGCAAAAGTCTGGCCCGGCAACAGCGCCGCACAGTTTGATTGGCCTCGGCTTGCCATGGCATCCCTGCGCAGTGCATCAAGCCGGTATTGGGTGAAGAATTTGCCACTGGGATCTTGCTTGAAACGCCCTGGATAATCGAAGTGCTGATAAGTATCACGCTGGTGCTCAAGTTCATTCCCCAGCTTTTTATGGGACAGGCCATATGCAGGGGTTTTAAAGCTGTAGTCCTTGAGTTCAACCTCAGCCTGGCGCACTGCTTCTCGATAGTGAAACTGGCGTACATAGGGCCCTTGCTCTAGCGAGCGGTTACCTAAATTGAAGAAGAGCGCAGGGCCATCGGTGAGCGCTGCGGCATCGTCTGCGAACACGAGCCGATGCTTGCCGGCTTCAAACTCATGAAAGTAGAACATCCCCTCTTCTGCTGCGAGGCGATTGATGAATTCAAGGTCAGATTCCCGGTACTGTACGCAGTACTCCCGCTGCACATGGGCATGCTTGAGTGCAAAGGCGTAGTCGGTAATGCCGTGCTCTTGTAGCAGGGCGCCGATGATCTCTTCCGGCTTTTGGGCCTGGAAAATACGGGCATTATGACGCAGACCCAATCGCCACAGCGCAGGTTTGACTTCCATGCTGTAGCGCGTTCGGCGAAAACCACTGTCACCTTGTTCGAACTGACTCACCACGCCGTTAACACGTCGCTGCAACTCGCCGTCGTACCACACCAGCAACTCACAAGGTTGATCCAGTATCGCACCGAAGTCGATATCCGGCTGACTACTCGCCAGTTGCAATGAAAGGATGAACGGATCGCTTAAAGCCTCATTCAGCGTAAAACTTGCCACAACAAAAGTGGTGGCAGGCAGCGCGCCCACCTTAACGGTGAATTGCAATCCGGTCTGATTAGCCATGATATCTCCCTATCACCTTTCGAAACTGCGCCAGAAACCTGTCAAAAAACCACGCTACCGCCCTCTCTGGTACACAAGCGGTCACCAAAGATAAGTAACATGACGGGTAATACGATATTTGTGTCTGCATAACAGAACACTCCTTATTGCTTTGCCATCCCTCCGCATTCAGCAACACAACATCGACTAGATAGACAGGGGGATGGCAAAGCATAAAGGCTCCGGCAGCCCAAGACCGCCCGGAGAAATACGGGATAAAAGGCCGGTGCACACCGGCCACAACATACGAAACCTAATACAGGGAATGAAGTCAGAACATCAGGCTTAGGCCTCGATAGGCGCGCGCCAGTCGTCCGCACCGGAGGTACCGGCAACGGTGTGCTCCCAATCGATCTTGCGATAGGCCATGGAGACCTGGATCAGCTGGGTGAAGTCAGACTTCGCCGGATCCTGGCAGTGCGGCATCTGACAGTCGATGTCGACGATGGTGGCGTCGGTCAGCACGGTAGAGAAGAAGTGCTCCTGCTTGCCCTCGACAGAGGTGCGGTACCACTTCAGGGTCACTTTCGGCAGCATCTCGCCGGAAGCCAGCGCGTTGTACATCAGCGGCACGGCCTTGTTCAGCGCAACGGTGAACTTGAACGGCTTGTGGACACGCTG
>NZ_JBFOCQ010000018.1:0-57450 GCF_040907805.1 Aeromonas sp. s3
GTCGTTTTTTTATGGCCGTGGATCGGCGCAACCACCAGGCAGGGAGAGCGAGGGTGATGATTCGTTTGGCGAGTGTGGAGGATGCGGTGGCGCTGGATCACTTCTTTGGGCAACTGGACAGGGAGACCCGCTTCATGCTGTATGAGGCGGGGGAGCGCCCCTCGGACATCGAGGGGCAGCGCCAGCGGCTCGAGGCCATGGCGGCGGCTCCCAATCAGGCCATGTGGCTGCTGGTGCTGGCCGGCGAGGTGCAGGGCTTTGCCGTGCTCATCGGCGGTGGCCTGGCGCGCAACCGCCACTGCGCCCTGGTGGTGATGGGGTTGCGGTCGAGTGCACGCGGGTTGGGATGGGGTGAGCGGTTACTGCGCACCCTGATCGCGGGCGCCGGCGAGCTAGGGATCCAGCGGCTGGAGCTGGGGGTGATGGCCCACAACGAGGTGGCGCACGCCCTCTATCGCTAGTGCGGCTTCCGGGACGAGGGGTTGCGGCGACAGGCCTATCGGCTGGACGATGGCTACGTGGACGAGATCAGCATGGGGTTGCTGCTGTCGCCCGAGGCGCCATGATGCGGCGGGCCCGGTTTGCTTCTGGCGGCGAGCGGGGATATGACGGAGCAACCGTCGACTTGATGAAGAGGGGAACGCGCGGATGAAAGGTATCTTGTTACGCTGGCTGGCTCGCTACGATGGCTGGTGCGAGGAGTGGGGGCTCACGCCGGAGAACCGGCGCTGCTGCGTGCCGGTGCGCCGGGAACAGGATGAGGCGCCGCAGGCAGAGCCGCAAGCCGAGTCGGAGCCGCTCACTGGAAATTGCGGGTCACGGCACCAGTGACGCTGTTGTAGTCGAAGGAGAGACCGTCGGGATAGGCGGGGAAGCGGCCGATGGAGTCGCGCAGGGTGTAGCGGCAGTTGCTGTGCGGCTCTCCCTCTTCATCTATCTGGTTGGCGGTCAGTTCGCTGGACAGGTAGTCGGCGTTGAGTTGCTGATCGGGATCCTGATCGACCGAGGCGACGGTGTAGCTGCTGTCCAGCAGCCCCTGAAACAGCAGACGGCAGTCTGACTGGTTGCTCACCGAGATGTAGTCGCCCTGACCTGCGACATAGGGTTCGTCGATCCCCTTGCGCCCCTGATCTTCGTCCGTACCGGCGGGCCAGCCATAGCGGTTGATGTCGAGATTGCGTTGCCCCATGCTGCCGAGATTGTAGAGCGCCTGATCCTGCGCCTTGACCGCCCAGCCGGCATGAGCCAGCTGGACCGCGCTGGCAAAGCTGGCCGCCGTTGCCGCGACCGTGCTCTTTAATGCGTCATCCTTGAGATTGATGAAGCGGGGCAGGGCGGTCACGGCCAGGATCCCCAGCACTATGATGACCAGCACCAGTTCTATCAGGGTAAAGCCGTGGCTTGTGCGTTTCATCATGATATGGACCCATTAATTACGACAAACAGGTGAGTGACATGCAATTGATCGACACCCATTGCCATCTCGATTTTCCGGTCTTCGATTCCGATCGGGCGGCGCTGCTGGCCGAGTGCCGTCAGCTGGGGGTGGGCGAGTATATCATTCCTGCGGTGGGAGAGGAAAACTGGGGTCGGGTGATGGCGCTGGCGGCAGAACATGACGGCATCTCCTATGCCCTTGGCGTGCACCCTTGGTATGTGGGCGGTCAGACGCCGGCGGTGCTGACCCGGTTGCAGCAACGGCTGGCGGAGCGCCCCCGCGGGTTGGTGGCGGTGGGCGAATGCGGGCTGGATCTGCGCTCCCACGTGCCGCAGGAGGGACAGCTCGAGATGTTCGAGGCCCAGGTCGAACTGGCCAAGGAGCATGAGTTGCCCCTTATTGTCCATTCGGTGCGTGCCAACGACACGGTGGCCAAGATCCTCAGACGTCTGCGCCCGGCCTGCGGGGGCGTCATCCACGCCTTCAGCGGCTCCCTGCAGCAGGCAGAAGCGTTCTGGCAATTGGGATTTCGGCTCGGCATCGGCGGGGTCATCAGCTTTGAGCGGGCCAACAAGACCCGGGAGGCGGTGCGCGACATGCCGCTGGAGGCCCTGCTGCTGGAAACGGACGCCCCCGACATGCCGCTGCAGGGTCAGCAAGGGGCGCCCAACACCCCTGCCAATCTGCCAATCATTGCGCAACTGCTGGCCGATTTGCGGCAGCAACCGCTGGCACATGTTGCCTCGGTGTTACATGAATCCACTCTGCGTACCTTCCAGTTGGGCAAGTCGAAAATTAACACCTGATTAACTGTTGCTAGCGACATGATAAAAAATGGGGGGAGTAAAAATCGTTTGCGGTCTAATTTGACGACCTCTAGCGCATTTCATGCTTATAAAATGTGACCAGCGTTCTACTTTGTCGCACCGTAATTAGTATAATGCGCACCCTTGATTGATGGCTTTGAGATACAAGTTGTTAACAAGCTGGAAGGTGCTACTAAAGAGGAAGTGTAAATAATGAATCTAATAATGGGTCTGGTAGGGATGGCAACGCTCGTCCTTATCGCGGTGCTGTTCTCCAGCAATCGCAAAGCAATAAGAGTGCGCACCGTTGCCGGTGCCTTTGCAATCCAAGCTGGCCTGGGTGCCTTCGTGCTGTACGTCCCGGTTGGTCGTGACATCCTGGTGGGTGTATCCGATGCTGTTTCCAGCGTCATCGGTTATGGCCAGAACGGCATCGAATTCCTGTTCGGTGGTCTGGTCAGCAACAAGATGTTCGAAGTGTTCGGTGGTGGCGGCTTCATCTTCGCCTTCCGCGTACTGCCGGTCATCATCTTCTTCTCCTCCCTGATCGCCGTTCTCTATTATCTGGGCATCATGCAGTGGGTCATCAAACTGCTGGGTGGTGGCCTGCAGAAAGTACTGGGCACTTCCCGTACCGAATCCCTCTCCGCCACTGCCAACATCTTCGTGGGTCAGACTGAAGCGCCGCTGGTTGTGCGTCCCTTCATCTCCAAGATGACCGACTCCGAGCTGTTCGCCGTCATGTGTGGTGGTCTGGCTTCCGTCGCCGGCTCCGTACTGGCCGGTTACGCCTCCATGGGCGTCAAGATGGAATACCTGATCGCCGCCTCCTTCATGGCTGCCCCGGGTGGTCTGCTGTTCGCCAAGCTGCTGGTGCCGGAAACCGAGACCCCGAGCTACGACGAGAGCAATGCCGATGGCGATCTGGAAGACAAGCCTGCCAACGTGATCGATGCCGCCGCTGCCGGTGCCTCTGCCGGTCTGCAACTGGCCCTGAACGTCGGCGCCATGCTGCTGGCCTTCATCGGTCTGATTGCCATGATCAACGGCATCTTCTCCGGTGTGGGTGGCTGGTTCGGTTATCCGCAGCTCTCTCTGGAACTGCTGCTGGGCTGGATCTTCTCCCCGCTGGCATTCCTGATCGGTGTGCCCTGGAGTGAAGCCGTCGTTGCCGGTTCCTTCATCGGCCAGAAGCTGGTGGTCAACGAGTTCGTGGCCTACCTGAACTTCGCCCCGTACCTGAAGGATGAAGTGCTGATCAATGGCGTGGCCATGTCCGACCACACCAAGGCCATCATCTCCTTCGCCCTGTGCGGTTTCGCCAACCTGTCCTCCGTTGCCATCCTGCTGGGTGGTCTGGGCTCCATGGCACCGAACCGTCGTGGCACCATTGCGAAATTTGGTCTGAAAGCCGTACTGGCCGGCTCTCTGTCCAACCTGATGTCTGCGACCATCGCAGGCTTCTTCCTGGCGCTGTCCAGCATGTAATGTCAGCCTGACTGACAGCTATAACCACGAACGCCACGGCATCTGCCGTGGCGTTCGTGTATGGAGCGGTGACAACCGTTTTCCTTTCTAAACTAATAATAAAATGAGTCAAATCGGAGGTTATATGAATGAAGTGCTACTGGCGATGGCAGCCGGCTTTATCGTTGGCTTGTTGTTTTCTTTCCTCAAATTGCCGATCCCGGCCCCGCCCGTACTGTCCGGGGTAATGGGGATCGTTGGAGTCTACCTGGGGGGCCTGGCATACTCCTGGATACTCACCCGTTTCTTCTCTTAACGCACTTTCCAGTACCGGATTTGCCAGATGTGAGGTACCTCTGAAAATGGCAAATCCGGCTTGCAAACAAGGGGTATCTCGGCTGAAATAGGCATTGCCAGCAGGGTGCTGGCATTGACTAATGCCCGATGAAATCGGGTGTTGGCGGTCAAATGGAATTGATTGGGAAGTCGGGTCAGACCTTGTCTGCCTTTCTCAAGTCTTCATGGAACCAAGTCCGCACTTTTGTAAGAAAGTGACAGGGCTCTTGCCTTATTTGCAGCCTATTGCCCGTGCAGTTGCGCTGCAATTCCATTCCCGTTTTTCCGGGAGTCGCGTCTTGCCGGTTGCGTTGCGACAGGCAGCACCATGCCCTGGAATTCGGACTACATCGAGACTTTGGAGAACAGAATGACTGATCTGAAACTGGCCGCCCAGCGCGCCCTGAATCTGATGGACCTGACCACCCTGAACGATGACGACACCGATCAGAAGGTGATCGACCTGTGCCGCAAGGCCAAGTCTCCGGCCGGCCTGACCGCCGCCGTCTGCATCTACCCCCGTTTCATCCCCATCGCTCGCAAGACTCTGCGTGAGATCGGCGCCGCCGACGTGCGCATTGCGACCGTGACCAACTTCCCGCACGGCAACGACGACATCGAGATTGCCGTGGCCGAAACCCGCGCCGCCGTGGCCTATGGTGCCGACGAAGTGGATGTGGTGTTCCCGTACCGCGCCTTCATGGCCGGCAATGAACAGGTCGGCTTCGATCTGGTCAAAGCTTGTAAGGAAGCCTGTGGCGCCAACGTGCTGCTGAAAGTGATCATCGAGACCGGCGAGCTGAAAGAGGAAGCGCTGATCCGTCGCGCCTCTGAAATCTCCATCGACGCCGGTGCCGACTTCATCAAGACCTCCACCGGCAAGGTGCCGGTCAATGCGACCCCGATCGCTGCCCGCATCATGATGGAAGTGATCAAGGCCAAGAACCCGAAAGTGGGCTTCAAGCCAGCCGGTGGCGTGAAAGACGCCGCCGTGGCGGGTGAGTACCTAGCCATGGCCGAAGAGATCCTGGGCAAGGATTGGGTATCCGCCCGCACCTTCCGCTTTGGTGCATCCAGCCTGCTGGCCAGCCTGCTGGCCACGCTGGGGCATGGCGACAAGCCGGCCAACACCAGCGGTTACTAATAGGTTGATGAGAGGGCGGACCGCTGTCCGCCCTGTTGCGCCCCACCCGTGTGGGGTGCGGGCAAGGATTCAGACTTGTGTAACGCCAGCAATGGCGGAGGGAATGAAAGATGTTTTTGCCTCAAGAAATCATTCGCAAGAAGCGCAACGGTGAAGCGCTCAGTACCCAAGAGATTCAATTTTTCGTTCAGGGCATTACCAACAACACCATCGGCGAGGGCCAGATTGCGGCACTGGCGATGGCGGTCTACTTCAAAGACATGACCATGGATGAGCGGGTTGCCCTGACCTGTGCCATGCGCGATTCCGGCATGGTGCTGACCTGGGATCACCTCAATCTGGGCGGCCCCATCGTCGACAAACACTCCACCGGCGGCGTGGGTGACGTCGTCTCCCTGATGCTTGGCCCTATGGTCGCCGCCTGTGGCGGTTTCGTGCCGATGATCTCCGGCCGTGGCCTGGGCCACACCGGCGGCACCCTGGACAAGCTGGATGCCATCCCCGGCTACCAGACCTCGGTCGACAACGACCGTTTCCTGAAAGTGGTGAAAGAGGCCGGTGTCGCCATCATCGGTCAGACCGGCGATCTCGCCCCGGCCGACAAGCGTATCTATGCGGTACGGGACATCACTGCCACTGTCGAATCTATCGCCATGATCACCGGCTCCATCCTCTCCAAGAAGCTCGCCTCCGGGCTGGAAGCGCTGGTGATGGACGTGAAAGTGGGCTCCGGTGCCTTCATGCCGACCTTCGAAGCTTCCGAAGAGCTGGCCAAGAGCATAGTTGCGGTGGCCAACGGTGCTGGCTGCCGTACTTCAGCGCTCTTGACCGACATGAACCAGGTGCTGGCCTCCAGCGCCGGCAACGCGGTGGAAGTGCGCGAAGCGGTGCGCTACCTGACCGGCGAATACCGTAACCCGCGCATCCATGCCGTCACCATGGCGCTGTGTGCCGAGATGCTGATCTCCGCCGGCCTGGCCAGCGACGACAGCGATGCCCGCCACAAACTGCAGGCGGTGCTGGACAACGGCAAGGCGGCGGAGATCTTCGGTCGCATGGTGACTGGCCTCGGTGGCCCGAGCGACTTCATGGAGCGCTACGATCATCACCTGCCCAAAGCCGCCATCGTGCGCCCCGTCTATGCCGCCAACAGCGGTTTCGTGACCGCCATGGATACCCGCGAACTGGGTCTGGCCGTGGTCGCCATGGGCGGTGGCCGTCGCGCTGCCGGTGACAAGCTTGATTATGCCGTCGGTCTGACCGACTTTATCCGCCTGGGTCAAAGTGTTGAGGCAGACAAGCCGCTCGCCCTGATCCACGCTCAAACTGAAGAGCAATTTGCTCAGGCCGCCAGCATGGTGCAGGCTGCCGTCAAGATCGGTGATACCCAACCGGAGGCGCTGCCCGAGGTTTACCGTCGCATCGGTCTGGCTGATTTGTAACAAGGGGAAGTCCCATGAAACGTACCTTTATTCTGATGATGGACTCTTTCGGCATTGGCGCAGCCGCCGACGCCGACAAGTTCGGCGATGTGGGCGCCAATACCCTTGGCCATATCGCCAAGGCCTGTGCCGCCGGCGAACTCGAGGGTCGTGGCGCCCTCAATCTGCCGAACCTCAGCAAGCTGGGTCTGGGCCACGCGGGTGAACTCGCCAGCGGCACCTTCCCGGCTGGCCTGAACAAGGACGTCGAGGTAGTCGGTGCCTACGGCTTTGCCCAGGAGCTCTCCTCCGGCAAGGACACCCCGTCCGGTCACTGGGAAATTGCCGGCGTGCCCGTGCTGTTCGAGTGGGGTTACTTCCATGACCACCACAACAGCTTCCCGCAGGAGCTGCTGGACGCCATCGTCGAGAAGGCCGGTCTGCCGGGCTATCTGGGCAACTGCCACGCCTCCGGTACCCAGGTGCTGGATGATCTGGGCGAAGAGCACATGCGTACCGGCAAGCCGATCCTCTACACCTCCGCCGACTCCGTGTTCCAGATCGCCTGCCACGAAGAGACCTACGGCCTCGAGAAGCTCTATGAGCTGTGCCACATAGTGCGCGAGCTGTTGGAGCCCTACAACATCGGCCGTGTCATCGCGCGTCCGTTCGTGGGCAGCGGCAAGGGTAACTTCAAGCGCACCGGCAACCGTCACGACTACTCCGTACTGCCGCCGGCGCCGACCGTGCTGGACTACATGAAGGAAGCGGGCGGCCAAGTGGTTTCCATCGGCAAGATCGCCGACATCTATGCCCAGCAGGGCATCACCAAGCAGGTGAAAGGCACAGGTCTGACCGAGCTGTGGGACAGAACCCTGGAAGAGGTGAAAGCGGCCGGTGACCAGACCATCGTCTTCACCAACTTCGTCGACTTCGACTCCTCCTATGGTCACCGTCGCGACGTGAAGGGCTACGCCGATGCGCTGGAGTACTTCGACTCCCGCCTGCCGGAGCTGTTCGAGCTGATGCAGGATGGCGACGTGGTGGTGCTGACCGCCGACCACGGCTGTGACCCGACCTGGAGCGGCACCGACCACACCCGCGAGTACATCCCAGTGCTGTTCTACGGCAAGCCGGTCAAGGCCGGTTCCGTCGGTCGTCGCGAGACCTTCGCGGACATCGGCCAGAGCATCGCGGCGTACCACGGTCTGCCCAAACTGGCGTACGGTACCAGCTTCCTGTAAGTTACCCGCCCGTCGCCTCGGCGGCGGGCAACCAATAAAGACAATAAAACTCAACCTAGTGTGAAGGAATCAAGAGAATGGCAACTCCTCATATCAATGCGAAAGATGGCGCCTTTGCTGACACCGTGCTGATGCCGGGCGACCCCCTGCGCGCCAAGTACATCGCCGAAACCTTCCTGGAGAACGTCGAACAGGTGTGCGACGTGCGCAACATGTTCGGTTTCACCGGCACCTACAAGGGTCGTCGCATCTCCATCATGGGCCACGGCATGGGCATCCCGTCCTGCTCCATCTATGCAAAAGAGCTGATCACCGATTACGGCGTGAAGACCCTGATCCGCGTCGGTTCCTGCGGTGCCGTGCGTGAAGACGTGAAACTTCGTGACGTGGTGATCGGCATGGGTGCCTGCACCGACTCCAAGGTGAACCGTCTGCGCTTCAAGGATCACGACTTCGCCGCCATCGCCGACTTCGATCTGGTTGCCAATGCCGTACAGGCCGCCAAGAACAAGGGCGTTGCCGTGCGCGTCGGTAACATCTTCTCCGCCGACCTGTTCTACACCCCGGACCCCTCCATGTTCGACGTCATGGAAAAATACGGCATCCTGGGTGTCGAGATGGAAGCCGCCGGCATCTACGGTGTGGCTGCAGAGTACGGTGCTCGCGCACTGACCATCTGTACCGTCTCCGACCATATCCGTACCGGTGAGCAGACCACCTCTGAAGAGCGTCAGCTGACCTTCAACGACATGATCGAAATCGCGCTGGATTCCGTCCTGCTGGGCGACAACTAATCCTCTTCGCGCATGAATAATGACAACGGCGGCCCTCGGGCCGCCGTTTTGCATTTCAAGGAGGGAAGATCAGAGGTCGAGGGCGAAGCGCCCCTTGCCGGCCTGTTTGGCCCGGTACATGGCGCTGTCGGCCCGGTGCAGCAGGTCGTCGATGTGACAATACTGGCCCGAGTGGCAGATGGCTCCGCCGATGCTGCCGGCGAGGGGCAACAGGTGGCCGGCCACGTCGGCCGGTACCGCCATGGCCGCCAGCAGCCGTTCGCACAGGGCGGGCAGCTCCAGCTCCGGCTGGCGCAGGGCCGGCAGTATGATGGTGAACTCGTCGCCGGCCAGGCGCGCCACCATGTCACCGGGGCGCACCTCGGCACTGAGCACGCCTGCGAAGCGCTGCAGCAGGGCGTCGCCGACGTGGTGGCCGAGCTGATCATTGATCTGCTTGAAGCCGTCGAGATCGAGAAACAGCAGGCCCAGGGTCTCGGCATTCTGACGCACCCGCTCCAGCTCCCGGGAGAGACGCAGGGTGAAGGCGCGCCGGTTGGGCAGGCCGGTGAGGGGGTCGTGGGCCGCCTCGTGCTCCAGCTGGTTCTGCAGCGCCTTGAACTCGGTGATGTCGCTGCCGAGGATGTAGACCCCTGGCTCGTCGCCCCGGCTCGGGATCATGGTGATCCTGAGATCCCGTGGGCCTATGGGTAGCGCGAAGCGGTTCTCGAAGCTCACCTGCTCGCCGGCGAGGGCCCGCTCCAGATGGGCGATGGCCCGGCCGTAGGCCGCGTCGCCGATCACCTCCCGCACGCTCATCTCCCGTATCCGCTCGGGATCCAGCCCGAAGTAGCGACAGTAGGCCTGGTTGGCAAACAGGTAGCGCCCCTCGGGCGAGACCATGCTGATGGTGACCGGCAGACCGTCGGTGATGGCCCGCAACCGGGCCCGCCCGCGCTCGATTTCCGCCAGCACCTGGCGGCGGGCGCTGATGTCGTGCAGGAACAGGGCGAGGCGCACCTTGCCGTCGAACTGGTAGCGCTCGGCGCTCACCTCGACCGGGACCTGGCGGCCGCTGCGGGTGCCGATGTCGCACTCCAGACGGCGCTGCGCGCGCTCGGGATGGGTCAGCAGCACCAGCAGAGGGTGAGCGCTGCCGAGCAGGGCGGGCAGGGTGCGTCCCAGCATCTCCTCGGGGTGCCAGCCGAGCAGGGTGGTGGAGGCCGGGTTCCAGCCGGTAATGACCAGCGCCTCGTCGAGCTCGAGGAAGGCGTTGCTGGTGTGCTCCAGCATGTGCTGCAGCCGGCGCTGCTCCTGCCACAGGCGTTGCTGCACGGCGCCGCGCTCCTGCATCTCTCCATGCAGTTGCTCCACCGTGCTCGACAGCTCGCGGGTGCGCTCACGCACCTGCTGCTCGAGCCCCTGCTGCAGTTGCAACAGCTCGGCCTCGACCTGTTTGCGCTCGGTGAGGTCGGCAAAGACGGCGATCATGTGGGGGGCCATGGTGCGGCTCTGGCACTGGGTCACGCTGAGCTGGACCCAGCACAGGCTGCCATCGGCGCGGATCATCCGCTTCTCCAGCCTGTAGTCCTGCCGTTGCCCCGCGAGCAGGGCGGTGAACAGGGCCAGCTCGCGCGGCAGATCCTCGGGGTGGGTCATGGCGTGCCAGGTGCGTGTCAGCATCTCCTGTTCGCTGTAACCGAGCAGTCGCTCCAGCCCCGGGTTGGCCCGCAGCCAGCGTCCCTCAACCGACGAGAGGGCCATGCCCACCGACGACTGGTTGAAGGTGAGGGTGAACAGGTGCTCCTTGTCCTCCAGCACCTGGTTGAGGCTGCGTACCTGATGGCGCCTTTCCAGATCGTGCAGGGTGTTCTCCACCAGGCGGCCGAAGTCGTCGAGATCGCGACAGGCCTCCTCGTCGAGGTGGCGCGCGGCATGATCCACCAGACAGAGGGTGCCGAGCACCACGCCGTCCAGCGCCCGCAGTGGCCGGCCGGCATAGAAGACCACGTGGGGCTCGCCCGTCACCAGCGGGTTGTCGGTAAAGCGTGGGTCGAGCCTGGCATCCTGCACCTGCATGATGTCGGGGCGCAGGATGGCGTGGCCACAGAAGGAGTGCTCCCGGCTGATCTCGCACAGGGTGACCCCGGTGCGGGCGAGAAACCACTGCCGGTTCACGTCGGTCAGCGAGACCATGGCGATGGGCAGCGAGAAATGGCGGGTGATGAGCCGGGTCAGGCGATCCAGCTGGTCGATGGGCTCGCGGTCAAGCAAGCCCAGGATTCGGAGCCGTTCCAGTCGGCTCTCTTCATCCAGAGGAAGAGGGGGGGCAATCATACAGCGCTCCTGCTGGTGGCATTGCCTAGGTTGTATACAAGGCGATGAGGTCGCACCGTCTTATTGCGGTTCAACCGGTTTGCTTTTCTTCTTGTGCTTGCGCACCCGCATGTAGTTGCGGCGCACCCCGTAGGAGATGAGCAGCCCGGCCAGCAGGGCGACCAGCAGCATCAGCCGCTGTTTCTCCTGCACCACCTTGAGCCGGGTGTCCTTGTCCGCCAGCATCTGCTGCTCCTCCAGGGTAATGCGCAGATAGCCCAGCGTCTGCTCCCCATCCAGGATCTCCTGCACGAACTGGATGCGCCCCTTGCCCTGCTCGGGGACCGACTTATTGTTGTCGCCGATGGGCAGCAGGCTGTCCAGCGGCACTGCATTGTCCGACTGGGCGAGGGGAATGCCGCGGGCATCGTAGAGGGTGACATCGAGGATCTCGGGTTCGGCGGCCAGATCCCGGGCCAGCCGCTCCAGCTCGCTGTTTTTCTCCTCCTTGATCCAGCGTTTCATGTCCCGGGCGGCATAGGCCACCAGTGCCTGGGCCCGGTTGCGCGCCTCGCTGTGCAGCGAGGCTTGGCTCTCGCCCTGCATATGAATGAGCACGGCGAGCACCCAGAGTCCGAGCAGGACACCGGCACCCAGACTGAGCACACGTTTGATGGGGAGATGACGCAAGCGTTGAGCCTTTTGCTGACAAGGAGTGGCGGGATCTTGGCGCTTGCCTGTACAAAAAGCAATACGCTACTCTGGGCCAGTTTTGTTAACCCCATGATCACCAAGGAAGGCGTTATCCCTATGTTGTTGTCCCAATTGCCCGCAGATATTTCAGAGTGGCCCGAGTGCCTGTCCGGCGCCCCCTGGTGGGAGGCGACGCCACAGGCGCTGCTGCCCGCCGCCAGTGCGCTGGATGGCGCCTGGCTGGTGCTGTTTGGTCGGGCCCTTGGCGGCCACCATCTCGGCCGGCTGGCCGGGCTGCTGGCGCGGCACGGGCTGCAGGCACGGCTCTATCCACCTGCCATGCCGGCTGGGGTACCCCTGCTGCTGCTGGGCACGGGTCGCTTCTCACCCGCTCTGGTACAGACGCTCAAGGGGGAGGAGTGGGATATCGATCTGTGTCATCTGCCGGCCCTGCCCAGCCTGGCTGAGCCCGGTCTGCTGGTGATGGACATGGACTCCACCGCCATCCGCATCGAGTGCATCGACGAGATTGCCCGTTTGGCCGGGGTCGGCGAGCAGGTGGCGGCGGTCACTGCGGCCGCCATGCAGGGCAAGCTGGAGTTTTCCGACAGCCTGCGGGCCAGGGTCGCCCTGCTGGAGGGGGCACCGGTCACCATTCTCGACGAGGTGGCGGCCAACATGCCGTGGATGCCGGGCCTGCAACTGATGGTCGACACTCTCAAGCAGGCTGGCTGGAAGGTGGCGATCGCCTCCGGTGGTTTCACCCGTTTTGCCGGCCAGTTGCAGCGGGAGCTGGGGCTGGACGCCATCTTCGCCAACGAGCTGGCGGTGGTGGGGCCGCAGCTGACCGGCAAGGTGAGCGGGCGCATCGTCGATGCCACCGTCAAGGCCGAGGTGCTGCAGCAGCTGGCCGCGGAGTACGGCATCGCCACTGGCCAGACCGTGGCTGTCGGCGATGGTGCCAACGATCTCAAGATGATGGGGGTGGCCGGGCTCGGCATCGCCATCCACGCCAAACCGCTGGTGCGGGCCCAGGCGGCGGCCACCCTCAACCACCACGATCTGGAAGGGGTGATCTGCCTGCTTGGCGCCCTGGCCTGCCGCCAGCAGCGCTGGGATAGGTGCTGAGCCCACTAGGGCTGGACTCAACCCCACGTCACGGAGGACGTAGTCTCAAAATGGAACTGCTACAGCAATCCCTGTTTATTCCCTGCGGCGAACATCGGCTGCACGTACGCCACATTCAGCCGCGGGTTGCGGTACATGGCGAGCCGATCCTGATGGTGCACGGCGCCATCGAGAACGGCCGCATCTTCTATACCGAGTCGGGCAAGGGGCTGGCCTGTTTTCTGGCCCGCCACGGCTATCAGGTCTATGTGGCCGATCTGCGCGGGCGGGGGCTCAGCACGCCGGCCATTGCCGAGCAGGCCGAACATGGCCAGCATGAGCTCATCACCGAGGACCTGCCGGCCCTGCACCGCTGGATTGCCGCCCGTCATGCCGGCTTCAAGCTGCACTGGATGGCCCACTCCTGGGGCGGCGTCATCATGGCGTCGACCCTGGTGCGTTTTCCCGAGCTGGCGGAGCAGGTGGCCAGCCTGGTGTTCTTTGGCACCAAGCGCGGCGTGTCGGTACAAAATCCGGAGCGTTGGCTGAAGGTGGATCTGATCTGGAACCGGCTGGCCCCCTGGCTGGCCAGCCGCAGCGGCTTTCTGGCTGCGCGTAGATTGAAGATAGGGGCGGATGACGAGCCGCTGCGCTACCTGCAGGAGACCATCCCCTGGGTCAAGTGTGGCCCCTGGCAGGATCCCAGCGACGGGTTCGCCTATGACGAGGCGGCCGCCCGGGTCAACTGGCCGCCGCTCTGGATGATCTCGGCCAAGGCGGACAAGGTGCTGGGTCACCCGACCGACGTGCGCCGCTTCAGCGCCGAGATGGGCTCGGCCGCACGCCATACCCGGCTCGGCCGGGACAACGGCAACCGGCTCGATTACGACCACATCAACATGCTGACTGCACCTCAGGCGCAGGAGGATCACTTCCCGCAGATCCTCGAATGGCTGCTCAACCCGCAGGCGGCCTGATGGGGGAACCCCCGGGGGGCTGGTAGCCACAAGAATGCGAAAAACAATGGCGGACCCTGGGTCCGCCATTGTTTGCTGCTTGGTGTAGCGCCGTTTCGAGTCGGCGCCCTCTTCTTTACTTGATGGGCGCCGTGATGCCGAGCCGGAACAGAGTTGCCTGGCTGGTATCGGTCAGCTCGCCAACCCCCACCACGCTCCACAGCTCCTCTTCCAGCTTCTTGGCCTTGTGAATGGCGAACTTGGCGATGTAGTCCAGCTCGTTGGCGATGAAGTTGGTATCGGGGCGACCGGTACGGGAGATGCCGACCAGCACCGAGTAGAACTCCCCCTGGCGCAGTGCCTGCTCGATGAAGCTGCGCTTCTCCGCCACGTTCTGGAAGCTGCTGGCGAGCCGGCTGGTGAAGATGGGCAGACCGGTCGCCGTCTGCAGACTGGCGATATAGACCTCCTCCTCCTGGGGTTGATCCTCGCGCTCGATGGCCCGCAGCGGGTTCATGATGAGCTGCTTGAGCAACTCCCCCTGGAACAGCGGGTAGAGGTTGTCCTGATCGCCCTGCTCGGCACAGGACTTGAGCAGCCGTGACAGGCTGCGCGGCTGCGGCGCATGGCCGACCGAGGCCGGCTTGGGCGCCCCCTTGAGCTTGTTGATGTAGACCGGGGTGCAGAAGACGTGGTGGGTATAGATGTTGCGCAGTGCCCGCGCCATGCCGCGATAACGGCGCTGCTCCTGGGCCGCTTTGAGCTTGTTCTGGTTGCTTTCGATCAGCAGCTTGAAGAACTGGCGGCCGGTGTGGCGCTCGGGATCCCCCTCGATGCACAGGTGCAGCACGGTGCGGGTCAGGTTGATGCTGACCAGCCGGTAGGGGAGGCGTTGCAGATCCATGCTCTTGGAGAGTTCCTGAAGGCGTGGCAGGGCGATGGTGACTATGTCGTCCTTCGCTCCCTCGAACGGCTCTTCCAGCTCGATTTGCATGCCGTGGGCCGAGATGTCGCGGGTCCAGCCGAGCCAGGCCCGGCCATTGTGCTTGATGGCGACGGCGGTCTTGTGGATGTAGCGAGCCTCCTTGCGCAGCTGGACATAGTGCAGCGTCTCGATCTCGAAGGGGGCGGCACTGCTGTCGTGACCGAAGCGTTGCAGCTCGTTGGCGTTGTGCTGGCTGGAGGCGTCGAACTGGAACTCTTCCCGCTGGCTGTCGAGGCCGACTTGCTGCAGCAGACCGACGTAGCTTATCTGCTTGAGCCGCTCCTGCAGCAGCATGTCCTGCAGCTGGGGGCTCTCCTTGCCCTGCTGACTGGCCAGATCGGCCTCGTGCAGATCGCAGCGCTCCAGACTGAACTTGTAGACGCGCCAGCTGGGGCGACGGGCCCCGACCTGGAAGAAGAGCGACATCAGGCCGCTTTGCAGCAGCTCCTCCCGGGTGGCGGAGAAGAAGTAGAGGTGGCTGCGCACCGAGTGGGTAAAGCAGTAGATCAGGGTCTCTTTCAATTCCCCCTTCGCCGGCAACAGGGCCTGCATGCGGGTGGCCGAGAACAGGCTGGCGAGCATGTCGCGGTTCTTGGCGTCGCGCCAATACTCCAGGATGTGCTGGTTGTTCTCGGTGCGCAGGGCGATCTCGAGGCTGGGGCTGTCGCCCGAGCCGAAGAACAGTGGCATGCCGGTCATGCGCGGCAGGTAGAACTGCTCATACCCCTTGATGATGGCGGCGGAGAGCAGGTAGTCGACGCTGACCCGGTAGCGGCTCTTGTTACTCTCGATGAAATCGTTCAGAAACTGGTCGAAGGCCGGGTGCTCGCCGGTCTTGATCAGCCTGAGCCAGTATTTCCCCTCCTTGCTCTCTTCCCCGAGGATCTGGTAGCTGACCGAATGGTGCAGGACGGGATTGGGGTGATCCCGCTCCAGCCCGGTGAAGAACACCTCGACCTGAGCGCCGGTCTGGTAGTTGGGCAGATAGGGCACCGAAACCCGGATCCCGCCTAGAGAGAGATCGGAACTCTTGGCGAACAGCTTGTCGCCATCGGCGAACTTGATCACCACGGGGGAGCTGAAGTGCATCCGCTCCTGGCGCCGGCCATAGTAGCTGGCAAAGGAGATGGGATTGACGTCGTACTGGCGAAAGGGGCTAACGGGGGGCTGGAGCTGGCCATCGTTCTTGCCATGCTGGTATTTTTGCCAGTATTGCAGCGCTTCGTAGACCCCCAGGGTGTAGTCATCCTTGTAGAGGTAGCACTGGGACTGGAACAGGCCGATGGCCTCGGCCGGCATGAAATGGGTGATCCCTTCGAACTCGTGCACCAGGCACTCATCGCCCAGCTCGTCGCGCATGTCGATGACCCGGCGGCAGGGGGTGCATTTGCGTTTGAGCTCCATCTTGATCAGAAAACGGCTGTTGCTGTTCTCGTCCTGGGTCAGGCGATTGAAGATGTCATCGAAATCCTTTTCTCTGAGCAGAGGAATAAGTTGTTCAATCAGGTGCTGTTGTTGTTCTGATTCCATGTGTTCCTGCCACGGAAAGTCACTTTTCCGATTCTGGGTTTGATCTGTCGGTCGCAAACAAGTATATCAAGCAGGAATTCATCCTGTCCCCGAGTTATCCATGGCCAAAAACAAAACTGCCTATGTTTGTACCGAATGTGGCGCCGACTTCACACGCTGGCAGGGCCAGTGCAGTGAGTGCAAGGAGTGGAACACCATCAGCGAGGTGCGCCTCGGATCGGTGACCCCGGGCAAGAGTGCCCGCTACAGCGGCTATGCCGGCGCCGTCGGCAGCCAGGTGCAGACGCTGGCGGAGATCGCCACCACCGAGATCCCCCGCTTCTCTTCCGGCTTCAAGGAGCTGGATCGGGTGCTTGGCGGCGGCGTGGTGCCGGGGTCGGCCATCCTGATCGGTGGCAACCCGGGGGCGGGCAAGTCGACCCTGTTGCTGCAGACCATGTGCGGCCTGGCCGAGCGAATGAAGACCCTGTACGTCACCGGTGAGGAGTCGTTGCAGCAGGTGGCGATGCGGGCATCGCGTCTCGGCCTGCCCACCGACAAGCTGCGCATGCTGTCGGAGACCTCGGTCGAGCAGATCTGCCTGATTGCCCAGCAGGAGCAGCCGCAGATCATGGTCATCGACTCCATCCAGGTGATGCATGTGGCGGATGTGCAGTCGGCGCCGGGGTCCGTCTCCCAAGTGCGGGAAGCTGCCGCCCTGCTGACCCGCTATGCCAAGCAGAATCACGTCGCCATTTTCATGGTAGGCCACGTGACCAAGGATGGCACCCTGGCCGGTCCCAAGGTGCTGGAGCACTGCATCGACTGTTCCGTGCTGCTCGACGGCAGCCACGACTCTCGCTTTCGAACCCTGCGCTCCCACAAGAACCGCTTCGGGGCGGTCAACGAGCTGGGGGTCTTCGCCATGACGGGGCAGGGTATGCGGGAAGTGAGCAACCCTTCCGCCATCTTCCTCAGTCGCGGTGAAGAGCAGGCGCCCGGCTCCATCGTGATGGTGATCTGGGAGGGCACGCGTCCGCTGCTGGTGGAGTTGCAGGCGCTGGTGGACTACTCCCAGCTCTCCAATCCGCGCCGGGTGGCGGTGGGGATGGATCACAACCGGCTCGCCATGCTGCTGGCAGTGCTGCATCGCCACGGCGGGTTGCAGATGGCGGATCAGGATGTCTTCATCAACGTGGTCGGCGGGGTCAAGGTAGAGGAGACCAGTGCGGATCTGGCCCTGTTGCTGGCCATGGTCTCCAGTTTTCGCGATCACTCCCTGCCCAAGGATCTGGTGGTGTTCGGCGAGGTGGGGCTGTCCGGCGAGATCCGGCCCGTACCCTCCGGCCAGGAGCGGTTGCAGGAGGCCGCCAAGCATGGCTTCCGCCGGGCCATAGTGCCGCATGCCAACGCGCCCAAGCATCCCATCGAGGGCATGGAAGTGGTGCCGGTCAAGAAGCTGGCTGATGCGCTGGAGGCGCTGTAAGCAGAACAGGGTTCGCAGACGGGCAACAAAAAGGAGCGCAATGGGCGCTCCTTTTTATTGGGTGATAGGGGCAGTGGCTCAGGGGTGAGGGTGCTCGAGATGCTCGCTCAGCAGCTGTTCCAGCTCCCGGTGCAGCAACTCTTCATCGCCGACGTTGAGTTCGATCATCCGCTTGAGATGGGTGGCGCTGTCGATATCGATATGGTGGCAATAGAACCCAAGCTTCTTGCTGGCTTCATGGGTCAGCATGACCTGCATCTTGATCTCGATGTCACTGCCGCTCAGCACGAAGCTGAGTGAGTACTCTTTGTCGTCATTGCTTTCCCAGTCATCGGGCCGGATCAGCAGGGCGCCCTGCAGGGAAATATCGACCAGCTGGGTCCGCCATTTTTTATCGCCCTGGACGAGATCGGCCATGGTCAAGTAAAGGATCCGTGAAAAACGGCGACGCTCGGACATTCTCATCTCCTGTCAGCAATAGGTACGGGTGCTATAGGTCATGACATAGAGTGTAATGCACCTTGCACATCAGGATCTTGAACTGGCTCCGAAATTGGATATCAAACCTGTTGGGCGCTGAGTGACTCTACTACCTGCAGTGCCTTGATCAACCGATCTTCCTGCTTGAAACGATCTTCCAGCACGGGGCCAAGCTGGTTCAAGTCTTCATCCAGCAGCAGCATCTGGGCCTCGTCCGCGTTGCTGTACTTGTCGTTGAACTCCAGCGCGAACTCGGTGCAGGCGCGGATATGGGGGTAGATGCGCTTGGCCAGCTCCAGCTTGTCGCCGCTGGCCTGTTCGAAAGCGGTCACCACATGGTGGTAGATCTCGAAGTGGCCGGCGCTGACGTAGTCGACCAGCTGTTCGCAGAAACTTTGCAGTTCCACATGGCCCGGGAGCGAGCGCGGCTTGCTGTTGCGGGTGGGTTTCAAGCCGGCGAGCCGCATGTACTCGACCAGCAGTGCCTGTCTGGCGTCCAGCCAGTCATCGATAGCTCTGTGCTTTCCTGCCAATGCGCGTTTGGTTTGTTCCAGTTCAGTTAACATACTCCCTCCGTGGGGCATAGGCATGGAGTGCTATCGTGACAGGCCTCCGGCCTTTTTATGGACTGACGACACCTTCCTATAACTAGGGAAAATCCGGTTGACCGTCAATAGGGGCATGGGGATATTGTTACACCGGGTGGTGTTTTGGTTACAAGGCGCCATCATTTGCTCTCCTCTTCCCGTCAATTACGATCACGAAGGGGCGAGATATGTGACTATTTCCGCAGATCTTGATGAAAACCCCAGCATTCAAGCCAATCCGGCTGATAAAGCCTTTGCCTGAGTGTTTTTTTTTGAATAGAGTGGCCCGGTGCTAAATGCCCGATCATAAAGGAAATGTTATGAACAAAGCTCAACTTGTCGATGCAATTGCAGCCAAAGCAGATCTGAGCAAAGCTCAGGCCAAAGTTGCTCTGGAAGAGATCATCAATGGTATTACCCAGAGCCTGAAAGAAGGTGATGCTGTGCAGTTGGTGGGTTTTGGTACCTTCAAGGTGAACCATCGCGCTGGCCGTACCGGTCGCAATCCGCAAACTGGTAAAGAGATCCAGATTGCAGCCGCGAATGTGCCGTCCTTTGTGGCAGGCAAGGCGCTCAAAGACGCCGTCAAGTAATCCCCCAAAACCCGGCGCCAGCCGGGTTTTTTATTGCCATCGTCAGCGGAAATTGTTTCAGATACACTCAAGATATGGCGTGCGCTGTAGTGAGGTGGATGATGGAACAGAAAAATGCCATTCGGCAGGTTGCCGTACCTTGGGCTCCGTCCCGCCAACTCCCCCCGGGCCTGGTCGTGGCCGAACTTCATCAGGATATCTGGAGCGATTCCCTCACCATCATGCTGGGCAGGGCTCGCAGCATCGATCTGCCGCCGCAGATCCTGTGCCGGGTCTATTTCCGGCATATCTTCGCGGTGCGGGTCATGGAGGATTGCGATCTGGCCGAGGGCAAGGATAGTCATGCCATCGAGGAGCAGATCCAGCTCATCACCCCGTCCCGGTTTGCCAGCTGGTTCCATCAGGAGTCGGACGGCCTGCATCTGGATGAGGATCTGCAGCACTATCGCATCTCGACCTGGGATTACTGCGCCGATGTGCTGACCTCCAGAGCGCCCGAGCTGCAGTTCGTGGACAAAGGCGATTAGCGAGGCTGAAGAGACAATAAAAAAACCGGCAACACTGAGTGTTGCCGGTTTTTTATTGGTCGATGCGGGGTGAGTTCAGCCGAGCAGCTGGTCCCGATGCAACCCCAGCACGATGAGCAGGCCGATGAAGTAGAAGGCGCTGATCTTGACGCCCAGGATGGCGAGTAGACCGGCGCAGAGTCGGACGATGGCCTTGTGCAGCCAGGAACCGGTGAAGCGGTACATGGTTACTCCGCCGCTTCGGTGGCGGCGAATTCCGGCACCTTGGCCATGGCATCCAGCACCACCTGGATATCTGCTCCTGGCTTGCAGGCATTTTCGCTCAGGTGACGGCGCCAGGCGCGAGCCCCCTGCATGTTCTGGAACAGCCCCAGCATGTGGCGGGTCATGTGGGAGAGATAGTTGCCCTTGGCCAGCTCCTGTTCGATATAGGGCAGCATCATCCGCACCACCTCGTGGCGACTCGGCACGGCGTTGTTCTGGCCGAATACTAGATTGTCCACCTGCGCCAGAATGTAGGGGTTCTGATAGGCCTCGCGCCCCATCATGACGCCATCCAGGTGCTGCAGGTGCTCGAGGGTCTGCTCCAGGGAGGTGACGCCGCCGTTGATGGCGATGGTGAGATCCGGGTAATCCTGTTTGACCCGGTAGACGCGGGGATAGTCGAGCGGCGGGATCTCGCGGTTCTCCTTGGGGCTCAGACCGCTCAGCCAGGCCTTGCGGGCATGGACGATGAAGGTATCGCAACCGGCGTCGCGCACCTGCTCGATGAAGGCCTGCAGAAATTCATAGGAGTCCTGATCGTCGATGCCGATGCGGGTCTTCACCGTCACCGGAATGTCGACCAGGTCGCGCATCGCCTTGACGCAGTCGGCCACCAGTGCGGGCTCTCCCATTAGGCAGGCGCCGAAGCGGCCATTCTGTACCCGATCGGAGGGGCAGCCAACGTTGATATTCACCTCGTCATAGCCACGCTCCTCGGCCAGCTTGGCGCAGCGTGCGAGATCGGTCGGATTGCTGCCACCCAGTTGCAGGGAGATGGGATGTTCCTGCTCGCTGTACCCCAGGTAATCCCCCTTGCCGTGAATGATGGCGCCGGTGGTCACCATCTCGGTATAGAGCAAGGTCTGGCGAGTCATCAGACGATGGAAATAACGGCAATGCCGATCGGTCCAGTCCAGCATGGGGGCGATGGAAAAACGCTGCGCCTGCATAAAAATCATCCGGGTTGGCTAAACAAAGGGGGCGGATTTTACCACAACGTGAGGCAGCCCCAGAAAATGAATTTTGTCACCGCGCCAAAGGGGGCCCTGTGATAGTATCCGGCTAATAAAAAGGGTAATTGCGTGATCATGAATCAAGACCAACTTTTACAACGAGCCGAACGACTCTGCGAACAACGCGGGATCCGCTTCACCCCTACCCGACGTCAGGTGTTCAGGCTGCTGGCTGCCCATGGCAATGCCATCAGCGCCTATGATTTGTTGGCCCAGTTGCAGCAGACAGAGGCCCACGCTAAGCCGCCGACCGTTTATCGGGCGCTCGATTTTCTGCTCGAACAGGGTTTTGCCCACAAGGTGGAGTCGCTCAACGCCTTCATATTCTGCTGTCACTTCGACCATGCCCACCCGATGCAGTTGCTCATCTGTGACCAGTGCGGCGAGGTGGTCGAGCTGCATGATCCGGCGATCGATGGCGCGTTTTCCGAGCAAGCCAAGTTGCATGGCTTTACTATTACCAATAAGACGATTGAGGCACATGGCCAATGTGCTCGCTGTACGCCCACTGTAGGAAGTCAACATGAAGGCTGATTTTGTAAACCCGTTCCTGCTCTCCCTGCTCAATGTGCTCTCCACCATGGCACAGCTTGAGCTCAAGCCGGGCAAACCCAAGCGCAAGATGGACGAGCTGGCGCGCGGTGATGTCTCCGGCCTCATCGGCATGGTCGGCCCGCAGACCCGGGGATCCCTCTCCATTAGTTTCGAGAAGGGGCTGGCACTGGAGATCATGCGCCGCATGCTGGGCGAGGCGCCGGCCACCATCAATGAAGAGGTGACCGACATGGTGGGCGAGATCACCAACATGGTGACCGGCGGTGCCAAGCGCATGCTGGGGGAGAAGGGGTATGAATTCGACATGGCGACTCCCATCATCGTCTCCGGTCTCAACCACACCATCACCCATCGTGCCGACGGCACCAAGATCATGATGCCGTTTGAATCAGATTACGGTCGGGCAACCATCGAAATCTGCTTCGAGTAACCCTATGTGGAAAGCGCTGAAATGGTTCTTCATCGGCTGGGCCCTGCTGCTTATCCTATCTGACATCGAGATCACCACCTCGCTCTACAAGTACGAAGACAACCGGGTGCTCGTGAATTTTCCGCGTTGGCAGGCAGCACAGCCCTGGGGAACCTTTGAGTGGCATGCCGGGCGAGTGGAGACCCACTGGTACGGACTGGCCGGCAAACCCAAATCGGATCCGCTGCTGTAACGGCAGACCCCGCCCAACGAAAGAGGCCAGCTGATGCTGGCCTCTTTCGTTATTGGCTGACGGGTCAAGCGGCTTCTGCCGCCAGCGCCTCGCGGGGGCGTTGCAGCATGCCGAGGCCGCAGGTCAGCAAGGTCGGCAGCAACCAGGCCAGCCCCTTGTCGAACAGCGGCAGGAAGGCGAACGCATCCATCTGCATGCCGGCAGCGCCCAGCCCGTCCAGGCAGCCGAACAGGAAAGCCACCAGCAGCACGGCGCGAAACGCCAGCCGTGGTCGACCGAAACGGCCCTGTGCAAAGGTGACCAGCACCAGCGCGATGGCGACCGGATAGATGGCGACCAGGATCGGAATGGAGAGGCTGATGAGCTGGCTCAGCCCGACGTTGGCCACCATGATGGAGACGCATCCCATCAGCAGTACCCACTTGCGGTATGTCCAGCCGGCCAGACCGTGGAAGTAGTCGGCGCTGGCGCAGAGCAGGCCGACCGCGCTGGTGAAGCAGGCCAGGGTAATGATGGTGGCCAGGATTAACTGACCGGAGTGGCCAAACAGGCTCAGCACGTAGGCGTTGACGATGGCGCCGCCATTGTCGACGCTGGTCACCACGCCTGCTGCGCTGTTGCCGAGGTAGAACAGGGAGATGTAGACCGCCGAGAGACCAACCGCCGAGATGAGCCCTGCGATGGTCAGGTACTTGAACTGGCTCGGGTAGTCTTCGATCCCCCTGCGTTGCAGCAGGCCGATGATGAGGGCGCCAAACATCAGGGAGCCGAGGGTATCCATGGTGTTGTACCCCTCCAGCATGCCCTTGATGAGCGGCGTATCCATATAGTCGCCGCTGGCCTCTGGCTGGGTGCCTTGCGGGTCAACCAGGACCCCGATCGCCAGGATCAGCAGCATCACCATCAAGACAGGGGTCATGTATTTGCCCACCGCATCCAGCAGCCTGCCTCGGTTCAGCGATACCAGGATCACCAGTGTGAAGAAGAGCAGGCTGTAGAGCAGCAGACCGTGCTGGCCGGCGTCACCCAACCAGGGCTTGAGTCCCATTTCATAAGCCACCAGGCCGGTACGGGGGGTGGCGAAGGCCGGCCCCATGATGATGTAGATGGCAATGGCCAGCGCCGTGGCTGCCCAGGTCGGCAGATGGCGGGTCATCGCCGTCCAGCCACTGCTGCCCTGTCCGGCGCTGCCTCTGGCAACGGCGACCAGGGTCAGCAGAGGCAGACCCACCGCCGTCAGCAGAAAACCGACCATGGCGGCCAGCATATGCTCACCGGCCATGAAGCCGGCCAGCGGTGGAAAAATGATGTTGCCTGCCCCTAGATAGAACGCAAACGTCATAAAACCCAGTCCGAATATGTCGGACAACTTCAGTGATTTCGTCAAACCTGACCTCATCTGCCTTATCAGCTTGTTCTTGTTGATTGCACCCACTGCCTGGCAGATAACCGGATAACAATGCTTCCCTCTCCTGTGCCATCGGAAGATTGTCACAGGAGTACCATCTTGAGCATAAAGAAGAGATATTTGATCTCAATCACACATTAATATCTTGAAACAATTTAGTTGGCCAGAATAAATCACCGATAGAACTGCAACTGGCGGAAGCGAGAGGGCAGAGCGGGAAAGGGCGTGGCTGCATGACATAGTCGGCAGGAAACCATGCCGGGCGAGATGGCACACAAACAAAAGAGCCTGCACAAGGCAGGCTCTTTGACATGGGAGGGAGCGAAATCAAGCGGCTTCGGCAGCCAGTTTCTCGCCGGAGCGTACCAGCATCCCGAGGCCACAGGCCAGCAGAGTCGGCAGCAACCAGGCCAGGCCCTTGTCGAACAGCGGCAGGAAGGCGAAGGCATCCATCTTCATGCCGGCGGCACCCAGGCCGTCCAGGCAGCCAAACAGGAAGGCAACCATCAATACGCCACGGAACACCAGGCGCGGGCGACCGAAGTAACCCTTCAGGAAGGTGACCAGTACCAGCGCAACCGCAACCGGGTAGATGGCGACCAGCACCGGGATGGAGAGGCTGATGAGCTGGCTCAGACCCACGTTGGCCACTACGGCGCAGATGACGCCCAGCAAGACCACCAGCTTCTTGTAGCTCATGCCGGTGAGGTTGTGGAAGAAGTCCGAGCAGGCGGAGATCAGACCCACGGCGGTGGTGAAGCAGGCCAGGGTGATGATGGCGGCCAGGATGAACTGACCCGGCTGGCCGAACAGGCTCAGTACGTAGGCGTTGACGATGGCGCCGCCGTTGCTGACGTCGGTGGCGACGCCGGCAGCCGTATTGCCCAGCTGGAACAGGGAGACATAGACCACGGAGAGGCCGATGGCGGAGATGATGCCGGCGATGGCCAGGTACTTGAACTGGCTACGGTAGTCCTGGATGCCTTTCTGGCGCAGCAGGTCGACGATCAGGGCACCGAACATCAGGGACGCCAGGGTGTCCATAGTGTTGTAGCCTTCCAGGATCCCTTTCACGAAGGGGCCATTCTGATAGTCACCGGAAGAGACGGGCATGGAGCCTTGCGGCGCCACGAATACACCGATGGCCAGAGTCAGTAGCAACAGCATCAGCAGCGGAGTCAGGTATTTGCCGATGGCGTCCATCAGCTTGCCCTGATTCAGAGAGACCAGAATGGCCACCCCGAAGAACAGCACTGTGTAGGCAAACAGGCCGGCTTGGCCCATGTCGCCGATGAAGGGTTTGAGGCCCATCTCGTAGGCCACCAGACCGGTACGGGGGGCGGCGAAGGCCGGGCCGATGATGATGTAGATGGCGACGGCCAGTGCGGTGGCCACGCCGGCCGGCAGCAGCTTGGTCATGCCGGCCCAGCCGTTGCCGGCCTTGGCGACGGCAATGATGGTGATGAGGGGCAGACCCACGGCGGTCACCAGGAAGCCCAGCATGGCCAGAGAGAGGTGCTCACCCGCCATGTAGCCGGCCAGCGGCGGGAAGATGATGTTACCGGCGCCCAGATAGAACGCGAAGGTCATGAAGCCCAGTCCGAGCACGTCGGACAATGTGAGTGATTTCGTCAAGTTCAACCTCGTCTGTCTTGTAAACTATTGCTTGTTATAGTTTTTTATTGGTCGGTGACCGGCGTTGTTCAGGGGTAAAAAAAAGAGCCCCGCTTGTTTTTTCATCGCAACCAGTGGTTTGAGCTGGTCTGGAGCGGGCGCTCGTTTAGGAGTCAGCATAATGGCGTGAAAAAATAGTTCAAGACGAAATTTACATCTTCAAATAGAAGGGGCTGGTCAGTTGGATATATCTGTCGGAATAGGTTCCCTCAGCAGAATGGATCACAATTTCACCCCTATCACACCTGTTTAATCCTCTGCCAAGTAGCAATAAAACACGATTTGCCTCTTTTCCCGCCCTGGTGATAACAGCTGTATAACAAACGGCATGCAGATCATAATCCGCCGAAATGCATAAAATTTCATCGGCCATGACCGTCGGCACGACCAGTGCGACCTGACCATCGGGGGTCAGCAAGCGGTCGCAGGCGGCCAGCAGAGCATAGCTGTCGAGGGCGCCGGTATGGCGGGCCATCGCCCTGGCCGGATCGCGAAATGACTGGCCCGCCACGAAGTAGGGGGGGTTGGCGACGATGAGATCGTAAGGGTCGGCCTGATACCCCTGAATGGCGCTCTCTATGATGGTGACCCGCCGCGGCCAGGGGGAGGCGGCTGCGTTCTCGCGGGCCTGCTGCGCCGCATGCTTATCCAGCTCCACCGCATCGATGCGGCAGTCGGCGTGGCTGCGTTGGGCCAGCATCAGGGCGATGAGGCCGCTGCCGGTGCCAATGTCGAGGATCCGGCGGGCCTTGCCGAGCGGTGCCCAGGCGCCCAGCAGAATGCCGTCGGTGCCCACCTTCATGGCGCAGCGATCGTGCTCGACGTGAAACTGTTTGAAGGTAAAACCGCTGTTTCGTGCCATCCGACTCCCGTTCTGTACCCGCCTCGCAGAAAATGGTCGGCGATTATAGCGGCTAAGGCACAGTCACCATAGGAGCCGACGACATAATCGCCTATAATCTGCCGTTTCCTTAATGACCGAGTATTGCCATGAGCCAGTCCTTTGATGATTTCGACCTGAATCCAGCCCTCAACCGGGCCTTGGCCGAGATGGGTTTCACCCGCCCCACCACCATCCAGCAGATGGTGCTGGAGCCAGCCCTGGACGGCCGCGATATTCTGGCATCCGCCCCGACCGGCACCGGCAAGACCGCCGCCTTCCTGTTGCCGGCGCTCCAGCATCTGCTGGACTTCCCACGCCGCAAGCCGGGCCCCTGCCGCATGCTGGTACTGACCCCGACCCGCGAGCTGGCGCTGCAGGTGACCGCTCACGCCAAGGCGCTGGCGGCCCACACCAACCTCAGCATCGAGACCATCATCGGCGGCGTCAGCCACGAAGAGCAGCTGCCGGCCCTGACCAAGACCACCGACATAGTGGTCGCCACCCCGGGCCGTCTGCTCGAGTACATCGAGAAAGAGGAGTTCGAGAGCCACGACATCGAGGTGCTGGTGCTGGATGAAGCGGATCGCATGCTGGACATGGGCTTCATCAAGGACGTAAACCGCATCGTGGAAGAGGCGCGCTATCGCAAGCACACCATGCTCTTCTCCGCCACCCTGGAAGGGGCTGGCCTCGAGAAGTTCGCCAACGATATCCTGAAGGACCCGGTGGAGCTGCACGCCGAGCCGCCGCGCAGCGAGCGTCGCCCGATCACCCAGTGGGTTCACCTGGCCGACGACGCTGCCCACAAGCTGGCCCTGCTGGTGCACATCCTGAAGAACCCGGAAACCCAGAAGGCCATCATCTTCGTCAAGACCCGCGAGCGGCTGGCAGAGCTCTCAGGCCAGCTGCAGGCGGCGGGCGTGCCCTGCGCCTGGATCCGTGGCGAGATGGAGCAGGCCAAGCGCATCGAGTCGATCCGCAAGTTCCATGAAGGGGAGGTGCCCTTCCTCATCGCCACCGACGTTGCCGCCCGCGGCATCGACCTGCCCAACGTCAGCCACGTCATCAACTACGACATGCCTTACGGCGCCGATGTTTACGTTCACCGTATCGGCCGTACCGGCCGCGCCGGCAACCGCGGTTGCGCCATCAGCCTGGTGGAGGCCCACGACATGGCCATGGTGGCCAAGATCGAACGCTACACCGAAGAGCGCCTCAAGCGCCGGGTGATCGACGAGCTGCGTCCCAAGCACAAGGAGGCGCGGGTGCCGGTGAAGAAGAAAAAGCCGAAGGACGACAAGAAGAAGTCTGCCAAGAAGAAAAAGAAGTAAGCCTGCCCGCCACAACGGCCATCCCCGGATGGCCGTTGTGCTTTTTGGCGTTTGATGGGCCGAATGTCGGGCAGAAAAAAGCCGACGCATAAACGTCGGCCAATAAAAAGTGCTTACAACAGAGGATTCACCTATTCAGACTGGAGGATCCTGAAATTGGTTCCCTCGGGTCGTAATTAATTTTCAGCGCGTTTGAACATCAGGGTGTTGGCATCGGACTCTTCCGGTACGAAGTAGTAGCCATCGCTGTTGAACCCGGTCAGCTGTTCCACCTTGGTGAGTCTGTGCTTGATGATGTGACGGGCCATCATGCCGCGTGCCTTCTTGGCGTAGAAGCTGATGATCTTGAACTGTCCGTTCTTCTCGTCCTTGAACACCGGCGTGATGATGCGCCCCTGCAGGGCCTTGGGGCGTACCGACTTGAAGTACTCGTCGGAGGCGAGATTGATCAGCACCTCGTCCCCTTGGGCGGCCAGCGCCTTGTTCAGGTGTTCGGTGATGATGTCGCCCCAGAACTGATAGAGATCCTTGCCGCGCGCGTTGTCGAGCCGAATGCCCATCTCCAGCCGGTAGGGCATCATCAGATCGAGCGGACGCAGCACCCCGTAAAGGCCAGAGAGCATGCGCAGGTGGGCCTGGGCGAAGTCGAGATCCGCCTCGCTGAAATCTTCCACCGCCAGCCCCGTGTAGACATCTCCCTTGAAGGCCAGCAGTGCCTGACGGGCGTTGGCCGGGGTGAAGTCGGGTTGCCAGTCGGCAAAACGGGCGGCGTTGAGGCCGGCCAGCTTGTCGCTGATCTTCATCAGGCTGGCGATCTGGTCCGGGCTCAACTGGCGGGCGCGGCCGATCAGTTCGGCGGAGTGGTCCAGCAGCTCGGGTTGAGTGAAACGGGAAGTCACCAGCGGCGACTCGTAGTCCAGCGTCTTGGCCGGGGAAACCACAATCAGCATAACGATCCTTTATAGCGGTGACGCACGCCCCTCATTCATCCAGGGTGACGTTGTCGAGTGTGCCTGAACCCAGCTGCTCTCGGCCCGACAGCTTGATCAGCAGTCGCAGGTCGTTGGCGGAGTCGGCATGGGCAAGGGCCTCACTGTAGCCAATTTGGCCGGCACAGAACAGGGCGAACAGCGCCTGATCGAAGGTCTGCATGCCGAGTTCGGTGGACTTGGTCATCACCTCCTTGAGCCGGTGCATCTCCCCCTTGCGGATGATGTCGGTGATGAGCGGGGTGTTGAGCAACACCTCGAAGGCGGCAAAACGACGCCGTCCATCCGGGCTGGGCAGCAGTTGCTGGGCCACGATGGCACGCAGGTTGAAGGAGAGGTCGAACAGGAACTGGCGGTGTTTCTCCTGGGGCACCAGGTGCAAGATGCGATCCAGAGCCTGGTTGGCGTTGTTGGCATGCAGGGTGGCGAGGCAGAGGTGACCGGTCTCGGCAAACTGCAGGGCAAACTCCATGGTCTCCTGGCTGCGGATTTCGCCGATCAGGATCACGTCCGGCGCCTGGCGCAGCGAGCTCTTCAGCGCCACGTCGAACGACTCCGTGTCTATGCCCACCTCGCGCTGGGTGATCAGGCTGCGGCCGTGCTGATGCACGAACTCCACCGGATCTTCCACTGTCAGGATGTGGCCGTCCACATGCTGGTTGCGATAGCCGATCATGGCCGCCTGGGTGGTGGACTTGCCGGCGCCGGTGGCACCGACGAACAGCACCAGTCCGCGCTTGGCGAGGGCGATCTCCTGCAATATGGGGGGCAGTGCCAGCTCGTCGAAGGTGGGGATGCGGGTCTCGATGCGGCGCAGCACCATGCCCGGCAGCTCCTGCTGCCAGAAGGCGCTGACCCGAAAGCGGCCAAGCTCCTCGCGGTGGATGGCGTAGTTGGCCTCCTTGGTGCGCAGGTAGCGTTCGAAGTGCTCCGGGCTCAGGGTCTCCTTGACCAGCGCCAGTGCCCTTGCCTTGTCGAGGGGCGCTTCTGCCAGTGACTGCAGGTGGCCATTGAGCTTGAGGGTCGGCGGCGTGCCGACCGTGATGAACAGATCCGAGCCTTTGCGGGCGACCAGCTCGGTCAGCAGGGCATCCAGATTCATAACGACTCCTTCCCTAGATTCGTCGTGGTTAGATGGTGTTGGGATCGACCGCCTTGGCCTTGGCATCCAGCGCCGCCACCATGCCGCGACTCACCAGCTGCTTGAGGCTCTGATCCATGGTCTGCATGCCGTGGGTCATCCCGGTCTGGATCACCGAGTAGAGCTGGGCGATCTTGTCCTCCCGGATGAGGTTTCGCACGGCAGGAATACCCATCATGATCTCGTGGGCCGCCACCCGGCCGCCACCGATGCGTTTGAGCAGAGTCTGGGAGATGACCGCCCGCAGCGATTCGGAGAGCATGGAGCGCACCATGTCTTTTTCCGCACCGGGAAAGACGTCGATGATCCGGTCGATGGTCTTGGCCGCCGACGAGGTGTGCAGGGTGCCGAACACCAGGTGGCCGGTCTCGGCCGCGGTCATGGCAAGGCGAATGGTCTCGAGGTCACGCATTTCACCCACCAGTATGATGTCCGGGTCTTCCCGCAGCGCCGAACGCAAGGCGTTGCTGAAGCTCTTGGTATCGCGGTGCACTTCCCGCTGGTTTACCAGGCAGCGCTTGTTCTCGTGCACGAATTCGATGGGATCCTCGATGGTGAGGATGTGGTGATGAAAGTTCTCGTTGATGTAGTTGACCATGGCCGCCAGGGTGGTGGATTTGCCCGAGCCGGTCGGACCGGTCACCAGCACCAAGCCGCGGGGGTATTCGGCAATCTTGCGAAAGATCTCCGGGGCATCCAGATCTTCCAGGCTCAGCACAGTGCTGGGGATGGTCCGAAATACCGCGCCGGAACCGCGCGCCTGCTGGAAGGCGTTGACCCGGAAGCGAGCGAGGTTCGGCACCTCGAACGAGAAGTCCACCTCGAAGTTCTCTTCCAGTTCCTTGCGCTGGTGGTCGTTCATGATGTCATAGATGAGGGCGTGTACTTCCCGATGCTCCAGGGCGGGCAAATTGATCTTGCGAACCTCGCCATCAACCCTGATCATCGGGGGAACCCCGGCCGAGAGGTGTAGATCCGAGGCTTTATGTTTTACACTGAAAGCCAATAACTCTGTGATATCCATAGATTTGTCATTCTCCCATCACTAGATCACGAACGAAACATGAGCCAGATTGCCGAGCACCTGCTTCAGGTAAAGGAACGTATTGTACAAGCCGCCAGCCGGGCTGGCCGACGCGGCGATCACATCCAGCTGCTGGCGGTCAGCAAGACCAAACCGCTGGAGGCCGTTTGCGAGGCCTATGCCGCCGGTCAACGCCGCTTCGGCGAATCCTACGCCCAGGAAGCGGCCACCAAGATAGATACCCTGCGTGAGCAGGGGACCTGTACAGACATAGAGTGGCACTTTATCGGCCCGCTGCAATCGAACAAGTCCAAGCTGGTGGCCGAGCGGTTCGACTGGGTACAGAGCGTGGACAGAGAGAAGCTGATCGAACGCCTCAACAACCAGCGCCCGGCCGGGCTCGCGCCGCTAAATATCTGTCTGCAAATCAATATTAGCGGAGAGAGCAGCAAATCCGGAACGTCGGAGCAAGAGATTTTCCGTCTGGCCGAACTGGTCTCCCGCTGCGAACGGCTGCGGCTGCGCGGTCTGATGGCCATTCCGGAGCACACCAGCGACGAGGTTGTGCTGGCCGCCCAGATGGCGCGTATGCAGACTCTGTTCACCGAGCTTGCGCGACAATACCCGGGCGTGGACACCCTCTCGATGGGGATGACCGAGGATCTCGAACTGGCGATCGACCACGGCAGCACCATGGTGCGGGTCGGTACCGCCATCTTCGGTGCCCGCGACTATTCATGAGCAGGAGCCCGTGATGCGGTGCGTGCGGGCTCTGCTTTCTTCAGATCACAGGAGTGTTTGATGCAGTACAGAACCCTCGCCTTTATCGGGGCTGGCAACATGAGCCGCAGCATCATTGCCGGCCTGGTCCAGGCGGGCTACCCGGCTGACCGGATCATTGCCGCCAACCCAAGCCGGCCCAAGCTGGATGCGCTGGCTGGCGACTACGGCATTCGCGTCACCCAGGACAACGCCGAGGCGGCCCGGGCGGCCGAAGTCATCGTGCTGGCGGTCAAGCCGCAGCTGATGGCGGCCATGCTGAGCGCGCTGGTGACGGCGCTGGGCACGCTGGAGGGCAAGCTGCTCATCTCCATCGCCGCCGGCATCAAGGTGGCACGGCTGGCGGAGATGGCGGGCGGCCACGGCCGAATCATCCGCACCATGCCGAACACCCCGTCTCTGCTGGGGCTGGGCATGACCGGGCTGTACGCCCCGGCCGGCATCGAGCTGGCCGATCGTGAGCTGGCCGAGCAGATGATGCAGGCGGTGGGCAAAACCCTCTGGGTGGAGCAGGAGTCCGGTATCAACGGCGTCATCGCCGCGGCCGGCAGTGCGCCTGCCTACTTCTTCCTGTTCATGCAGGCCATCGCCGAGGAGGCCGAGGCCATGGGCTTCTCCCCCGAGCAGGCCCGCCTGCTGGTGCAGCAGACCGCCCTTGGCGCGGCTGCCATGGTCGAGCAGAATCCCGAGCTGTCGCTGCAGACCCTGCGCGAGCAGGTGACCAGCAAGGGTGGCACCACCGCCGAGGCGATCAAGACTTTCCAGCAGCAGGGGCTGATGCCGCTGACTGCGCAAGCCATGCAGGCGGCCGTTGCTCGGGCCGGCGAAATGGAAACCCTGTTCTGAACCCGATTTTCGTTACTCTCAGTTGCAACCTGGAGCCCAGATGAACACTGCTTACTTTCTGATTAATACAATTTTTGACCTCTATCTCATGGTGGTGCTGTTGCGCGTCTGGCTGCAGTGGGCCCGTGCCGACTTCTACAACCCCATGAGCCAGATGGTGGTCAAGCTGACCAATCCGCTGGTGGTGCCGCTGCGCCGGGTCATTCCCGGGCTGGGCGGGCTGGATCTGGCCTCGGTGCTGCTGGCGCTGCTTATCGCCTTCTCCAAGCTGGCGCTGCTCAAGAGCATGAACGTGCTGCTGGCCGACTGGCTCACCCTCAGCCTGTTTGCCGCCCTCACCGTGCTGAAGAAGGCCGGCTCCATGATCTTCTGGGTGTTGCTGATCCGTGCCATCCTGAGCTGGGTCAGCCAGGGTCGCAACCCCATCGAGTACGTGATGCACCAGCTGACCGAGCCCTTCCTGGCCCCTATTCGCCGCATTCTGCCGGCGCTGGGCGGGCTGGATCTCTCCGTGCTGGTCGCCTTTATCGGGCTGCAGGCCATAAACTATCTGTTGGGGGATCTGTTCGGCCAGCTGTGGTGGATGATTTGATGGCAGCCGTCCTGCGGGAAGGGGATGAGCTGATAATGCATCTGATGATCCAGCCCAAGGCGAGTCGGGATCAGATCGTCGGATTGCACGGAGAAGAGTTGAAAGTGGCCATCACGGCGCCGCCGGTGGATGGTCAGGCCAACAGCCACTTGATCAAGTATCTGGCCAAGCAGTTCAAGGTGGCCAAAGGGCAGGTTCGCATCGTGCGGGGGGAGCTGGGACGGCACAAGACGGTCGCCATCGAGGCGCCCAGGCAGATCCCCGCCGAGGTCAGTGCTCTGCTGGACAATCAGGGTTAACACGAGAAGGATGACACCATGAAAACAGCCTGGATAAGCTGCCTGTTGGCACTGTTGCTGACCTTGCCCCTGCGGGCCGAACAGATGAAGGAGCTGGGCCCCTGGCAGGTGCACTACAGCGCCTTCAACTCCAGCTTCCTCACCCCCGAGGTGGCCAAGGCCTATGGCCTGGAGCGCAGTCGCTACAACGGCATCGTCAATATCGCTGTGCAGAACAAGCAGGGGGTGGCCCAGGCGGTGGGGATCACCGGCGAGGCCAAGAACCTCACCGGCACCATCCGCAACCTGACCTTCCAGGAGGTCAAGGAGGGCAACGCCATCTACTATCTGGCGGTGCTGCCCTATCGCAACGAGGATACCTACCAGTTCACCCTGAAGATCATGGGGGAGGGGCAGCAGCAGACGCTGACCTTCCAGCAGACCTTCTACGTCGACTGATGCCGGCACCCGCCATGCCCTGAAAAAAAGCCCCGAACGCAGGTTCGGGGCTTTTTATGACGTTATGACGGCGAGTCGGTCGGCGGGGTGAAGTCGTGGATCTCCCCCAGTCGCGGGGTGAAGCGAGGATCCTGATCCCGGTTGTGTTCCACCCACTCCATGGCCTGGCAGAAGCTCTCCCGCTTCGAGAACTCGCTGCGCACCTGGTCGATGGCCCGCTCCGCGCTGCGCCGTTCCATCTTGCTGGCCTTGCGGTCGCTGAACTGTTGCTGCTGGGCCAGCATCCATTCGGTGAAGGCCTGGCGGCACTGTGTTTCGCTGGCCGCCTGGGCGGGCAGGGTCAGCAGCAGAGAGATCATCAATACAAAACGCATAACAAACCGGTGATTGAGGGGGTGGTTGCCTGAAAGGGCGGCATTTTATGCCGAAAACTTGAGCATGAACAGAGGGCGATGGCAGAAGATTGGGGCCGGCATGGCCGGCCCCGGGCAGGATCAGTGCTTGACCAGGTAGAGCTGGCGGCTGTAGGCCACGTCTTCCGGATTGTTGATGGGGTAACCCTTGAGCCAGGGCTTTATCAGCCGGGCGTTGGTGTACTGATAGATGGGGGCGATCGGCGCCTCCTCCAGCAGTACGGCCTCGGCCTCATCGAACAGCCGGGCCCGTTCACGGGGATCCTGACTGTTGGCCGCCTTGGCCAGCAGGGCATCGTAGCCGGTGTTGGCGAAGCGGGCCATATTGCCGCTGTGGTGGGAGCCCCACAGGCCGAGGAAGGCTGATGGATCGTTGTAATCGGCCACCCATGAGGAGCGGATCACCTCGAACTGGCCACTCTGGCGGCTGTCGAGATAGCTTTTCCACTCCTGGTTGGTGAGTTCGACTTGCGCCCCCAGCTTCTGTTTCCACAGGTTGGCGATGGCCAGCGCCATCTTTTTGTGCACCTCGGCCGTGTTGTAGAGCAGGGTCAGCTTGAGCGGGTTGGCCGGGCCGTAGCCCGCCTCCTTGAGCAGGGCTCTGGCCTTGTCGTCGAGGACCCGTTGACTGCTGCTGGAGAGCAGGTTGGCCTTGGGCTCGAAGCCGGCGACCACGTCCGGGGTGAAGTGATAGGCCGGTTTCTCACCCGTACCCAGGATCTTGTTGGCGATGAGGCCCCGATCGATGGTGTAGGAGAGCGCCTTGCGCACCCGCACATCGTTGAGAGGGGCGCGCTGGGTGTTGAAGGCGTAGTAGTAGGTGCCGAGCTGATCCGGGGTATAGACCTCGCCCGGGATCTGCTGCATCAGCTTGTGATACTGCTCCTTGGGGAAGGACTCGGTGATGTGCAGGTCACCGGCCAGATAGCGGTTGGTGGCCGCACTCTCCTGGTTGATGGGCACGAAGGTGACCCTGGTCAGCACGGTATGGGCACGATCCCAGTAGTAGGGGTTGGGGGTCAGCTCCAGCTTCTCGTTCACCACCCGGTGACTCAGCACGAAGGCGCCGTTGCCGACCAGCTTGCCGGGCTGGGTCCACTGGTTGCCGTATTGCTCCATGCTGGCGCGATGCAGCGGCGACAGGCTGGGGTGGGTCAGCAGGCTCAGGAAGTAGGGCACCGGCTGGGAGAGGGTCACCTGCAGGGTATGCTGGTCGAGGGCCTTCACGCCGAGTTCCTCGGGGGGCAGCTTGCCGGCCACTATGTCGTCCACCTTGTCGAAGCGGGCCAGCTGGGCGAACCAGACAAAGGTGGCGGCCTCTTTGGGATCGACCAGTTTGCGCCAGCCGTAGACGAAGTCGGCGGCCTGCACGGGATCGCCGTTCGACCAGCGGGCGTCCGGGTGCAGATGGAAGGTGAAGCGCTGATTGCCCTGGTTGTCCCAGCTGGCGGCCACCCCAGGCAGTACCTTGCCGTCCGGCCCCTGGGTCAGCAGCCCCTCGTAGAGATCCCGCAGCACCTGCAGTTCGGGCAGGCCGACCAGCTTGAGCGGACTCAGGCTCGCCGGTTCGTCTTTCAGATGACGCACGACGGCCTGTTCGGCGGCGAGCTGGGTGCCGGGCGGAACATCGGCAGCCTGGACACAGGCACTGCCCAGCAGGGCCAGCAGAAGACTCCATCCTTTCATGGTTAATCCTTCAAATAGTGTGAAGCGGGGAGAAAACTCGGCGATAAGTGGTCGCCGACAGACGGGAAATCATGATATCCCGTTTGCTGGTCAGACCGCCAGTATGAGTCCCTCGGCAGGGGACGTTGGCGCCCACGTTGACTCCCAATCCGGGGAGAGGAGCAAGCGATGAGAACATGGATCCTGTTGGCCCTGGCCATCAGTCAGGGGGCCTGGGCGCTAGCGCCGTGCGAGCGGCAGAGCCAGGTCGGCAGCTGGTGCGAGGCAAACATTGCCGCGCTGCACCCCACCCAGGGAGGCGTGGGCCAGATCCAGGTCGACAACACCCAGGCCGAGCTGACGGGCAAGAGCGCAAAACAGCTCGACAAGGTGATGAAAAAGAAAGAGATCCCCATCGTCATCGCACCCGATGGCGGCTACTGGCTGGTGGACAGACACCATCTGACCAAGGCGCTGTGGCAACTCGGGGTGAAGCAGGTTCGGGTCAAGGTGATCGCCAGGCTGCAGGACAAGGCCAGCTTCTGGAGCCAGATGCAGGGCAATCATTGGGCCTGGCTCAAGGACGAGCAGGGGCGGCCCCTCACGCCGGAACAGTTGCCGAGCCGCATCGACTTGCTACCCGACTACCCCTATCGCACCCTGGCCGGGTTGCTGCAGGATGCGGGCTATTTCGACAAGCGGGAGCAGGTCTACTTTGTCGAGTTCGCCTGGGCCAGCTGGCTTGGCCGGCAGATGGACTGGCTGCCGATCGACAGCGCCAACCTGGCGGATCGCCTCTATCAGGCCAAGCGACTGGCGTGCAGCAACAAGGCGGCCGATCTGCCCGGCTACCCCGGCAAGCAGTGCTGGGTCAATCAGCCCGATAGCGGCAACTGAGCGACAGGATGAAAGCGGGGGGCCATGGCCCCCCGCTGCATCATGGTCGGGTCTCTCCCCAGCGGGCGGCAGCCTGTTCCAGCAGGGCCACCTCGCCTTGCTGGATCAGTGGCAGCAGGGCCTGCACCTGTTCATCTGGCCACTCCCACCAGGCCAGCGCCTGCAGACGGGCAATCTCGTCCTCCTCAAAGCGCATCCTGATCACTCGGGCCGGGGTACCGGCCACCATGGCATAGGGCGGCACATCCTGATTGACCAGGGTTCGTGCCGCTATGATGGCGCCGTCGCCGATGGTGACCCCCGGCATGATCATGGCGTCCATGCCGAGCCAGACATCGTTGCCGATACGGGTGTCGCCGGCCGGGCGGTAGCTGCGCCGGAGCGCCTCCACATCTGAAAACGGATAGGTGCTGATGAAGGCCGTGTTGTGGGTCTGGTTGCCACCCATGATGATCTTCACCCCGGCGGCTATTTGTACATAGTCGCCGATATGGAGCTGATCGATGTGCCAGAGCGGCTCCCAGCCGGTCTCCGGGTTGCGGCTGAAACGGTCGCCGTGCAGATAGCGCACGGCATGCTCTTCAAAGGGGCCGTCCCAGGCGCCGGAGTAGTAGCTGTGGCCCCCCTTCAGGTGGATGTTGGGGTTGCTCACCGTCAGATGCAGGTACTCGACCTGCGACCAGTGTTGGCAGGGTTTCATGGCTGTTTCCTCGTTCAAATGGATAGGGGTGGATGACGCGAGGAGCGCAGCTAATAGATCCAGACCAGCAGGCGGGGCACGCACAGGGTCGAGCAGCCCAGCGCCTGGGGTAAACGGGGTCGCAGCATGGGAAGAGGGATCCTGAAAGATGAGCGCCCATGGTAAGCCATGCCGGGGTGGGAGCCAAGCCGTGCACCGCCAGCTGGTTAGAACCTGCACAAAATATCGGGTTGATATTCATTCTCAACTGGGCATGATAAAAGTCCCACCCATCAACCTGGGAGATCGGCATGACCCATCAAATCTGGCAGCGTTACATGCTGGAGGCTGAAAACGCGCTGGGCGCCGGCGCGCTCGGCGCCGCCATCTGCCTCTATCAACAGGCCCTCGCCGAGGTGTATGAACTGAGTGACGGCGATCTGGATGAACTGGCCAGCATGCGGGTGGCGACCTGCCACCGGCTGGCCGATTTCTGGCGCGCCATGGAGGAGCCTGCCTACGAGCTGCGCTACCTCAAGCTGGCCTCCGAGCTGGTCACTGCGCTGGTGCCCCAGTGTCCGAACCGGGAGTGTGAATCCCTCATCAGTGAACTGGGCTGCTGCCGGGCGGCGCTGCTCTCTTTCCTCAAGCGCCACCCCAATCCAGACATCGCTCGCCTGATCCAGTTGCAGGATCAGGTGCAGGGCTGCGAGCTGATCGGCCGTTTTCGCCTCAACTGAGGATCATTTACGGCCCTTGAGGCGCTGGGCGATCCGCGTCTGCGCCTCTTCCCCCTGCAGGGCGAGGGAGAAGGCGCGCGCCTCCAGATCGATGACGAAGTGCACCGCCTGCCTGAGCTCCTGCTTGAGCAGCGCCTTGCTCTTTTGCAGCGCCCTGGGCGCTTTGGCCGCCAGCTTCAGACCCTGCTCCCTGGCAAAGGGGAGCAGGGCTTCGGCCGTCAGCACCCGGTTGGCAAGGCCGAGTCGCAGCGCCTCGTCGGCATCGATGGCTTCGGCCAGCAGCAACAGCTCCGCTGCCTTCAGGTGACCCACGCTGCGCGGCAGCAGCAGGCTTGAGGCAAACTCCGGCACCAGCCCCAGCTCGACGAAGGGCAGTTGCAGACGAGCATTGTCGGCCAGATAGACCAGATCGCAGTGCAGCAGCAGGGTAGTGCCGATGCCGACCGCGGCGCCGCCGACCGCGGCGATCACCGGTTTGGGGAAGTCGGCCAGGGTATGCAGAAATTGCAGGATGGGGTCGTCGGGATCCAGCCCCGTCTTGCCCATGAAGTCGGCCAGATCATTGCCGGCGGTGAAGCAGTCGGGCTGTCCCTGAATGAGCAGGGCATGGATGGCGTCATCCGCCGTCGCTTGCCGCAATGCCTCGGTGAGCGCACGATACATGACGGTATTGAGGGCGTTGCGCTTGTCGGGGCGATTGAGGGTCAAGGTGAGCAAGCCATCCTGCTGCTCGGCAATGATAATGGGGTCCATGTCTAAATCCTTGTTATTGCTGGCTGTCAAAGGCTTACCGCTGCGGTAAGCTTTGTTGCGTTTAACAACATCATAAAAGGATTTCAACCATGTTTAAACGTGCGTTCTATTCCCTGCTGGCCCTGGGACTGGCCGCTCCCGCCCTGGCCAAGGTCGAGGCCGTCGACGGTTATGTGCGCCTGCTGCCGCCGGGCTCTCCCAATACCGCCGCCTTCCTGGTGCTGAAGAATGATGCCGATCAGCCGGTCAAGCTGGTGGCTGCCGCCTCGCCCGAGGTGGGCCGTGCCGAGCTGCACACTCATCTGCACGAGAACGGCGTGATGAGGATGCGCCAGGTCGAGAGCATAGAGGTGCCGGCCAAGGGGGAAGTGGCGCTCAAGCCCGGCAGTTTCCACATCATGCTGTTCGAGGTGCGTGAGCTCTCCCAGGGCACCCCTTTCCCGCTGACGCTGACCATGGATGATGGCCAGCAGCTGGAGCTGAGCCTGCCGGTGAAGCCGGTTGAACCCATGGCAGGCATGCAGCACTGACATTAATGGACGCTTGTTCAGCTTTTTACACTGTGTATTCCCGTCGCTCTGGGTAAAATGATGGCCTTTCCAGTCCAACAAGAGAGTAACGTGATGAAGAAGACCTTGATTGCCGGTTGTGTGCTGGCCCTGTTCAGCCAGGCTGCCATGGCTGCCGATGACTGGCGTTTTGCCGCCGGTGCCGATGTATGGAATGCTCAGGGCAGCGGCCAGATCAACGGTGTCGGGGCCAACGGCAGCTACGACGAGAACTACAACTGGAGCGGCTACCTGCAACTGGAGCACGGTATCATCCTGCTGCCCAACGCCAAGTTCGAGATCTCCGATTTCGGCACCAGCGGCGGCGCCCTCAACAACGATCTGATGGCCTATGACCTGAGCCTTTACTATCGCCTGTTCAACAACGATCTGTTCCAGATCGACCTGGGTCTGACCGGTCGTCGCTACGATGGCGATTTCAACACCCAGCACTACTCCTATGACAAGGACGTGCTGATGGCCTACACCGGCGCCGAACTGCGTATCCCGGGTACCGGCTTTGCTGCTTTCGGCGATGCCCGCGTGCAGGATGCCGACAACTACGACTACCGTCTGGGTGGCTCCTACAAGTTCGCGACCGTACCGCTCAAGGTGCGTGCCGGCTGGCGTGATGCGAGCATGGACTTCGATCGCGTTGACCAGCGGGTAGACGGCTGGTTCATCGGCGGCGAATTCACCTTCTAAATACTGGCAATCTCTGGTGACGATGCCCTCATCATCCCGATGGCGGCATCCGGCGAGGAACGAACATGGGTCATATCATAGTGACGGGGGCGGGATCCGGCTTGGGCCGCGCCTTGACCATAGGTCTGGTTGAACGGGGCCATCAGGTTTCCATGATGGGGCGTCGTTATCAGAAGCTGCAGGAGCAGGAAGCCTTGCTCGGCAAGGCGGTGATTGGCATTGCCGCCGATCTGGCGCACCATGAGGAAGTGGATGTCGCCTTTGCCGCCGCGGTGGAGTGGGGCGGCCTGCCCGAGCTGGTGCTGCATTGCGCCGGCGTGGGCGAGTTCGGCCCGGTCGGCGTCTATACCGCCGAGCAGATCCGCCGGGTGGTGGAGAGCAATCTCATCTCCACCATTCTGGTGGCCCAGCAGACGGTGCGCCTCATCGGCGACAAGGGCGGGGTGCTGGCCAATGTGCTCTCTTCCGCCGCCCAGGTGGGCAAGGCCAACGAGAGTCTCTACTGCGCCTCCAAATGGGGGATGCGCGGCTTTCTCGAATCCTTGCGGGCCGAGCTGAAGGGCTCGCCGCTGCGGCTGGTGAACCTCTATCCGAGCGGGATCCGCAGTGAATTCTGGGACAACTCGGATCACGTGGACAGCAGCGGCTTCATGACCCCGGAAGATGCCGCCGCCTACATGCTGGATGCACTGGAAGCCAGAAGCAGCTGCCACGTGACCGATCTCTTTATCGGTCGCAATCCCTGACAAAAGGCCGCCGTCATCCGGTTGCCATCGTCAGAATACAGAAACAAAAAGCGCGCCATCGGCGCGCTTTTTTATACCTGCAAGGGGCGGGATTAACGGCCCAGCTTGGCCTTGAGCATGGCGACGATGTCGCTGATGGCCACTTCCTGCTTCTCGCCGGTGCGGCGGCACTTGTACTCCACCACGCCGTTGTCCATGCCGCGCTCGCCGATGACGATGCCGTGCGGCACGCCCAGCAGCTCCATGTCGGCGAACATCACGCCCGGACGCTCTTTACGGTCGTCGAACAGCACGTCGACACCGGCGGCCTTCAGCTCGGCGTAGAACTGCTCGGCCAGCTCGGCAACGCGCACGGACTTGTGCATGTTCATCGGTACGATGGCCACTTCGAACGGGGCGATGGCGTCCGGCCAGATGATGCCGTACTGGTCGTTGTTCTGCTCGATGGCGGCAGCCACCAGGCGGGAAACCCCGATGCCGTAGCAACCCATCTCCATGGTGACGGACTTGCCGCCTTCATTCAGCACGCTCGCCTTCATGGCTTCGGAGTACTTGGTACCCAGCTGGAAGATGTGGCCCACTTCGATGCCGCGTTTGAGCAGCAGCTTGCCCTGGCCGCACGGGCTCGGGTCGCCTTCCACCACGTTGCGCAGGTCGGCAACTTCATAGGTGGTGATGTCGCGATCCCAGTTGGCACCGGTCAGGTGGAAGCCGGTCTCGTTGGCGCCACAGACGAAGTCAGCCAGGTGGGCGGCGCTGCGATCGGCGATGATGCGACCGGCAAAGCCGACCGGGCCGATAGAGCCAGCATCACAGCCGGCGGCTGCCTTGATCTGCTCGTCATTGGCGAAGGTCAGCGGGTTGGCGACACCCGGCAGCTTCTCGGCCTTGATTTCGTTCAGCTCGTGGTCGCCACGCAGCACCAGCGCGATGACGGCCTGGTTGCCGTGCTCGTCCGCTTCACCCAGCACCAGCAGGGTCTTGGCGACGGTGCTCGGGGCCACGCTCAGGAAGGCGGCCACTTCATCGATGGTGTGGACGTTCGGGGTCGCAACCTTGGTCAGGGCTGCGGTGGCAGCGGCGCGCTCGCCAGCCGGCGCCAGCGCCTCGGCCATCTCGATGTTGGCGGCGTAATCGGAGCTGTCGGAGAAGGCGATCAGGTCTTCACCGCTCTCGGCCAGCACCTGGAATTCGTGGGAGCCGGTACCACCGATGGAGCCGGTATCGGCCTGCACCGGACGGAAGTTCAGACCCATGCGGGTGAACGCCTTGCAGTAGGCGGCGTGCATCTTCTCGTAGGTATCGACCAGGGAGGCCTTGTCGATGTGGAAGGAGTAGGCGTCCTTCATCAGGAACTCGCGGCCACGCATCACGCCGAAACGGGGACGAACTTCGTCGCGGAACTTGGTCTGGATCTGGTACAGATTCAGCGGCAACTGCTTGTAGCTGTTCACTTCGTAACGGATCAGCGCGGTGATCACCTCTTCGTGGGTCGGGCCCAGTACGAAGGGACGGTTGTGACGGTCGGTCAGACGGCACAGCTCGGGACCGTAGTCATCCCAGCGGCCGGACTCCTGCCACAGCTCGGCGGGCTGAACCACCGGCATGGAGACCTCGATGGCACCAGCATTGTTCATCTCTTCGCGAACAATGTTCTCGATTTTTTTCAGAACCCGCAGACCGGACGGCAGCCAGGCATACATGCCGGAGGCCAGTTTGCGGATCATGCCGGCGCGCAGCATCAGCTGATGGCTGATGATCTCGGCGTCGGACGGGGTTTCCTTGAGAGTGGAAAGCAGATATTGGCTGGTACGCATCGCGGTAGACCTTAGCTAAGACGGGCGGCGGGGCCCTGGATAATTTCAAGAGCGGAATTTTAACAGGACGGGCCCTGCGGCCCAAGGGCTAAATTCGTACGATGGGAGAAAGCGGGGGCATCGCCCCCGCTGCGGTCAGACCCGAAATTGCGACAGCAACCGCTGTTGCAGCAGGCTGGCCTGATGCAGGGAGGAGGCGAGCTGCAGACACTCCTGCGCCTCCTGCTCGCCAGTCTGGGCCTGCTGGCTGATGCCGGAGACCTTGTCCGAGGTGTGGCTCAGGGTATGGGAGAGCTGGCCGGTGGCATCCGCCACCTGCTGTACCATGTCCGCCAGGTGGTCGATGGCGCCCTCCACCTTGAACAGGATCTGCTTGGTGTTGTCGGAATCCGCCATGCCCGACTCCACCGTCTTCAGGTTGCGCTGCATCATCAGGTAGGCGGTTTCGGTCTGCTGCTGGATGCTGTTGATCACCTCGTTGATCTCGGCGCTGGAGGAGGCGGTGCGATTGGCCAGGGTGCGCACTTCGTCGGCCACCACCGCAAAGCCGCGGCCCATCTCGCCGGCCCGGGCGGCCTCGATGGCGGCGTTGAGCGCCAGCAGATTGGTCTGCTCGGAAATGCCGCTGATGGTGGAGATGATCTGGCCTATCTGGCTGGCCTGCTCCTTGAGGGCGTTGATGGCGGTGGCGCATTCGCCCACCTCCATCACCACCCGCTGCATGCCCGCGCTGGCGGAGGAGACATACTGACTGCTCTCGGTGGTGAGCTGGCGCACCTCGTTGGCATTTTGCGCCGCTAGGCTGCAGTTGTCCGAGATGGTGGTGGCCACCTGCACCATCTGCTCGCTGTCATGGTGCAGCGCCTGGGCATGTTCGGCCGTCTGGCGGCTGCTCTGGCTGATGGCCTGAACCCGGTTGACCGAGGTGTGCACGTGCTCGCTGATGTGCTGGTTGTTGTCCATGGTGGAGCTGATCATCTTCTGCAGCTTCTCGATGAAGCGATCCACGCTGCCGGCCAGCGAGCCGATTTCGTCGTCACGCCTGAGGTTGATGCGGGCGTTGAGATCCCCTTCACCGGCTGCGATGTCCTGCATGCGCCGATTGACTTGCAGCAGGGGCCGCACGATGGCGCGCACCAGCCAGAAGCCGCACAGGGTCACGATCAGCAGGCTGAACAGCAGGCCGCCCAGGATCAGACTCTTGGTATGGTTGATGATGGTGTTGAGCTGACCCACCTGATCCTCGACCGTGGCATCGCCCTTTGCCTCCACCTCGACCAGCAATTTCTTGAGCTGATCGGCGCTGCGCTCATAGCTGGTCAGCTGGCGTTGATACTCGCCAAGGGCTGCCATCCACTGCACCATCAATTGCTGAACCTCGGTTTCCTGCGCCCGATACTGGGTTGCCAGCGACTGGCCGGCAAACTCCCCCTCAGCGGGCACATCAAACAGTCCGCTGGCCAGCATGGCGTCGACCGCCTCCCGGTAGAAGCGGGTCGCCTCCTCCATCTCGCTCTGGATGGCGGGGGTGAGCCCTTCGCTCTGCATCTTCTCCAGCGCATAGAGCTGACGCAGGAAGCCTATGTTGGCCTCCATGCCGCCATCGGCCGCGTGCCAGCGGGTTGCCAGTCCGCCATTCCAGCTGATGGCCTGATCCGGTGACTGGGTGAGGCTCTCGACCGCGCCATCACCCACCACCTCGAGCTGGGTCGAGAGGCGGGACATGCGTTCAGAACTGGCGCGCAGCGCCTGATCGAGGCGGGTAAACGTCTGGTAGAGCGCCAGCAGCTGTTCCTGCTGCTGCTGGTAGACCTGATGCTGCTGGTTCATGGTGTTGATGGCGGCGTCATCGATGAGCCGACCTTCGCCCACCCGGCGCATGGCGTCGGTGGTGGCGGTTCTGGCCTGCTGCAGCTCCTGCTCGTCGAGGGACATGCCTCTGAGCATCTTCTGGATGTAGAGCGACTGGTTGCCGAGCTCGATGGAGCCCTCCATGGCGCCGTCTGCAGTCTGCCAGGCGGCACCCAGCACATAGGAGAGCAGATCCGCCAGCCGCTGACTGCCATACCAGCCGACGACGCCCATGCCCAGCGTGCAGCTGAGCAGAATGGCCAGCCCCAGGTTCGATGTGGTGACGATTTTCATGATTAAGGACCTTCCTTGGCTCCAAACAAACCCAATTTAGTGTTTTATCAGTGGCAACAAAATGCCATGCCAGATGGAAAATAAAGTTGTTGCCCGGCTCGGATCCAAGCATGGCTTGGAACGTGCGAATGTGCCGAAAATCCGCTGCGGTCCCGCCGCCCTATGCTGGATACTTATCCAGTTATTCTTTATGCTATGAGCCAATTTACAGATAGCTGGTTTGGCGAGGAGAGAGCCGTGATTGGTCGCTTGAGAGGCGTAGTCATTGAGAAACAACCCCCCGAGGTATTGCTGGAGGTCGGGGGCGTGGGCTATGAGGTGCACATGCCCATGAGCTGCTTCTATGATCTGCCCGAGATCGGTAAGGAAGCGGTCATTCACACCCATTTCGTGGTGCGGGAAGACGCCCAACTGCTGTACGGCTTCAATCACAAGCAGGAGCGGGCGCTGTTTCGCGAGTTGATCAAGACCAACGGGGTCGGCCCCAAGCTGGCGCTGGCCATCCTCTCCGGCATGACCGCCACCCAGTTCGTGCTGAGTGTCGAGCGCGAGGAGATAAGCTCCCTGGTCAAGTTGCCAGGGGTTGGCAAGAAGACCGCCGAGCGACTGGTGGTGGAGATGAAGGACAGGCTCAAGGGCTGGGTCAGCCACGATCTCTTCTCGCCGGCCGAGATCAGTCTGCCTGCCAAGGAGAGTGCCCTGCGGGCGCCGGATTCGAGCGAAGAGGCCGCCAGTGCGCTGGTGGCACTCGGTTACAAACCGCAACAGGCCAGCCAGATCGTCAGCAAGGTGGCGGTGGATGGCATGTCGGTGGAAGATATCATCCGTGAAGCGCTGCGCAGCCTGGTGTGAGGTAGAGAATGATTGAAGCGGATCGCCTCATTTCCGCCGCTGGCGGGCGTGAGGAAGAAGTCATCGATCGGGCCATCCGGCCCAAGCTGCTGGCCGATTACACCGGCCAGGATCCGGTCTGCGAACAGATGGAGATCTTCATCGCGGCTGCGCGCCAGCGCGGCGAGGCGCTCGATCACCTGCTGATCTTCGGCCCGCCCGGGCTTGGCAAGACCACGCTCGCCAACATAGTGGCCAACGAGATGGGGGTCAACATCAAGACCACCTCCGGTCCCGTGCTGGAGAAGGCTGGCGATCTGGCGGCGCTGCTCACCAACCTCGAGCCGAACGACGTGCTGTTCATCGACGAGATCCACCGCCTCAGCCCTGTGGTGGAGGAGGTGCTCTACCCGGCGATGGAGGATTACCAGCTCGACATCATGATCGGGGAGGGGCCGGCGGCTCGCTCCATCAAGCTTGACCTGCCCCCCTTCACCCTGATCGGCGCGACGACCCGGGCCGGTTCTCTCACCAGCCCTCTACGGGATCGCTTCGGTATCGTGCAGCGCCTCGAGTTCTACAACGTCAGGGATCTGACCGACATCGTCGCCCGCAGCGCCCGTTGCCTCGGGCTCGACATGACGGAAGACGGTGCGCTGGAGGTGGCGCGTCGCTCGCGCGGTACGCCGCGAATTGCTAACCGTTTGTTGCGCCGGGTGCGGGATTTTGCCCAGGTGAAATCCGACGGCCGGATTGACGGACCCATAGCGGCCCGAGCCATGGACATGCTGGACGTGGATAACGAAGGGTTCGACTTCATGGACCGCAAGCTATTGTTGGCTGTCATAGACAAGTTTCTGGGGGGGCCGGTGGGGCTCGACAACCTGGCTGCGGCCATCGGCGAGGAGAAGGACACCATCGAAGATGTGCTCGAACCCTATCTGATCCAGCAGGGCTTCCTGCAACGTACACCCAGAGGGCGGATCGCGACACCAAGAGCTTATGCGCATTTTGGCCTGCAAAGGCCAGATGAAGGGTAAAAACAGCTGATTGAACAAAAAACCGCCTTCAAGGGCGGTTTTTTGTTATCCGGGCAAAAAAAAGCCCACTGCGGATGCGGTGGGCAAAGACAATTCAGGATGGATGTTCACAGACAGTGAGTGCGTCTGGAGACAGACCGGTAAAAAACAGAGTGAGCCGTCGCGAGGCCTCAGAGTCGGTTCATTTGATAGAGCTGAACGAACGAAAGCTTGTAGTAACGGATGGTTTTAGCAACAAACTTTTTCATCTTTAATTCCAATAGACAGGTTCGAAATGTTCATCGAATACGTACCGGGAACCCAGATTGACCGGCCTGTATCCAAGGGTATGCCCTCACTGCGAGGCGCATTGTAGGAGCTCTGTCTGACTCGGACAAACAAGAAAAATTACCCATCTCAGATTAGATTAACTAATCATTTTGTGGCCTTGTCGAATTAGCATGGATATGCGTTTTTATTGGTTTTTAATTAGTTTTATTCTGGCTGGGGACAAGCGAGGGAAACATGATGAAAACACCCTTGAGAGTTGTTTTTTAACAGAAGCATTACTTATTTGCTTCAAGATTAAAGTTGATTTAAATCAATGATTTGCGATTTTTATTTTTTTGTGACCCAGCTCTCTAAAATAAATGGAAAGGGTCGTGAAAATGCCTTTGAAAGGCATGTATTGATGGTGGTTTTACATTGATTTCAATCAAATAAAGGTGATATAAAACTCAGGTCATTATGGGCGGGAATAAAGCAAGCTTGATTGTTTTGCAATTGTTAAACATTAGCTTTTTTTGTTCCCTATTATTGCCTTGTTGTTAATGTGGTGGCAGTCGAATCCGGTCGTCAGTGCAAAACTGGAACATGACCGATAATTCGGGGACTTCCAACGGAAGCTTTGTCTTAAAACTTAAAATAGCCGTGCCAATAATCGGTGAGGAAACATCATGATTGCTGAGCATGTGGTAGACCTATCGCGGTTCCAATTCGCTGCGACGGCCCTTTATCACTTCCTGTTTGTGCCCTTGACGCTCGGAATGGCCTTCATTCTGGCGATCATGGAGTCTGTCTATGTGATGACCAACAACCCTGTCTACCGGGACATGACCAAGTTCTGGGGCAAGTTGTTTGGTATCAACTTTGCCCTCGGGGTCACCACAGGGCTGACCATGGAGTTCCAGTTTGGTACCAACTGGGCCTACTACTCCCACTATGTCGGCGATATCTTCGGGGCCCCGCTGGCCATCGAAGGTCTGATGGCCTTCTTCCTGGAATCCACCTTCGTCGGTATGTTCTTCTTCGGCTGGGATCGGCTCTCCAAGCGTCAGCACCTGGCTGCGACCTGGTTGATGGCGCTCGGGACCAACCTCTCCGCGCTCTGGATCCTGGTTGCCAACGGCTGGATGCAGAACCCGGTCGGTGCCGAGTTCAACTTCGAAACCATGCGCATGGAGATGGTGAGCTTCGCCGATCTGGTGTTCAACCCGGTTGCTCAGGTGAAGTTTGTCCACACAGTGGCGGCAGGCTATACCACTGGCGCCATGTTCGTGCTGGGCATCTCTTCCTACTACCTGCTCAAGCATCGTGACGTGGCCTTCGCCCGTCGCTCCTTCGCCATCGCGGCCGCATTCGGCATGGCGTCCATCCTCTCCGTGCTGATCCTCGGTGACGAGTCCGGCTACGAGACGGGTGAAGTGCAGAAGGTGAAACTGGCGGCCATCGAGGCCGAGTGGAACACCGAGCCTGCGCCTGCTTCCTTTACCCTGTTCGGCATCCCGAACCAGGAAGAGATGCGCACCGACTACGCCATCAAGATCCCTTATGCCCTCGGCATCATCGCCACCCGTTCGCTGGACGGTCAGGTGACCGGTCTCAAGGATCTGAAGAGCGAGCACGAGCTGCGCGTGCGCAACGGCATGACCGCCTACGACCTGCTGACCAAGCTGCAGTCCGGCGACAAGTCTGACGATACCCGCGCCCGCTTCGACGAAGTGAAGCAGGACCTGGGTTACGGTCTGCTGCTCAAGCGCTATACCTCCAACGTGACCGATGCCACCGACGAGCAGATCAAGGCCGCCGTGGATGACTCCATCCCGCAAGTGCTGCCGCTGTTCTTCGCCTTCCGCATCATGGTTGCCTGCGGCATGCTGATGCTGGTGCTGATTGGCCTGGCCTTCTATGACAGTACCCGTCACAAGATCGGCGAGCGCAAGTGGCTGCTCAAGGCGCTGCTGTACGGCATCCCGCTGCCCTGGATCGCCATCGAGTGTGGCTGGTTCGTCGCGGAATACGGTCGTCAGCCCTGGACCATCGCCGAAGTGTTGCCGACCTCGGTCTCGGCCTCCAACGTGCCGGCCTCCGAGATCTGGTTCTCCCTTATCGGGATCTGCCTGTTCTACACCGTACTGCTGATCATCGAGATGTACCTGATGTTCAAGTACGCGCGTCTGGGCCCAAGCAGCCTGAAGACTGGCAAGTACCACTTCGAACAGAGCAAGGCATAAGGAGAGCAACCCATGTTTGATTACGAAATGTTGCGCCTGGTCTGGTGGGTGCTGGTCGGCGTCCTGCTGATTGGCTTCGCCATCACCGACGGCTTCGATATGGGGGTGGGCGCACTGCTCCCCTTCGTCGGCAAGAAAGATGTTGAGCGTCGGGTGATGCTCAACACCATGGGCCCGCACTGGGAAGGGAACCAGGTCTGGCTGGTGACCGCCGGTGGTGCCCTGTTTGCAGCCTGGCCCATGGTGTATGCGGCAGCCTTCTCCGGCTTCTACATCGCCATGATCCTGACCCTGATGGCACTGTTCTTCCGCCCGGTCGGTTTCAAGTACCGTTCCCTGCGTGAAGATGCCAAGTGGCGCAGCAACTGGGACTGGGCACTGTTTGTCGGTAGCGCGGTACCGCCCATCGTGTTTGGCGTGGCGTTTGGCAACCTGCTGCAGGGCGTGCCGTTCGACTTCAACCAGTTCATGATGCTGACCTATCACGGCAACTTCTTCGGTCTGCTCAATCCGTTCGGCCTGCTGGCCGGTCTGGTGAGCCTGTTCATGCTGGTCACCCAGGGCGCTACCTGGCTGATGATGAAGACCGACGGTGAAGTGCTGGCCCGCTCCCGCACCGCCGCCATGATCTGCTCGCTGGTGACCCTGGTGCTGTTCGCACTGGCCGGTTTCTGGGTCAGCGGCATGGAAGGCTATGTGGTGGTCAAGGCGGCCGCGACCGATGCCGTCTCCAATCCGATGAACAAGGAAGTGGTGCGTCAGGCCGGAGCCTGGATGAACAACTACAGCCTCTATCCCTGGATGGTTGCAGCACCCGTGCTGGGTCTGGCGATGAGCCTGCTGACATCGCTGTTTGCCAAGCTGAACAAAGGCTGGCTGGCGTTCACCTGCTCCTCCCTGGCGATTGCCGGCGTGATCCTGACTGCCGGCTTCTCCATGTTCCCGTTCGTGATGCCCTCAAGCCTTGAGCCGTCACTGAGCCTGACCATGTGGGATGCCACCGCTTCTCTCAACACCCTGCGGGTGATGACGGTAGCGGCCGCCATCTTCGTACCGATTGTGCTGGGTTATACCCTGTGGACCTACATCAAGATGTTCGGCCGGGTGACCAGCAAGCACATCGAAGACAACCAACAATCGCTCTACTAAGAAGGTGCACTGATATGTGGTATTTCACCTGGATCCTGGGTCTGCTGCTGGCTTGTGCATTCGGCATCATCAATGCGCTGTGGCTGGAACACACCGAGAACATGGATCGCCAGATCGATGAGAACAAGTGATCGACTCGCCCGGTTGGCCGCTCCCCTGGAGCGCCAACCCTGGCAGGGGTTGATGCTGGTAGCGGCGGCCCTGTTGGCCGTCGCTATTTTACAGGCCCCCAACCTGGTGGCCGCCAACACCAGCGAACACGGCCTCTGGCTGGCGCCCTGGTTGATGTGGGCGGTCTGCTGCGGGGTCATGCACGGGCTGGGATTCCATCCCCGCAGCCTCGTCGGTCGCGTGCTGTTTTTCCCCTGGCTCGCCTTGCCCAGTTTGTTGTACGGGCTCTGGCTGACCCAAGGCTATTTCCTTTCATAAAAAACGGGGGGAGGCAGGATTTCCCTGCTTCCCCCTGCTTCTTTCCTATTCAGCCCTGCGCTATGATAGCCCCCCATCTGACTGTCGTATGGATCACAGATTGTTATGGGGGAAGTCTCTGAGTTTCCGGTGCGTGTCTACTACGAAGACACCGATGCCGGGGGCATCGTCTACAACGCCAATTATCTCAAGTTTATGGAACGTGCTCGCACCGAGTTCCTGCGTGCTGGCGGCATCGAACAGGATGTCCTGCTGGGCGCCGGGTACGCGTTTGTGGTGAGTCGAACAGAGATCGATTTCCGCTCGGCGGCCCGTTTTAATGAGCTTTTGACTGTATTGACGCAAGTGACCGAAGTGAAACGCGCCTCCATGCGCTTCTCACAACGGATACTGGCGGCTGATGGACGACTGATCACCCAGGCCATGGTACAGATAGCCTGTGTCAGTCATCCGCATATGAAACCTGTTGCAATACCTGAAAATGTGAAGGGAGTGCTGTTAAGTGCACGCTGAAATTTCGTTTATTGGCCTGTTTTGGCAAGCCAGCCTGTTGGTAAAACTGGTCATGATGACCCTGATGGGCATGTCGGTTGTCTCCTGGGCGCTGATCATCCAGCGTTCCAAGGCCATCAAGGCAGCCAATATCGCATCGGAGCAGTTTGAAGACAGATTCTGGTCCGGGGTCGACCTCAACCGTCTCTACCAGGAGTCCTCTTCCCGCCGCGACGACATCGAAGGCATGGAAGACATCTTCTACTCCGGCTTCAAGGAGTATGCCCGTCTGCTCAAGGCCGGCGCCCGTGGTCAGGATGCGGTGATGGACGGTACTTACCGTGCCATGCGCGTCTCCCTCTCCCGCGCGGTGGACGATCTCGAGTCCAACCTGCCGATCCTGGCGACCATCGGCTCCATCAGCCCCTATATCGGTCTGTTTGGTACCGTCTGGGGGATCATGAACGCCTTTATCGCCCTGGGGCAGGTGCAGCAGGCCACCCTGCAGATGGTGGCCCCCGGTATCGCGGAGGCGCTGATCGCCACCGCCATGGGTCTGTTTGCCGCCATCCCGGCCGTTATCTTCTACAACCGCTTCTCCAACAAGGTCGAGCGGCTGGAGAACGCCTACGCCAACTTCATGGACGAGTTCACCACCATTCTGAACCGTCAAATTGCTCAGCAGCAGGGTGATCAGTAATGCAAACCTATCAGCGGATCCGGCGCAAGAAGGTGGCTGAGATCAACGTGGTTCCCTATATCGACGTCATGCTGGTGCTGCTTATCATCTTCATGGCGGTGACGCCCGTGATCACGCAAGGGGTCAAGGTTGACCTGCCGCAGGCGGAGTCCGAGCAACTGCCGGAGGATGCCAAGCCGCCCTTCATCGTCAGCGTCAATACCGAAGGCGAGTACGTCATCAAGGCCGGTGAGGCCGAAGACGAACCCGTCCCGAGCGGGACGCCCGAGGCGATGCAGCAGTACATCACCGAGAAGGCCATGGGTTACCTGGCCATCAACCAGAACGCCCCCGTGGTAGTGGCCGGTGACAAGTCGGTGCGCTACGAAGAGGTGATCCTGCTGATGGTGGCCCTCAAGAAAGCCGGTGTGCCTCAGGTCGGCCTGATGACAGATCCGGTGAACTGACGGAGATGGATGTGAAGCGTGGTATTTCCGGTTATCTCATCGCGTCGCTTCTGCTGCACCTGATCATCGGCATCATCCTGTTTGTCGGGCTCGACTTCAGCAAACCGAAGCGACCCGAGTCGAAGGGGCAGATCGTCAATGCCGTCATGCTCGACGAGAACTTCCTCAACGAGCAGGCCAAGCAGATCCAGCAGCAGAAGGCTCAGCCCAAGCCGCAGAAGGTAGAGAAAGAGAAGGATAAGGAAGACACGGACATCGCCAAGCGCGAGCTGGCCCAGCAGCAGGAACGGTTGCGGATTGCAGAGGCCAAGCGCAAGGAGGCCGAGGAGGCCACCCGCAAGGCCGAAGTAGAGAAGCAGAAGAAGCAGGCCGAGCAGAAGCAGGCGGAAGAGAAGGCCCAGAAGGCCGAGGAAGCCCGCAAGCTCGAAGAGCAGAAGGCCAAGAAGGCGGAGGCCGAGCGCAAGGCCGCGGAAGAAGAGAGCAAGGCGCTGGCGCTGAAGAAGAAAAAGGAACAAGAGAAGAAAGAGGCCGAAGAGAAGGCCAAGGCTGAGGAGGCCAAGGCCAAGAAAGCGGAAGCCGAGAAGAAAGCCAAAGCCGAAGCCGAGAAAAAAGCGAAGGCAGAAGCGGACAAGAAAGCCAAGGCGGAGGCCGAGCAGAAGGCCAAGGCTGAAGCCGAGAAGAAAGCCAAGGAAGAGGCGGCCAAGAAGGCAAAAGCTGACGCAGAGAAGAAAGCCAAGGCCGAGGCCGACAAGCAGGCCAAGATCGCGGCTGAACGCAAGCGCAAAGCGGCCGAGGAGGCCAAGCTGCAAAAAGAGATGGAAGACATGATGCAGCAGCAGCTGGCGGCTGAGGCCAATGCCCGCAGTCAGGCGGCATCGGCGGCGGCCAAGGGTGAAGTCGACAAATATGCGGCGCTTATCAAGGCGACTGTTGAGCGATATATGATTTTGGATCCCACCATGCGGGGCAAAACATGTACTATCGGCGTACGTCTTGCGAGCACTGGCTTTGTCATCTCGGTAGATAACGGCCAGGGTGACCCGGCGGTATGTCGTTCCGGCAAAGCAGCCGTACTGAAGGCCAACCAGTTGCCGGTACCCAAGGATCCTGCGGCATTCGAGATGTTGAAGGAGTTCAACCTCAAGCTGGAACCTAACATCTAGCACTGATGGCGAGGGGATCGAGTAAGGTGGTTGGCAGCGTCTTGCCGAGAAAGGAAGTTAATCTCTCATTATTTTGGAACCGAGTGTTTAAGCCATGATAAGAAAAGTGTTTTTTGCTTTGGTTGGCTGTTTGTTGCTGGGTCAGAGCGCCCAGGCGGCCTTGGACATCGTCATCACCGGCGGTATCGACAGTGCACGGCCGATTGCCGTCGCCCCCTTCAAGTGGGAAGGCAATGGCCAGCTGCCGCAGGACATCGCGGAAGTGGTCTCCAACGACCTGATGCGCAGTGGCAAGTTCAGACCGCTGGCCCGTGGCCAGATGCCGCAGACCCCGAGCTCCAGCGGTGAAATCAACTTCGCACCCTGGGCCTCCCAAGGCGTCGAAGCCGTGGTGGTCGGTTCCATCGCCGCCGTCGGCGACGGTACCTACAAGGTCAACTTCGAGCTGGTCGACGTGCTCAAGGGCCAGCTGGCCAAGACCCAGGGCGGCGAGAGCAACGGCTACATCCTGGACAGCCGGATGGCGACCATCCCGGGTGCCCAGATGCGTCAGTTCGCTCACCGCATCTCCGACATCGTCTATGAGCGTCTGACCGGCGAGCGCGGGGCCTTCCTGACCCGTCTGGCTTACGTCTCCGTGCAGCAGGGTACCCAGTTCCCGTATCAGCTGCGGATCTCCGACTACGACGGTTACAACGAGAAGACCCTGCTGCGTTCCCGCGAGCCGCTGATGTCCCCGGCCTGGTCTCCGGATGGCAGCAAGCTGGCCTACGTGAGCTTCGAGAACCAGAAATCCGAAATCTACGTGCAGGACATCTACACCCAGCAGCGCAGCCTGATCACCAGCTTCCGCGGCATCAACGGGGCGCCGGAGTGGTCTCCGGATGGTCGTCGTCTGGCTATCGTTCTCTCCAAGGACGGGTCACCGAACCTCTATGTCGTTGATGTTGCTAGCAAGCAGCTGACCCGCGTCACAACCAGCCGGGTAATCGACACCGAACCCTCCTGGATGCCGGACGGTCAAAATTTGCTGTTCACCTCTGAACGTGGTGGCAAACCCCAGATTTATAGCGTAAATTTGGCGACTGGCATGACTCGCCGGATGACCTGGGAAGGTGAATCCAACCAGGGTGCGTCCATTACTCCTGATGGCAAAATCATGGTGATGGTGACCCGGGTTCAGGGACAATACCGTATCGCCCGTCAGGATATGGAAAACAATGCCCTGCTGGTCCTTACCCAGAGCGCGCTGGATGAGTCGCCAAGTGTGGCTCCCAATGGCAGCATGATCATTTATGCCACCATCTATCAGGGTCGTAAGAGTCTCGCATTGGTGTCGACTGATGGTCGCTTCAAGGCTGTGCTTCCGACCAGTAGCGGTGAAATTCGTGCACCAGCTTGGTCGCCCTTCTTGAATTGATAAAAATCCAATTGTTTTTTGTTTTGTTATAAAGGTTTAAGGAAATAGCATGCAACTCAATAAACTGCTCAAGGGTTTGGCCATCGCACTGCCACTGTTCACCCTGGCCGCTTGTAGCTCCTCTTCTGATTCCGATGCCGCTGGCGCCGAATCAGGCATGACCGACGGCATGGGCGGTGTACAAACCGGTGGCGCGAATGGCATGTTGTCCCCGGAAGAGCAGATGCGTCAGAAGTTCGAAGCGCTGCAGCGTGACAACGTGATCTACTTCCCGTTCGACGGTTACGACATCCAGGGTCAATACGCCGACCTGCTGGATGCCCACGCCAGCTACCTGCGTGAGCGCCCGAGCGTCAAAGTACTGATCGAAGGCCACGCCGACGAGCGCGGTACTCCGGAGTACAACATCGCGCTGGGCGAGCGTCGTGCCAAGGCTGTTGCCAAGTATCTGCAAACCCTGGGTGTGCAGGCTGAGCAGCTCTCCATCGTCAGCTATGGCGAAGAGAAGCCGCTGGATATGTCTCACACCGAGGATGCCTTTGCCAAGAACCGCCGTGCGGTCCTGGTTTACTAAGGTTTGAATCGAACGAAGTTCGTTTATATGCAAGCGGCCATTTCGATGGCCGTTTTATTTGCACTAAACGCCAAGGTTTGATCCGAATGAAATCTGTATAAGCGAGCGACTATGGCGCTGGCCGTTTTATTTGCACTAAACGCTAAGGTTTGATCCGAATGAAATCTGTGTACAAGCAAGCTGCTGTTGCGCTGGCCGTATTGGTTGCTCTGAATGCGCAAGCTGCGGCACCGGTGAGCGATCTGAGCGGTGACTCGGGTGGCGGGGTTGTCCTAAGCGGCAACAACGGCGCCATCGTGCCCACCGGCAGCCTGGAAGACAGGGTTGCCCTGCTGGAGCGTACGCTCAACGCCCGTCTGCGCCTGCAGGCCGATTTGCAGCAACAGGTGGATGCCCTGCAAGGGGAGGTCTCCGAGCTGCGTGGTCAGCTGGAGCAGCAGACCTACCAGATGGAACAGTCGCAGGAGCGTCAGCGCCAGCTCTATCAGGAGCTCGACAAGGTGGCCAACAGCCAGCCTGCCGCTACACCAGCAGCCCCGGCAGCTGCCGCTGCGAGCGCGACGCCGGCCGCCGCGGCCAACTATTCCACCAACCAGAACGAGAATCAGGCCTATGATGCGGCCGTGAACATGGTGCTCAAGGAGAAGAACTACGACAAGGCAATTCCGGCCTTCGAAGGGTTCATCAAGCAGTTCCCGAGCTCCAGCTATGTTCCCAACGCCCATTACTGGCTGGGTCAGCTGCTGTTCAACAAGGGGGATCGGACCGGCGCTGCCGCCCAGTTCACCACGGTGGCCACCAAGTTCAGCAAGTCTCCCAAGCGAGCCGACGCCCTGTTGAAGCTGGGCATGCTGGCACAGCTGGATGGCAAGAAGGCGGAAGCGAAGAACTTCTATGAGCAGGTGATCAAGGGCTATCCCAACACCTCGCCGGCCCAGCTGGCCAAGCAGAGTTTGAGCAAGCTGTAACTTTGCCGCATGTCACTGTTTTCGTAACAGTCTTGTAAATACAGCCTCGCTTTGTATGCGCAGTGAACAAACAGATGGAATTTAAGATTTTTCTGTTGCGCCTGGATGATAAATCCGTAATATAGGCCGCCGTCAGAGCCGGTGCAGCATTGCAGTTGGTCCTGGTCGTGGTAAGGGTCGTTAGCTCAGTCGGTAGAGCAGTTGACTTTTAATCAATTGGTCGCTGGTTCGAATCCAGCACGACCCACCATTTCTCCACCAGGTGGAGACAGAATTCCCAGGTCGTTTAGCTCAGCTGGGAGAGCACCTCCCTTACAAGGAGGGGGTCACTGGTTCGATCCCAGTAACGACCACCAGTTTTAAGCTGTCTGCCAAGGCGGGCAGTGAAAGAGGCAAGTCAGGTGTGGGTCGTTAGCTCAGTCGGTAGAGCAGTTGACTCTTAATCAATTGGTCGTAGGTTCGATCCCTACACGACCCACCAATTTGCCCAGATGAATTCCCAGGTCGTTTAGCTCAGCTGGGAGAGCACCTCCCTTACAAGGAGGGGGTCACTGGTTCGATCCCAGTAACGACCACCAGTTTGTAAAAAATGATTTAGATGGGTCGTTAGCTCAGTCGGTAGAGCAGTTGACTTTTAATCAATTGGTCGCTGGTTCGAATCCAGCACGACCCACCATCATTTCAGAATCCCAGGTCGTTTAGCTCAGCTGGGAGAGCACCTCCCTTACAAGGAGGGGGTCACTGGTTCGATCCCAGTAACGACCACCAAGTTTGTAAAAAAATGATTTAGATGGGTCGTTAGCTCAGTCGGTAGAGCAGTTGACTTTTAATCAATTGGTCGCTGGTTCGAATCCAGCACGACCCACCATCA
>NZ_JBFOCQ010000019.1:0-23570 GCF_040907805.1 Aeromonas sp. s3
GCCAAAGAGCTCAATAACGTCAGCAAAGCCTGCAAGCTCATCGGCTACAGCCGTCAGCAGTTCTACGAAATTCGCCGTAATTACCAGACCTATGGCGCCTAGGGCTTGCTCGATAAACTGCCCGGCTGTAAAGGGGCTCATCCCAACCGGGTTGCGCCCGAGATTGAACAGGCCATCCTCGATTACTCCCTCACCAGGCCTACTCACGGCCCGCTGCGGGTCGCGCAAGAACTGGCTCTGCAAGGTATCAACGTCAGTGCGGGTGGTGTGCGTGGCGTGTGGCAACGGCACGATTTGCTCTCCAAACACGATCGCTTGCTGCGCCTTGAGAAAACTCACCGTGAGCAGACCATTGAGCTCAATGATGAACAAATTCGCCTGTTAGAACGCTTCAGCCCCGAGTTTCGCGAACGTCAGATTGAGGTCCACTACACCGGGGAACTGGTGGCGGTCGACACCTTCTTCGTCGGCGCGCTCAAGGGGGTTGGCAAGGCGTATCTACAAACCGTGCTGGACTGCTACAGTCGCCACGCCTGGGGACGGCTCTACACCAGCAAGCTGCCGGTGACCTCGGTTCATGTGCTCAATGAAACGGTGCTGCCATTCTTTGAAACCCACGAGGCACGGGTCTATACCATCCTGTCGGATAACGGGCGCGAGTTCTGTGGGCGCCCTGACCACCATCTCTACGAGCTGTTCCTGCAACTGGAGGGGATTGAGCACCGAACCACCAAGGTGCGCAGGCCGCAGAGCAACGGCTTTATCGAACGGCTGCATCGCACACTGCTGGATGAACACTTCCGTATCAAGGGGAGAACGACCTAGTATGAGTCGGTAGAGCAGATGCAGACAGACCTGGATAGCTACCTGGAGCACTACAACACCCAGCGGCCACATCAAGGCAGGATGATGGAGGGTCAACCCCCCTACACCATGTTCAAGAAGGGTCTGAAATTGATACCGAAGGAAGTGCGCTCTAAAGTCGCGTAAACAAGACACCGGTTTGAGGCCGGTGTCAGGTGATAACTAGATCTGTACACAATCTTCAGATCGATGATTCAGTTTCCGATTATTCATCAAGTACTTCTGATATCAAGATTGCATTAGCTCCAGATTTACCTGTTAAGTACATTCCCAATGCATATAGTAGATCAGGGGTATTACGGTACGTTTCAGGCTTTTCAATTTTAAGGCTGATTCGGGACTTAAGCTCGATGTTATTATCGATCACGATTCTGGAAACATTATCTACCAATGTCACATATTTTTTAGTCAGGTCATTATCTGGGGCGAAAATCATTTTGAACTCTTCGCCATCAATCCGTCGGCTTCTCAGGAGAGCAAGAAGAAGCTCCAGATGCTTACAGAGAGTCGCTATCTGATATCCTTTCCCTTCATTAACAACTTTCTGGATGTCGAACTCTAGGCAACCATATAAGTTTCTGGATAAAGCTACGAGCTCCTCTTTCGTCAATTTGTTGATCAGTGTTTTGGACCGCCAGAGGGCTATTGACAAAACCTCCATGGTAATGGATTTGGTCAAGCCATCATTATCAATGGGGTTGATGACATTCTCCAATAGTTCTTGTTGGTATGGCAGTTCGGCATTACCGATGGCAAAAGAAATATTCCTACAGTACTCGCGCAAAAGCTTTTTATCCTTAACAGCAACAAGAAGCCGAGAACCAACAATCCCAGGGGCATCTTTATGAAGACAGCACAGAAAGAAGAAAAGCTCCTCTTTGAGAGAGTCGGGCATAATTTCTGACTCAATTATTGATATGATTTTTTGCGTACCTTCGAATATCGCGTTTCTAAAATGGTCAGGCACATCTGAATCTGAAAGGGAGTGGCCATGATTCCAGATGGTTAATGTTGGGAATCGGAGGCTGAATATTCCTTTTTCAGCATACTCGATGGCTCTTGAACGCTTCCGATTGACGGTGTCCTTTGCTTTCTCCTGATGCTGTGGGGAAAAGCGCTCTGAAAATGATATATTTGACCCGGAAGGACCTTTTCCATTTGTAAAAACTTCCAGATAAACTGGGCATTTTTCATATAGAGAATTTTCATCAACAGCCTCAATAAAATTAGAACTGTGACAAAACACACTCTCTCCATCTACATTGACTCGGCAAAAGTATTTACCTGCACGATCTCTGGCTCCCCATTCCAAATAGCCGACTTTTCTTCTATTCAGGATAGACTGAAATTCCTGTTCATAATCGAACGAGAACAAATCATTCAAACATGCAATTTTGGAGCAACACCAGTCCAGAAGATCAGAAAATCCCTTACCATCTTCTTTAGGAAAATGCTGAAAATCGGACCAACTTTTACGGGCTGGGAAATCTGGGGCCGGCAAGTTAGCAAGATCGGCCGCTTCACCCTCTGATGCTGAGCGCCATTCAACCCGAATAGATTTAAACCCTGCTTCTACTGAATCCAACGGAATGAATTTCAGCTCGTATGGTTCATCCGCTCCATAGGTGTAGGTCATCTTTAGCTTACAGGTAGTGTCCTTCTTCAAAGGGAATGCTGGCGATTTCAAATATGCAACAAACTGCTTCTCTTTATTGCCTTCCCCCTGTTGTAGAGGAAACCTGTAATGAGTTTGCTCAGCAGGCAGAGTGAATGTCTCCTCTACTGGTATATTCACAGTTCTGCCACGTTGCGGTGTTACCGTAGCGTCTTTTACAAGATAAAAATTAACTTTATACCCTTTATCACTCGGTACTACTATAGATAACTTTGGCAGATGATCACGCCAAAGGGCAATATCATCAACTTCTTCCTGCCATCTGTTTAACGTTCGGCAGCCTTTAATCGGTGACCATGCAGACCCCAGCCACTTGTAATCCATTCGCATATCAGGTTTCCTGATTGTATCCTCGAGAGACAGTATAAACACACTAACTCCCTGACAATCCCTATTTGTAGAGTTCAAGCAGTCACTGATAGCGTCGTTTGATAATATGTTGATATCTAAATCCTGAGTCAGAGCCTCCCGAATAGAGCTTGGTAAGTGATACAAGTGATCATCTTTTACAAAAGACACTTCCCCGGAATCACTAGCTAAACCATCGAAGCCGAACAAATGGATGAGTGCTTCAGATGTCTGACAGCCATTACGCTCAAGATTGCGGGCCATGATAGTATGAATGTCGGTGTTTGGAACAATAACTGTGGGATGTCTTTCCCAGCTGATGCCTTGTGTCTCAGGCAATATTTTGTACAGATCTCTTTGGTATATTGCCTGAACTGGGGTTATTGAAATGCCGCTGTCAAATGAATCAACCACCAACACAAAATCATTATCTCGGATTCTGTCCTGTAAAAATTTCTTCGATGATTGCCATGCAAAAATAGCAGCAATGCTTTTGGGAAGCGGGGTCGATTCATCAAAATAAAAATGGACGCTTTTCCTTACTCCCTCAAGATCGAAGTCATTGCCCCAATCAGGGACAAGATAGGTCAGCTTGTCTGTCTTGAGATAGTCACTCAGTTTTTTTGTAAAAAACATCGATGCACTGCTTTTGGTTGCATCGGGCAGTGTCGAACTATGTAAAAAAAGGCTTCTCATGCTGACCGTTACAACTTTTCCACTTAAAGTGATAGCTTTTGCTTCTCCGCAATCGACAACATGCTTGCTTCCATCTTGTAACGTCCAAGTTTGCTGAAGTAACCTGAACGGCAGATGCGCCTGAGAGCCTGAATTGTTCATGAACGTCGGACGGATTGAACACAGATCAACAACAGATCTATCTATCCGTATTGGACCACTTTGATTATTAGTCGGCGCAAAGTTTTCAAACGTGGCGTCTACGACTAATGACAGTATCGCCTTCGATATCTCTTTGAGAGTTGCTGGCTCTATTTTTAATTTCTTTTTTTCGCCCTGAGCTTGCTCAATCACCAGACTCTCGGAAACGATCTGTAATAAATACTTATCTTCACCGACTTGTATCTTCCATTTATCGCCCGTCAAATTGAAACCGACAGGGATGATTCCTGCTGGAAGAGTTATATCTTCAGCACATTCACCCTGCCGGTTGCTGCCGATAACAAAAGAAACTTCATCTCCAGTAGATAATGAATCGAGCTTGAGCTTGATTGAAAGATTGTTTTGATGAAAAAATAAATCAACACCGCTTTCTTGTGTTACAAAGCCAAACTTCTTTTCATAGTTTATAGCTTTGATCTTCCCTTTGATCTTTGAGTCGGCCGCAGGAAATAAATATCCCTGAACTGGTAATTCTGGGGAGATAGAAAAATCATTATAATCGAGACCGACGGGCTGCTGAACTGTTCGAAAACGACCACTACTGTTAAGCAAGGAAAGGGTATTCCAATAAATAACACGGAGAATATCGCTATCGAGCCTTTTACTATCTCCCGCGATCTGCTCATCGATAGCTTGGAGCCATAGCCAACCATCCCAGACTTTACGATAACGCTTATCCTGAAGAAGCGTGTTATTAGGCGGAAGATTGCCCCATACACCGATTTCAGCAGTATCTTCCGTTCTGAACCAGCGCTGGATGGAAACAAGCAACTCCTCACAAGTCTCTTCTGCCGCTGACGAAAAAACATTATGTCTTTCAATTAGAATTTGTTCCAGACGGAACAGGAAAGCTCTCAAAAGTCGGTTTTCTGCCGTATCGACACTTGATCTCCGCCTAACAGCCTTCATATAGGGCTTACCAGAAAGCTTCTCACGGAGTGTTCTTCCCGGCTGACGACTAAGCCATTGAACACTGTTGCTGTCAACCTCTCTTGCCGCATGTATCGGGAGCATGGCATGCTCCCGTAATATCTTATCCCGAGTATGCTCCATGATAGCCAGAACTGATTCCTTCGAGTGCGATACAATTCGATAAATACGGTCCTTTATCTCAGCCTCTGGTGACTCATCCTGTACCGATTTCTCCACGGCACTCAAAAAATCGACAATGCCAGTATGCAGGGCATGCCCTGAAACAGGGTCGAAGCTCGAGACTTCCGTCAGCCAGTTGCGAACTATTAGTATCCAATTGGCTTGGTTCTTTACCTCATCTTTATCGTTTAGCGCCCTATAAAGAGATTCAATGGAGTCGATCTTAATGGTGCTTTCCATTATCTATGACTCCTTTGTCTTATTACACAAATCCTTAAGTGATTTCGCGTCTTTTGCATCACATGACGTGGCCCTCATTATTTCTTGTGAGGTTAGCTGCCATAGCTTTTTTTGATTATCACTTGCAAATCTTTTGAGCTCGTCAGGGATATGACCATCTTCCCCTTTTGTACTATTATAAAAACTTGATTGTTCAGGTGAGGTAATTCTGTCCGCTCTGGAATCGTTATTTTTGTGCTCATTCAATAATGAATCATCTTTTAAATAATTAGCACTATTCCAGATAAACTGACCGTAACCAAATTCACAAGCCAGATCGAAGTCCTCGATTATTGTATAGTCGTCATTGACTAACTGAGTTCGTATTTTGTCAAGGCAGTCTAATTTTGATTTCCCTCGGGTTTCAATTCCTCGAAGTTTTGGCATAACCTTTTGAACAAGCTGGTCTTCAAAGGCAACTTTCATTGCTTTAACCAAGCTTGCGTCATCGTTGTTTCTCTGGGCTTCCAACACATCTGGATAATTAGCCATGTAATACTCGATAGACTGCCACACCCTGTGCCCCAGAGCTCTACCAACCTTGGACAACGAGGTATTCATTTCTTCAATGAATCCCTTGAATGGTAAAATCTGATCGTCATTGAATTTGCTTTCTCTGCACCACCAACTCTCCCACAGTTTACGAGACAACAGAGGTGCTTGTTCCCCCAACGGTTTCAGCTGACGGCGTCTTTCCAAAGTGGTCGGGCGGGGAAAGTTGATTACAATCCCTCTATCGAGAACCTTGTCTGAGAGGGATTTGGTGGTCTCATCCTGATTCATTGTTCCAGCCCAGAGCACATTTCTTCCCAAGGGTAGATCATAGTGCTGAATACCTGCACCAAGCTTAACTTCAAGGCTGGGAACCTCGTTGCCTTTGCGACCGCGCCGCAGCTCAAGCTTACTCAAAAATTCCGCAAAATAGAGCTCTACATGGGCAAGGTTCATCTCATCCATCAAAATCAGACTCATGACATCTTCAAGGCCGAAAGGATATCCTTCAGCTTGAGCCTTTTGACTTTGTGCCAATAAACGCAGAACAGGCTGTGCATCAAACTTGTTATCGATAGAGTTGAAGAAACCAAGCATGGATTCCTGACTGTCCCAGTTCGGTTGCACGGATAGACTCAAAAAGTTTATGCCGCCAAAATGTGAATATAGCCTTGGCAGCTCGGACTTTCCGGTTCCGCTTACGCCTGCCAGAACAGTCACAGGAGACCACTCTGAAGTTTTTAGAGCGGTGTGGAATGCGTGTAAAATTCGCCGTGGGAATCTCAGCCCATAATCAATACAGGATTTATTGATTCCATCTAGCCACTGAAGTTCATATTTGGCTTGCTCTTCATTTATTGGAAGATTCGCACGAGGTAGTTCTTTTGAAATATAAGGAGCTTCAATATCACGCACTCTTGCATCCCGATCCTCTTCACGTTCGTAGGCAGACTGTAATCGCTTGATATCAGCCTGTAACTTATTGTTGTGAGCCTCAATATTATCACGCTGGTCTGAAAGTGTCTTATTTGCTCTTTCCAAAGAATCAATCCTCGCTTCTAGCTCATCTTGATCTTGTTGAGCAGCAAATAGCTTTTGATAGTCGTCTTTATACTTGTCTTTTTCTCGATAAATTTGTTCCTTTTCAGACTTCAAGCGATCAAAGGCTTCCTGCATCTCCTGTGTTGGGCGTGTAGCGAGATCCTCCCGTAGCTTTTTGATTTCCTCTTCATAGGTTTTCAATTTCAGCAAAACAGCAGCCGGATCTTCATGTCCAAGTTTATGCTTCAGTTCTTCAAAGTTTGAAATGAGGGCACTGCTTGTTTTGATGGATTCTCTCAAACGGGCAATTTCCTCATTAAGCGCAGACTTCTCATTCTCGAAAGATTGCTTCCGTTCAACAACCTTGGCATCCACCTCAACGTTCAAATTAGCTTCTCGTTCCTCAAGGCGGTCTTTGCTGGATTGAAGGCGCTGTTTTTGGTACTCAAGTTCATCCTTGAGTTCATCAAGCTCAGCCTGTTCCTTCAGGAACGCATTTCTTTTTTGCTCGAGCTCATCCTTTTTCTGTTGAATCGCCGCCTCATGAACTTTCAGTCTATCAGCTATCTCTTTCTCCAAGCTTGCTATTCTGGATGCCCTCTCCTCCGAAAGTTCTTTTTCAATGGCAGTCAGAGCGTCTGCCCGTTTTGACTCCAGCTCCTTTTCCTGTTCTTTCCGAAGATTGAAGAGTTCGTCATCAAGCTTTGCCCGGGCATCTGCATACCCATTGTCCCTTTGGATTTCAGCCTTTTGTACCGCCACCTCTCTCTGCCGCAACCTTTCCTTTTTGGATTCAAGAGACTCCAACCCACTTACGCACTGAGACTCCCGCTGCTCCAATTGTTTTTTGAATGCTGCGAACTTTTCCTCAAAGAGTTGTGGAAAGCCGTTTTTGGCCTGAAGCTCCATCTCTTCAAGCTGAACACTTTTGTCATTCAGCTCAGCTTCTTTTTTAGCTATCGCGTCTTTAGCGGCTTTTAGCACCTGTTCCTTTTGAGCGATAGAGGTCTCTTTTTGGCTCAGAGAATCTTCTAATTCTTTCAGTTCCTGCTTTTTTTTCAGGAGGACTTCCTCTTTAGTGTATATAGTTCTATCAGTCTGACCTCCTTTTCCATTATCTGAGCTTATCTGAGTGTTATTATTTATATTAGAGTCCATTAAAATACCCCCTTAATTATTTTGACTAGTTTGAATACATTTATTTTTAATGAATCCAAGTTTTCCCTTGTAAAGTCAAGTTGATGATGATTACCGTGACCACGAAGTTTTATCAACTTGGCGATAAGCTCAAAGCAGTTCGGAAAACACCTTTTTAGAACTAGCAATTCACCTTCTGATGCGACTAAACAGAGTGCAAGAAATTGAGCCCCAAGAGTTGTGCTTGAGCCTTGAGTAGCACGATATAGTCGTTCAGCATTTACAGTACTAATTTGCATTGGTATTGCATCAGGCGCTGGAACCAAACCAGATTGAACGATTTTTTCAATCGCCTCATCCCTCAGGTTATTTCGATTTTTGACTATTATTCTCCTGTCCTTCGCTACTTCCAACAACGATAACTGCATAATAGACGCCAACAAATTTATATAGCGCTGAAGCTGTTCGTTATCCAGAGTCGCCTTCTGGCTTAATATCGTTGCTTTGACCAGCTCTTCCCGTAACGATGGGGAAACAGCTTGAACAAATCCAAGCCCCAATGACTTGTCCAGCTCGATCCTGGCCTTCAATCTGACCTGATCAATATCACTTCCTTGCCTGGCTTTGGCTGTATAAGTATCTTCAGTTATATCCGGTATTAGTGACTGGATAAGCCGAGTGGTTCTATCGCAATAGCCCATGAGGGTTTCTGGTGAGAGTTCAACATCTGGTGAACTTCCATGAGATATCGGGTCCCTGACTTCTTTCAGCGCATTTATAAAGGAGAGACATCCAGAGTCATCAAAGGCCAGATGATTCAGTGGATGCTTGGGATCATTTATCGCCCCGGCTATTGCCAGAGCCAGTAGCGGCTGCATCTCGGCAACACCACGGTCAACGGCTCTAATTTTGCCGGGTTTCACTTGAAGAAGGGCCTGCACACTGTCAGACACATCAAGCCCAATCTTGGTGGCAAACGAGCGCAGTATCTTGTCATTTTCCCGGTAGGACTGAGACGAGAATAAGCGTTCCCAGTGAATCACAGGGTTGTCAGATACAACAAATCGCAGCGCCCATTCTATGGCTTCATACAAGGCGACGACCGCCAAGCCGGTCAAACGGACGAATTCCTGCTCATCATTGGATGAATCAACCTCGAGCTTTTCGGCGTCTGAAAGATACTCTTGTGCGCGTCGAAGCGCCCGTGCTATCCGTGGGTACTTTTTCAACCCGTCTGCTGCTGAAGAATCGTCCTCTACTTCCTCATTACTTTGATCGGAGCTCAGTCGGTCGATAACACCTTTATTCTTCAAATCTATGACCCACTGCCAGTCCTGAGAAGTAAGGTGATTGGCAAAGCTATCAGAGAATCCAAAGCCGCATCCATCTGTCACCAAAAGGTCTGAATTGCCTATCTGGATAAGGGCATTGCAATGCAAGTAAACCAGTTCCGGATTCTCATGTAAGGATATGGCTTCAGCCATTGGCACCGGAGGCGGGTACTGATCGACACCTTGGTTCAACAAGGCATGCCGTTTATATTTTTTCTTAAACTCCCTGATGGCTCTGATGATACCGTTGGATTCAGGAACTGCTTTCCAGAAAGAGTCTTTTGCTGGGCGTATCTGAATTGAACGAATCCATTTTTCATCAGTAGGGTTATTGAAGAAATTTACATAGTGTTCAAACTCACCTTTTTTCTGAGGGTTCTCTTTTGAGTATAGATTCTCTATTTTTTTATAGTTCAACTGCTCCGTGCTGACATAGGGAAGAAGCTTCCCGGACAGCAGATCTAAAAACACTGTGGCCACGGTGTATTCCAGATTTCCGTCTGATTTATTCTGCCACTCGTTCAGAAGCACCTGTCCTTGCTGAGTCAATTCATAGCGATCATTCAAAAGGCCGAGCTGGTTGAGGCGATTCTGAATGAAGGCCACCAGCTCCTTTTCCAGACAAGTGAGCAGCGCAATCTTTTCTGTGTCGCCGGATTCAATCGCTGTTATCTTCAAGACAGTTTCTTCAAACACATTGAGGCCACTCTTTTTCATTTGCGGAATAGAGATGTTGAAAGCGTGACATGGCCATAGAACACTTTGTCTGGCGGCGATGTTCAATCCATCTAATGCTGTGCGAAAACTGATTACTTTAGGACGATGGTCTTTTGCTGATTTTTTTGTAGAGGGCGCACTCATAGGATCACCCCCTTTTCGTGGCACAAGTCATAAAAGTTTTTCAGAGCCGGAACTGCATCCACAGCAATCTGGGTGTTTGTAAGGACCCCGTCTCCCACAATGGCTAAGACCTTCTTCTGACGACTCATGCTCACACATAAGCGGTTTTCCGACATGAGATGGCCGAATAGTTTTTGTTGCTTCTTTTTGTAATCCAGCTCGTTGCGTATATGAGGCGGCAAGGAGTTCATATCCTGAGACCTCACCATGGAAAGAAACACAATATCAAATTCCATCCCCTGAAAGGCATCAACAGTGCCGATGCGGAGCCGCTCTTCGCCATTTTCAAGAAAGCGGTATTCCTGGCATATCTGCCATGTACCATCCTCTGCGCGTTCTGTAATACCGAATTTTTGCAGGGCTTCATAAACAGCAAATACCTGGGCCTTATAAAAACTTATTACACCAAAGTTCAGGCCGGAACCTTCTTCAGATCCAATCCATTTGCTCACGTGCTCTGCTATAACCTTAGCTTCAGAAACTCTTTGCCTGCTTCGACTGGGCAAGACAGCTTCCTTGCCTTGACTGTTCGGAACATCAATCCAAATAGCAGCTTTATTTTCTATGCCCTGAAGGTGTTGCACAAAGTGCCTTTCAGATAATGGAGACCTGTAGCCCTCGTTATATTTTTGATAGAAATTATTGCTGACAAAATCTCCTAACAGTGGATGTGTTCGGTACTGAGCATCCAGCGTCACTGTTCGTTTGATGTCATCTTTCTCCTCCAGTTTCTTCAGGCGGTTGAACAGATACTCAAACATACTTTTCTTGACAAAGTTGACATCAACCGGCGAACTGGATGAATCGTCACCTTCCAAGGCTTTTGAGACCTCCTCGTCAATCAAGTGAGGCAACTGCCTGTGGTCCCCGACAAGGATTATCCTTTTTTCCGCCTGAGACATCGGGATAAGCAGATCTCGCGGGCTGGTTCTCGCTGCCTCATCTATGATCACCGTATCGTACTTGACCATTTCTGTTCGCTGATCATATCGGACGTTTTTATTCTTTGAGCGGATGATATCTTTCCCGACAGCCTGTTGAGTGGTTGCAGCATACACAAAGTTGTAATCCTCTATGGCCTCACGAACTCCATCAGGATTGTCTTCAAGCTCATGTAAAAACTCAGCCAGAATTGCATCCCGTTTATTGGTTGAATTGAGTTTTTTCTCCAGAAGCTGAGATACCGTTGCCACCAATCTTAAAACATCCTCTCTTGGTTTTTCTGTCCTGAAATCAGGCAAAGGCAGATATTTATAGAGTAGCGATTCTTTCAGTTCTCTAAGCTCTGGAAGAAAACCCAGCGGCTTACCGCTGCGCCAACGGGCCGCTTTTTCAAGAACGCATAAATCTAAATTGGCTGATTCATCTTCTATCTTATCCAGCAAATCGACGGCTCTTGCGGCACCGTCGTCAACAAAAGCAGTTTCACTGACACGCAGAGCTCGAACGAGCCTTATGGTGGAAGGATCATTCGGCTTCAGCTCCGTTTGCAGGGAATTGATGATTTCGTCAGCCTCACCAAGGATATACTCAGAAATAACGTCTCTGGGCAAATCCAGAATACTCCTCATCAAACTGACAGTGTTGTTCTTCGAGGGACACAATGAATATGCGCCCAACAGTTCTGCCAGTCTTACCTGATCTTCAGTCTGAGCAATTTGAGGATTCTTGTTACGAATATTCTCGGCGATATTGGAACACCATTTGTTAATTTTTTCAGTGACGGCATCTTCCGTAAATTCCGAATCACCGGTTCTTCTGCCGAACTTAACTGCTGGAAGAGCATTAACACTCAGCCTCGCAACGATATTCTCAACTGCATCATGCTGAAAACCGGAGACAAGTATCTGACCTCTTATAGACTTAGTTTTGTCATATTCCTCGTTGAGCCTTTCAAGAATTGCTGTAACTACAGTTGTTTTTCCTGTACCCGGCGGCCCCTGAATAAGAGCGATGTCCGGGGTGTTTAATGCGACTTCGATGGCCTCCACCTGCCTGTCTGTGGGTGGGTGCTTAAAAATCTTCTCTTTCACAAAGGGCGTCAAAGGCTTCAGTTTGGTGACGCGCTGTATGTCCGGAAGCGTTCCTCCTTCTTCAATCAGCAGACCGAGAAGCGGGTTAGCACAGCGTCCTTCCAGAATGGCTGAACGTGCCCGCATTCGTCTTTCAATCTGAATCTTGTCTCCATTGATGGACAGAATCAAAAACATCTGACCAGCCGGAATCGATGGCAGGTCTAATACGATACTTCTGTTAGAGAGACTGATAATCTTTGCGAATATTGATTCTATATTTTTCGAATCATTCGCTCTTATTTGAATTTTTTCCCTTTCTACTTCAAGTTCTACGGGCGTTAACGCCGTACTTTTTTCTTTAACAACTTTATTATTACCATCGATATTCTTTGATTTATATTCTTCTTCCAACGCCTTACTGTAGGCTTCCCATGTAAGATCAGGATTCTGGAGATATAAAGGCTCATCGGAGGTAATCTCTATCTCATCGTCTTCGGTAAGCTGATCCGGAATGGACGACACAAAGAACTTAACACCTATTGTTGTTTGCTCTGTGCCATGAAAATCTATTCGACCAACAGCTTTGGCCCTTGCCAGTAGCATTTCTCCTTCAATTGCGCCGTACTCGTCCCACTGTTTCAGGTAACTCCCGGTCTCTTTGGTAAGTTGACTCATAGCTCCAGCGGCTAACGCCCGAATGCGACCTGTTTTGCTGTAGTCAGAAAACTTGACCGCCCCCCTTGCCAGACGCAATGATCCTTCACTCTGCTGCTTATCCTTAAAGAGCACTTTAGTCGCAAAATAGATGTCCTTTGACTTATCGAGGTTACGCCTTTCAACCGGAATGCGAACCCTCTCACCATAAATAGAGAATTCCCGGAACTTCTCCTGCACAACGGCTTGGGAGTCGGGCGAGTATTCATCCTCAGGAATATCTGCTTCAAAGTCAGCCTTGGCGGATGGGCCACTCATGAGTAGAAAGAAATCTTCGTCGCTAACGCTGATTTTGCATTTATCGTTTAATACGTTCCCCAGCTCTTCAGCCCCATTGAAGCGAATTCCATTTCTTTTAGCCGTTGATTCTATGCGCTCATCAATGCCGATCTCCACGTCGCCAATTTCAACGATTTCACCATTGAAAAAAATGATTTTAACAAGCGTACTGCCGTCCTTGGCAACCTGCATTACCTCGGCAAGATGCGCACAACCTCTTTTCAGATGAAAATTCAGATCCTTTCCGGCTGAGGGCTCACGAAGTTGCACGTTCCACTGCTGGCCATCGATTCTCAATCTGTATGCCTGCCCGGTATTGTTGGGTGCGATATATCCAATACCAATGTTTGGAGTCTCTCCGGACAGCTCCGGTATCAACCATAATTCAAAGGTAATTTCGGCATTTATGTCTTTCAGTCTCATTTGCCACCCCCCTTGATAATGCATTTAACCAACCGAGGACTATTCAAATGTGAGAACATCCAGAACTGAACATCCGGTGTTACCCGGTCTATTTTCATCTGTGAATAGAGCTTCTGAAAACCACTTTGCGGGTGACTGTCAGCAGCAACGGACAAATCGGCTTTGCCATGGTCTGACTTTTTAATCAAAATGCCATTATTACTCAAAGAGATGAGCACCTCTGCTGTATCAGAATCAATCATTGCAAACTCATCAAAGACTCGTCTCGGTACTGTCAGCTCTGCCACCTGCGAGATCTCACGTACATACCGCCAGCATGGTGAGTTTATGGGTTTATCCGGTCCATTCCATCGATAAGACTCAAGAATGAGCATCTGCGGCCTCTGCGTTTTACAGTAAGGGCAATTGTGATCCTCTGTTTCCGGGTGAATAAAATCATAGTAATAATTCATCGAGCAGCCTGGGCACGTGACGGTCATATCCGCTGCCTGAGCGAGAGCTTCAGGCCAGTGATAGATGGTCGGCCGCAGCAATGGGGATGTCCTGCCCGGGCCGAATGTACCCTCAAATAAAGAAATCAGTTTTTCTGTAAGGAGAAGGGTTCTGGGCAAACCGCTGTCGGAAGAGTTTGAATCATCATCTTGGTCATCAACCCAAGGGAACAGCCCTGCATAGGCTTTATCTTCAACATCCTCACCATCATTTTCCTCATCAGCCCAGTCGCCTTCATCCGTTCCATCCACCTTTTTTCCGACAAAAGGGTGAATCAGCGAAAGAAGGTAGAAAGCCACGACCGCGAACGCATGACAATCGCTTGAAGGTCTTCCACCGTCTTTGCCCTGCACCAGCTCGGGGGCTCCGTATTTGGGTGTGTAAACAACACTTCCGCCTGCGGTGATTTCAAATCGAATATTGTCGGCATCAATCAGCCAGACTGCTGAATCATCAAGCCCTTCTGAAATAAAGATATTGTTGGGAGAGATGTCACCATAGACCATGCCATTGCCGTGAAGGCGTGCCAGCAATGATGCGCATTTGTAGAGCGCATGAAGCCTGCGTCTGAGCCCACCGGTTCTATAATAATGAACAATCTTTTTAGCTTCGTTCTCCGGCATTGCCGAAAGCCATACCGGGATATCGTCTGTACTAATATTTTCTGCGGACTTGCCATCGAGCCAGAAATGACTGAACGGAACCATTTCACTCAAAAGCTGCATCACATAACCGGCATTGTTTTGAAGCAGAGCTGCCGGTACGGATATATTCAGATTTTCTGGGAGAGGCAGGAGCCGGACGCGCTTAAAGCGCTTTGAATACCGTTCCACAGACTCCTCATCGGTGACCGGAGTTCCGCTTTCATCTGTAACAAGCTTGATCGCCAGATCAGGGTCCTTGGTACGGAAAACGACCCCTTGGCCTCCTTGACCGAGCACCTTGTCCTGAATGTGTACATTCTGATATTCATCCACATACTCGTTGAATCTTTGACTCATTGGGAACCTCCTTTCTTAAACAGACAAGCAATCGTCTTGTCATCGGAGTGTCCCGGAACCGGCCATTCATTAAGCCAACGTTTAAGATCCCTCTTTCTTTCCTCCGACTCCAGGTCTGCATAAGTGGAGTAGAGTTCCTGTGCAAAAGTCATCTGCTTTTCAGGTAACAGGTCATCGGATATGCCATCCGTGCATAGCACAACTGCATTGCATGCCGCGCTTTCAATCGTCGCGGTTTCCCACTGATCTGGCTTAAACTCCTGTTGAAGGCTGTTTGTGTAGTTTGAGAAGGAATCCTGTTTGTTATCACTGAGAATAAGGTTGTTTTCGCCAGTTTCTCCAAGGGCGGCAATCATTCCATCACCAAGGCGGCCAAGAGTGATAATTCCTTCAATCTGGATGGCGAAAAGGCATGTGGCCGAACAATCTGTTGAAGAGTACGGAGCTATTTTCACAAGCCAGTTGGCATGAATGAGCCTTAAAATATCAACGATATTGGCATCGGGGGTATTCTGGTAGCTCTTGGCTGCATCAAACACAGCCAGACAGGCGGCTTTTGAACCGTGATCTGAATGTGCCTTGCTGCCCAGTCCGTCCGATACAACAACGACATTTCCCCATTTATACCGGCGTGCCATCCAAGAATCCTGATTGGGAATCCCTGCTTTAACATGTAGGGGGCCGATTACTGAGGCACCCCAACTATTCCAGAGTTTGTCAAGCATCCCAATCCTCCCCTGGTTCTTCTATTTCAGGCGGTGCAGATTGCAGAATCCGGGCTGTGGATGATGGCGCGGTCAACAGCTCATCATAACCAAAGATTGTGCTGTCAATCGCTGAAGCGATATTCTCCGAAAGGTAAACAATGTTATTTGTGGAAATTTTCTTCAACTTCAACAAGTCAGCATCAGCGCCGACGGCAACTGTCCGGATGATCAGGTCGCTGAATGTGTCCAGTTGTTTCTGAAAACTTACAATGTCTGAATTGGGGAAATTGCCATCAGACAGAATGAGAACCATTAATTTCCCGGCTTCATTCAGATACCGGGACAGAAAATCGGAGATAACAAATAGGTTCGATGAGCCTTCAGCGTTTAAAGCTGGGATGTCCCCGTCGCTTTGCAAAACGACCTCGGAAACATTCTGTGCCCATTGATAAAAACGGATGTCAGAGCCCAAGTATTTTTCCGGGTCAGTAAGCCGCAGCTGAGCCGCATAACGGCACATATTCCGCTGAAGATGGATTTTGCCCATCTCATTCATACTGCCGGAAACATCAACAATGATATAGAGGGGGGCTTTCATTGATGACGCCCTCCGGGTTGAATCATTTCTTCCAGCAGCCTAAACAGGCTATTACCCGATACCGACTGGATGTTTTTCGAGTCGTCGATCTTCTTTCTTACGACTTTATTTTTCGGGTAAAAACATGAAGCTAAAACAGCTCTGCCTTCAATTCCGCCAAAATAACGGACAATATTCTGAAGCTTCATGACATGCTCGCTGTTCACATTGCCAGCTTTGCACTCGATGACATAGAGACGTCGTCCATCCGTGAAGGTAATATCAAGCTCCTGATAAGTATCCCCAAACAGGTTGCTCAGTTGTGCGCTAAAGCTTGATGAACTCTTGTCGGCATCATCCTCTTTGAATGAGACTTCAAGACCGATGCGCATATCCTTGATCAAACCCGCATCAACAAGGGGCTGAAGTTTCATGAAGGTGTATTCTTCAAACCATCCGCCAGAGAGGTATTTTGCAAAATCCGGCCACTCCTTGAACTCAAAGTGTTTAGGGCCGATACTTATCTTCGCACTTTTATCCTTGGAGAGCTTTGCATAGATATCCCCATTGTGCAGTTCAAACGGCTGAAAGATGTCGTTGTAACGGGACAGCTCTCTATAGAGCCGTGAAATTTTGGAACGCGCCTGCCAGAGTTCATTGGTTAGACTTTTCCGGTCAGGAGATTCTATGCCGGGGATATCAGACCAATGGCCCGCTTTCGAGATAAACAGATTATTGCCGTTGAGCTGGATAAAGGTTTCTACCGATGGAATCAGCTTTGTTTCAACGGTTTTAAAGTCATTGAGATAAACCACCTGATTGTTACGGCTGTTGAAATAGAATGGCGTTGCATTCACCTTGCGACAGGCAGCAAGAGCCCCTGCATACATCAACTTGGTTCCGCCCGTTAAGTTGAAGCCGATCTTCGCATCTGCAGGCATTTTCGCGATCAGATCCAAAACCGTGGATCGGACATTCTCAGGGGCATACGGATCCACCGCAATTTCACCGTATTCAGCTTCTCCAAGAAACTGTTTCATGACATCGGCAGGGAACTGCGCGGAATTCACAAAGATATGCTTCCTGCTTGAAAACTGGATAACGCCAAGCAGGTTCGGCATCCGCTGTTCGCCGAACAGGTGAAAAATGGCATCATACTTATCAGAATCCGTATTGTTGGTTCGAACCTGTCTTCCGTGCCATTCCAGCCACTCGTTCGGCAGGACGATTCTTTCTGGAGGTCTTCCTGGGTGAGAGGATGCGATAAGACGTTTTTTTAGCGTTGGGTGCCTCAGGGCCGCAAAAGCCCAGACGAAAGCCATAACCGGAGTCCCCGGACTCAGGTAGAGCGTAACGAGCTTTTCACCTTCAGATGCGGCAACAGCATTCAGGGATTGAGTCGCGGCCTCATAGATGCCCTCGGTGTCATTGAGATGCATCAGCTCCACAGGGTAGAAACGTATATCGACCTTTTTACCGGCATCCCGAAGTTGCTTTTCAAGCCACTGATTAAAATGATTATGCGCCTCTGCTGTATTTGAAAACAAATCAAAAAACTGTCTCGCGGTTGCAGGATCAAAACCTCTGATCTCTGATGTTTTTTTCTGAAATTCATAGGCTTTGTTTTCGCTTTTATCCGCGTGCGTAAAACCAAGGATGACCACGTCGGTGTAATCTTCCGCTAGCAAAGCACCCAGAACGGGGCCGGTTGTCTGTTCCAATCCGAGTGAGGCCCTGAAATCAGTCAGTCCGTACCATGTCATTAAATATTTCTTCAACTTATACCCCCCTTGACTTTTGGTACGAGCATTTGAACTATCTGTTCACCTGCATTAATTGTTTCACCAATCTTGACGCATACCTTGACAACAAAACCATCAACATTGGCACACACTTTTTTGGTGTTACCTTCCTCGTTATCTATCTCAATAAGAGTTTCGTTATATTTAACAATATTGCCTGTACGGCATGAAATATTCTGCACCATACCTGTGGCAATAGACCTAGGCATTTTTATCATCGCCGTATCAAATACTTTGTTTCGCTCTTCATCGGCAAGCTTATGGGCCAGTGACAATAACTTATTTGCATCAATCAATTTCTTTTTATAGAGATTTAGAATGAGTTTCCCATTCATATTTGGATGCTCCAATGCCAGTTCGAACTCTTTTTTTGTTACTTGATTGTCACTCCATGAGCCGGGTTTGTTGAAATCAAATTTTCTATATTGACTTACCACTTGTTGTAAGGCTTCATGTGGACAGCGAGGGTTCTTTATAGCAGCTTGACGAACTAATGGGCTTTGATCTTTAACTAATTCTATTAGCTTTTCAGGTGCAATATACTCACTTGATGCAGCATTTTCTTTTTCAGCAGGTGCATCGCTTTCATTTATTGTATTAATATGCTCAAGGTCTTCGTCTGTAAAAGAGGCGGCTTTCAGGCTAAATGTCTTAAACAACTCCTGATAGATAGAAATTTTATCCTTAAGAACGATACTTATTGGCGTAATCAAGTTTATATGCTTCTTAATAATGTGTTGGGTTAGAGCTGGCTCATTACTACGGAACACACTTTCTAACGCATCATTAATGACACATTCAATATCTGCGCCAGAGAAACCTTCAGATAGAGCTGCCAACTCTGCAAAATCGAGCCTTTTTGGTGGGGGGCTCAGTTGACTAGTTTTAACGGTGAAAATCTGTTTTCGCTCACGTTCACTAGGTAAATTAACATAAAAAATTTCGTCAAACCGTCCACGTCTCAATAGCTCTGGTGGAATATTGGTAATGTCATTTGCGGTTGCTACTACAAATACGGCTCCGGGCTTCTCTTGCATCCAGGTTAGAAAATAACCAAAAAGACGAGTTGTTATTTCTGTACTTCCACCTGTTCCATTAACTCCCGAAAATGCTTTTTCAAGTTCATCAATCCACAAAACACAAGGGCTCGCTTGTTCTGCAACCTTTAGGGCTGCCTTCATATTTGCTTCACTCTCGCCCACAAATTTTCCCATCAAAGAGCCGATATCTAAGCGAAAAAGAGGAACATTGAATAATGAAGAAACGGCTTTTGCACTCATTGATTTTCCACACCCAGGCATACCAGCTAAAAGCACACCTTTTGGGGGGGAGATACCCAAGCTCTGAGCTTTTGTTAAATCATCAATAATGTGTTTCTTGTTACGTAACCAGCTTTTTAGCCGTTCCAACCCGCCTATTTGGTCAATATCTATTTTACTATCGACCAGCTCCAATAAACCTGAGCGAGATAATGTTTTCTTTTTCAAGCCCAAAGCATCACTTACAGATTCCGGCAAAAAAGTGTCAGCATATTTATTTCCCAATGTATCAAATATTTGATACACCATGTCTCGCTCCATACCTGAAAAGATGGTTCTAAGAGAATTACGCACTCCGGTAGAAACTGAGATTGAAGACTTGCGCAGGAGAATATCCAGAATCTCATCAACCTGATTTAACGAAAGAGGAGAGCAAGTGAAAGGGATTAAAAGATTCACAAGCTCTGGAAATTCTATACTTTCTTTGGCCACTAAAATGATTGCAGCCTGTCCCTTAAAGTGACGCTTGATCCTTAATAGTTCCTGTTGCAATCTGGCAATTGCCCTAATGTCATCTTTCAATACTGAATAGGCGTTCTGTATTACATAAATCCTGCCCGTAGGATCGTCATCAGCGATTGTTTTAAGATCTTGGTACAGTAATACCTCTTGATCCGGTTTCAAAGCTCTTTTTGTCTTAAAATCAACCCAACCGTACCCCAAATTCCACTCCTTCAGTTTAAAGCCCAATGGAGCAGCAGTAGCCTCGATTTCTTCGTCGATTCTATTGAAGTCCTGGCCAAGAATCTGAATTCCCGGGACGCCTGAACGAATGGCCTCAATAATTCCGTTAACATCCATGTTTAAAACCCAAATAGAGAGGCCACGCCACTAAAGACTGATGAAACACCACTACTTATCGCTGAACCAACCGATTTAACGGTATCAACAACTGTAGATACTATTATCTTTCCACCTTCATATATAGCCTCACCAACCGTACTTCCTGCTATTCCACCTACTACACCACCGACCACACCACCAATGGCTGTACCAACTGGTCCTAGCACTGTTCCTAGCGCAGCACCTATGCTAGCTCCCTTGGTTCCACCAGCAAGTCCTCCCACAAGGCTGCATGTGGCACTGCCAGCCTGATCGAGTGCTTCTGCACCGGTAATTTCTCCCTTTGCGAATTTGTAGAGAATCTTGGTATTTTCAATACCGATACAAACAGCATTAGCAATTCTTCCAGCGGGTGTGTTTTTTAATACATTACCCAACCAGCCACTTTTTACTGCTACGGTTACAGCACCAGTGACAGCAACGGTTAGTCCCGAAGTTGCTGCCGATTTTAGGGAGCTCTGTACAAACTCTTGGAGGTCTTCTTCAACACTTTTATTGTCTTTCCCTGTTATTCCATTCCAGATCCTCCGGCCGAGAATACGAGCTCCTTGAAATCCCACAGACAAAAGAGCCGCAGCACAAGCTTTTCCACCTATATTTTTTGCAATATCGATTCGGTTAGTCTCGTTCCAATCATATTGTTTGGCTTTTGCTTCTTCTTGAGCCCTGCGTTGCCTCTCTTTAGCCTCTTGTTTAGAAAGCGGTTTAGATTCGACACCATCAATTTCGATTGTTTCAGTGCTTCCAGGAATATCTTTAGACTGTCCTTCAGGCACTAACTTGCGCTGCCCTCGGTAATCGCCTTTTTTGAGCAAGATGTCTGTCGCATCCGCATCAGCCCCATACTTAGCCTGATAGCGACGTACAATTTTTCCTTCACCATCCTTAATTACAATATCAACTGAATTTTTGCCATATGTTTGGCCGGGTTTGGGTTGTAATACTTCGGCACGGTATTCGCTACCTTTAACTGCCGCATCAAGGTTGAATGTATCAACATGGTGTTGTTCAGCAATAAATCCATCCAGATTAAACTGCTGATTCAGCTGGCCATCATTTCTGTAGAGCAAATCAATGTTTGCTTTGTTTGCCATACCAATGGCAGTATCAATTTTCGTAGCGTAAGCACCAACGTTAGTAACACCACCTGCAGTTGCACCTTGCTCAATCTTCCTCGCCAACCAGTTGTTAGTGCTTAATCCTTTGCGGTGATGTTCCGTCAACTCTTGCTGAGAAGACTCGAAAACCTCTACCTCCTCAACAATCTCATCAGCAGCGTGTTTGAGCTCTTCTTCATTTCTCCAAATATCTGGATATTTCGAGAATTCAAGACAAAGCCAAGCATTATTTGATAGGTCAGGCGATTTATCTCTGTACGAGCTAATAAATGAACCTATAACTCCGCGCGTTTTTTTTGCACCATCTGGTGTCATCTCAATTTGTTCAGCTAAAGCATCTGCCTGCGCTTCACCATGAGATGCGCCATTAGCGATCAGCGCTGGTAAATCCAAATTATCCTGATTCCTATCCATTTTGCTCTCCTACCAATAACCTTGATCATCATTCTCAATAGAGACTGACGCAGCAATATTTGATTTCGAACTCTCAACCAGTTCAATAGATGCTGCAACCTCGTTCGGGTTTTTAGACTGGTTACGCCTTGTCAAAGACATCGTCACCAATTGAAAAAAATGATGGATATCTTTGGCCTCGAGAGCATCGAACACTCGATTAGGAACATCTTTCGCTAAAAATGGGGTTTTAGAAATAAAGCGTTCTAACACGCCCTTATCTGCTCCTTGACCAATTCCCATCGCCCAGCAAAAACATTTTGAAGAACGTCCATCGGAAATAAAATCCTCTAGAGGCCCTTCCCAGCTGTCATTTGGTTGTCCGTCGGAAACGAGAATAATGGTCGGGCGGTAAGCACGTGACGGAGTGGTCTCCTTGTCCTCGATCATTGCCTTGGCCATCTTGAGGGCAGTTCCCATCGGGGTCATACCGTTTGCCTGCAGACCTTGCCACCGCACCTGAGAAGCCTTGGTGTAGGGAACATGTAGCTCCACTTGGTTGCCAAAAGTGATGACGGAAACAAGTATCTCAGTCTCCATCTTCTCTTCCTGCGCAAAGGTATCCAGCATATCCTCGACGGCCTTGTTAAGGTTCTCGATTTTATCTCCGGACATACTGGAACTGACATCCAGAAGCAGAACGACGGGAAGCGGCTTAGCTGTTGGAGTGGTGAAATTTTTGGGGTCAAACATAGCTCGTCCTCTTTATTGAATGTGATAGCCTAATGGGGCCATTATACAAAAAAACTATTACCCCTCTAAGGGTGTATAAATCCACATGTCACATTTTCAGGCAGAAGTCAGCGCAAACCAGACTGTCGCCCACCACCACAGCTCACTTACCGCCCAATAAATCACCACCTGCGCGGCTCGCCCTTCGTTCTGCCTGCACTATGGTTTACTATGCAGGCAATTGTGGTGCCTGGCACCGCCCACCCTAGGCTGTGTTCTTAAAGTGATGAATATATAATCTCAAATCTTCTCAACAGCTTAAGACCTATGCAGTGTCCCGTCGTTACCAGTTGACCGATGCACAATGGGGGCTTATCGAGCCCCTTTTTCTATGCCGCCGTATAAGTGGACGCCCTACTCGTGAGCCACGCCAAGTGCTTGATGACATTCTCTGGATACTTCACACCGGCGCACCTTGGCGAGACCTGCCAGAACGTTTCGGCCCATGGAGCTCGGCCTACAACACCTTTCGACGTTGGCTGAGTACAGGTCGTATCGATGCCATCCTTGCTGCGTTGCAACTGCATCTCAATGAAGAAGGGCTTATCGACTGTAGTGGTCAACTAAATCCGGACACTTGGTTAGGCCGATCTTCGGCTTTTGCTGGCGGTATCCCGTCATTGTGTTGATGTGGACGCCGCCAGTTGTAGTAATCCATCAGGTAATAACTGATATCCCGTTTCGCTTCCCGCAGGCTCATGTATCCCGTCACAGGGAGCCACTCTGACTTCAGGCTCCTGAACAACCGCTCCATCGGGGCGTTATCCCAGCAGTTACCACGACGACTCATGCTCTGGGTCATGCGATAGCGCCACAGCCGTTGCCGAAATGCCCGGCTGCCATATTGGCTGCCCTGGTCGGAGTGAAACAGCACGCCTGATGGGCAACCTCGTTGCTGATAGGCCATCTCGAGCGCTTTTACTGCCAGCTCTGCATCGGGCTTGTCAGACATCGCCCAGCCCACGACCCGGCGGGCATGGAGGTCAAGCACAGCTGCCAGGTAATGCCAACGGCCACCGGTCCAGACGTAGGTGATATC
>NZ_JBFOCQ010000002.1:0-23131 GCF_040907805.1 Aeromonas sp. s3
CGGCTGAACTTGAGGAAAAAAGTGCCCTGTTTTGCTCATTGAATTCATCAGGCTTGCGACAACGGGCCGGGCGCAGGTCTACATCCACCTCCCCTAGCAACCGCTTCGACGTCCATGGCGCGAGTGGGGACCAGCGACGATCAGGCCTTGGCAGGCAGGCTCAGGCGGGCGACAGCCTCGACGTGCATCGAGTGCGGGAACATGTCCACCGGCTGCACCTCGTCCAACACGAAGCCCTGCTTGACCAGCCAGGCGAGATCACGGGCCAGGGTCTGCGGGTTGCAGGAGACATAGACCAGCCGGCGCGGCGCCATGGCCACCAGGGTCTGTAGTACGGCCTTGTCACAGCCCTTGCGCGGCGGATCCATCACCACCACATCGGCGCTCACCCCTTCGGCGTGCAGGGCTGGCATCAGCTGCTCCGCCTTGCCGACGTGGAACTCGGTCTGCTCGATGCCGTTGAGGGCCGCGTTGCGGCGGGCGTCGCTGATGGCGCTCTCCACCGACTCGATCCCCACCACCTTGGCGGCCTTGCCCGCCAGGAACAGGGAGATGGTGCCGATACCGCAATAGATGTCGAACACCGTCTCGTTGCCGGTCAGCTCGCAATACTCCAGCGCCTTGGAGTAGAGCACGTCGGTCTGGCTCGGGTTGTTCTGGAAGAAGGAGAGCGGCGAGATCTCGAATTCGAGCTCGTGGATCTTGTCGCGGATCACCCCGCTGCCCAGCAGCACCCGGTTGTGGTCCCCCAGAATGCGGTTGGTGCGCGCCTCGTTGATATTCTGTACCAGAGTCGTGACCGGCAGATCCTGCAGGGCGGCCAGCAACTCGGCTTCGAACGGCAGCTCCTCGCCCAGGGTCACCAGCACCACCATCAGCTCGCCGCTCTTGAAGCCCTTGCGGGTCATCAGGTTGCGCACGCAGCCGGTGTGGGCCACTTCGTCATAAGCCGCGATGTCGTGCTCGCGCATCCAGTTGCGCACCCGGGCGTTCAGCTCCACGTGCAGAGAATCTTGCACCGCGCAGTCATCGGCGGTGATGAGATCGTGGGAGTGCTTGCGGTAGAAGCCGATCTCGGCGCCGGCCTCGCAGCCACGCACCGCGTACTGCGCCTTGTTGCGATAGGCGAACGGCGTCTCCATGCCGAGGATAGGATTGACCACGGCCTCACCCAGCCCAACCTGCTCCAGGGCGCTCTGCACCAGACTCTGCTTGAGCTTGAGCTGGGCCGGATAGGCCAGCGGGCGCACCTGGCAACCGCCGCACTCTGTGTTGGGGCAGAAGTCGGCAACCCGGTCGGCGGAGGGCTGGAGCAGCTCGGCTACCTTGCCGTGCAGGTAGTTGGGCTTCACCTCGGTCAGTTCGACCAACGCCTGCTCACCCGGCAGCAGACCTTCGACAAACAGGGGGCGGTCGAACAGGCGTCCTTTGCCATCTCCTTTGTCGGTCAGTTCCAGGATCTCGATCTGGTGTTGATGTCCCACTAGCGGCATGAGCGGCTCCAAAAGTACATATATAAGAGGGTGATGAGCCGGCCCGGCCGACCCATCAAGAAAAGGTGGCAGAGTTTAGCGGAGATCCGTCCAAATTGCAGGCATAAAACAGCAACAAGGCAGAGGACATTGCCGCTGCCCACCTTGTCTGCCGAAAAATGCTATCGCCGGCGGCGATCTCGGGGATGCGCTCTATCGGGGGTGATGGCGTCAGAGGCGAGCCGCCCCACCACAGGCTCGGGCATCAGAGTTGGTCCCCGGCAAACGGACATAAAAAAACCGCCGGCATGGCCGGCGGCAATATGGCTGAGTAACAGATGGCGGATTACAGGCTATAGGCCTTCTCGCCGTGGGTGGTGACATCCAGCCCTTCCCGCTCAGCATCCTCTTTCACCCGCAGGCCGATCAGCATATCCACCAGCTTGTAGGCCACTACCGAGATGATGCCGGACCAGAGGATGGTCACCCCTACCCCGATGGCCTGGATTTTGACCTGATCCAGGATGGAGTAGCCCTCCGCCACCTGGTTGGTGACATAGTCCCACACCCCGGTGCCGCCCAGATCCGGGCTGGCGAACACCCCGGTCAGCAGGGCGCCGAGAATGCCGCATACCCCGTGCACACCGAACACGTCCAGACTGTCATCGGCACCCAGCAGACGCTTGAGACCGTGAACCCCCCACAACCCCGCGACACCGCTGATGAGGCCCATTACCAGACCACCACCGACACCGACGAAACCGGCCGCCGGGGTGATCACCACCAGCCCGGAGACAGCGCCGGAAGCCGCGCCCAGCAGCGAAGGACGGCCTTTCATCACCCACTCGGCCAAGGTCCAGGAGAGGGCAGCCGCCGCCGGGGCCACCCAGGTATTGATGAAGGCCAGTGCCGCCGTGCCGTTGGCTTCCAGCGCGGAGCCGGCGTTGAAACCGAACCAGCCGAACCAGAGCAGAGAGGCCCCGATCATGGTCATGGTGAGGCTGTGCGGGGTCATGGGGTCACGACCATAGCCTAGGCGCTTGCCCACCAGATAGGCGCCGACCAGACCGGCCACCGCCGCATTGATGTGCACCACTGTGCCGCCGGCAAAATCCAGCGCGCCGTGCTGGAACAGATAACCGGCAGTCGCCGTGGCCGCTGCCGCGGCATCGGCCGTGGTATAGGCATCCGGACCTGCCCAGTACCACACCATGTGGGCCAGCGGGATATAGGCGAAGGTGAACCAGATCACCGAGAACAGCAGCACGGCGGCAAACTTGATGCGTTCGGCAAAGGCCCCCACGATCAGGCCGCAGGTGATGGCGGCAAAGGCCCCCTGGAACACCACATAGATGAACTCGCTGATCCCTACCCCCTTGCTGAAGGTGGCGGCGATGGAGTCGGGGGTCACCCCCTTGAGCAGCGCCTTGCTGAAGGAGCCATAGACGCTGTTGCCTTCGGTAAAGGCCAGCGAATAACCGTAGATCACCCACAGCACGCAGATGAGCGAGAACAGGGTGAATACCTGCATCAGCACGCTCAGCATGTTCTTGGTGCGCACCAGGCCGCCATAAAACAGGGCCAGGCCCGGAATGGACATCAGGATCACCAGGGCTGCCGACAGCAGCATCCAGGTATTGTCCCCCTTGTTGATGGTCACCACCGCAGGTGCGGTCACCACCTCTTCGGCCCAGCTGGGGGCGGCCAGCAGGGCAATCAGCGCCAACAGGCCAGTCATCACGAGTCTCTTGAGCATACAGCCATCTCCTTCCCTGTCGTCCCGGCTCCAGACCGGGTCCATTTCCTGATATGAACATCGACACCGATGATTCACGTACATTTCCATTCGGTACACACTGGTTGCCGCTCCCGGTCAGATTCCCTCTATGGAGCGGCATCATGGCGACATAACTGCTTAAAAGCACAAAGCGGGCCAACTTAATAAGTTATTTAAAATCATAAGGTTATTCTTATTGCAGAGAGAGTGCGCACCAGATTGGCGCATGGGACGCGCTAACATGAGCGAATGCGCACTTCTGCTGTGCAGGCAGAGCAAGCCGCACCTAAATGGAGCAAGACGAGACATGTCATGACCACAGGGGCACCCGGCTTGCCGATATCAGCCAGAGAATAGAAGCGTGACAAGGAAGGGGACAGGCGGAAAAACAAAAGGCCATCATTGCTGATGGCCTTTTGTCATGAATTTGATGGTGCCGGGGTCGGACTCGAACCGACACGGTTATTCACCGGCGGATTTTGAATCCCAAAACTACGGTTTCAGGCAAATCGTACAGGTCGCAAACCCCCATTTCAACTGGTTTTTGGGTGCCTCTGGTTTGTGATGGTTTTAGGCGAGTTGCACGAAATTGCACGAAGAAAGGCATTAAACCAGTTGGATTGATGGGTGATACCCTAGAGCGGCGTTACCGACATTAACCTCAGGCTAATTACAAATGAAAAAGGTTATCTGGTTTACCGTTGCAGTGGCCCTAGGTCTTGGACTTACTGTGGCGTACAAGAAGCACACTGAGAAAGAAAAGGCTAAAGAGGCCGCACTGATAGAACTAGCAACGGACCTTTGTAACCACATAGATACCAAGTTCATCAGGTCTCTACGTGAGTCTAAGAAAGCTGGTTTTGAAGCCTTTACGGTAGCGAGCAACATCAAACGGGAAGTACGGAAAACCGAGGCAGACGGTCGCCTAGGAGCCGAGGCGGAAGTAATGATTAACACCGCAGTTAACGCGGTTTATCGCGCCAAAGAAACTGAAACTGTTGAGCGCACACAGAACATCGCCCGCTATATCTGTACGGCAGAATTAACCAAACTCTACACAAAGAAAACCCCTCAATGAGGGGTTTATGCAAGTCTCGGAAGACCCAAGGTTTTGCGCATTCACTTGCTCGCCACGTATTCGAACTGTGGGGCCGCAATAAGCAATTGACTGATTTCACCAAACCGGATCTGGTTGTCGTAGATAACCTCCGTGACCTCACAACACTCACACCACTGTAGATGCTGCTCTTCTAGTCCAGGTAGGTAATGGCCTTCCTCGCCAAGCCGTTTCAACTCTTCCACTGGCAGCTTCAATACGTCTTCTAGGTCGCGCATCCGTTGTTCAAAAGCTAGGGCTAGCCCGTTTTGTGTTTTATCCGCCAGTTTCAGAATCTGCATCAGTGCACTGGCCTGTTCGTCGTTCAAAGTGATAGTTTTCATGTTGTGTCTCTCCTAGTTGATTCAAAACCGGGCCGGTAGGCCCGGGAAATGGTTTACTCGCTTGCGTTCTGCTCCGCTTGGGTCTTTGGCTCCGGTTGTGGTGCTAGTGCAGCTTCGTCGAATCGGGAGGCTAAAGCCTGCTCATCCACGTTCATTCCGATTTCGCGGATGGTGCGGTCTACGACATTCGAGAGGCTCGAATAGGCGCTAAAATCGCGCTCATTTGCGGCGGCCTCGGCCAACAAGTCTGGGTAGTGGTTGAGAGCCGCAGCCGTTGCCACGTCAGCAGACAGGCCGGACAACGCCTGTGGGACACGGGCCATTGCAACGGCGATTTCCCCGCTATCAGCTATCGCGCTGCGAAACTGCTCGGCAGTTAAACCCGCAGCCTTGAGACCGGCAACAATCTGAACCGCATCGGCGAGGCTGACGGAGTTCAGCACCTTGGCAACTTTGGCCTCGTGCGCGTCAGTACGGGCCAGCAATTCATTGCCGAACTTGTCCAAATCGGCCTTGATGGCTTTGCCGTGTTGCTCTTGTAGTTGCTTATAAAGTGGGGCTTTCTCGCTACGGCTTCGGGTCTTATCGGCGTTCAGGCCGTTGAAAGCATCGATTGCCTGGTTGACTCTCAGGGCCACACGATGATGCCCAACAGCCCCGTTGGGGGATGTCTGGAATCCGCGAATCAGGGTGTCAGTGAATTTAGAAAGTGCCATTTTTTGAATCCTCTAGGTGGTTAGTTGCTGTTTCCAGCGGGGGTATCCACACTTGAGCGGTGAGCTGACAACGAGGAACGTCATTGCGTGCCTTCTTGTTGGAAATTGATACACCGAGCATCCACAGCAATCAGAATGATGTTTCGGCCTGCCGCTTGGCGGGCGCTTGCTTGCTCATATTCGGCTGCGCTGCTGGCGAATATCGCCACCTCGCTGCCCTGAACCACACAGGAGCCTCTCCGGTGGTCGTTACTGCGCACGACTACCACCCGGTGGTATTCGATAACAGTGGGCATCTGGACGCTTTCAAGGCTCTCCAGGCGAGCAAGTCGGGCCATCAATGCTTTGGCCATATCACCCTTCCATTAAGAGGAAGTGAGGGCGCAGCGCCGCAACTGTGGCCCGGTACTCGTCGCGGGTGGCAGCGAACACCAACAGCTCAGCTATTGGCCCCCCTAGTGGGACATGCTCACTCGTCCCGTTGCGCGGGTCGCTCTGCTCAACCGTGACGTGTGTGACGAACCGATAACCAGCCAGCTCATGCGGCGCAAAGGCTCGTTCAAGTCGCTTTAGGCGGGCATGTCTACTGGTCACGGCTGGCCTCCAGTGCAGCGAGACGGGCTTCAAACTCTCCCAGCTCTTTGATTTTCATTTGGATGAGTTCGGCGTCCAGCGACCCGACCGGCGTTACGGCGCGCAGCGTGGGGATTACTCGGTCAAGTACCATTCGGACGGCCTGGGTATCGCCCTCGGCTACCAGTGCGGCCAATTTTGCCAAGGCGTCAGCGGTCAACTCTTCTGGGATCTGATTACGCTTACCCTTCGCCCCTTTTGGCCGCCCTGCTGGGTTACCGCTTTCACCTTTGCGAAACCGACCTTTTACTACAATTCTATTATTCATACGAGTCCCCAAATATTTCTGATAGTAGATGCCAGCATCAAGGGCAACTGCTTTTGTCCTGTAATTGAGCTGTTATTTACAGATAACGGATTGATAATCCCTCAGGAACAGCGACACACGGCGGCTTGCGCGTTCCACTGGGTGATATTGAGTGCAAAACCGCTATTTCATCGTGACCGACCGACCTGATTCCCTATATGCCCGGCCCCGGTCGGTCGCCTATTAGTGGCGCTACAACTCTATTACCCACATTCTCCCATGGGGGCCTTTTGTTGGACCGACCGGGCCGGTGCATATAGGGGGTCGGCCCGGTCGGTCATGGCCCCAATGTGGCTACTCATCACCTGGGCGCGTGATTTCACCATCAGCCACAACAATAAGACCCTCGCGTTCCAGCTTGCCGAGCCATTCTTTGCCTCTACGCCGATCCCATGTGCCGTTCGCTTTCATCGTTGTAATTACGGCATCCCATACCGCCACACCATCAGATTCGAGCCACACGGCGCTTATGGCCTCATACATAGCCTGATGGTTGGCGGATAGTGCTGGCTCTGCCAACTCTTCTTCATCGATGGGCTCTCTACCATTGGCGGAGACCACAAGACTGGTAACATCCTCTCCGTCATCATCGGTGTATAGAAAACGGTCGTTGAGGTCGTAGGCCCGGCTCTCTGCCTCCTCGGCGTCCTTCTGCTTGGTGCAGGTCAGCACCAATGCTTTTGCGCCCACGGTCTCGCGCTTAACCAGAAACTCGGCATCAAGAGCGGCCCGGAAGCTAGAACTACCACGAGCCCCCTTCGTCTCATCCTTGCCCGAGTGGTGCACAACCAGTACGGTCGCCCCAGTAGCCGCTTTGACTGCATCGCAACCCGCAATGAATGCCCCCATGTCGCTGGCTTTGTTCTCGTCAGCACCGCCAAAGCACCGCGCCAGGGTGTCGATGACGATCAGCGCTACCGGCAGCCCTGTTGCTTGCTTAACATGCTCCGCAGCTAGCCGGAGTTGCTCGACCTGCAATGGGGCGGCCACAAACACGGGCTGATTGACGCAACAGAGATTGGCGGCGTCCTCACCATGTGTGTTCTCCCATGCCTTGATCCGGCGAGGTACACCGGTTCCACCTTCCCCCACTACATAGATGACCGCGCCCTTCTCCACCCGTCGCCCATCCCAGCTTTTACCCGTGGCAATGTGGCAGGCCCAAGAGATAGCGAGGAATGATTTATAGCTACCTGAGGGGCCATAAATGGAGCTGGTGCATTCGGCAGGCAACAACCCCTTAATCAGGTATTGGCTCGAACGGTCGAACCCTAGGGAGCCAAAAGACAGCGGCAGGGTTAGCTTTCGGGGGACCTCATCGGCAAGGTCATCATCTCCAGCAACTTGCCCGCCGTGACTTGGCAGGTCATGTGCAGCGACTCCCGCCCAATGGATTAGACTCCCCATGGTGATTGCACCGGGTTTTTTCCCAAAAGAATCCCAGCGTTTACGGTTGTTGTCGTAGTCATAGCTCCCAGGGAATTGGGCGCTCCACTCGTCGAATAGCTCCCAAGCCTCCTCACTGCCACCACTCGCGTGGTGAACAGCCATCCCCACGTGCTCCCAGCGGGCGGTATCTGGGAGGCGATAGAGACAATATTTGATGTCATCCAGCGGAGTACCGCCGGTGCTGGTTTCAACTCGTTCGGGGCGAGCCTCTTGCCCTTGGCGCTTACATAAGGGGGTTGTGTCGAGACGGGGACCACGGGTTATCCGCTCAATGGCGGCGTGGCCAATTGGCTCGCCTTTAGCGTCCTTATAGCCGCGCCCTGATGCGATATAACCGCGACCAGCAGAGCGGATATCAACGCCCGGCCATACATCGACCGTATTGGGGATGTTGGCATCGTGCGGGACTGTAAAGGCGTAGTGTGTGCCACCGCTGCGTGTGGTCTGCAAGTGTGCGGCATCCAGCGCCTCTAGGGAAATTCCGAGATTGTCAGCCAGCGCCTCTTTGCTGATGGCGTCTTGCTTATAGGAATCGTGGTCGATGACAACGACACCGGCAGGCACAGGGACGCCAAACATACGGGCATCGCTCGCCCCCTCGATATGGGCCTTCCAATTCCCCACCCGTGGCGACTTGTCACGGTTCACGGGGAAGCATCGGTCGGCTAAAGTAATAGCGTCTTCATGCATCAACAATTATCCTTTCGTTGGGTTGTTGGCCGCCTCGCTCGCCAAAGTTACGGCGGCCAACTTCTGGAGCCCTCGGGTACTTACTCGGGGGCTTTTTTCACCTTTTGCACTGCGTTTCGCACACACAGCCAAGGCAAACCCGTATTTACTAGGTTTCCTGTAGGATTAAGCATCCCTTGCCTGCTGTTCCGGCAGTTGTCCAGCCAGCCACAAACCAAACAAACGATGGTTTATGTATTGAGTTCGTCCGACCATCCGGGCGCAACGATCCAGGCCGGGCTTGTCCTCTTTTCTCCAGAACATCACCTTGATCTGCTGGTAGGTGAATTTCGGGAACTGTTGGGACAGTTCACGCATTGGCAACCAGTTGTTAAGGTCTGAACTGAGAGCTACTAATTCATGGTTTCCCATAATTGCTTTTCCTCTTTCTTGTGGTCTCGGACTGCGGTTTCGGTTTTGCTCGGGTCGAACACACTCTCGCAGAATGAGCAGACCGGAGCATCAAGGTGAGGGGGACATGAATTGCCCAACATTTGACCAGTCATTCCTTGGTGCCCTCGCGCTCCTTGGGGTTGAACAAGGTGCCATCCTTATCCAGCTCCCATCCTTGCGAGAGCAAGTGCTCATAAAAACAAAGATGTGACTCGCTTATATTCGCGAACCATTCAAGCTCTGGGGTGTATGGGTGTAGTGTTTCGCCCATGATGATTACCCCGCGTTCCTCCTTGGTCTGAGTCCTGATCGCCTCACTGAAACGGGACTTCTTCAGCTTCGCCTTGGCTCGCTTTACTGGTGTTTTTGTGTCGGACGTGATGCGCACACCGGCATCGAGCGCCGCCACCTTGTTTGATGTCCCATCTTGAAGTGACTTGATGATCTTCACGTCCATCTTGGAAAGCCCACTTACTGGTCTTGCCATTTGTTGTTCTCCAGGTATGCGAAAATAGCGGCTCGCCACAGGATGGCGGCCTCTTGTTGAAATCCTGCTCGATAAGCAATGACGGCGGCCCTTGCTGCTTGCTGGGCTGCTGATTTGGCGGGTATGATCTGAGTGTTCATGATCGATGCTTCCTCATCGGTTGTGTCCCATAGCCCTCGAACTGTTCCACCAGTTGCGGGGGCTTCTTCTTTTCAGTCCTGGTAATCAGTCAGGGCTGTAAACCTTCGCCAGTCGGCGGCATTCCATGTGGGCCTAAGCTCTCTGGCTTGCTTCATGGTGATAGCCTCTGCTCCGGTACTCTCGCACCACTGCTCACGCTCACGCTTCGACTTGTGCGCCGATAGGGCCCCATTTTTCGGGTCATGGCTCAGATATGTCATAACGCAATGGCTCCGAACACGCGATCGGTTAACGATTGCTTGTGACCATTACACAAATGGCTGTAACGCTGGGTCATGGTGATCGACTTGTGCCCCAATACCTGGGCAATCTCCAGCAAGCTAGCCCCACTCTTGGCTAATAGGCTCGCACATGTGTGCCGCAGGTCATGGAAATGGAAGTCGGTGATTCCGGCCTCGGCACGGCAGGCTTGCCAGAACGAGTCAAAATGCTCAAAGGGGGCGTTTAACTTGCTAGGGTGGGGGAATAGATAGGAATTGCCCACTTGCCGGAACTTCATCATCTCTTGGACAAGGGCCGGGGGAAGGGTCAGCACTCGCTGGGTGCCGTTTTTGGTGTGGTGCAGGTGTGCGGTTCTGGCCTTGAGATCAACATCTGACCATTGCAGGCCGATAAGTTCACTACGGCGGGCGCCGGTGAAGATAGCCATTGAGATAAGCAGGTGCAGCCGTTCCCATTTGCTGGCCTTAGCTGCTGCCAGTAGCCGTGGCAACTCTGCATCGCTCAGGAAGCGGGTTCGGGCATTGTCTTCTGTCTGCTGGCGAACTTCACGGGCGGGGTTGTGCTTAGTGTCGTGCTTGTCGTTAAACCAAACAAAGACGCTAGACAACGCGCTCCGGTAACGGTTCTGGGTGCTGGGTTGCTTCCCCTCGGCTTGCAGATCGTTAAGGGCGGCCTTTACTTGTTGGCGGGTAACTCTGCCCACTGGCTTGGAGCCAAGGCGGTCAGCCCACCACGTAAGGCGCTGGATAATGCTTGAGTCTCGGCCATTGTACTGGTCGAGGTAATCGCGGATTGCTTGGGATAGGGTTGTGGTCGTTAGTGTGACGTTCGTCAGCGCATCGGCCAGATCATCGGATACGGTAATCTGAGCCAAAAAGGCTTCTGCGTCTTTTTTACGAGGGAATGTTTGGCCTACACGGCGACCGTTTCGCATGAATTGCACGCGATAGCTGGTGCCACGTTTGCCTGATATTTTTTGAACGTTTGCCATTGGTTAAAACCTCTTGCACGCATTTGCACGTTATTGAGAGTTTCAACCGCAGTTGTTCCGAGAAAGGACAGCGCCTAAACGCCGTATCTTGTTGACCAGACAAGAGTTTTAATGGTGCCCGGGGTCGGACTCGAACCGACACGTATTGCTACGGCGGATTTTGAATCCGCTGCGTCTACCGATTTCGCCACCCGGGCAACTGCGAGGGATTATACGAATGGCGCTTGGGCATGCAAGGTGTTTTTCTTGTGCTCACAGTCGTTTGCTCATTTATTCAACGCCTTGCCGAGGCAAGGTCAGTTACATAGAATGCCCGCATCATATTAATGGAATAAGAACGATGGCCAAGCGTAAACCCGTCCAACCGACCACTCCCCCTCCTCCCACCCAGCGCCACCCCTCCGCCGGTCTGCTGCGCCGGCTCGGTGCCCTGATCTATGACTATCTGGTGGTCATCTCATTGCTGATCATCGCCGGCTTTATCGGGATGGGGGTGGCCCATCTGCTACTGGCAACCGGCATGGCAAGCGTCCCCGAGGGCAAGGACACCTCCTGGCTGCTGACCAGTCCCGTCTACAGTGCCTGGCTCGCTCTCGTCATCTGCGGTTTCTACACCTGGTTCTGGACCCGCGCCGGCCAGACCATCGGCATGCGGGCCTGGCGTCTGCGCATCCAGAATGCCGATGGCAGCAACATCCGCATCACCCAGGCGCTGATCCGGCTGGCAACGGCGGCCTTTGGCCTCGGCAACCTGCTCTGCCTGTTCAACCGCAAGTCACCTCGCGCATTTCAGGACATCTGGTCCGAGTGCGAAGTGATCGTGCTGGGCAAACAGGAGAATCTGGAACAGCTCAATCGCTGATCCCAAAAGGCGGCAACGAAAAAGGGCACCCCAGGGTGCCCTTTTTGCTGGTCGACGCGCTTGCTGCTTGCGGCTCAGGATATAGAAGGAGATGCCGCCGAACAGCAGTGCAGCAGTGCAGCAGTGCAGCAGGCGCGATGTTAGCCTTTTGTCTGCAGCGCCACCGCCCTAACCGCCCATCAGGCCGCTACTGCTTGCGACTCAGGATATAGAAGGAGATGCCGCCAAACAGCAGGCTGGGCGCGATGGCCGCCAGGATCGGTGGCACCGCGTACACCAGGCTGATGGGGCCGAACACCCGATCGCTGACGTAGACGGCGAAGCCCGTCATGATCCCCATCAGCATCCGCGCGCCCATGCTGACCGAGCGCAGCGGGCCGAAGATGAAGGAGGAGGCCAACAGGATCATCGCCACCACCGAGAGCGGTGACAGCAGCTTGCGCCACATCTCCAGCTTGTAGCGCCCGGCATCCTGCTTGTTGGCATCCAGATAGCCGATGTAATCCAGCAGTCCCGCCACCGGCAGGTTTTCGGGATCGACGCTCACCACCCCGAGCTGTTTGGGGGTGAGCTCGGAGCTCCACTCCATCTGGGGCTGGGTCTCGCTCAGGATCTGTTTGGGATCGTCAAAACGGGTCACCTGCACCTGCTTGAGCAGCCAGTGATGCTGCTCGAACACCCCTTCCTGCGCCTGCAGGATATCGATCAGCTTGCGCTCCGGGGTGAAACGGTAAAGGGTGATGCCGGTCAGCGCACCATCGTTGCGCACCCCGTTGATGTTGACGAAGTTATTGCCATCGCGCGCCCACACCCCGTAAGCCGACACGGTCAACCGCCCTTCCGACAGGGCCCCCGCCTTGATGTCATCCGCCATCCGCTTGGCGATGGGCGCCACGTACTCCCCCATCAGCCCCACCAGGATCATCAGCGGGATGGCGGTCTTGAGCGCCGCCATCACGATACTGATCTTGGAGCGGCCCGCCGCCTGCATCACCACCAGCTCCGAGCTGGTCGCCAGCTGGCCCAGACCGATGAGGCCGCCCAGCAGGGCCGCCAGCGGGAAGAAGAGCACCGCCTCTTTCGGCATGGAGAGCAGCACATAGTAGAGGGCGCTGAGCATGTCGTAGTTGCCTTCCCCTACCGACTTCAGCTGCTCCACGTACTTTATGAGCGCCGCAAGGCCCACCAGCGTGATCTCACACAGCAGGACCGACATGAAAATGATCCGGCCGATATATCTATCGAGAATGCCAAACATCAGCAGAAACTCCCCGGTTGCAGCATCATGCTGATTTTTCCCTCAAATACAGACGTATGGAGCGGGGGCGACAGCAAAATGACCCGGTCGCCATGTCTATCGAGAATGCCAAACATCAGTAGAGACTCCCAGATGGCAACATCATGCCGATTTTCTCTTGAAATAGAGGGTCTTGACCCCGTTCCACCAGCTGGTGCCCTGCAGGTTGAGCGGCAACCCGATCAGCAGCAGATAGACCAGCGGCACCAGGAACATGCCGGGCCAGTGCGGCAGCCGGCCGCTGTCGATGGCTGAACGGGCGGCACTGAGCAGCAGGAAGTAGGAGAGGTAGAGCAGGATGGCCGGCAACAGCTTGGCATAGCGGCCCTGACGGGGGTTGACCCGCGCCAGTGGCACCACCAGGAAGGTCAGCACCAGAATGGAGAGCGGCAGTGACAGGCGCCACTGCAGTTCGGCCATCAGCTGGTTGTCCTGGGTGCCCAGCAGCTCCATGGTCGGCTTGGCCGCCGCCTTGCGGTTGGAGCGCTCCATCTCCTGCTGGCGGATCACCAAGCTGTACTCGTCGAATTCGGAGATCTGGAACTGGCGCGTATTGAAGTGCCCCTCGTAGCGGGAGCCATCCTTCAGGGTCAGCCACTGCAGGCCGTTGCTGTCGACCGTGACCACTCCTTCGGTCGCCACCACCACCGACGGCGGCTTGCCATCCTGGGAGCGCTGCAACACGAAGATCTTCTGCAGTTTGGAGCCCTTGTCGTTGAGATCCTGGATGTAGGCCACCAGGCGCCCCTTGTCGAGCTCCATGAAGCGGCCGGCCTGCAAGAAGGAGATCCCCGGATCGGCCTTGAACTCGTCGATCACCTGATACTCGCGCTCCTTCGCCTGCGGGGCAATCCAGCCAGTATTGAAGGCGGCGACGGCCGCCGTCAGCAGGGCCAGTACCATGGCGCTGCGCATCACGAAACGGTGGCTGAAGCCCACCGCATGCATCACCGTCATCTCGCTTTCGGCGTAGAGGCGCCCGTGAGCGAACAAGATGGCCAAAAACAGGCTGATGGGCAGCATCAACAGGGCCATGTTCGGCAGGTTGAGCAGCAGCAGGGTGGAGACCAGGCGCGTCGGCACCTCACCATCGGCGGCATCGCCGATGATCTGGATGAATTGCTGGCTGACGAAGATGAGCAGCAGCACGAATAATACCGCCAGCTGGGTTTTCAGGGTTTCCCTGAACAAATATCGGAAAACGATCACAGTCATTCCCAAGTAAACTTGTGTTTTTAGTCGAATGCCTGAAAAATAGGGCCGTATATTGGATTTTTACCAGTTTGAACTGCGGGGCCAGTGCCTGTTCGCTCCGCCTCTGATACCCCAACAAGCACCGCATTATTCAATAAAAGGTGCCTTTTGTCTTTAGGATGTAGGAGATTCCATGGAGTTCAGTGTAAAGAGTGGCAGTCCTGAGAAGCAACGCAGTGCCTGCGTCGTGGTCGGCGTATTCGAGCCGCGTCGCCTCTCTCCGGTTGCCGAACAGCTGGACAAGATCAGCGATGGCTACATCAGCTCGCTGCTGCGCCGTGGCGACCTGGAAGGGAAACCAGGCCAGATGCTGTTGCTGCATCAAGTACCGGGCGTGCTCAGCGAGCGCGTGCTGCTGGTCGGTTGCGGCAAGGAGCGGGAACTCGACGAACGCCAGTACAAGCAGATCATCAACAAGACCATCACCACCCTCAACGAAACCGGCTCCATGGAAGCGGTCTGCTTCCTGACCGAGCTGCACGTCAAGGGACGGGATACCTATTGGAAGGTGCGCCAGGCGGTGGAAACCACCAAGGCGGGCCTCTACAGTTTCGACCAGTTCAAGACCAACAAGGCCGAGCCGCGCCGTCCGCTGCGCAAGCTGGTGTTCAACGTGCCGACGCGTCGGGAACTGACCATTGGTGAAAAAGCCATCGCCCACGGCCTGGCCGTGGCTAAAGGGGTGCGCGTCTGTCGCGACGTGGCCAACATGCCGCCCAATGTCTGCAATCCGGCCTATCTCGCCTCCCAGGCCCGTCGTCTGGCCGATGCCTTCGACAACATCACCACCAAGGTGATCGGCGAGCAGGAGATGGCCGAGCTCGGCATGAACTCCTACCTGGCGGTGGCGCGCGGCTCCGACAACGAAGCCATGATGGCCATCATCGAGTACAAGGGTCATCCGGATGCCAAGCCCATCGTGCTGGTCGGCAAGGGACTGACCTTCGACTCCGGCGGCATCTCCATCAAGCCGGCCGACGGCATGGACGAGATGAAGTACGACATGGGCGGCGCCGCCTCCGTGCTCGGTACCATGCACGCCCTGGCCCAGCTGCAGCTGCCCATCAACGTCATCGGCGTGCTGGCGGGCTGCGAGAACATGCCGGGTGGCAACGCCTATCGTCCGGGCGACATCCTCACCTCCATGTCCGGCCAGACCATCGAAGTGCTGAACACGGATGCGGAAGGCCGCCTGGTGCTGTGCGATGCGCTGACCTACGTGGATCGCTTTGATCCGGAAACCGTGATCGACGTGGCCACCCTGACTGGTGCCTGCATCATCGCCCTGGGTCACCACACCACGGGCCTCTTGGCCAACCACAACCCGCTGGCCCACGAGCTGCTCAATGCCTCCGAGCAGGCGGGTGATCGCGCCTGGCGTCTGCCGCTGTTCGACGAGTATCAGGAACAGCTGGAGAGTCCGTTCGCCGACATGGCCAACATAGGCGGTCGTCCGGCCGGTACCATCACCGCCGCAGCCTTCCTGTCACGCTTCACCAAGAAGTACAACTGGGCCCACCTGGATATCGCCGGGACTGCCTGGAAGAGTGGCAAGGAGAAGGGCTCCACCGGGCGTCCGGTGCCCTTGCTGACCCAGTTCCTGCTGAACCGGTCAGGGGTGGACATCGAAGAGAAGGAGTAATTTCCGCACCTCGCCCGGCGATGCCATCGGGCGAGCGGAAGTTGCCCTGCACCACAAGGAAGAGGCCCGCCTCTTCCTTGTTTCATTGAGGGTGGGCAGGAATACCCCCTGCCCGTCCTTACCGGCGGTCAATTATCCGTCACCGCAAACGGGATCAACCTGATGAGCCAAGTGACCTTTTACCTGATGAGCGAGCAGGATGACGAACAGGCCTCTGCCGTCGAGCGACTCGCCTGCAGCCTTGCGGCCGAGTCGTGGGGGGCGGGCCACCTCTATCTGTTCTGCGACGATGAGGCTCAGGCCCTGCGCCTCGACGAGCTGTTGTGGCAGCTGCCGCCGGAGCGCTTCGTGCCGCACCAGTTGCAGGGTGAGAGCGGCCAGGCCCCGGTGGAGATCGGCCACCAGCCGCCACGACGGCGCTACGCCCGCCTCATCAATCTGGCCAAACAGACACCTTTGTTTGCAGGACACTTCGCTCAAGTGGTAGATTTTGTCCCCACTGACGAAACGCAAAAGCAGCAAGCCCGCGAGCGCTACAAGCACTATCGCCAGGCAGGCCACGCCCTCGAGATGAGGGATCAGCCCGTCCTTGCCGCACCGGATCCGGCGCAGCCCTGACTGCGCCGCCTGTGATCCACCACGAATCAACACCAGAATCCATCCATCCAGATTACGGCGAGACCATGGAAAAGACTTTTAATCACAACGCCATCGAACAGGCGCTCTACCAGCACTGGGAAGCTCAGGGCTACTTCAAGCCCCACGGCGACACCAGCAAAGACTCCTTCTGCATCATGATCCCGCCGCCGAACGTCACCGGCAGCCTGCACATGGGTCACGCCTTCCAGCAAACCCTGATGGATACCCTGATCCGCTACAACCGCATGCAGGGCAAGAACACCCTGTGGCAGGCGGGTACCGACCACGCTGGTATCGCCACCCAGATGGTGGTTGAGCGCAAGATCGCCGCCGAAGAGGGCAAGACCCGCCACGATTACGGCCGGGAAGCCTTCATCGACAAGATTTGGCAGTGGAAGGAAGAGTCCGGCGGCACCATCACCCGCCAGATGCGCCGTCTGGGCGACTCCGTGGATTGGGAGCGCGAGCGTTTCACCATGGATGAAGGCCTCTCCGCCGCCGTGCAGGAAGTGTTCGTCCGTCTCTACGAAGATGGCCTGATGTACCGCGGCAAGCGCCTGGTGAACTGGGATCCCAAGCTCAATACCGCCATCTCTGATCTGGAAGTGGAAAACCGCGAGATCAAGGGCCACATGTGGCACCTGCGCTACCCGCTGGCCAACGGCGCCAAGACCGCCGAAGGCCAGGATCACCTGATCGTCGCCACCACCCGTCCGGAAACCATGCTGGGTGATACCGCCGTCGCGGTGAACCCGGAAGACCCGCGCTACAAGGCGCTGATCGGTCAGCACATTCTGCTGCCGCTGGTGAACCGTCTGATCCCCATCGTCGCCGACGAGCACGCCGACATGGAGAAGGGCACAGGCTGCGTGAAAATCACCCCGGCCCACGACTTCAACGACAACGAAGTGGGCAAGCGCCACAACCTGCCGATGATCAACATCTTCACTCTGGACGCCCACGTGCGCGCCGAGGCCGAAGTGGTTGACTCCAACGGCAACCCCAGCACCGCCTATGACGCCACCCTGCCGACCGAGTTCGCCGGGATGGAGCGCTTTGCCGCCCGCAAGGCCATCGTCGCCAAGCTGGACGAGCTGGGCCTCTTGGCCGAGATCAAGGATCACGTGCTGCAACAGCCTTACGGCGATCGCGGTGGCGTGCCCATCGAGCCGATGCTGACCGACCAGTGGTACGTGCGTGTGGCGCCCATGGCCAAGACCGCCATCGAGGCGGTGGAAGATGGCCGCATCCAGTTCGTGCCGAAGCAGTACGAGAACATGTACTTCTCCTGGATGCGCGACATTCAGGACTGGTGCGTCTCCCGTCAGCTGTGGTGGGGTCACCGCATCCCGGCCTGGTATGACGATGCCGGCAATGTCTACGTGGGTCGCAACGAGGATGAAGTGCGCGCCAAGCACAGCATCCCGTCCGTGACCGTGCTGCGTCAGGACGAAGACGTGCTCGACACCTGGTTCAGCTCCGCCCTGTGGACCTTCTCCACCCTGGGCTGGCCGAATAACACAGAGGCGCTCAAGACCTTCCACCCGACCGACGTGCTGATGAGCGGCTTCGACATCATCTTCTTCTGGATTGCCCGGATGATCATGATGACCATGCACTTCATCAAGGACGAGAACGGCCAGCCGCAAGTGCCGTTCAAGACCGTCTACATCACTGGCCTCATCCGTGACGAAGAAGGCCAGAAGATGTCCAAGTCCAAAGGCAACGTGCTGGATCCCCTCGACATGATCGACGGCATCAGCCTCGAGGACCTGCTGGAGAAGCGCACCGGCAACATGATGCAGCCGCAGATGGCCGAGAAGATCGGCAAGCGTACCGCCAAGCAGTTCCCGGAAGGGATCGAGGCCCACGGTACCGACGCCCTGCGCTTCACCCTGGCGGCGCTGGCCTCTACCGGTCGTGACATCAACTGGGACATGAAGCGCCTGGATGGTTACAACAACTTCTGCAACAAGTTGTGGAACGCCTCCCGCTACGTGCTGATGAACACCGAAGATCAGGATTGTGGCTTCTCTTCGCAAGGGAATGGTGGCGAGATGCAGTTCAGCCTGGCGGATCGCTGGATCCAGTCCCAGCTGCAGGTGGCCATCCGTGACTTCCGTACCGCCCTCGACACCTACCGCTTCGATATCGCGGCTGGCGTGCTGTACGAATTTATCTGGAACCAGTTCTGTGACTGGTATCTGGAGCTGACCAAGCCGGTACTGACCAAGGGTTCCGAGGCCGAGCAGCGCGCTGCCCGCCACACCCTCGTGACCGTGCTGGAAACCCTGCTGCGTCTGGCGCACCCGATCATCCCGTTCATCACCGAGACCATCTGGAAATCGGTCGCCCCGCTGGCTGGCGTGCACGCCGACACCATCATGATACAGGCCTTCCCGGAGTTCGACGCCGCCAAGGTGGACGACGCCGCGATGGCGGATCAGGAGTGGGTGAAGGAGTTCATCGTCAGCATCCGCAACATCCGCTCCGAGATGAACGTAGCGCCGAGCGTCCCGCTCAACGTGCTGCTCCAGTGCGATGCCAAGGATGCCGAGCGTGCAGCCGACAACGAGGCCTTCCTCAAGTCGCTGGCCCGTCTGGAATCCATCCGCGTGCTTGGCGAAGGTGAAGCCGCTCCGCTGTCGGTGAAGAAGCTGATCGGGGCCACCGAGCTGCTGATCCCGATGGCTGGTCTCATCGACAAGGATGCCGAACTGGCCCGTCTGGCCAAAGAGGTAGCCCGTCTGGTGGGCGAGTGCGGCCGCATCGAAGGCAAGCTTGGCAACGAAGCCTTCGTCGCCAAGGCGCCGGAAGCGGTCATCGCCAAGGAGCGCGAGAAGCTGGAAGATTACCGTCTCCAGCTGACCAAGCTGGAAGCCCAACAGGCCGAGATCGCCGCGCTGTAAGCCTGCATCCGCCTCGCAAAAGCCCCCTCCTGCAGGGGGCTTTTTGTTGCCCGCCCACCACCATTCCCCCTCATTTCGCGCGTTGTCATGCAAAATTAGCGAGCCAAATCACCCGCTTTCACAAGCGCAGCGCCCCCAAATTCATTACACTGCCAGCGATCTTTCTACTAGGAGTGCTGCCGCAGTATGGAAATATTGATCCTGTTTGGATTGATTTTGCTCAATGGCGTTTTCGCCATGTCGGAAATCGCCATCGTCACCGCACGCAAGGCACGCCTCAGCAAGATGGTCAGCGAAGGGAGCCGCTCCGCCGCCATCGCGCTCAAGCTGAGCGAAGATCCCACTCATTTTCTCTCCGCAGTGCAGATCGGCATCACCAGTATCGGTCTGCTCAACGGTATCTACGGCGAATCCCTGCTGGCCCAGCCGCTGGCGCTCTGGCTGCAGGAGTGGGGCATGACCCCCAAGAGCAGCGGCCTCATCGCCACCGTGCTGGTCATCGTAGTGGTCACCTATCTCTCCATCGTCATCGGCGAACTGGTGCCCAAGCGGCTCGGCCAGATCAGTGCCGAGCGCATCGCCTGCCTGGTGGCCCGCCCCATGTTGTGGCTGGCCGCCCTCACCCGTCCCTTCGTATGGCTGCTGTCGGCCTCCACCAAGGCCAGCCTGCGACTGCTGAGAGTCAGCCAGGATGGCAGCGCCAACGTGACCCAGGAGGAGATCCACGCCATGCTGGTGGAGGGTTCGGAAGCGGGGATCATCGAAGATCACGAGCACACTATGTTACGGAATGTGTTCCGGCTCGACGAGCGCAGCCTCTCCTCGCTGATGGTGCCCCGCAGCGACATCCGCTATCTCGACCTCGCCCTGCCGCTGGAGGTCAACCTGCAGCGGCTGGTGGAGTATCGCCACAGCTTCTTCCCGGTCTGCGACGGCAACCTGTCGGAACTGGTGGGCATCATTAACGTCAGCAAGGTGCTGCACGCCTATATCAAGGGTGAGCCCATCGATCTGGCGGCATTGACCCAGGATGGCAGTCTGCTGCCTGAGACCCTCAACGGCCTCGAGCTGCTCAACCACTTCCGCACCCATGCCGAGCACATGGTGCTGGTGGTGGACGAATATGGCGAGTTGCAGGGGCTGGTCACCCAGCAGGATCTGCTGGAGACTCTGGCCGGCGACTTCCAGCAGGAAGATGGCGACGACAACTGGGCTTTTCAGCGTACCGACGGCAGCTGGCTGCTCGACGGCCTCATTCCGCTGCCGGAATTGAAGGACTGCCTGGGACTGGTTCGGCTACCGGAGGAAGAAAAACATCACTATCACACCCTCGGAGGGCTTATCATGCTGCTCCTTGGTCGTGTTCCCCAGACGGGAGACCTGGTCACCCTGGAACAGTGGCAACTGGAAATCGTTGACATGGATGGTTTGCGCATCGACAAGGTGCTTGCCATGCCCTTGCTTGATCAACCCAGCTAACCTGCGGAGTTTGCAACTATGGAACAGTTTTACCAACTGGCCCACGCCTTTATGCATCAGGATCTGGTGACGCTATCCGATCCCAAGATGGCCTTCATGGTCTGCGGTGTGTTATTGACCTTTCTGGTGCTGGAGAACGGCTTCATTCCCACCGCCTTTCTGCCCGGCGACAGCCTGCTGATCCTGACCGGCGTGCTCATCTATCAGGACGTGCTCTCCCTCGGGGTGATCCCGCTGCTGATCCTGGCCACCTTCGTCGGCACCTGGCTCGGCTACATGCAGGGGCGTTTCCTGGGTCATACCCAGCTCTACCACCGGCTGCTGTCCCATGTGGAAGAGAAGCACCAGCAGAAGGTTTACTACCTGCTGGACAAATACGGCATCGTGACCCTGATCACCGCCCGCTACATCGCCTTCGTGCGCACCGCCTACCCCTATATCGTCGGTGCCACCGAACTGCCCCAGGGGCGCTTTCTCATCGTCAATCTGGTCAGCTCCATCATGTGGATCTGCCCGCTGGTCGGTTTCGGCTACTTCCTCAGTCACACCAAGCTGGCGGCCGAGTACCAGTCCCAGTTCCTCAGCATCATTCTCTGCCTGCCGATCGTGCTGCTGGTCGGCGGTTTGATTGCGCTGATCTGGCGCTGGCTGAGCAAACGCAAAGCCAGTGCGCCACGGGATTGAGGCAAAGAGAGAGGGTCATCGCGAGATGGCCCTTTTTTTAGCGAAATAATGGTGATTTACCCGCTGGCACTCTTGTCAAGCGAGGGTAAAAATGAGTGAATCTAGCGCCTTTTTTTCCATGTGAACGGAGTCGGTAGTATGCGGTGTCGGGTTAGCGCTATGGCGCTGGTTTATGCATTGGTTGGACTGCTGGGACTGCCAGCAGCATTGGCTGCCCCCAACCCGGCCAAACTGCAGCTGCAATCGAGCAGCGCACTGGTGATGGATGTCAGAACGGGCAAGACCCTCTACCAGAAGAATCCCACCCAGGTGCGCCCCATCGCCTCCCTCACCAAGCTGATGACGGCGCTGGTAGTGCTGGATACCCGCCAGGATCTCGGCCAGACCCTGACCATCGACCAGAACGACAGGGACGCCATCAAGCACACCTATTCGCGGGTCAGGATGGGTACCCAGGTGACCCGCCGCGATGCCCTGCATCTGGCGTTGATGTCCTCTGAGAACCGCATGGCCTCGGCGCTTGCCCGCCACTACCCGGGGGGCCGTCCCGCCTTCATCCGTGCCATGAACAACAAGGCCAAGCAGCTGGGCATGCGCAACAGCCGCTTCTACGACTCTACCGGCCTGTCGACCCGCAACGTCTCCACCGCCCAGGATCTGGCCAAGCTCATCGCGGCAGCCTATCGCCAGCCGCTGATCCGCGAGTTCACCCAGGACACCAGCAAGGACATGCGCTTTCGCACGCCGGCCTACAGCCTGATGTTCAACAACACCAACCCGCTGGTGAAGAACCCGGACTGGGACGTGCGCCTCTCCAAGACCGGTTATACCGACGAAGCGGGCCGCTGCCTGCTGATGAGGGCCAAGCCGGACAATCAGGAGCTGGCCATAGTGCTGCTCAACTCGGTGGGCAAACGCACCCCCATCGGCGATGCCAACCGCATTCGCAAATGGCTAAAAAGCTGACCCCCAGACTGCGGGGATGAAAAAGGATGCTGCGGCATCCTTTTTTATTGCCTGCAAACCGCCTCTGCCCGCCTCTGAGCGGGTTTATCAGCGGAAAGGGGCGTGGGTTGACCGAGAACCAAGGGATGCGCACAGGGCGTGATAACGTGAAAGTCGGCGCAGTGAGCCGCAGGAGGCAAGGAGAGGCGCCAAGCGCCCGTCATGCAGAGGTGGAAGCCCTTGTCACGGAACTCGGGGTTGCCGTGAGCGCGATCTTAGTAGCGAAGCCACAGAGTTGAAGCAAAGAGGTGAAGAGACGAAGAGACGAAGAGACGAAGAGACGAGCATCAAGCCACCCGGGTCGTATCCCATACCCGGAGCGGCCATATAAAAAAACAGCCCCGACCGAAGTCGAGGCTGTCTGTATGGTGCGCCCGAGAGGATTCGAACCTCTGACCACCTGGTTCGTAGCCAGGTACTCTATCCAGCTGAGCTACGGGCGCTCATCAACTTTTGGTACTGCTTTCAAAATGGTGCGCCCGAGAGGATTCGAACCTCTGACCACCTGGTTCGTAGCCAGGTACTCTATCCAGCTGAGCTACG